>NZ_JAAAMT010000020.1 GCF_009905435.1 Pseudomonas sp. R5(2019)
CGCGATGGGGCGCGCAGCGCCCCCAGAGGCCCGTGACATCTGCAACCTATCTTTGCGAATGCAGACGGTTTCAGCATCGCCGGGGCCGCTGCGCGCCCCATCGCGGCCAGGTCCGCTCCAACAGATAGCGACAGATCGCTCTATTTCTCGGTCAAGGCAAACTCGGTCAGGCAAAAGGTCGGGATACCCGCTGCCTGCAAGCGCTGCGAACCGCCCAGCTCCGGCAAGTCGATGATCGCCGCCGCTTCAAACACCTGAGCCCCCATGCGCCGAACCAGGTTCGCCGCGGCAAGCAAGGTGCCACCCGTGGCGATCAGGTCATCGAAGATCAGGACCGAGTCGCCCTCGCACAAGCTGTCGGCATGCACTTCCAGGTACGCCTCACCATATTCCGTGGCATAGCCTTCGGCGATCACATCCGCGGGCAGCTTGCCTTGCTTGCGGAACAGAATCAGCGGCTTGTTCAGTTGGTGGGCAATGATCGAACCGATCAGAAAGCCGCGTGCGTCCATGGCGCCGATATGGCTGAAATCGGCTTCGACATAGCGCTGGATAAAACTGTCGGCCACCAGGCGCAAGGCTCGTGGCGACTGGAACAGTGGGGTAATGTCGCGAAAGATCACGCCGGGTTTCGGAAAGTCCAGTACCGGGCGGATGAGGGATTTGATGCAGAAAGGATCGTTAAGCATTGTGCAGGTCCTGGCAAGCGCGATGCCCGCCAGTATAGCTGCTCCGAGCCTCGCTTAGCCTTCCAGCGATCCACCTGCCAACGCGCACAGTTGAATCGGGTCAAGGATATGGATTTCCTTGCCTTCGGCGTTAATCAACTGGTTTTGCTGAAAGCGCGTGAATACCCGCGAGACGGTTTCGACGGCAAGGCCCAGGTAATTGCCGATTTCATTGCGTGACATACTCAGGCGGAACTGGTTGGCCGAATAACCGCGCGCGCGGAAGCGTGCGGAGAGATTGACCAGAAAGGTGGCGATGCGCTCGTCGGCGGTTTTTTTTGACAGCAGCAACATCATCTGTTGGTCGTCGCGAATCTCCCGGCTCATGACCCGCATCAACTGGCGACGCAGTTGCGGCAGCTGTACCGAGAGCTCATCCAGCCGTTCGAAGGGGATTTCACACACCGAGGTGGTTTCCTGCGCCTGGGCCGACACCGGGTAGCGTTCGGTGTCCATGCCGGACAGCCCGACCAGTTCGCTGGGCAGGTGAAAACCGGTGATCTGTTCTTCGCCGGCATCGCTCAGGCTGAAGGTTTTCAGGGCGCCGGAGCGGACAGCGTAAACCGAGCCGAAATCGTCACCCTGGCGGAACAGGAATTCACCCTTTTTCAATGGGCGACCGCGCTTGACGATTTCGTCCAGTGCATCCATGTCCTCCAGGTTCAGTGAAAGCGGAAGGCACAGGGGCGCCAGGCTGCAATCCTTGCAGTGGGCCTGGTTGTGGGCACGTAGTTTTACGGGCTCGGACATTTCTTCATTCCTTGTGGGAAAACACACATAAGCCGTAAGGGTACCTCACGCATACTGTTCAAACCAGCGGCCATCCTGATCAGATCACCCGCGAAAACCGCTGCGGGCTCTGTTGGCCAAGGTAGGCGTCGAACACCCTGCACACGGACCGCACCAGCAACCGCCCGGTGGGCAATATACGGATGCCGGTGCTGTCGAGTGCGATCAGGCGGTCGTCGGCCATGCCTTCAAGGGCCGGCCACTGAGCGTTGAAATAGCCGCGAAAATCGATAGTGAAGGCTTGCTCGATGGCGGTGAAATTCAGCTCGAAATGGCAGATCAGTTGCTGGATCACCGCGCGTCGCACACGGTCGTCCGGGCTGCATTCAAGGCCGCGGCAGGTGGCCAGTTGGGCGTTGTCCAGGGCGTTCTGGTAATCGTTCAGGTCGCTGCTGTTCTGGCAGTACACCTCACCGATCTGGCTGATTGCCGAGACGCCCAGGCCAATCAGGTCACAGTGGCCATGGGTGGTGTAGCCCTGGAAATTGCGCTGCAGGGTGGACTCTTCCTGGGCGATGGCCAACTCATCGTCGGGCAGTGCGAAGTGGTCCATGCCGATGTAACGGTAGCCGGCGCCGGTGAGCTGTTGGAGGGTGTTTTCAAGCATCGCAAGCTTGGCTGCCGGTGTCGGCAGGGCACTGCTGTCGATCCGTCGCTGGGGCATGAAGCGCTCCGGCAGATGGGCGTAGTTGAACACCGAGAGGCGGTCAGGCTGCCACTTGATGACTTCTTCCACGGTTTTCGCAAAACCCTGGGGTGTCTGGTTGGGCAAGCCGTAGATCAAGTCGACATTGACCGAGCGAAATTGCAGGGTTCGCGCCGCATCGATGATCGCGCGGGTCTGCTCCGGGGTTTGCAGGCGGTTGATGGCGCGCTGCACCGCAGGGTCCAGGTCCTGGACGCCGAGGCTGACCCGATTGAAGCCGAGCTCGCGCAACAGGCCCATGGTCGACCAGTCGGCCTCGCGCGGGTCGATCTCGATGCTGTAGTCGCCCGAGTCGTCATCCAGCAGATTGAAGTGAGTGCGCAGGTGCTGCATCAGCTGGCGCAGCTCGGTGTGGCTGAGAAAAGTCGGGGTGCCACCCCCCAGGTGCAGTTGCTCGACCCTTTGCCTGGGGTCCAGGTGGCAGGCGATCAGCTGGATTTCCTGCTGCAGCCTTTGCAGGTAGGGCTGGGCGCGACCGCGGTCTTTGGTGATGACCTTGTTGCAGGCGCAGTAATAGCAAATGTTCGCGCAAAACGGCACGTGCACGTACAGCGACAACGGGCGAGCGGCCCGGCGGCTTTCGCGCAAGGCTTGCAGCAGGTCAAAGGAGCCGACTTGAGTGTGGAATTGCACCGCTGTCGGGTAGGACGTATAGCGCGGGCCGGCCAGGTCATAGCGGCGAATCAGGTCAGCGTCCCAACGAAGAGCGTCGAGCATGGTGGGGTTCCCCGCAATGGCTGTGAGTGGCCAAAGTCTAGGGAATGGGGCGGCTTGGCGTGTTGATTTGCGTCAAGGGCCTTTCAGTGGCCCATCAGCCAGTGTTGGTGCGGGCCGGGCAGGGTCCACAGCCCGAACAGGATCACCAGCAGGCCACCCGCGACGCGCACGCCGCGGCGGCGCAGCAGTGCCTGGGTGCGCTCGGCGGCAAGGCCGGTGGCCAGCAACACCGGCCAGGTGCCTAGGCCAAAGGCCAGCATCAGGGCGGCGCTGTCCAGCGCATTACCTTGGCTCGCGGCCCACAACAGGGTGCTGTAGACCAATCCGCAGGGCAGCCAGCCCCACAAGGCGCCGAGCAACAAGGCCCGGGGCAGGCTCGATACCGGCAGCAGGCGGGTGGCCAGCGGTTGAATGTGCCGCCATAACCCACGGCCGAGGCTTTCTATGCGGGTCAGACCGCTCCACCAGCCGGCCAGGTACAAGCCCATGGCGATCAACAGCAGGGCTGCAACGACGCGCATCACCATGGCCGCTGGGCTGTTGGCCAGGGCCCAGCCGCCCAGGCCGATCAACAGGCCTGCACAGGCGTAGCTGAGGATGCGGCCCAGGTTGTAGGCCAGCAGCAGGCGAAAGCGGCGGCCGCGTTGCTCCTGGGGGATGGCCAGGGTCAGGGCGCCCATCAGGCCGCCGCACATGCCCAGACAGTGGCCGCCCCCGAGCAGGCCGAGAATGATTGCCGAGACCAGCAGCGGCAACAGCTCAGGCACGAGGCGGCGACTTGTCGGTGGGCGGCGCTTGCTCGTTTTTGCTCGAATCCACGGCAGCCGTGTGGTTCGGGTCCTGATCATCGAACAGGATGCTGTGGGCCGGGCCGTCGAGGTCGTCGTACTGGCCGCTGTCCACCGCCCAGAAGAAGATGTAGACGGCAATACCGACAAGCACGAGCGCCGCGGGGATCATCACGTAAAGCGCGGGCATGGTAACTCCTGGTCAGGCGGTGGCCGGCCGCGTATCGGTGGCTGAGGGCATGGGCTCGGGTAGCGCCTTGACGCGGGTCAGGCGCAAGGCATTGAGGACCACCGTCAGCGAGCTGAGCGACATGCCGATAGCAGCCCAGACCGGTGTGATCCAGCCCAGGGCTGCAAAGGGCAACATGAGGCCATTGTACAGCCCGGCCCAGAGCAGGTTTTCGATGATTACCCGGCGAGTACGACGAGCCAGGTGCAGGGCTTGCACCAGTGCGTCGAGTCGGTTGCAGAGCAGCACGGCGTCGGCACTGGTCTTGGCAAGGTCGGTGGCCGAGCCCATGGCCACGCTGATGTCCGCAGCGGCCAATACCGGAACGTCATTGACCCCGTCGCCGAGCATCAACACCTTGCGACCTTCGGCGTGCAGCGCCTGCAGCACCTTCAGCTTGTCATCGGGGCGAAGACCGCCACGAGCCTCGTCGATGCCCAGCTCTGCGGCGACGCTGGCGACCATGGGCGAACGATCGCCTGACAACAACAAGGTTTTCCAGCCACGGGCTTTGCAGGCGGCCAGCAGGGCCGGGGCATCGCTGCGCAGGCGGTCGTCGAGGGCAAACCAGCCGAGGGGGCCCTGGAGGTCGCCCAGCAGCAGCCATTGGCCGCTGTTCTCGGGTGTGGCCGGTACCGGGCAGCCGCTCAGGGCACAGACAAAATGCGCTTCGCCAATGCGCAGTTGATGATCGCCGACCACCCCCTCGAGCCCCAGGCCAGGGTGGTTGATCACCTGTTCGGCAGCCTCCGGGGGGCGGCCAAAGGCGCGGGCAATCGGGTGTTCGGAGCGGTGTTCCAGTGCCGCCGCAAGCGCCAGGCACTGGTCTGCATTCAGGTGGCCCAATACACGGATGGCGCGCAACACCAGCCGGCCTTCAGTCAGCGTGCCGGTCTTGTCGAAAATCACCGTGTCGATCTGGTTCAGCCCTTCAAGCACATGGCCACGGGTCAGCAGCAGGCCCAGGCGGTGCAGGCTGCCGGTGGCGGCGGTGAGGGCTGTAGGGGTCGCCAGAGACAGGGCGCAGGGGCACGTGGCAACCAGCATGGCGAGTACGATCCAGAATGCGCGTGAGGCATCCAGTTGCCACCAGAGCAGGCCAATGGCGGCCGCGGCTATCAACGAGATCAACAGGAACCACTGGGCGGCGCGGTCGGCCATTTCGGCCAGGCGCGGCTTCTCGGCCTGGGCCCGTTCCAGCAGGCGCACGATGGCCGACAACCGCGTGTCCTGCCCCAGCGCCAGGACTTCAACGGTCAGTGGCCCTTCGACGTTAAGGGTGCCGGCGGTGACCGCGTCACCCATGCCGCGCGGATGGGGCAGATACTCACCGGTCAGCAAGGATTCGTCGATGCTCGACTGGCCGTCAAGAATGCGGCCATCGGCTGGCATCACCGCGCCGGGATGGATCAGTACCCGGTCACCCACCGACAGCTCATTGAGCAGGATACGTTCGCCCCGGCCTTGCGCATCCAGGCGCAAGCAGGAGGCCGGAAGCAAATTGACCAGTTGGGCAGTGGCCGCAGCAGTCCGTTCACGGGCTCGTCGCTCCAGATAGCGGCCGCTGAGGAGGAACAGCGCAAACATCCCCACCGCATCGAAATACAGCTCGCCACTGCCGCTGATGGCTGTCCAGATCCCGGCGATGTAAGCGCCGCCGATGGCCAGCGACACCGACACATCCATGGTCAGGTGGCGGGTGCGCAGATCGCGCGCCGCGCCGCGAAAGAACGGTTTGCAGCTGTAGAACACGATCGGCGTCGTCAGAAACAGCGCGACCCAGCGCAGGATGGTGTGCATCTGCGGGCTGAGGTCGATATTGAATTCCGGCCAGGTGGCCATGGTCGCCATCATCGCCTGGAACCACAACAACCCGGCGACGCCCAGCTGGCGCAGGGCGGTGCGGTTCTCGCCAGCCAGATGTTCGGCGGCGCGGTCGGCCTGGTAAGGATGAGCGCCATAGCCGATCTGGCGCAGCTCGCTGAGCAGGGCGCTGAGCGGCAGCTGGCTGTCAGCCCATTGCACCAGCAAGCGGTGGTTGGACAGGTTGAGCCGCGCTTCGGCGACCGCCGGCAGGCGGCGCAGGTGCTTCTCGATCAGCCAGCCACAGGCCGCGCAGCTGATGCCTTCGATCAACAGGGTGGTTTCAGCCAGCTCGCCTTCGTGGCGAACGAAGGGCTGTTGCACGTCGGCGCGGTCGTACAGTGCCAGCTCATCGACCAGTTGCACCGGCAGCGCATCGGGGTTGGTCGACGCCTCGCTGCGGTGCTGGTAGTAGCTTTCCAGCTGGCCAGCGACGATGGCTTCGGCCACCGCCTGGCAGCCCGGGCAGCAGAACTGCCGTGGCTCACCAAGCACGATGGCGCTGAAGCGACTGCCCGCGGGAACGGGCAGGGCGCAGTGATAGCAGGGCGTGGGGTTGGTCATGGTTGAAGTCGCTGCGGGGCCGCCATCATTTGTCCAGGTGTTCTGCGCCTTGCAGCGGCTCGTCACCCAGCTTGAGCGTCACGTCATGGCCGACCTGCTCTTCTTCGAACATCCGCCAGGTCTGGCCGTTCTGGCTGCCGAGCAGCTCGACAAAGCGCCGGCCCTCGACCTTGTCACCCAGCTGGCCGATATAGCGGCCCGGTTCGCTGCCACTGTGGGTCAGCGCCACGTTGCGGTCTTTTTGTGGCTGGGTAGGGGAGATCAGGTTCAGTTGCAGGCTGTCGGGTTGGCTGTCGCCGGAAAGGTGCAGCTCGACTTCGCCGGTCAACTCGTCCAGGTGCACGGTAGCCCGCAGCTTCAGTGTCTGCGCCAGCAGCTCACGGTCCAGGGAGCGGTTGATGCCCTTGCCGGCCTCGTAGTAGTTATCGTTGACCAGGTTGTCCTGGTTGCGCACGGCGATGGTCACCGTGGTCAGCGTCAGGGCCACCGAGCAGCCCAGGGCGCCGATGATGAACCAGGGCCAGCGATGTTTGTACCAGGGGCTGGAAGCAGTTGCTGCAGGCATGTGTACTTCTCTCAACGAACGTGTGGGCCGATGAATCGGCTCTTGGCTTGGACTTCGACGCCGCTGTTGTCGGCATCCTTGAGGATGAAGAACACCTCGTTGGTGCTCGACGGCAGCTTCTCGGGTGCAATCGACAATTCCACCGGCATGCTGACGATATCGCCGGCGCCGACGCGGATTTCGCCTGGGCCTTGCAGTTTCAGGTCAGGCAGGCCTGAGGCTTGCAGCACGTAGACGTGGTCGCGCTGGTCCTTGTTCATGATTTTCAGGCTGTAGACGTTTTCGATCCGGCCCTCGGCGTTTTCGCGGTACAGCACGCGGTCCTTGCTGACGTCGAAGCCGACCAGCGAGCGCATCACGAAGGCGGTGACCAGCAGGCTGATCATCAACAGCAGCACCGCGGCGTAGCCGATCAGGCGTGGCCGCAGTTTATGGGTTTTTTGCCCGGACAGGTTGTGCTCGGTGGTGTAACTGATGAGCCCGCGCGGGTAGTTCATCTTGTCCATGATGGTGTCGCAGGCGTCGATGCAGGCAGCGCAGCCAATGCATTCGATTTGCAGGCCGTCGCGGATATCGATGCCGGTCGGGCAGACCTGAACGCACATAGTGCAGTCGATGCAATCGCCCAGGCCCTGGGCCTTGTAGTCGATGTCTTTCTTGCGTGGCCCACGGGTTTCGCCACGCCGAGGGTCGTAGGACACGATCAGGGTGTCTTTGTCGAACATCACGCTCTGGAAGCGCGCATACGGGCACATGTAGATGCACACCTGCTCGCGCAGCCAGCCGGCGTTGCCATAGGTGGCGAGGGTGAAGAAGCCGACCCAGAAATACGCCCAGCCATCGGCTTGCCCGGTGAAGAAGTCCAGGGTCAGTTCGCGGATGGGGGAGAAGTAGCCGACAAAGGTGATGCCGGTGACAAGGCCGATCAGCAGCCAGAGGCTGTGCTTGGCGGCCTTGCGCAGCAGCTTGTTGCTGCTCATGGGCGCCTTGTCGAGCTTGATGCGCTGGTTGCGGTCGCCTTCGGTGACCTTTTCGCACCACATGAAGATCCAGGTCCAGACGCTTTGCGGGCAGGTATAGCCGCACCACACGCGCCCGGCATAGACAGTGATGAAAAACAGGCCGAAGGCGGCGATGATCAGCATTCCCGACAAGAGGATGAAGTCCTGGGGCCAGAAGGTCGCGCCGAAGATGTAGAACTTGCGTTCGGGCAGGTTCCACCACACCGCCTGATGACCGCCCCAGTTCAGCCACACCGTGCCGAAATACACCAGGAACAGAAAGGCACCGCCGGCCATGCGCAGGTTGCGGAACAGCCCGGTAAAGGCGCGGGTGTAGATTTTTTCCCGAGCGGCGTAGAGGTCTACGCTGTCGTTCTCTTTCCTGGCAGGCGGGGTAACGTCATGGACCGGAATCTGCTTGCTCATCAGTGAGTCCCACGGCAGTGGAGAGTGCCGCGGCCAGTACATGCCAGCCGCAGTCAGAAGAGTATCGCTCTGGGATCAATGATACGCCTGTGATCCGAGTGCGAGGGTGCGACCTTTGGTCGCGTTGGGGAAAGCTATTTTATGGTGTAGTGATCTGGGTCAATTGACTGTTTGGACAACTTGATATTCCCGTTCTCGGGGACTTCAAAAGCTTCGCGGGCAAGCTCGCTCCCACAGGTTCAATACATCACCAATGTGGGAGCGGGCTTGCCCGCGAATGGGTCCTGCGTGTAATCCCCCCACCTTACTCGGTGGTCTTCTCACCCTGCGACAGGCTGTAGACATAGGCGGCCAGCAAGTGGACCTTGTCGTTGCCCTGGATCGCTTCTTGCGCAGGCATCTGGCCCTGGCGGCCGTAACGGATAGTCTGCTGCAGTTGGGCGAAGCTGGAACCGTAGATGAACCCTTGCGGGTGGGTCAGGTCAGGGGCGCCCATGGCGGGGGTGCCTTTGCCTTGCGGGCCGTGGCAGGCGACGCAGTTGGCAGCGAAAAGCTTTTGCCCGTTGGCGACGTCGACCTTGGCGTTTTCCGGCGGTTTGCGACCGTCCAGGTTGGACAGTACGTAGCCGGCCACGTCAGCAACGCCTTGCTCGCCGATGACTTCAGCCCAGGCCGGCATGACCGCATGGCGACCGCCCATGATGCTGGTCTTGATGGTCTGGGGCTCGCCACCCCAGCGCCAGTCGGTGTCGGTCAGGTTCGGGAAACCATAAGCGCCCTTGGCATCGGAACCGTGGCACACCGAGCAGTTGGAGGCGAACAGGCGGCCCCCCATTTTCAGTGCTTGCGAGTCTTTGGCGACTTCTTCGATAGGCATGGCGGCGAACTTGGCGAAGATCGGACCGAAACGCGCATCGGAGCGGGCCATTTCCTTTTCCCATTCATGTACGCCGGTCCAGCCGGTCTGGCCGTTGGCAAACGGGGTCTGCTTTTCGTTGTCCAGGTAGTTGTAGCCCGGCAGCAAGCCTTTCCAGTTGCCCAGGCCCGGGTACAGGACCAGGTAGCCAAGAGCGAACACGATGGTGCCCACAAACAGCATGAACCACCACTTGGGCAGCGGGTTGTCGTACTCCTCGATGCCATCGAAGGAGTGACCGACGGTCTCATCGGTGACTTCAGTGCGCTGGCCCTTGCGGGTCGACAGCAGCAGCCAGGTCAGGGCAAAAATGGTCCCCAGACTCAGCACGGTGACATACAGACTCCAGAAGGTAGTCATTTGTTGTTACTCCTAGCAGCTCTCGCGTCCGATTTCGCTTGCTCGACATGCTTGATGGCCTCGGGGTCATCCGCAAATGGCAGCAAGGTCGCTTCGTCGAACTCGGACTTGCGCCGAGAGCTGAACACCCACAACGCCAGCCCGATAAAGGCCACCATCACGACGACGGTGCCCAGGCCACGAATCATCCCGATATCCATCAAGGTCACCGTTTGCTTTTGATGATGGTGCCAAGGCCCTGAAGGTAGGCGACCACGGCGTCCATTTCAGTCTTGCCCTTGACGGCGGCCTGGGCACCGGCAATGTCTTCGTCGGTGTACGGCACGCCCAGGGAGCGCAGGACTTCCATCTTCTTGGCGGTTTCCTTGCCGTCGAGCTTGTTCTCGACCAGGAACGGATACGCCGGCATTTTCGACTCGGGTACAACGTTGCGTGGGTTATACAAATGCGCGCGGTGCCAATCGTCGGAGTAACGACCGCCAACCCGGGCAAGGTCCGGCCCGGTGCGCTTGGAACCCCACAGGAACGGGTGGTCCCAGACGCTTTCGCCGGCAACCGAGTAGTGGCCGTAGCGTTCGGTTTCGGCGCGGAACGGGCGAATCATCTGCGAGTGGCAACCGACACAGCCGTTGGCGATGTACACGTCACGGCCTTCGAGCTCCAGGGCCGGGCGTGGCTTCATGCCCTCGACCGGCTTGTTGGTCACGTCCTGAAAGAACAGCGGAACGATCTGGGTCAGGCCACCGATGCTGACGGCGATGACCATGAAAAAGGCCAGCAGGCCGATGTTCTTCTCAACTGCTTCATGCTTCATCAATGAGCTCCCACAACGACGATCTTGGTCGCAGCTTCCGCTTCAACCGGGTTCGAGGCCCGTACGGTGCGGAACACGTTCCAGGCCATCAGCAGCATCCCGGCAGCGAAGAAGGCGCCGCCCAGGGCACGGACGATATAGCCCGGGTGACTGGCCTGCAGGGCTTCGACGAAGGAGTAGGTGAGGGTGCCGTCGTCGTTGATGGCGCGCCACATCAGGCCCTGGGTGATGCCATTGACCCACATCGAGGCGATGTAGAGCACGGTGCCGATGGTGGCCAGCCAGAAGTGCGCGTTGATCAGGCCGACACTGTGCATCTGCGGACGACCGAACAGTTTGGGGATCATGTGGTAGATCGCGCCGATGGAAATCATCGCCACCCAGCCCAGGGCACCGGCGTGTACGTGGCCGATGGTCCAGTCGGTGTAGTGGGAGAGGGCGTTGACGGTCTTGATGGCCATCATCGGGCCTTCGAAGGTCGACATGCCATAGAACGCCAGCGACACCACCAGAAAGCGCAGGATCGGGTCGGTACGCAGCTTATGCCAGGCGCCCGAGAGGGTCATCATGCCGTTGATCATGCCGCCCCAGCTGGGCGCCAGCAGGATGATCGACATGGCCATGCCCAGCGACTGCGCCCAGTCCGGCAGCGCGGTGTAGTGCAGGTGGTGCGGGCCGGCCCAGATATAGAGGGTGATCAGTGCCCAGAAGTGCACGATCGACAGGCGATAGGAATAGATCGGACGTTCGGCCTGCTTGGGCACGAAGTAGTACATCATCCCCAGAAAGCCCGTGGTCAGGAAGAAGCCCACGGCGTTGTGGCCATACCACCACTGGATCATTGCATCGGTCGCGCCGGAGTAGGCCGAATAGGACTTGAACAAGCTCACTGGCAGCGACATGTGGTTGACGATGTGCAGCATCGCGGTGACGACGATGAAGGCACCGTAGAACCAGTTGCCGACGTAGATGTGCTTGGTCTTGCGCTTGACGATGGTGCCGAAGAACACCACCCCGTAGGTCACCCAGACGATGGCCAGCAAAATGGCAATCGGCCATTCCAGCTCGGCGTATTCCTTGGTGGTGGTGTAGCCCAGCGGCAGGGTGATGATGGCAGCGACGATGACGGCCTGCCAACCCCAGAAGGTAAAGGCCGCGAGGCTGTCGGAAATCAGGCGCGTCTGGCAGGTTCGCTGCACGACGTAGTAGGAGGTGGCAAACAGAGCACAACCACCGAAGGCAAAGATCACCAGGTTGGTGTGCAGCGGGCGAAGGCGTCCAAAGGTCGTCCATGGCAGGTCAAAGTTAAGCTCTGGCCAGACCAGTTGCGAGGCGATGAATACGCCGAGCCCCATTCCAAGGATCCCCCAGACCACCGTCATGATGGCGAACTGGCGGACTACCTTATAGTTATAAGCAGTCGGACTGATTGCTGTGCTCATTCTAAGGTTCCACGGTTTAGGTGTTTTTATAAGTAGAAAATCGGCGCAAGTATGTATAAACCGTGTGGTCTTTGCAACGCGATGGAGCCGCTGCCAACCCTTGCCAAAGCCGATTCCACGGGCCTTTCAGCCGTCAAGCGGCGGCAATTGTACACAATCTTTTATACAAGTCCTTAGCATTTTTGTTCAATATTTCAAGGCCAATTACCAGCCGTTCTGCCCCTCGGGAGCAACGACAAGAACCGTGAAGTGGCATGAACCGGCCACTACCGTCCTTACAGCGCCCAGACCCTGCAGGTCTGGCCCGTAAGCAGTGCCATCGAAAAACCGCTTGGAGCGGTTTGGCAAGAAGCTTAGTCGGGCATTGACAGGGCTGCAAAACTACCTTGGAAGGGGTGCGACACTCTGTCGCAAGCGAGGCGCGAGGCCAGACAAGCTGCGCCGCGAGAAAAACACCGAGCTCCATCCCGACGATGGCGTATTGGCGGACCACCTTATAGTTGTAGGCGGCACTGCGGGTTGTGTTCATGTATGGGTTTCCATCCACGGTTATAGGCAGACTTTTCAAAAGCGAGGCAAGCATGAGTAATGGGCAGGGTGCCGGTATTGACGGGGATCAATGGGCGCAGCAGGGCTGGTTGTGGAACGCCCCGCAGGTTCAGGCGGGTGAGGGGCCGGCAGCGTGCCTGATCCTTGCCCATGGCGCGGGTGCGCCGATGGACAGTACGTTCATGGAACAGATGGCTGCCAAGCTGGCGGCGCGGGGGGTTGGGGTGTTGCGCTTCGAGTTTCCGTACATGGCCCAGCGCCGAGTCGATGGCGGTAAACGCCCACCTGACCCCAAGGCTCGATTGCTCGAATGCTGGCGTGAGGTGTATGCCACTGTGCGACCTCAAGTCGCAGGGCGGCTGGCCATCGGCGGCAAGTCCATGGGCGGGCGCATGGCCAGCCTGTTGGCTGATGAGTTGGAGGCGGATGCACTGGTATGCCTGGGCTATCCGTTCTATGCCGCGGGCAAACCGGAAAAGCCACGGGTTGAGCACTTGCCAGCGTTGAAGACGCCGACCTTGATCGTGCAGGGCGAGCGGGATGCGCTGGGCAATCGCCAGACGGTAGAGGGGTATGAATTATCGCCGACGATCGAGCTGTGCTGGCTGGTGGCGGGGGATCATGACTTGAAGCCATTGAAGGCGTCGGGGTTTACCCATGAGCAGCACCTGGACGCGGCGGCGGAGCGGGTGGCGGCTTTCCTGCTCGGGCGTTGAATGAACGACTGAAATCCTTGTGGGAGCGGATTTATCCGCGAATAGCGGTTTATCAGGCGGACCGCGTTGTCCCTATTCGCGGATGAATCCGCTCCCACATTAATTGAATCCAGCAAGACGACCCGGTGTCAGCGGTTGAAGCGCTCCACCAGCGAGTACTGCCCATTGGCCGTCCGGGTCAGCTCTTCGCTCAGCAGGGCTGAGCGCTGGGCCTGTTCGGAGGTCTGGTCGGCCAGGTCAGCGATGGTGCTGATATTGCGGCTGATCTCTTCCGCCACGGCGGTCTGCTCTTCGGTCGCGGCGGCGATCTGGGTGGTCATGTCGGTAATGTTGGCCACCGCTTCGCTGATTCCCACCAGCGCCTGGTCCGCTTCCAGCACCCGCGCCACGCCTTCCTGGGCCTGACGATGACCGGCATCCATGGTCTGCACCGCCGCATTGGCGGTGTGTTGCAGCTTGGCGATCAGGGTGTGGATTTGCCCGGTAGACTCGGCGGTACGCTGCGCCAGTTGCCGGACCTCATCGGCGACCACCGCGAAACCGCGGCCCATCTCACCGGCACGGGCGGCTTCGATCGCGGCGTTCAAGGCCAGCAGGTTGGTCTGGTCGGCAATGCCTTTGATCACATCGACCACACCGCCGATCTCGTCGCTGTCGCGTGCCAGTTGGGTCACGGTCAGGCCGGTTTCACCCACGGCCCTGGACAGTCGCTCAATCGCCTCACGGGTTTCGCCGGCGATATCGCGGCCGCGACCGGTCAGCAGGTTGGCCTGCTGGGTGGCGTCGGCGGTGCGCTGGACGTGGCTGGCCACTTCCTGGGTGGTCGCGGCCATCTGGTTGACGGCGGTAGCGACTTGCTCGGTCTCGACACGCTGGCGTTCCAGGCCCCGGGAGCTGTTGTGGGCCAGTGTGTCGGATTCGCGCGCCTGTCCGGTCAGGTGCTCAGCGCTGTCCTGCAGGCGCGTCAGGCAGGTTTTCAGACGGGCATCCTGGCTGAGCATGGCCAATTCCAGGCGGCCCTGGACGCCACGGCTGTCGGTGTACATTTGCGCGATCAGCGGGTCCGAGGTGGTTTGCTCGGCCAGGCGCAGCAGGCGCTTGAGACCGCGTTGTTGCCAGCTCAGGCCCAGCAACCCCAGCGGCACCGACAGCGCGGCGGCAAGGGCAAAGCCCCAGGAGGAGTCGAGCCAGGCACCGATCAGGAAGCTGGCCTGGCTGATCAGAATGAACGGCAGCCAGTCCTGCACCACCGGCAGCCACTGGTCGCGCTTGGGCACCGCCGATTTGCCCTGGTTCAGGCGCTGGTACAACGCCTGGGCGCGGCGAATCTGTTCGGCGGTCGGCTTGACCCGCACCGACTCGAAACCTACCACCTGGTTGTTCTCGAACACCGGGGTCACATAGGCATTGACCCAGTAGTGGTCGCCGTTCTTGCAACGGTTCTTGACGATGCCCATCCACGGCTGGCCCTGGCGCAGGGTCGCCCACATATGCGCGAACACCGCCGGCGGTACGTCCGGGTGGCGCACCAGGTTGTGCGGCGCGCGCAGCAGTTCCTCACGGGTGAACCCGCTGATCTCGACAAAGGCGTCGTTACAGTAGCTGATCATGCCCTTGGCATCGGTGGTCGAAATCAACCGCTGTTGGGCCGGGAAAGTCCGTTCTCTCTGGGTAATCGGTTGGTTGTTGCGCATGTGGGTTCAATCCGCGGGGCTTTGACAGGGTATCGGCCGGATCGCGGAATAATTGAATCATTTTTTGAAAGGTTATTTGGCCTCCAGTTGCAGGCGTGCACGGACTTGGGCATCGCTGGCCACTTCCAGCGCCAGGGTGGTGACCTGCGCACCTGCTGCGGTGAGGTGTTCAAGCCAGCCAAGCAAGTCCACCAGGCCACCGGCCAGTTCCAGGCTGACGCGTTGGTGGCTGTCGGTGTCCATTCGTTCGAGGTTCAGGTTGGCGTCGGCGCTGCTGCGGGTCAGTAGCCCCGGCAGATCACTGGCCTGCAGGCGTGCTGCGGTTTGAGGCTGTACCGCGGGCAGACGCTTGATCAGATCGGCCAGTTGCTGCTCGTCGTGATAACGCGCTTTCGCCGCCGTCAGGGCCTCGCGTTGAGGCTGCCAGATCAACCCGTAAAAAGCGCTTGTCGCCAGAAAAACGCAGAGTGCGATCAAGGCCGTACGTTCGCGATCTTGCAGTTGTTGCCAGCGTTGGCGCCAGGCGGGGAAAAGACGATGGGGCATGGTTCACTCCTTGATGCGCAATTGGGCGCTGACGCCGTCGGGCTGGCGGACGGTGCCTTCGGCCTGGACGTTCAAGCCACGGGCGGCCAGGCCCGCTCGAAGGCGTTCGATGTCGGCGAAAGTGGGGGCGCTGACTGCCAGCGTCCAGCCTTCGGTGGCGTGATAATCGAGATGACGAATAATGGCCAGCGCTCCGCCGCTGAGGCTCCAGTGCTCGGCCAACTGTTCCAGGCGGCGGGCGAGGTTGTGAGCAGGGGCATGGGTTTGCCGCATACGGGTCTGCAACTGTCGACGCAGGTCGACGATGCGGGTTTCATCCGGGAAGCGCTGGATGAAGGCCCTCTGGTTTTCACTTGCAAGCCGTACGCTGTGATGTTCGATCAGCCAGCGCTGGCCGACGGTGTGCAGCAGTAACGCAATCATTGCCAGGGCCGCGAGGGCACCCAAGCCCCGCCATGGCGGGCGAACCGGTGCACGCAGGCTGAAGTCGCCCTGGCGCAGGTCGATGGCGTGTTCGGCACCCTCGCTCAAGCGCTGCCAGGGCTGCTCATCGCGGTCGTGCCAGTGCAGGTCGGCGGGCAGCGCCGCGTGCAGCTGGTCCGCGTCCTGTGGCGCCAGTGCCAGGCGCAGGTGATCCGCGCCACTGATCAACCATCGCCCGGCGCACAGGAGGGCGGCAGGTTTCTCCTTGCCAAGGCAATCGCTGTCGACGTGAATTCGTACAGGTGTCAGTCCATGCTCGGCCAACTGCGCCAGGCACTGTTTCAACCACTCGCCAGGCAGTGCAAAGAGCCTGCAGCGCCGCCGGGCTTGCCACGGCCCGAAGGCCAGATGGAGTGTTTGCGGGTCTTCGAGTAGCGACTCTTCCAGCGTCGAGTACACCGCTTGCAGGCGCCAGCGGCCGCTGCGTACCGGCACTTCGACCTGATGATGGCTGCAGATTTCGGTCGGCAGCAGCAATACCACGGGATGGTCCTTCAGGTGCGTCGCGGCTTCAGCCAGGGCGCCATGCGATGCGGCGCAATCAGCCGTCCACCAGGTGCAAGCCAGGGGTTGGCCAGTATTGATGGGGAAATGCAGGTAAAGCCAGGCAGTCACGGTGACTCCAGATGCGCGAGGTGAGAGGGAGGCGCGGGGGCAAAACGTCGGCGCAGCGTGTCGAGGCGGCCATCGGCGTGGACCTGAAAGTCAGTGACCAGTCGCAGGGATTGGTCGCCGGCACGCACCTCGACAGTGGCCCGCAGGCGTGAACTGCTGACGCCCAACCCACGCTGATTGACCTCACGTCCTTCAAGTGCCGGGCTTTGCATAAAGTCCTGGACACTGTCGTAGCCGGAAGCCGGGCGCTCGTCGATCACCGCCTGGGCGCTGACCATGTCCAGCCCTTCGAGACTCGCCAGCACGCGTTGGCTGGCGGTGTTGATGTTCAGCAGCTGATTGCCATTGGTGGCGATCCAGGGCTGCAGGCGATCAAGGCTCAGCCCGTCCAGCACACTCAGACGCCGCAGTTCGGTGGTGTCGCCCAGGGTCGGGGTCGGGCGCCGCGCGGTCTGGAACAGAGAGAGCGGGTCATGGGCAGGCACCCCCAATGAAAGCAGCAGCCGCTGATAACGCGCGCGGGTGATGGCGTCGGTGGCGTGGCGCAGCGTGTCGATGTTGAAGCGGCCACCCAAGTCTTCCAGCCGGATATGAATGCGCGCCCCTTCGATGTCGAATGCGGGCGAGGGTTGGGCCCAGCGCTGGCCCAGGTGAACGCGCCGCATGCCGTCCTCGCTGCGCAGGTCACTGAACAATTGCTGGCGAGCCCAGGCCTCGCCGCTCAAGGCCAGCTGCCACAGCTGGGTGTGCTGGATGTGGTGGCTGCTGATGTGCAGGCTCAGGCGCTGGCGTGACAACAGGGTGCTGACGATCAAGGTGGCGAGCGCGGTGATCAGCAGCACGCTGATCAGTGCCACGCCGCGTTGGCGCAGGCGATCAGTCATCACCAGTACCCCCGCGCGGGTCGCTGCCGGGCAGCAGGATGACTCTGCGAATGGCAGGAAAACCTGGAGCGTCCAGCTCAAGCTCGATGGCCTGCGGCAAGCTCAGTGGCGTTGCCCCGATCGGCCAGGCCGGATGGCGTTGCCCGCGTTGATCGATGTACTGCAAGCGTTTCAGGGTAATGCCCTCCAGCAGGTGCTGCTCAAGGGCTGGCTGGTCAGGTTTGGCGGGGTTGTAATACGTGCGTAGCCAGAGCCCGCTGCTCCACTGATGGCTGACTTGCAGCCGGTCGCCCCGGGGCTGATCCAGCGGGTTGTTCCAGCCGCCGCGCATCAGGCGCAGGCGGGTGGGCTGGCCGATCAGCGCCTGTCGGCCGCTGGGCTCGTCAATCAGCGCGTGCGGCAGGGCGTGCAGCAGGTCGCGTTCGAACAGGCTCAAGGCGCGTTGCAGCTGGCGCAGGTGTTGTTCTTGCCGGGTGATGTGCTGTTCCAGGCCCATGGTTCGCTCAAGCAGGTGATACCCGGCAAGGCCGAGCAGGCTGAACAGGGCCATGGCGATAAGCAGTTCGAGCAAGGTAAAGCCGCGCTGGTTCATCGCTCGGCCTCGATAAACCCACTCAGGCTGGCGCGCAGGTGCGGCGGGTTGTCGGTATAAACCTTCAATTCAACCCGCAACAGGCGTGGGTCAGGTGCGCGCTGGATGTTGACCGCAAGCTGCCAGCGACGGTCGGCAAAACTCAAGGCTTCGCTGCGCTGCCCCAGCTGGCCGTCGCGAATGCCGGCGCGCAGTTCGGTCAGGTGGTTGTCGGCGATCCACAGGGCCAGCTGGCGCTCGGTCATGGCACTGGCGGTGCCGACGAGGTGGCCGCTGGCGCCATAAATGGCAACGGCCAGCGTGGCAAACAGGCTCAGGGCGACCATCACCTCCAGCAAGGTGAAGCCGCGCTCACTGCGCGTAGTCAAGGCGAGCCTCTTGAACGCCGTCGCTGTGCAGCGACACCACCGTGTTGAGCTGGTGTTCGACAAACAGGTGAAACGGCGAGACTTCGTCACTGGACAGCACCAACAGCTGAGGCAGCGCCGGGTTGCCTGACTGGCCGGGCAGTGCCAGTTCATCGCTGACCTGCAAGCGCAGGCGCAGGGCCTGCGGCAGTCGCTGTTCAGCGTATCGGGTCGCCGGTTGCCAACCGTTGCGGCGATCGTACTGCAGCACCCGATAGCCCCAGGGCTCGATGCGCAGGCCAAAATCCAGCTGTTCATACACCGCCTGCTCGCGCAGCAATTGCAAGAGGCTGCGCAAGCGCTCCGCTTCCCGGCGTGCCTGTTGATGGCCGGAATCGAACTGCATCACCCCCAGTGCCGTCGCCAACAGGGCGATCAGCACGAGTACCACCAGCACTTCGATCAAGGTAAACCCCGCGGCCAGCTTTCGGGTCATTTCAGTGGGACCCGTTGCCGATGTCTGCATTGAGCAGCTCGCCGCCGGGGCGACCGTCGGCACCAAACGAAAACAGGTCGTAGGCCCGCCCGTCCTGCCCGGGCACCAGGTAGTGGTAAGGGTTGCCCCACGGGTCCAGCGGCAGGCGCTTGAGGTAACCGTCCGGGTTCCAGTTGCGCGCTTCGGGGCTGCCGGAAGGCTTGCTGACCAGGGCTTCCAGGCCTTGCTGGGTGCCGGGGTAGGTGAAGTTGTCGAGTTTGTAGATGTCCAGCGCAGTGGCAATGGCCTTGATGTCGCTTTGCGCGACGGTGACCTTGGCCTGGTCGGGGCGGCTCATGATCTGCGGCACGACCAATGCGGCCAGCACGCCGAGGATGACCACGACGACCATGATTTCGATCAGGGTAAAGCCCTGTTGCCGGTGTTTGTATGGCATAGCAGTGTCCGCCTGGATTCAGTGGATGAGTTGGTTGAGGTTGAGGATCGGCATCAGGATCGCCAGCACGATCAGCAGCACCGCCGCGCCCATGAACACCAGGGTCGCCGGCTCGAACAGCCCGACCAGCAGGGCAATCCGGTTGGCCAGCTGTTGTTCCTGATGGCGGGCAGCCCGTTCGAGCATGCTGTGCAGCTCCCCGGAGCGTTCGCCGCTGGCGATCATGTACAGCATCATCGGTGGGAAGCCGCCGCTGTTTTCCAGGGCCCGGGTCAGGCTGTTGCCTTCCTGCACGCTGCGAGCGACGCCTTGCATGGCGTGGCGGATCGGTTGGTTGCTGACCACTTCGGCGGCGATCTTCAGCGCGTCGACCAAGGGCACGCCGCTGCTGCAGAGGATGCCGAGGGTGCTGGCAAAGCGGGTGCAGTTGCTGGCACGAATGACATTGCCCACCATGGGAATATGCAGTTGCAGGCGGTGCCAGCGCTGGCGCCATCGAGGGCTGCGCAGCAGCGCCAGGGCCGCGGTGCCAGACAGGCCGAGCACCAGCAGGCCCGCCACGCCGTAATCACGAACCGCCGCACTGCAGGCGATCAGCGCTCGGGTCAGCCAGGGCAGTTGCTGGCCACTGTCGGCAAATACCTGGACCACGTCCGGCACCACGAAGCCCAGCAGAAAGGCGACGATGGCCAGACTCGCCAGCAACAGGATGCAGGGGTACAGCAATGCCAGCTGAACCTGTTGGCGCGCGGCCTGGCGGGCCTCGGTATGGCTGGCCAGTTGCAGCAATACTTTATCCAGATGCCCCGAGCGTTCGCCGGCTGCCACCGTGGCCCGGTACAAGGCTGGGAAGGCTGCCGGGAAATCCGCCATGGCCTGGGCCAGGCCGTGACCTTCGAGCACCCTGGCGCGGATCGCCAGCAACATGCTGGTGAGCCGACGTTTGCCGGCTTGCGCGGCGCAGGCTGCCAGCACTTCATCCAGCGGCAAGGCAGCCTGTACCAGCGTCGCCAGCTGCCGGGTGAGCAATGCCAGTTCGGCGCTGCCAAGGCCACCCTTGTGCTTGACACTGCCGGCCTGGCGTCTGGCGCGGGCCGGTTTGACCGTCAGCGGAATAAGCTGCCGCTCGCGCAGGCGCTGGCGCACCTGGCGTGGACTGTCGGCTTCTTCTACGCCACGCTGCTTGTGCCCGGACTCGGTCATCGCCAGATATTCGAAGGCGGCCATGTCAGTCTTCCTGGGTGACGCGTAGCAGTTCTTCCAGGCTGGTCAGGCCCAGCAAGACCTTTTCCCGACCATCGGCAAACAGGCTGCTTGCCTGCAGGCGAGCCTGCTGCACCAGCTCGGCTTCGGCCGCGCCGCGATGGATCAGTTGGCGCAGCGCCGCGTCGAACATCACCAGCTCGTAAATGCCCTGCCTGCCGCTGTAACCGGTGTGCTGGCAGGCCGGGCAGCCCTGGGCTTGAAACAGGGTGGGTGTCGGGTTGTCGCAACTGCCGAGCAGCTCAAGGGTTTCACGATCAACCGGGCGGGGCACCTTGCAGGCGGTACACAACACGCGAACCAGCCGTTGGGCCAGCACGCCGAGGACCGAGGTGCTGAGCAGAAAAGGTTCGACGCCCATATCGACCAGCCGCGTGATCGCGCCGACCGCACTGTTGGTGTGCAGGGTCGAGAGCACCAGGTGGCCAGTGAGTGAGGCCTGCACGGCGATTTCGGCGGTTTCCCGGTCACGTATCTCGCCCACCATCACCACATCCGGGTCCTGGCGCAGGATCGCCCGCAGACCGCGGGCGAACGTCATGTCGACCTTGCTGTTGACTTGGGTCTGGCCAATGCCCGGCAGGTGGTATTCGATGGGGTCTTCGATGGTAAGGATATTGCGTTGCTGGCTGTTGAGGCTGGCCAGGCCTGCGTACAGCGTGGTGGTCTTGCCGGAGCCGGTGGGCCCGGTGACCAGCAGGATGCCGTGGGGACGATGCAGGGCCTGATGCAACCGGGTGCGGGTGGCATCGCTCATGCCCAGGCGGCTCAGGTCCAGGTGCCCGGCCTGTTTGTCCAGCAAGCGCATGACGATGCGCTCGCCGTGGGCCGAGGGAAGGCTGGAGACCCGCACATCCACCTCATGGCCGGCGATGCGCAAGGCAATTCGGCCATCCTGGGGGATGCGTTTTTCGGCGATATCGAGCCTGGCCATGACCTTGATGCGCGACACCAGCAGCGGGGCGATCTCCCGCAGCGGGCGCAGGATCTCACGCAGCAGGCCGTCCACGCGGATGCGCACCGACAGGTGCTTTTCGAAGGTTTCCAGGTGAATGTCCGAGGCCTTGGCCTTGATCGCTTCGGCCAGGATCGCGTTGATCAAGCGAATGACCGGGGCATCGGCCTGCTCGTCCAGCAAGTCGGCGGTCTGCGGCATCTGCTCGGCCAGGCTGGCCAGGTCCAGGTCTTCAGCGAACTGTTCGCCAAGGCCTTCGGCGACTTGTCTGGCATTGTCCTGGCCATCTCGGTAATGCTCCGCCAGGCGTTGGTCGAAATGCCCCGGTTCAAGCACCTGCAACGGGATGTGCGCTTGTTGATGGCGTCGCACTTCGGCCAGGATCGGCAGCGGCGTCGTGGCCCGGCAATAGAGCGTGACCCCTTCGGGGCCGGCATCGAGCAATACGCCGTGGCGGCGGGCATAACTGTACGGCAGCGAGGCGCTCATGGTGCGTTGTTGGCCGAGTCGAACAGCCCGTGGGGGCTGGCGGGCAACGGCCGGCCCTGGGGCTGCTGCAATTGGCGAAGGTCGTTGAAGCGACGGTTGCTGACCGCGTCGCTGCTGTCGCTGCCGCGCAGCAGGGTGGGGCGCAGGAACACCATCAGGTTGGTTTTCTCGGTCACCTCACGGCTGCTGCGGAACAGCCGGCCCAGCACCGGAATATCGCCCAGCAACGGCACCTTGCTGACCTGGACCTTGACGTTGTCCTTGATCAGGCCGCCGAGCACAATGATTTGCCCGTTGTCGGCCAGAATGGTGCTTTTGACCGAGCGCTTGTTGGTGATCACATCGCTGGTGCTGATGCCGGCCGGGGCGGCGGCCAGTTCCGAGCTTTCCTGCTCGACCTGCAGGCGCAGGCTGTTGCCGTCGTTGATGTGCGGGGTGACCTTGAGGGTGACACCGATGTCCTTGCGTTCGACGGTGGTAAACGGGTTGCTCGAACCATTGGCGTCGGTGGTATAGGAGCCGGTCTGGAAGGGGACGTTCTGGCCCACCAGAATCTCGGCCGGCTCGTTGTCCAGCGTCAACAGGCTGGGGGTGGACAACAGGTTGTTGTTCGAGTCGCTCGAGAGAGCGGTGATCAGGGCGCCGAAATCACGGCTGCCCAAGCCGATAACCGCGCCGTCCGGCAGGTTGGGCAGGCCGTCCTGGCTGCCGATCAGGCTGCCAATGGTCAAGTCACCGAGCCCGGAGCTGATGGCACCGGCCAGGTTGCCGGAGCGACCGGCCCACTGCACGCCAAGGGCTTCCTTGATATCGCCGCTGACTTCCACAATGGCCGCTTCCACCAGCACCTGGGCACGCGGTTGATCGAGCTGGGCAATGATGTTGTCGAGCATGGCCAATTGTGCCGGGTCCGCCATCAACACCAGCGCGTTCTGGCGCTCGTCGGCGCTGACCAGCAAGGTGCTTTCCTGGCTGTTTTCAGTGCCGCGCTTGCCCGTCTCAAGGCGCTGACCGATACCGTTGAGCAACTCCTCCAGCTGCTTGGCGTTGCTGTGGTGCAGGCGCACCACGCGGGTACGCTCACTGGCGTTGGTGGGTACGTCCAGGCTGCGGGCCAGGCGCTGCATCTGCTCGCGCGCAGGGGCTGGCCCGGACAGGATCAGGCGGTTGCTGCGGGCATCGCCGACGGCCTTGGCGCTGTGGCTGTTGGCGCCGCTGCGGGCCAGGCTGTCGTTGAGGGTCTTGGCCACCTCGACAGCCCAGGCGTGCTCCAGCGCCACGGTGCTGAAGGCCTGGTGACCGGCAACGTCGAGCGCCTGGATCAAGTGGCGGATGCGCGCCACATTGCTGGCGCTGTCGGACACCACCAGCGCATTGGCGCTGGCCGACGGCGCTATATAGGCGTCCGCTGCCACCAGTGGGCGCAGTACGGTGGCGATTTCGGCGGCCGTGGTGTTGTGCAACGCCAGCACCTGGGTCAAAAACTGCTCCCCGCCATCGACGGAATGCTGGTTGGCGCGAGTCTTGGCTTCGGCCACCGGGAGGATGAGAATCCGGTCGCCCTGGTCCAGGGCGGCAAAGCCGTGGCTGCGCAACACGCTCAGGAACAATGAATAGATCCCGTCTTTGTCCATCGCCACGGTCGACTGCACGTTGACCTTGCCGTTCAGGCGCGGGTCGAGCAGCATCGTCTTGCCGGTGATCAGCCCGACTTCGCTGACCAGGTCCCTTAGCTCGGCGTCCTGCATGTTGAGGGTCCACTGCCGTGGCGATTCGGTCGCGACGGCGAAGGGCGGTGCCAGCAGGACGCTGGCGAGCAGCAGCGCGGTGGTAAGTCTTGATCGGTTCATGGCGAGGTTCTTGAAGTGGGCGATACGGCGGCCGGGGTTGGGTTGCCAGAGGGGACGGGGTTCAGCAGGCCGGTGCGTGCAGGCTTGAGATTCAAGGCCTGTTCGCGTCCGTTACGCAGGATGACCACATGGGAACTGGCGATGTGTTTGAGCAATGCGCCACCGGGCAGGGACTCACCGGGGCGGTAGAAACGCGTGGTCGCTGGCGCCTGTATCAACGCGCGAGAATGCTCCAGGCGGGTTTCCACAAGGCTCGCGAGCAAGGTGAGCGGTACCGCTTGACGGTCCTGGCTCTGGCCCGGCACCTGCGCCCCGAACAAGGCGGCAATCGGGCCGGCCTCCAGCGCGGCCGCCGGTGGGAGGGGCGCGACAGCCTGCGGGGCAATCAGCGCTGGGGTGCGCAACGTCCGGTTCAGCTGCCACAGATCAATGCTCAACCAGACGACCCCGAAGCCAAGCAGCACCAGGACGGCCGCCATGCCCCAGCGTGGCGACGACAGGCGCCAGAGCCAGACGGGCAGGGACATGGAACGGACGTTTATCATAGGGTCAGATCGACATGCGCTTGAGCACGCTATGACCGCGAAGCGAGTGGCTCAGGACCGCTGCAATGTGACCGGCCACCAGCAGCGCCAACAGTAGGCAACTGTCACTGTGCACCGCATTGAAAAAGGCCGTGACGGCGGGCTGCTGGATCGGCTGTGGAATCAGCAGCAGGCCAAAGATATCGATCGGTCGGTCCATCATCAGTACGCCCGTGATCAGCACCAGCGCCGTGCAGGCATAGAGGGAAAAATGCCCGGCGGTGATGAGCATATGGTTCAGGCGGCCAACGTGTCCGGGCGTGGCAGGCGCGGGATGAATCAGCAGGTACAGCAAGCGGACCACGAACAGCGGAACGGCCACGGCCGTGATCGACACGTTGAAGAAATGGATGGCATTGACCGCCGCTTCAGGCAGTTGTACCAGCGACAGGCCAAAACCGCTGATGGTCGTCCAAAGGATGATGCCGGCAAAACACCAGTGCAGCAGCACTCGTGGCCGGGAGTATTTGAAGGTTTGCATTGATGCTCTCGGAATGAACGCGGATGCGCGGCACCGGAGTGCCACGCATGGGTTCGCGGTTACCTGTTACTTGCGGGTCCAGGCCATTTCCCAGTGCGAACCGGTGCCCGGCTCGAATTGGGTGGCCGACTGGCTCCACTGAATGCAGTAGCCGCTGTTAGGGAAGGGTTTGCACTCATAGATGTTGCCGTCTTTTGGCTGCAGCACGGTAGTACCTGCACGGTAGCTACTCAGCGACTCAGGGAAGACGTGATCGTGGTCACCGCCCACGGTCGCTTCGGTAAACGTCAGAGAGCGGGTTTGCTGGATCAATGAGCCTTTGGCCGGTTGAGCGACAACGACCAGATCGTATTTGCCGGCGCTGGCGTCTTTGACGGCCAGACTGAAATGCGGGGCGTTGTCGCTGGTGGCGCCTTGCTTGAAGGCTACTGATTCGCCCTTGCTGTTGAACAGGGTGGCGTTGAGGGTGTAGACACCGCCCGAGGCCATGGCGCCGAAATGCAGATCGACAGCGCCTTGCTCCAGTGCATAACTGTCTTTGAGGCCGGTCAGCTTCAATTCACCTGGAACACCGACGACTTCTTTCAGGATCTCTACCCGGGTCACATCACTGTCGGCTTTGGTATAGACGCTGTTGCGACCGTGAACCGGTACCACTTCATCCTCGCTATTGAGTTCGCCAATCTTGTAGCCGTGGTTGGCGCGGTTGACCTTTTCGGCCAACTCGAACGGCCACTGGCTGGCATGCCCCTGTTCGGTCGAAGAGATGGTCAGTTGAGTCTGGCGATCATGCTGTTCACCAATACCGCTGAATACACGGGTACTGACCTTGTCGCCAATTTTCAACGTTTCAGGAACGACGGCACCGATATCACTCCATTCGGAAGGAGGAACGTCACCATTTTCAATGTTGACATCGACCACTTGGTAGAACGTCGCTTTTGTGTCGTTGATTTCCCAGGTGCCGAGAACGATGTGATAGCCACTGCGGTCGGCCGGGATATTCACTTTATGGGTGGTGCTTGACCCGGCCGGGTTGCCATTCCCTTGTTCTGTCAGCAACGGAGTCAACTCGAAGGAGTCGCGGGTCAGCGGCTGGTTCGGGTTCCAGTCTTTTTTGGTGATGAAAAATTGCCAGTTAGTGGTCTTGTGGCCGATCGTGTACTTCCACTTGAAGTCATTCAAACCAGGTTGAACAGTGGTCTTGTTCCAACGAGTTGCGGTTTGTTCGTTGATTTTGGAAAAACCGTTCATACCGCCAGCAGCGATATGGCCGTTGGCTGGGCCACAGTCTGTGAAGGAACCTTGGCAGGACTGGGCCTTGCTTGGGTAGTGCTCTATGCCGTCGCGACCATCGCCTTGGTATTCGACGCTTTGGTAGTCATACGTCACAGGGCCACAGTCGGTGTTCAGAGAGCCACCCGTTGAGTGGCAGGAAAAGCTGCGAGATTTTGGCGATTCGATATAGCCATGCGCGCTCGCTTGCTGGGCGGACAGCCCGGCAGCGATTGCCGCAGTCAGTGCAAGCGGTGCGCAAAGCAGCGCCCGCGTATTGTTTTTAGGTGTCATAAGGTAATCCTTTGGCCGGCTGATTAGGCCACGGCGTGCTTGCCGTGGTCGTTCCCCATCAAGGGAACTGGGCGGCCGCTAGGATCACGATTATTTGAGGCGGTGTAGATCGGGTGATTTCCCAGAAGATGTAGGAAAAATCCATATGTGAGTGGTATAAGTCCGATCATTAACAAAATGGCATATTAACTGGCATTTTCAGCACTTGCGCGTAAGTTGTTTCGTGATTGATTCAACTTACGCGCCATCGTCATACACGTTTAAGCGGCAATCATTTGCCGCAGTACGTAGTGCAAAATCCCCCCCGCCTTGAAGTACTCCACTTCATTGAGCGTGTCGATCCGGCACAGCAGCGTCACCTTTTCCTGCATGCCATTGGCCCGGGTGATTTGCAGGGTCAGGTTCATGTGCGGCTGCAGGCTGGCCGGGTCAAGCCCGAGGATGCTGAAGGTCTCATGGCCGGTGATGTGCAAGGTCTTGCGGGTTTCACCTGGCTGGAACTGCAAGGGCAGCACGCCCATCCCGACCAGATTGGAGCGGTGGATGCGTTCGAAGCTTTCGGCGATCACCGCTTTGACCCCCAGCAGGTTGGTGCCCTTGGCGGCCCAGTCACGGCTGGAACCGGTGCCGTATTCCTGGCCGGCGATAACAACCAGCGGCGTGGCTTCAGCCTGGTAGCGCATGGCGGCGTCATAGATCGAGAGTTTTTCGCCGCTGGGGATGTGCAGGGTCGTGCCGCCTTCCTCGCCGCCGAGCATTTCGTTGCGAATACGGATATTGGCAAAGGTGCCGCGCATCATCACTTGGTGGTTGCCACGTCGAGAGCCATAGGAGTTGAAATCCCTTGGCTCCACACCTTTGTCGCGCAGGTAACGGCCGGCCGGGCTGTCGACCTTGATATTGCCGGCGGGGGAGATGTGGTCGGTGGTCACCGAATCGCCCAGTACTGCCAGGGCGCGTGCCTTGTGGATGTCGCCGATGGCCGGTGGCGGGCCGCTGATGTCGTCGAAGAACGGCGGGTGCTGGATATAGGTCGAGTCCGCCTGCCAGACATAGGTCGCCGCCTTGGGCACTTCGATGGCCTGCCATTGGGCATCGCCCTGGAACACTTCGGCATACTCCTTGTGAAACATGGTGGTATCGACCTGTGCCACGGCGTCGGCGATTTCCTTCTCGCTGGGCCAGATATCGCGAAGGAACACCGCCATCCCATCCTTGCCGGTACCCAAGGGCTCGGCGCTCAAGTCGATCCGCACGCTGCCGGCCAGCGCATAGGCCACCACCAGTGGCGGCGACGCCAGCCAATTGGTCTTGACCAGCGGGTGAACGCGGCCCTCGAAATTGCGGTTGCCCGACAGCACCGACGCCACCGTCAAGTCAGCCTGGGTGATGGCCTTTTCGATAGGCTCGGCCAGCGGCCCCGAGTTGCCGATGCAGGTGGTACAACCATAACCCACCAGATCAAAGCCCAGGGCGTCCAGGTATTGGTTCAGCCCGGCGGCTTTATAGTAGTCAGTGACCACTTTGGAGCCGGGCGCCAGCGAGCTCTTGACCCAGGGCTTGCGCTGCAGGCCTTTTTCCACGGCTTTTTTCGCCACCAGTCCGGCGGCCATCATCACGCTGGGGTTGGAGGTGTTGGTGCAGGAGGTGATGGCGGCGATCACCACGGCGCCGTCCTTGAGGCTGTACTGGGTGCCTTCGAGATCGAAACTGGCCTCGCCGGCCTGGTCGGCATTGCCGACGGCCACGCCGCCTCCGCCTTCGCTTTCCAGCCGGCCTTCATCCTTGCTGGAAGGCTTGAGTTGCAAGCCGATGAAGTCGTTGAAAGCCTGGCTGACCTTCGACAGGGCGACCCGGTCCTGCGGACGCTTTGGCCCGGCGAGGCTGGCCTCGACCTCGCCCAGGTCCAATTCCAGACTGTCGGTGAACAGCGGCTCCTGGCCGGGCTCGCGCCACAGCCCCTGAGCCTTGCAATAGGCTTCGACCAGCTTCACTGTCTGAGCCGGGCGACCGGTCAGGCGCAGGTAGTCGAGAGTGACCTCGTCCACCGGGAAAAACCCGCAGGTGGCACCGTACTCCGGTGCCATGTTCGCCAGGGTAGCGCGGTCGGCCAAGGGCAAGTCAGCCAGGCCATCGCCGTAGAACTCGACGAATTTACCGACCACGCCTTTCTTGCGCAGCATTTGCGTCACGGTCAGCACCAGGTCGGTGGCGGTGATGCCTTCGTGGAGCTTGCCGATCAATTTGAAGCCGACCACTTCAGGGATCAGCATCGACACCGGCTGGCCCAGCATCGCCGCTTCCGCCTCGATCCCGCCCACGCCCCAGCCGAGCACGCCCAGGCCATTGATCATGGTGGTGTGCGAATCGGTGCCGACCAGAGTGTCCGGGAAGGCATAGGTGCGCCCGTCCGCTTCAGCGGTCCAGACCGTGCGGCCCAGGTATTCGAGATTGACCTGATGACAGATGCCGGTGCCCGGCGGCACCACGCTGAAGTTGTTGAATGCGCTCTGGCCCCAGCGCAAAAAGGCATAGCGCTCGCCATTACGCTGCATTTCGATATCGACGTTTTCACTGAAGGCCTGGGTGGTTGCGTAACGGTCCACCATCACCGAGTGGTCGATCACCAGGTCCACCGGCGACAGCGGGTTGATGCGCTGCGGGTCGCCACCGGCCCTGGCCATGGCCGCGCGCATGGCGGCCAGGTCGACCACGGCGGGAACACCGGTGAAATCCTGCATCAGGACCCGTGCCGGGCGGTATTGGATTTCCCGCTCTGAGCGGCGGTTTTGCAGCCAGTCGGCGAGGGCGCTCAGGTCGGTGCGGGTCACGGTTTTGCCATCTTCCCAGCGCAGCAGGTTTTCCAG
This sequence comes from Pseudomonas sp. R5(2019), assembly GCF_009905435.1. GTDB lineage: Bacteria > Pseudomonadota > Gammaproteobacteria > Pseudomonadales > Pseudomonadaceae > Aquipseudomonas. Next base: position 29,325 of record NZ_JAAAMT010000020.1, read on the forward strand.
CAGCACTTTCAGGGACTTGGGCAGGCGCGCCAGGTCGCCAAGGCTCCGGGCAGCCTCGGCCAGGCTGAAATAGTGGTAAAGCGTGGCATCGACTTGCAGGGTCTTGAGGGTTTTCAGGCTATCGAGCGAGGGCATGGACAAACTCCTTCCGCATCGGTGAATCACCCTCTTCGGGGCCGTTGCTTCACCGCCTCAGTGACGGTCCGCTCGGTACGGACCTTGTGCATTTAACAGTTCTACGCTAGCCCTAATTGCCGGAACCGAATATTTACTGGACCAGCGGGGCATGTCGCAGGTTCCGATCTTGCTTTATCATTCGCCGATTTGCGGCCGGTGCGCTTGCGCTCGGTCAAGGTCGCACAGGTTTTGCCGGCGACCGTCCTGGAGTGGTGAATGAATACCCTGTTTATGCATTGCCGGCCGGGCTTCGAAGGAGAAGTCTGCTCGGAAATCTCGGACCACGCGGCGCGACTGAACGTCGCCGGCTACGCCAAGGCCAAGCCCCAGAGCGCCTGCGCCGAATTTATCTGCCATGAGCCTGAGGGCCCGCAGCGGCTGATGCGCGAATTGCGCTTTGCCGAGCTGATTTTTCCTCGCCAGTGGGCGCGCGGTGAGTTTGTCCCGTTGCCCGAAAGCGACCGTATCGGCGTGCTGCTCGAGCACCTGAGCAACCTGCCGACCTGCTCCAGCGTCTGGCTCGAAGTGCTCGACACTAACGACGGCAAAGAACTGTCCACCTTTTGCCGCAAGTTCGAAGTGCCGCTGCGCAAGGCGCTGATCAAGGCTGGCAAATTGCAGGAAGACGGTAACGGGCCGCGCCTGCTGCTGACCTTCAAAAGCGGCCGGGAAGTGTTTGTCGGCCTGGCCGATGCGGACAACTCGGCGATGTGGCCGATGGGTATCCCGCGCCTGAAGTTCCCGCGTGAGGCGCCCAGCCGCTCGACCTTGAAGCTGGAAGAAGCCTGGCACCACTTCATTCCTCGGGATCAGTGGGACGCGCGCCTGAATGGCGACATGACCGGCGTCGACCTGGGTGCGGCGCCTGGCGGCTGGACCTACCAACTGGTCCGCCGCGGCATGCTGGTGACGGCCATCGACAACGGCCCCATGGCCGAAAGCCTGATGGACACCGGCCTGGTCCAGCACTTGATGGCGGACGGCTTTACCTTCAAGCCCAAGCAGACCGTGGACTGGATGGTCTGCGATATCGTCGAGAAGCCGGCCCGCAATGCCGCGCTGCTGGAAACCTGGCTGGGCGAGGGGCTGTGCCGCGAAGCGGTGGTCAACCTGAAGTTGCCGATGAAGCAGCGCTATGCCGAAGTACGGCGCCTGCTCGACCGTATTGCCGACGGCTTCAAGGCCCGCGGCGTCAAGGTCTCGATTGGCTGCAAGCAGCTGTACCACGACCGTGAAGAGGTGACCTGTCACCTGCGTCGGCTGGACATGAAGCCGCGCCCAAGCCATTGATGAGCATTTCCTGAACCGGAGTTGTTATGCCTGACACCCTCAAAGAGGACGCTTTACTCGACGCCACCGGCCTCAACTGCCCGGAGCCGGTGATGATGCTGCACCAGAAAGTGCGGGATCTGGCGGCCGGCGGCCTGCTCAAGGTGATCGCCACGGACCCGTCGACCCGTCGCGACATCCCCAAGTTTTGCGTGTTCCTCGGCCATGAGCTGGTCGAGCAACAGGAACAGGCCGGCATCTATCTGTACTGGATCCGCAAAAAGCTCGATTAAGCCTGGCGGATCCGCCGGCGCGCACTGCGGGCCAGGCGGACCGACAGCATCAGCGCCGCGCAGGTCAGGCCGACGATCAACCCTTGCCACAGCCCGCTCGGGCCGCTGGCGCTGGCAAACCAGTCGGTCAGGCCCAGCAGGTAACCCACCGGCAAGCCAATGCCCCAATACGCGAACAGGGTCAGGATCATGGTCACCCGTGTGTCCTGATAGCCCCGCAACGCGCCCGCCGCCGTCACCTGGATCGCATCGGAAAACTGAAACAGCGCCGAATACACGATCAGCATGGCCGCGATGCGGATCACCTCGGTGTCGGCGGTGTAGACGGTAGCGATATGTTCGCGGGTCAGCAGCATGAAGCTGGCCGACAGGCACGCATAGCCCAGCGCCGCGGCCATGCCGACCCCGGCGGCGAAGCGCGCCTCGCGCGGCTGGTTGCGACCGATCGCCTGGCCGACCCGAACGGTCACCGCCATGCCCAGTGAGTACGGGATCATGAACACCAGCGAACTGACGTTCAAAGCGATCTGGTGGCCGGCGACCACGGTTGAACCCAGGCTGCCGATCAACAGGGCGATCACGGCAAAAATGCTCGACTCTGCAAACACCGCGATGCCAATCGGCAAGCCAATGCTCAGCAGACGCTTGATCACCGCCCATTGCGGCCAGTCGAAACGGCTGAACACCTGGCTGGCCCGATAGGCCGGCGCCCATTTGACCCAACCGGCCATCCCCAGGCACATCACCCACATCACGATCGCTGTCGCCCAGCCACAGCCGACTCCACCCATGGCCGGGACACCAAAGTGGCCGTAAATGAACACGTAGTTCAACGGGATATTCAACATCAGCCCGCAGATACCCAGCACCATGCTTGGGCGGGTGCGGCCCTGGCCGTCGCTGCAGCAGCGCAGCACGTGGTACAGCGCCACCGACGGCAAGCCGCTGGCGATGCCATTCAGATATTGCATGCACGGGCCGATCAGTTCCGGGTCGACCTTCATCAGGTGCAGGATCGGTTCGGCATTGACCAGCATCAGCGTCGCGCCAATCCCGACCGCTGCCGCCAGCCACAAGGCCTGACGCACAAGCGGGCCGATCTCGGCATGCTGGCCGGCGCCGAAGCGTTGCGCGACTTTGGGCGTGGTTGCCAGCAGAATGCCGGTCATCAGCAGAAACACCGGTACCCAGATCGAGTTGCCGAGGGCCACGGCGGCCAAGTCGCGCGGGCCAACCCGGCCGGCCATGACGGCATCGACAAAACCCATGGCCGTGGTTGCCAGCTGGGCGATGATAATCGGCGTGGCCAGGGTCAGCAGCGCGCGCACTTCGGTGCGCACCCGGGCAGTGCGGGAGAGGGGGGTGGAGGTGTCGGCGGTCATCAGTGTCACAAGGCAGGTGTCCACATTAAAGGTGCGGAAAACCGCCTAGTCTACGCCTTGACACATGAGTCAGGAAACGCTTCCTGCCGAGGCTGGATTGCACGGGGCATTAACGCCTACACTGCTGGCCTTCAAAGGAGCCCGCCATGCTGATCGTTGCCGACGAAAACATTCCCCTGATCGACGCCTTTTTTGCCGGTGTCGGTGAAGTTCGCCGCTATTCCGGGCGCGCCATTGACCGTGCCGCCGTACAGGATGCCGACCTGTTGCTGGTGCGTTCGGTGACCCAGGTCGACCGGGCCTTGCTCGAAGGCAGCCGGGTCAAGTTTGTCGGCACCTGCACCATCGGCACCGACCACCTGGACCTCGATTACTTCGAAGAAGCCGGCATTCGCTGGTCCAACGCGCCGGGTTGCAATGCCCGTGGTGTGGTGGATTACGTGCTCGGCAGTCTGCTGACGCTTGCCGAGCTCGAAGGCGTCGAGCTGGCTCAGCGCACTTACGGCGTGGTGGGGGCCGGGGAGGTCGGTGGGCGCTTGATTACCGTGTTGCGGGCCCTGGGCTGGCGCGTATTGGTCTGTGACCCGCCTCGGGCGGAACGAGAGGGCGGGGACTACGTCAGCCTGCAACAGATCATCGAGCAGTGCGATGTGATCAGCCTGCACACCCCGCTGCACAGCGGCGGCGATGCGCCGACCTGGCACCTGCTCAATGCCGGCAACCTGGCAAAACTCAAGCCCAACAGCTGGCTGATCAACGCCAGCCGTGGTCCGGTCGTGGACAACGCCGCCCTGCGCGAACTGCTGCTCGACCGCGTCGATGTGCAGGCGGTGCTGGATGTCTGGGAGGAAGAGCCGCTGGTGGACCTGGCCCTGGCCGAGCTCTGCGTGCTGGCCACCCCGCACATTGCCGGATACAGCCTGGAAGGCAAGCAACGCGGTACCGCGCAGATCTACGCGGCCTGGTGCGCCTGGCGCGGCGAGCAGCCTGCGCTGCAATTGGCCGATGTACTGCCACGGCCGTGGTTGTCGCAGATGACGCTGAGCGCCGACTGTGACCCGGCCTGGGCCCTGGCGATGCTCTGCCGCAGCGTGTACGACCCGCGCCGCGACGACGCCGATTTCCGCCGCAGCCTGAGTGAAGACCCGGCCTTGCAGAAGGCTGACTTCGATGCGTTGCGCAAGCACTATCCGATCCGTCGCGAGATCGATGGGTTGCAGGTGCGAATCGAAGGGGAGGCGCCGCAGTTGGCCAAGCTGGTGAAGGCGTTGGGGTGCTCAATCATTCAGTAAAACCGCGGCGTCCTTATCGCGGCGGTGCGGCGATAAGGACAAGCCCCAATGCCGGTCAGTTAAGGGATGAATCGCCGAAATCCGTGTAGGAGCGGACCTGGCCGCGATGGGCTGCGAAGCGGCCCCGGCGATTCTGAAATCACCTGCACTCGCTGGCTCAATCACAGATGCCAATGGCCTCTGGGGCCGCTGCGCGGCCCATCGCGGCCAGGTCCGCTCCTACATGGACGTCTGTGCTCCGGTCCTTAACTGACTGGCATTGCGACAAGCCCTGCTCCTACATCTGGATCAAAAGCACCTCGCGCAATTTCGGCAGGACTGGAGAGGGGTGTGGGAGCAGAGCTTGCTAGCGATGAGGCCAGCACAAGCGACAAAAACCTTTCGGCATTGGGCCTGCTGCGCAGGCCCTCGCGGCTGAAACCGCTCTAACGAGAGGCGCCAAGTCAGAAAAATTCGTTGTCGCTTATTTCTTGTCAGCCGGCTTGACCACCTGTTTTTCCAGGTCCTCGCAGGCTTTGCGAATCATCTCAGGGGTGATGTCCACCTCGCGCCCTTGCGCGTCAATGATAGAGCCGCATGGCTTTTGCGGCTGTTGTGGCACGGTTTTGCTTTTTTCAGCGCTGTTTTGCAAGCCCATGGCCTGTCTCCTCATCAGGTAATAAGCTCAGACTAGAGCCGCAAGATGAATTCGGTGTGACACTCCGTCACGGAACATCGCGGCCACTTCAGTCCAACAGAATCCCACTCTGACTGCCAGTCCAATATTAGACCTAAACGGTCCAGGCACCATCAGTCGGTTCATACAGGCGGATGGACTCGGCACCCAAGAGTTCCTCGCGCCACACCGCTCGTCGGGTGTAGGCTGGCTGTCACACTCCGGATGCGGTCGCTTCGATGATGGTCAATCTGCTGTCTTCCCGCCAGCGCCAGGCATTGCGCTTGAGCTGGCGCTTTATTCGCCCCTATCGAGTGCAGGCAGCCTGTGCCCTATTGGCGCTGGTGCTGACCGCGGGCGTTACCCTGTCGATGGGGCAGGGCATCAAGCTGGTGGTCGACGAGGGGTTCATGACCCAGTCGCCGGAGTTGCTCAACCGTTCGATCCTGATCTTCCTGCTGCTGGTGCTGGCACTGGCAGTCGGCACCTTTACCCGCTTCTACCTGGTGTCGTGGATCGGCGAACGCTGCGTGGCGGATATTCGCCGTCAGGTCTTCGAACACCTGATCGAGTTGCACCCGGGCTTCTACGAAAATAACCGCGCCTCGGAGATCCAGTCGCGACTGACGGCCGATACCACATTGCTGCAATCGGTGATCGGCTCGTCGCTGTCGCTGTTTCTGCGTAACAGCCTGATGGTCATTGGCGGCATCGTCCTGCTGTTCGTGACCAACCCCAAGCTCACCAGCATTGTGGCGGTGGCGCTGCCGCTGGTGCTGGTGCCGATCCTGGTGTTCGGGCGGCGGGTGCGCAGCCTCTCCAGGCAAAGCCAGGACCGCATCGCCGATGTCGGCAGCTATGTGGCCGAGACGCTGGGCCAGATCAAGACGGTGCAGGCCTACAACCACCAGCGCACTGACCGTGTACGTTTCGCCGACACGGTCGAGGCGGCGTTCAGCACGGCTCGCCAGCGTATTGTCCAGCGCGCGTGGCTGGTGACCCTGGTGATCTTGCTGGTGCTCGGCGCGGTTGGGGTGATGCTCTGGGTCGGTGGCATGGACGTGATCGCCGGGCGCATTTCCGCCGGTGAACTGGCCGCCTTTGTGTTCTACAGCCTGATCGTCGGCAGCGCCTTCGGCACCCTCAGTGAGGTGATCGGTGAACTGCAGCGTGCAGCGGGTGCGGCCCAGCGCATCGGTGAACTGCTGCAGGCCCGCAGCGACATCCTGCCGCCGGAGTACGGGCTGCGCACGTTGCCAGCCCGGGTCAGCGGTGCGATGGCCTTTGAGGCGGTAAGCTTTGCCTACCCCTCACGCCCGGACCAATGGGCCATCGAAGGGTTGAGCCTGACGGTGGAACCGGGCGAAACCCTGGCGCTGGTCGGCCCCTCGGGGGCGGGCAAGTCGACCTTGTTTGACTTGCTGCTGCGCTTCTACGACCCGCAACAGGGCCGAATCCTGATCGACGGCCAGCCGCTGACGGTGCTTGACCCCCATGACCTGCGTCGGCATTTCGCGCTGGTGGCACAAACCCCGGCGCTGTTTTATGGCACCGTGCAAGAGAACATCCGCTATGGCCGCGACGACGTCAGTCGTGGGCAGGTCGAGGCGGCGGCGCGCATTGCCCATGCCCATGACTTTATCGTGCAGTTACCCCAGGGCTACGACACGCCACTGGGTGAGGCGGGCCTGGGCTTGTCGGGCGGTCAGCGTCAGCGCCTGGCGATTGCCCGGGCGTTGTTGGTGGACGCACCCATCCTGTTGCTGGACGAGGCCACCAGCGCGCTGGATGCGCAAAGCGAACACTTGATTCAACAAGCCTTGCCGACACTGATGGCCGGGCGGACCACCCTGGTCATCGCCCACCGCCTGGCGACGGTACAGAATGCTGACCGTATTGCGGTGATCGAGGCAGGAAAGCTGGTAGCGGTGGGCACCCATCAGCAATTGCTGGCGCAGAGTCCCTTGTATGCGCGGTTGGCGGCGTTGCAGTTCAATGCGCCGGCAACGCTGGCCCGGTCGGGCTGAGCCCTCTTGCCGGGAGCAAGAGGGCTGGCAGCATCAGCCGCGGTATTCGCACAGGTAGGCAGTGTCGACAGCGACCTTGAGCTGGAACTTGGAATCGGCAGGCACGTTGAAGCGGGTGCCGGCTTCGAAGGTTTCCCAATTGTCGCTGTCTGGCAGCTTGACGGTCAGGGCGCCGGAGACCACGTGCATGATTTCGCGCTGGGCGGTGCCGAACTCGTATTCGCCCGGGGCCATGACGCCGATGGTGGCCGGACCTTGCGCGGTGCCGAATGCGATCGACTTGACGGTGCCGTCGAAGTACTCGTTGACTTTGAACATGGGCGATTCCTCGAGAAAAAGGGGCAAAAAAGGCTGGCCAGTATGCCCAAGCCCTACCCCCTCGTCACTTGCTTTCGAAGTCTCTAGACCGGCAATGACAGCGGTAACAGACGTGCGGTATTGCGCGCATCCTCCAGGGCCCGATGCTGCTGCCCGACAAATTGCAGCCCGGCCAGCTGCAGGGCACCGTTCAACCCGGTCGGGCGGTCGAGTTTGCGGGCCTTGGCGAAGCGCTGCTTGAGGTTGATGTGCGGGGTGTCGGCCAGCAGGCTGGGCAACTGATGGCGCTGCCATTCCAGCAGCAGTTGCTTGCGGTCGTAATCCCCCCAGCTGACCCAACCGGCCAACTTGTGGCAATGATGCCCCAGCCAGCGCTCGAACTGAGGCCAGACCTCCGTAATCGGCGCGGCCGAATCGATATGGCCTTGGGTGATATGCGTCAGCTCTCGGCAAAAGGGTGTCAGGCACGGACGCCGCAGCGGCCGTACGAAGCGCTGGAAATGGTCCAGCTCACGCCCTTCGCGATTGACCAGGGAGGCGCCGATTTCAATGATTTCCATATCTTCGACCGGCCAGCCACCTTCATCGGTGGTGGCTTCCAGATCGATGACCAGCCAGTGCGTCATAGCGGGTTCCTCTTCATGGCCCTGATGCCAGGTGCTTGCCTGGCCATCGCAACGCGCATTACATTGCGCGCCCGACGTCCATACTTATAGCGTGCGAGCGCACGCAAGGCACGTTTGAAGGAGATCGATGTGGACGAACAGCGAGCCTTGCAGGTGCTGCAAGAACTGATTGAGCAAGGCCGCGTGGCCGATCCCCAGAGTGCCCGTGGCAAGCTGTTGCACGCCGCCACCCACCTGTTTCGCAGCCACGGTTTCGAGCGCACCACGGTCCGTGAGCTGGCCAGCACCATGGGCATTCAGTCCGGCAGCCTGTTTCATCATTACAAGAGCAAGGATGAGATCCTGCGGGCGGTGATGGAGCAGGCGCTGATTTATCACCTGGCATTGATGCAGGCCTCGCTTGAGGGTATTGACGATGTGCGCCAGCGCGTACTGGCGCTGATTCGCTGCGAACTGCACTCGATCCTTGGCAACAGCGGCGAAGCCATGGCCGTGCTGGTGTATGAGTGGCGCTCGCTGTCCGAGGAAGGACGGGTGCAAGTGCTGGCCCTGCGAGACCAGTATGAACAGCAGTGGCTCGCGGTGCTGGCCCAGGCCCAGGCGGCGGGATTGCTCAAGGGCGACCTGTTCATCGCCCGGCGCTTTCTGACCGGGGCCTTGTCCTGGACTTCCACCTGGTTTCATCCCCACGGCAGCCTCAGCCTCGATCAATTGGCCGAGGAAGCGCTCAAGCTGGTGCTCAAGGATGGCTGAAACAGGCGTGCGACGGAGTTGTCTATCGCCGCGAAAACGCCTAGCTTAGGTGGATCCAACAGTTCACCGGGGTGTTGCGTCGTGAGTGTCGAAGCAAGCCAGAGGATGTTGCGCACCTTGCTGTTGTGCGTGGCCGTGGTGCTGGCCCGTCCGGCGGTGGCAGCGGTCGAAGTCAAGGTTGGGGCTGCCCATTTCCCCCCTTACACCGTGCGTCCCGAACAGGGCGCTGGCACCGGGTTGCTGCCACGTCTGGTGGAGGCGTTGAACGAGGTCCAGAGCAGCTACCGCTTCGTGTTGGTCCCTACTTCGATCCCACGACGCTTTCGCGACTTCCAGCAAGGCCGCGTCGATATCGCTGTGTTCGAGAACCCCGACTGGGGCTGGCAGGAGATCCCCCATGTGACGGTCGACATGGGCCTTGAAGACGCCGAGATTTTTGTCGCCCGCCGTCATGACGCCGGCAACCAACAATACTTCAACGAGCTGCAGGGCAAGCGTCTGGCGCTGTTCAGTGGCTATCACTACGCGTTCGCCAACTTCAACGCCGATCCGGCCTGGCTCGCCAGCCGGTTCAATGCCACGCTGACCTATTCCCATGACAGCAATCTGGCGATGGTTGAGCGCAAGCGCGCCGATATTGCCCTGGTGACCCGTTCCTACTTCAGCGATTTTCTGGCGCGAAACCCCGAAAGTGCCAACAACCTGACGGCCTCCGAGCGCATCGATCAGGTCTATCACCATTACGCCTTGCTGCGCCCTGGTGCGCCGATCAGCGGTGAAGAGTTCAACGAGCTGATGGAGCGCCTGCGCGCCAATGGGGATCTGGTCAGCATCTTCACGCCGTATCGGATCAAGGTCACGGGCATACCCGGCCTGTAGGAGCTGAGCTTGCTCGCGATAGCGGTGTAGCAGATACACCGCTATCGCGAGCAAGCTCAGCTCCTACAGGCCGGCATGGGCCAAAACCCAGGGCATGCGCTCACTGAGGGTTTGTGAAATTACCGCGCGACAGTCTTGATCGATACACCAGCCGCTGTCGGCGTAGACCGACCATAGATATCCTCGAACCGCTCGATATCGTCCTCGCCCAGGTAGCTGCCCGACTGCACCTCGATGATTTCCAGGGGGATCTTGCCGGGATTGCGCAGACGGTGCACCGAGGCAATCGGAACATAGGTCGACTGGTTCTCGGTCAGCAGGAACACGTTTTCGTCACAGGTGACTTCAGCGGTGCCAGAGACCACGATCCAGTGCTCGGCGCGGTGGTGGTGCATCTGTAGCGACAGGCAAGCCCCCGGCTTGACCGAGAGGTGCTTGACCTGGAAGCGGCCACCCATGTCCACCGAGTCGTAGGAGCCCCACGGTCGGTACACCGCACAGTGGTTCTGGGTTTCGCTGCGGCCCTGCTCGTTGAGGGTGTTGACCAGTTGCTTGACGCCCTGGACCTGGTCCTTGTGGGCAATCAATATGGCGTCTCTGGTTTCGACCACCACGATGTTCTCCAGGCCGATCACCGACACCAGCTTGCCGCTGCCGTGGATCATGCAGTTGCGGCTGTCCTGGATCACCACATCGCCTTTGCTGACGTTGCCGTTGTCGTCCTTCTCGTTCACGTCCCACAGCGACGACCAGCAGCCTACATCGCTCCAGCCGACGTTCAGCGGCACTACGCAGGCGCGTTGGGTCTTTTCCATCACCGCGTAGTCGATGGAGTTGTCCGGGCAGCAAGCGAAGGTGGCTTCGTCGATCTCGATGTTGTCATCGACGTGCTTGCTGCGTTCCAGGGTCAGCAGGCAGGTGTCGTAGATGTCGGCGTCGTGCTTTTTCAGCTCTTCGAGGAAGCGGCTGGCGCGGAACAGGAACATGCCGCTGTTCCAGAAATAACCGCCGGCCTGGACGAATTCGTTGGCGCGTTTCTTGTCCGGTTTCTCGACGAACTGGGCCACCCGGCTGACGCCTTCAGGCAGCAGCGCATCGTTGTTCGACTTGATATAGCCATAACCGGTTTGCGGCTTGGTCGCCGGTACGCCGAACAGCACCATCTCGCCGCGCTCGGCGGCCACGGTGGCCAGGGTCAGGGCGCGTTGCAGGGCTTTCTGATCGTCGATCACGTGGTCGGCCGGCAGCACCAGCATCAACTCGTCGCGGCCTTCGTTGACCAGCTTCATGGCGGTGATCGCCACTGCTGGCGCGGTGTTGCGGCCGAACGGTTCCATCAGGATCGCCTGGGTTTCAAGCTTCAGGGCGCTGAGCTGTTCGTTGACGATAAAGCGGTGGTCCTTGTTGCAGACCACGATGGGCGTGTCCATCCCCTCGAACACCAGGCGCGAGAGGGTTTGCTGGAACAGCGTGTGCTCGCCGGTCAGGGCGAGGAACTGCTTGGGGAACTGCTTGCGCGATAAAGGCCACAGACGCGAACCGCTACCACCAGAAAGAATGACCGGGATCATGGGTGTATCTCCGTAATGAAGTGGGCTGTTTAAGCTGGATCAACGGGTCGAAACCGGGCGCTTGACCCAGACCGGGGCCAGGCTGCTGCCGGAACCTGTGACGTACAGCACGACCGCTTCGCCGCGCTCCAGGGCCACGGGTTTGAGGTCGCTGACTTTCTTGTCGCCCTCATACAGCGCCAGGCTGACTTTCACCGGGTTGATCTCGCGCTCGCCACGGGAGTTGGCCGCCACCGGCTTGACCACTTCGGTCTTGCCGTCGGCGGTCTTGAGGGTCAGGGGTTTGTCGCTGAGGTTCTGCACGCGAACCAGGGATTTCTGCTTGTTCTTGAACGGCGGCTCTTCAACCAGCCTGGGCTCGCCACTGCTGTTGTTGACCAGGGTGTAGTAGTGGTCGGAGGCGAGCTTGACCGGCACGGTCTTGCTGCCCAGCCTGGCGCTGTAGTCGCCCTGGGGCATGAAGCTGAAGTCGCTGCTGGCCTGTGGCCCGATGGCGTTGATGTTGGTGTTGCCAACGGTGGCGCTGACTTCCTGGCTGCTGGCGTTATAGACCCGCACGAAGGTCGAGCCTTTCGGTGCGATAGGACCGTAGAGCGCGGCGTCGGCGCCGGCCCAGGCCTGCAGCGACAGCAGGCTGAAACTGGCGGTCAGGGCGCAGGCCTTGGCGATAGTGTTTTTGCGGGGACGACGATCGTTAGTGTGCAAGGTCATGTGCGTTTCCTCTCAGTCTTTCGTCCGATTGGACGACAAGGCCAGGTCTTGATTGGCGTTACGGGTTTTCTTCAACTGTGCGATTCACTGCGGGTCGAATTCGCTGAGGTCGCTTTTCATGGGCAGATAGCGTTCGGGGAACTCCCAGATCAGTAGCTGGGGCGGGGTGTTCTTGAAGGCATCGGTTTGCAGGTACTTGAGCATTGGTCGCAGCGGGCCGTGACCGTTTTCGGCGTAATTGACCACGTCGCTTTGAAGGGCTTGCTGCAGGGCACCCATGAAGTTCCAGTTGGGATTGGCGCTGTAGCTGGTGCCGACCAGGGCCACCGGGATTTCGTTGTCGGCAAACAGCGCTTCATCGCTGTCGGCCACGCCCTCGGCAACACGGGTGGTGCGTTTGTGCAGGGTGTCCGGTGCTGGCAGCAGGTCGCTGAACAGCGGATCGAGTGGCAGGAAGCTAGTCAGGTCGCCCTTGTAGGGCGTGCTTTGTTCGGTTTCTGTGATGAAGTGCTGCGGCTCTGCGCGCAACGGGCTTTTTTTCGCGACGGCAGCGCCCAGTTGCTGCGCCACGACCTCGGCACCCAGCGGAGTCCAGTGGGTGTCGGTGCGCAGGAACACCTGGCCACGCTCCTTGGCCTGCAGCAGCGGCGTCAGCAGGTCGGGAGCGAAGATGTCGGCCTGGCGGGCCTGGGCATGAAATTCGTTGTAGAGGCCGGTGTGCAGGCTGGCCGGCGCTTGTTCACCGATGTACTCGGCATACAGACGGGCCTTGGCCGGGACGATCGCCAGCACCAGCTCCACCCCGTGTTGCTTGAGGGTGTCGTGCACGCCGCGCATCAGCGCCAGGTTTTCCTGTTCGAAGTGATCGCTGTTGGCGACCGGCTTGAACTCTTCATCGCTGAACAACCATTGCTCGCGACCGAGCACCACGCCCGGGCGGCCTTCGTTGAACAGTTTGAAATCCAGTGCGGCCCAGAGGTTGGTGCCCAGGCGCTTGATCGGAAACTCGTCGTCGTAATGAGTCTCGACGGCCTTGGCCCATTTGCCGTTGAGCAGCGTGGCGTCGCTGTTGGTGTTGAAACCCATGAAGCTGCGCAGGGACCAGGCGCCCAGGCACAGCAGCAGGGCCAGGAACAGCGCGACGTAGAGGATGCGTAATGAACGGGTCATGGTCTGCGCCTCAGAATTGGAAATACAGGAACGGCGAGAAACTCTGCGCCGAGAGTTTGAGAATCGAAGCCACGAACAGCAGCAATACCAGCGCACGGGTGGCATACAGCGACCAGTCGATGACGCCGGCCGAGCTGAGCAGTGCGCCAGGTGCCACGGCAACGGGTTCAGGCTTGGCATTGCGGTAGAAATCACGCAGGCCGAAGTACGCAAGCGTGACGTAGGCCACCACCAGGGTCGTCACTTGGAGGCCGGTCACGCTGGCACGGTTGAGTTCCGACAGCTGCCAGTCACCGAAGCTGAACATGGCGCCGTACATGCGCCCGGCGACGTGCAGGTTCTCGGCGCGGAAGATCACCCAGCCCATCACCACCAGTAGGAACGTCAGTGCCCAGCGCACAGGGTTGAAGCTGCGCGGCGTGGTGTTGATGCCTACAGCTTTCTCGATGGCCAGCCACATGCCATGCCAGGCACCCCAGATGATGTAGGTGAAGTTGGCGCCGTGCCACAGGCCGCCCAGCAGCATGGTCAGGAACAGGTTGCGGTAGGTGGCGAAGCGACCGCCGCGGTTGCCGCCCAGGGTGATGTACAGGTAATCGCGCAGCCAGGTCGACAGGCTGATGTGCCAGCGCCGCCAGAACTCGGTGATCGACTGGCTGATGTACGGCTGCTTGAAGTTCTCCATGAAGCGGAAGCCCATCATCAGGCCCAGGCCGATGGCCATGTCGCTGTAGCCGGAGAAGTCGAAGTACAGCTGTGCGGTGTACGCCAGCGCGCCGAGCCAGGCGTCGCCCGTGGTGGGGTACTGCAAGGCGAAGCAATGGTCGGCGACGACGGCCAGGGTGTCGGCAATAAAGACCTTCTTGACAAAGCCCTGCATGAACCGCGTGGCACCTTCACTGAACTTGTCGAGGGTGTGGGTGCGGTTGTTGAACTGGTCCGCCAGGTCCTTGAAGCGCAGCACGGGGCCGGCGATCAAGTGCGGGAAGATCGCCACGAACGCGGCAAAGTCGATGAGATTGCGCGTCGCCGGGGTATCGCCACGGTAAACGTCGATGATGTAGCTGATCGATTCGAAGATGTAGAAGGAGATACCGATCGGCAGCAGCACGTGGGTCAGGATGAACGGCTCAAGACCAAACGACGTCATGATCGCGTTGAGGCTGTCGACCCCGAAATTGGCGTACTTGAAGTAGCCGAGGATGCCCAGGTCCACCGCCACGCCGAGCAGCAGCCAGCGCTGGGCGGGCTTGGTGCGCACGCCGGCGGCGCCGACTTTGAGGCCGATCCAGTAGTTCCACAGGGTGACGCCGACAAACAGCGCCAGGAAGTCCACCCGCCACCAGGCGTAGAACACGTAGCTGGCGATCAGCAGCAGCAGGTTGCGATAGCGTTGTCCGCTCAAGTAGTACAAGCCGAGAAAGATCGGCAAGAACAGGAACAGGAACACGTTGGATGAAAACACCATCCCGATCTCTCCTTGTTGTATTCCGAATCAAGGGCCGCAGCCCCCCAAACCCCCCACTGAAATCCGGGGGAAAACCAAAATTACTGTCTTGCGCTGTTCGCCTATCCCCTATGGGAACGGGCTTCTAATGTGGGAGCGGATTTATCCGCGAATTGCCTCACCGCGATTCTTCAGATACACCGCACTGCATTCATTCGCGGATAAATCCGCTCCCACAAAAAGCAGCTTCCACGGCGTGTTATTTCTCGGCCTGCGGGTCATAGACCCGAGTCAGGTCACCGCCCAGGCGAAAGGTCTTGAACGGCTGCATCTCATGCTTTTTCTCGACCACCTCGGCACTGCAGCTGTAAAGGCTGCACCACGGCTCGAGCCAGGCGAATTTGCTGTCGATCTTCAGGTCGGTCATGTCCTGTTTCTCGCCGTTCTTGCTCTTGAACGCTGAAGGGGCCTTCACCCCGGCCAGCACCCGATCACCCAGGCGCTTGAGGGCGCTGTTGTTTTCGGGGCGTACGTCGACGCCGTTGACCTGGGCGAAGCTGGCGATCATCGCCAGCGGCGGCAGGGCGTAGTTGTGGTAGGCCAGGGCGCGTTGCTTGCGCTTGAGCTCGTTGGGCAAGAAACCCTGGGCGTCGATCTGGTTGGCAGCTACGCGGTACTCCTTGATCGACCAGTCGAACAGGTCGCGGCGGTCAGTTGCCACGGCGGTGGCCATCACCGACCAGGCGGCCCAGTACGAGTGGTTGTTGATCTTCTCCAGCGGCAGGTTGCTCCAGTCGCTGACGACCTGATCGGCCATGCGCCCGAACCATTTCTCGATCAGTTCGGCCTGGGCCTGATGCGCGGCCAGCGGATGCGAGTTGGAGAACTTCAGCCGCAACCAGGCGGACGACATGCTCCCCAGCGCCCATTTGCGCATCGACTTGCCGGTGTGGTTGAAGTCGGTGGACATCAAGGCGTTGGCCTGGGCCCAGCCGCCCAGCCATGCCAGCGTGCAATCGAGCTGCTCGGGGCGGCCGTCGCGCATGTACTGCATGACCTGCTTGCTCACCCCGCGCTCGAGGGTGGTGATGCTGGCGGTCGAGTCACGGAAGGCTTTTTCCGACGCCAGGTTCAGGGTTGCCCGTGCCTTGTCGGAGCCTTCGTACTTGCTGCGAAAGACCAGCTTGCCGGTGTAGGGCGTCGGCACGGCATCGCACTTGAAGCCGCTTTTGTCGGCCTTCAGCTCTTCGATGCCGGCGTAGTAACCCTGCGGCGGCACCAGTGTCGCGGCCTGTGCGGCCGAGCCGAACAGTGTCATGTCAAGCAGGGCCAGGCCGAGCAGGGCCGGTGCAGCCAGTTTCCGAGCGGAATTTTTCAACGTCTGCATGGGAGCCTCATGGTCCGGCTTGTGCAGTGCGTTGCGCTGCACCGGGGAACACGTTGCGGTTGCATACTTTCGCTTCAACTTTCTGCGGCGCGGCTGCGGCTTCGGGGCCCAGGACTTCCACGGCCAGCAGGTTCTGCCCGGCCCAATCCGCATCGTCGCGCAGCTCAAAGGCGAAGCGCCCGTCGGTTTCGGAGCTTGCCGGCTTTTCGATTCTCACGTTTTCATGACGGCCGTTCATGTACCAGAGGGTCGCCTGCAGGGTTTTCACCGAGGTGTCTTCGAACTGGATATCGATCTGGTGATGGCGGTTCTCGAGGTTCTTGATGCCCCCGCCACGGCCGTTGACCAGCAGCTCGTTGTTGCCCGGCTTGAGCGAGGTACTGGCTCTCAGTTGCGCTGGCTTGCCTTCACAACCGTTGTCGAGCAGGGCCATCATCTGCCGGTAGATGGTTTCCTGGTCCAGGCGGTACAGCGGCGAGAATTCCCAGATGAGGATCTTCGGCGGTTTGGTCTGGAACTCTTCACTGCCCAGGTACTGCAGCATCGAGCCCTCCAGGCCACCGCCGCGGAAGGCGACGTTGAGCACATCGGCGCCGATGTACTGCTCCAGGAAGCCTGCGAAGTTGTAGTTCTTGCCGCTGTGGCTGGTGCCGACCAGGGTGATTTGCGGGTTGCCGGAATCGCCGAACAGGTCTTCGCCGCCGCTTTCGCCCTTGGGCTCGGTGGTGAACTGATCCACGTATTGGATCGCGTAGCTGGTGCCGCACAGTTGCCCGGCGACGGTGTGCATGGTTCCGGTCTTGCCCATGCGCCCGGACCTGTGGGTCTCGAATTCGCGCTTGGGAATCTCGGCGAACCCGGGCACCTGTTTGACCTTCTCGGCAATGATCTTCGCCGCACGCTCGGCACCGTAGGGCGTCCAGTGCTGGTCGCCACGGAAGTAGAAATCATGGCCTTGCTCGGCGAGTGGCAGTTGCTCGTTGGTCAGTACCGACAGGTCGGGCACCCAGTAGCCCATCTTGCTGAAACGGGCGAGCATGCCCTGGTAGTTGCGCAGCGCTTTTTCGTAGTCGAAGGCGGCCTTGTCGGCCGGCTTGAGCATGTTGCGATTGACCAGCCCGCGGGTCGGTTGATAGACCACCACCAACTCCACGCCCCTGGCCTTGAAGGCATCGTGCAGCTGCTGCAGGCGGCGGTAGCCGGCCGGCGTGGTGTCGAATTCGGTGCGCAAGTCTTCACGGGTGCGGAATAGCCAGTCGCCTTCGGCCTGCACAAGGGTGGTGAAGTTTTGCTGATAGCGCGTGGTGTAACGGCTGGCGTCGTGGGCCTCGGGGCAGAGGTTGCAGCACGGCTCGGCGCTGAACGCCGGGGCTTGCACTTCATCGGCATGGGCGACGCCGCTGGCGGCAAGCATGGCGGCGGCCAGGCCCGAGAGGCCAAGCAGTTTGACAAGATGTGGGTGCATAAAAATACCTTCCTTAGTCCCGCATTTCGGTCTGGCGTTCGACGGGGTTGATCAGCACGGCTTTGCGCTGGCGCACCATCAGGTCCAGGATTTCGCCCTCTTTCTCGCCCAGCGCACCAGAGAAACTGATGCCGTTGGGGTTGTTCGGCGCATGCATGGAGACCCGATACAGCGTCACGCTCAGCGGTGAATCGATCGACAGCGGCCCGCTGCCGTTGGCGGCCAGTTCACCGCCGACCAGGGTCAGCGACACCTTGGCGTCGAACGGGTCCAGGGCGAAGTCGCGGTCGGTCTTGGTCAGGTCCTTGATGTGCCCGTAGACGCCCACCAGGCCGTTGGCCATGGCGATGTTTTCGTACAGGCGGATGTTCACGCTGTTGCGCAACCGGATGCCGTGGCGACGGTTGTTGATCACCCGGTTGCCCCAGATCAGGTTGTTGCCACTCTCGTAGAGGGTGATGCCGTCAGTGTGGTTGCGGTAGATCTCGTTGTAGGCGATCAGGTTGTTGATGCTGTTACGGTCGATCACCACGCCCGAGAGCTTGTTGTCATAGATGCGGTTGTTGATGATCCAGCTGTCGTTGACCTCGCGGGAAATGATGATGCCGTGCTTGTTCTTCGTCCCGTGGACGATGTTCTCGGCAATGATCAGGCGGTGCGAGCGGTCGTGCGGGTCAATGCCATAGACGATGTTGTCGCGGTAGGTGTTGCCCTTGAGCACGAAGTCCCGGGTCTCGAAGCAATAGAAGCCGTACCACATGTCCGAGAACTCGGAGCCTATGAACCAGCCGGTCGGTTCGCTTCGATTCATGGCCTTGGCCATGTCCGGGGTGTACTGGGAAATACTCACCCCGTAGGACTTACTCTTGGAGTAACCGAAGCTGGCCATCTTGCTGTTGACCACATAGGTCTCGGTACCGCCCCAGGACAACAGAAACGGGCGGAACTCCTTGGGCGAGCGGAAGGTGGCCGGGCCATTGTCCTTCTCGCGCCAGGCGGTGACTCTGGTGTCGGTGACGAACAGCTTACCGTCGTTGATCAGGAACGAACCGCCTTCCTGGGACAGGCGCAGCTCGCGGGTCTGCTTGTCGATCTCGAGGATGCCCTTGCGTGCGACCACGATCGGCAAGCGGGCGAGAAACACACCCGGTGCGGTTTCGCTGAAGTACTGCTTGGGCAAGGTCTTGCTCAAGTCCTTGAGATTGACGTGGCCATCTTCGATGAAGATCGCCTGCGGAATGCCATGCTGACGAGCGACCCATTCGGCCATTTTGTTGTCGCCGCCGATGAACTCCTTCAGTGTGTCTTCCTGCAGCATGCGCCGCACCTGGACCTTGCCTGCGTGGCTGCGATCGATCCTGGCCTGGACGGCTTCGGCGGTGTAGCCGGAGAGGTCAGGCAGCTTCGGTTTGTCCAGGTGCAGCGGTTCGATCGGCGCACTGCTGACGGTGTAGGTCTTGGCCTGTTGCAAACCCTTGGCCTTCGAGGCCGGTGCCTCGGTGTTGGCCAGCGCCACGCTGGTGGCCAGCAGCAGGGCTGTGGCCAGCAGGCCTCGGCTGCCGAGGTGTCGAATGTTCATCTCATTGTGCTCCTTTGGCGGCTTGCATCAGAATTGCCAGACCACATCGACAAAGGCGCGGTGCATGTACGAATCCGCTTCCTTGCCATAGGCGTCGCCAGGTTTGAATATGCCGACACGCAAGCGCACCAGCGCCGACGGCTCATCAATCGACTGGCTCAAGGCCGCCGGTAGCAGGCCTTGCTTGAAGTACTGGGTGACCACCAGATCCATTTCCTGGCCCAGGTCTTTCTCGCCCTGAATCAGCGGACGGTTGATGCCGTTGTCCTCGACCACGGCATTGATGCCGCTGCCGCCGATGTTCTGATCGCCATCGACGCGCCAGAACTTGTGGTAGATCAGGCTGGCGTCGTAGTCGCCCTGCAGCTGCCAGGACGTGAACAGGGTCGCCGACTGCAGGTTTTCCAGCTCGCCACGCAAGGCCTCACCGAAACGGCGGACGCGCGAGCGAGTGCCGGTGAAGTTGGAACGGTTGCTCTCAAGGCCGGTCTGCTCGTAGTTTCCCGAACCGCGGGCGTAGGCGCCGCCGATTTGCCAGTTCGCGTCCAGGCGCCAGCGGATACCCAAGTCGGTGGCCCAGGCGTTGACGTCGCCGCTCTGCTTGCCGGTGGCAACCTGTTCGTCATTCACCGTGGTGGTGTCGAGGGAATCGCGATTACCCGTCAGCCAGGTCACGCTGCCCCAGTAGTTCAGGGTGTTGGTATTACGGAAGTTGTAGGCATCGCTGTTGGCTTCCAGGCCCAGCCAGGTCAGGTCGCCGGTTTGGGTCTTGTCCTGCGCATCGACGGTCTCGCCGGGGTTGGCCAGCTTGCCGCTGTCATGGCTGTGGTGGGCGCGCAGGCCGACCCAATGGCCCGGTTGCCACTGGGTCGCGACATCGCCATAGACGTGTAGGCGATCCTTGTCATCGGGGGCCAACTCGGTCAGGTCGGTGCGGTATTCGCTGAAGCGCTCGGCCACACCCAGGTTGGCACGCAGCAGGCTGGTGTCGAAGATCCAGTTCAGCGCTTCGATATGGGTGTCGCGCCACATGCCGTCGTCGTTGCGCAGGCGCTGGCGACCGAGCCGCAGCTGCTCGCCGGGGTACTGGGTCAGGCCGCTGTAGCCGATCCAGAACTCGCGCATGGCCAGGTAGCTTTTGTCCGGCTTGCGGTTGTCGCTGCTGTTGGCTTGGCTGCGGTCGACAGTGGACTGGCGCAGGGTGTCGGTTTCGATGATGTCGGTGGCGGCGACCGCCTGGCCCATGGCAAAGGCGCTCCAGTTGCCGCGCCCGCCATAGACCCAGGGACGCAGGTCCAGGCCTGCGCCGTTGACGTCGCCACCGGCGCGGGTGCCCAGGTCACGGTCGTCTTCGGACTGGCCGGTGACTTTCACTTCCAGGCCGAAGTTCTTCTCGGCGTTCATCGCCGCCAGGGTCGGGCACGACCAGATCAGGGTGAAGCCCAGGCCAACGCCGGCTTTCATCCAGGGATTGAGTTTCATAGGGAATTCTCACCGTCTCGTTCTTGCAGCGCGTGCAGTGGCAGTGCGTTCTGACCCTGGTTCACAGAGCCGCGCATTTGCTGCTCCTGCTGCAGCAGGCGTTGGGCCTGGGCACGTTGCGCCGGCGGTAGTTGTTCATTGACTTGCTGGGCAAGCTCGATGGCCTGCGGCGTGTTTTGCTCCAGTGCCAGTTGGCTAAAGACATAGGCGTTGACTGGGTCTGGCTTGGTCCCACGCCCTTGGGAGAACAACTGCGCCAGCGCGTAGTCGGCGTTTTTCTGACCGCCGCGGGCGGCTATCAGCAGATGGTCGAGGGCTTTCTGCGGGTAGACCTGGCCCAGGTAGCCGCGGCGGTATAACTGGCCCAGGTAGTAATGGGCACTGTTTTCGGTGGCGGCGGCGTTTTGCAGATGGCTTTCGGCCTGCTTCGCATCGGCCGGGAGCATCTTGCCTTCGTAGTAGAGCCTGCCCAGCAGCAGCTCGGCACGTGGCTGATCGGCTGCATGGCTTTTGTCGATGTACTCCATCAACTTGTCGACATCACCCAGTTCCGGGAAGTCGTAGAGCAACTGCGCCAGGCTGACCCAGGACGCCGGGTTGGCCGCAGCGACTTGCTCGAGCAGGGCCTGTGCGGTTTTCTGGTCGGTCTGGCCCAGCGTGGCATCGCCGAGCACGCGGGCGACACTGTCGACACGTGTGGCCGGGACTGCGCCGCGTTGGTAAGCGTCTTGCAGTTGCTTGACCAGCTCGGCCTGTCGGTCGGCCTGGCCGCGCTTCTGGTAAACGGTGGCGAGTTCCACGTAGCAAATGTCGGTGGTGTTCAGTGCCGGTTTACAGATGCGTTCGACTTCATCCAGGTGCTGGTCGTAGGTGCCCTGGGTGCGGTGCAGCAACACCTGAGTGAGACCTGCCTGGGGATAGCCCGCGGCGCGCCACTGATCGATCTTCTGCTGGGCGTTGACCTTTGGAAAGCTCTGTGGGTATTGCAGGTACAGCATCGCCAGCGGGATCAGGGTGTTGCCCTCACCATTGGCGAAGGCCTTGGTGAGCAGTTGTTCGGCTTCATGACGCTCGGCTTCGCTGGCGTTGGTTTTGGCGGCCAGCAAACGACCGAGGCGCGCCTGGGCCCGGGGCGAGGTATCGACGGCGGCGCGGTAGATCGCTTCAGCCGACTTGATCTGCGCCGGGTCGCGGGTGCTGACCTTGAGGTCGGCCAGACCGACCTGGGCATCGCTGTAGCCCAGTTCGGCCAGTTGGCGGTAATTGCTCTCGGCCAGCGCCGTGTCACCCCGCTTGAGCGCTTCGTTGGCCAGGCGCTGATCCGGCAGGCCGGCACAGCCACTCAGACCCATGGCGATCGCCAGGCTGGTGATTTTAAGAGCTTCGCTGGCAAGGCGAATCGTCGCACCGCAGCTCCCACAATCATTTGTGGTGCGCTGACTACTGTAGGAGCGGGCTTGCCCGCGATCGAGTCGGAGTCGCGCACGACCGTAGCACTCGCCAGCATTGAGCAATTTCACCGGCATACCCTCCTCAAAGGCCACGAGCCACAGCTTTATCGAACAGCCAATCCAGTGAAGGACCGCGATCGCTGATCACCTCTACCGGGCGCCCCTCCCATTCGCTGCTCAGCGGTGCATCAGGCTTGATCTTCACCCAGATATCCGAAGGCGAATCCTCTCTGTTCAGGTTCTGGCTGCTGATAATCGAGCTGCTGACAATCTGCCCCTTGCGAAAACTGTCTTCGCCGGCGACCTGGAATTTGACCCGGGCGCCCGGCTTGACGGCGTCGAAATGGCGATAGTCGAAGTGCGCTTCGACATTGGCCTGGCTGTTGCGCGGTACCAGCTGGAAGATCACCGCACTCTTGCTGGCGTGCTGGCCGTCAGGTACCAGTTGCTGCGAGACGATGCAGTCACACGGGCTGGTCAGGGTGCCACTCACCTGCTTGCCGAATAGCTCCTCGACTTTGGCCGGTTGCAGCAGCTGGTCGTCCAGATGGTCCTTGAGCATGTCGAGCATGCTGGTGCTGAACGAAGCCAGCGGCGCACCCTTGGCGACCTCGCCGTGCACCTGGACCAGGCTCTGCAGGGTGCCATCACGCGGCATGGTCACGTTCACGCTCGGAAGGCTGACCACCCCGGATTCGGCATGGCTGACGAAGTACATGCCGTACACCGATTTGAAGATCAAGCCGAAGGCCACGAGCCCGAGCAGGAAGATCCCCAGGCTGAAGACCACTGCGCGCAGGCGACCGAAGGCACTCATGCTGCTGACGCCATCCTTGTGCTTGCGCTCCTTGGTGAAGTTGTCGCGCTGCAGGGTGTTCAGCACACCGTCCACGGTGACCAACTCACCGGCCAGGTGCGAAATGATCAGGTGGCGCAGGAAGGTGATCTGGCGTTGCTCCAGGTTCTGGAACTGGCAACCGGCACGGCCGTTGTCCGGGTCGTACCAACGGACCTGGAACTCCACGTCGATGGCCAGTTTCAGGTTGTCGATCAGAAACTGCAGGCTGCCATGGTGGACCTCGCCCACGCGTAGGGGCTGCTTGGCGAGGAGGCAGAACCCGCCGGCCGAGAGATCCTCGATTGCGTCGGTTTCACGGTTGGGGTCGGTGTTGTAGCTCAGCTTGGCCGGAATCCGGACCCGGACGTGTTGGCGCTGGGCTTCGGATTCATGCACAACATTATCGTTCACGGCGGTATTCATCGCGATTGCTCCTTATTAAATCCATTCGGGGTCCGGCTCAGACGACCAGGGTCAGCACAGCAACGAAAATGCTGACCGCCGAGAAGGTCATGGTCCGGGAGGACCAGGTGTTGAACCATTGTTGAAAACTGGCCAGATCACGCTTGAGGACGATGGGCTGGCGCGTCCAGGCTTGTTTGTCGAGGCGGAAGAAGACGTAGATCTTCATGATCGCCCCGGCGACCTGGTTGTAATAAAGGAGCACCGGGTAGGCCGGGCCGATCGTGTGGCCGGAGCACAGCAGCAGGAAGGTCAGGATCAAGCGGGTGATGCCGACCCACAGCAGGTAAACCAGGAAGTACACCGGGCTGAACTTGATGCTGGCGATGATGGCGAGCGTCAGGCCCAGCAGGCAGGCCCACATCGACACGCGCTGATCGACCAGCACCACACTGGTGAACAGCCCCAGGCGGCGAACACCCAGGGCCATTGCTCGCGAGTTCTGCCTCAGGTTGTTGCCGTACCAGCGGAACATCAGTTTGCGGCTGGCCTTGATAAAGCTCTTTTCCGGCGGGTGCTCGACGGTACTGACCGCCGCATCCGGCACGTAGAAGGTGTCGTAGCCCAGGCGCATCAGGCTGAACCAGCTGGACTTGTCGTCACCGGTGAGGAACTTGAAGTGGCCCAGGCGCCAGTGATGCAGCGAGTCGTTTTCCACGTCGGCGATGAATTCGGGGTTGGTCACCACCGAGGCACGGAACATCGACATGCGCCCGGTCATGGTCAGCACGCGCTTGGACAGGGCCATCGAGCACATGTTGAGGTGACGCTGGGCGAAGCGCAGCTTGTGCCATTCGCTCATGATGTAGCTGCCGCGCACTACGCAGAATTCGTTGGTGGTCAGGCCGCCAACGTTGTCGAACAGCTTGAACCAGGGCACGGTCTTGCGCACCAGGCCCTCTTCGAGCACGGTGTCACCGTCAATGACCGCGACCACCGCATTCTCGTCCGGCAAGTGGCGGGAAATCGCGCGAAAACCATAAGCCAGGCCATCACGCTTGCCGGTCCCGGCGATACGGACGAAGTCCAGCTTGACCCGGTCAGGCGGGTTGAGCCTGGCCCAGAGGCTTTTGACCAGCAGCTCATCGGCCATTTCCACCAGCGAGCAGACCACGGTGGTCGGGTAGCCACAGGCGATCGCCTCGCGAATCACCGAGCTGTAGACCTGGGCGGTGGTCAGCGCCTCGATGCGAAAGCTGGTGACCATCAGAAAGACGTGGGACGGATCAGCCGCCGTGCCGAGCTTGCGTACCTTGCGCCGAAGGCATGGGTAGACCACGTAAAGAAACAGCATGCCGCGCACGAAATGCGTGGCACCCATGGTGTAACGCCAGATACCGACGACGCCCAGCAGAAGAATGAAGTACTTCGACTCGGGGTCGAAAATGGTTTTTGGCAGCATCAGGGCGATTGCCATGAGCAAGCTCAAATAGAACAGCCAACCGGCGGCCAGGAGGAGGTCGTGTTTTAGCCTGTGCATGATCTGCATCCGTCTTGTTATCGGGCGTGTTGTAACGGGTCACAACGTCCGAGTTTGGTTAAGGCAGGCATAAGGTGTTGCGCAGGGCCCGAAGGCTTTGCGCACGTGCAGCGATCACCAACAGATGCCTTCGGTACGGTTGGCCGGTGAGGTGGCCTGGGCCATGAAACCGACCAGGTCAATGACCTGCTTGCCCTCTGGTACGTCCTGGGCGAGGGCGCGGAACTTCTCGTCGCGGTTGCCGAGGATGATCACATCGGAGTTGTTGATGACTTGATCGAAGTCCGAGTTGAGCAAGGACGAGATGTGGGGGATCTTCGATTCGATGTAGTCCTTGTTCGCCCCGTGGACGCGGGCATATTCGACGTTGCTGTCGTAGATGCTCAGGTGGTAGCCCTTGCCGATCAGCATTTCCGCCAGTTCCACCAGCGGGCTTTCGCGCAGGTCGTCGGTGCCGGCCTTGAAGCTCAGGCCAAGCAGGGCGACCTTGCGTTTATCGTGGCTTTCGATGATGTCGAAGGCGTTCTGCACCTGGGACTCATTGCTGCGCATCAGCGAGTTGAGCAGCGGCGCTTGCACGTCCAGGGCGCCGGCGCGGTAGGTCAGGGCGCGTACGTCCTTGGGCAGGCAGGAGCCGCCGAAGGCGAAGCCCGGGCGCATGTAGTACTGCGACAGGTTCAAGGCCTTGTCCTGGCAGACCACCTCCATCACGACACGGCCATCGACGCCGACGGCCTTGGCGATGTTGCCTATCTCGTTGGCGAAGGTCACTTTGGTCGCGTGCCAGACGTTGCAGGTGTACTTGATCATCTCGGCCACTTCGATGTCCTTGCGGATAATCGGCGCGTCGAGTTCTTCGTAGAGCGACTGCAGGACATCGCCGCTGGCGCTGTCGAGCTGGCCGATAACGGTCATCGGCGGGAAGTCGTAGTCCTTGATCGCGGTGCTTTCACGCAGGAATTCAGGGTTGACCGCAACGCCGAAGTCGACGCCGGCTTTTTTGCCCGAGTAGTCTTCCAGAATCGGGATCACCACGTTTTTCACGGTGCCGGGCAACACGGTACTGCGCACCACGATGGTGTGGCGGGTGGTTTTGTCACGCAGGACGAAACCGATCTCGCGGCACACCGATTCGATGTAGTTGAGTTCCAGGTCGCCGTTCTTTTTGCTGGGCGTGCCGACGCAGAGCATCGACAGATCGGTGTCGCGAATGGCGGCGGCAAAGTCGGTGGTTCCGCGCAGACGGCCGCTCTTGATGCCCTGTTCCAGAAGTGCTTCAAGACCCGGTTCAACAATGGGCGATTTACCGTTGTTGATCAGGTTGATCTTGGCCTTGGAAATATCCACGCCCACTACTTCATGACCCCGTGCAGACAAACAACCGGCGCAGACTGCACCCACATAACCCAAACCAAAAATGCTGATACGCATCGCATTCACCTCATGTGTTTATCACGCTGGCTCAAAACAATAAGAGCCAGGTTGGATTAAATAGCCAGCAGTGTTCGGGCGCGCGGAAGTATGACGGTTTAATGTCAAAGTACCGCGTGCAGGCGGAATAGGTTCCGAGTGCCTAAGCAGTGTGCACTCAAGTTCTACGCAACTTGTCCTTGTTGTGGTGGCATGCCCTTGGATATAGCGGGTCTTGAAGGCAGAGCGCTTAACTGCTCAGGTCCAATAACGTTTGATCACCTTGCCGCTTGGTTGTTGGAAGTCTGTTCTCGGTTTCTGAGACAGCGCCCATGTATAGGTCGCCCTTGGCTGGAACTTTTGAGGGAGAAGTTTCATCGATGAGCGGTGAGTTCATGGTCAACTTCCTTGAATCAAAAAGCGCTGGCGCAACGGCTTAGTTAGCGAAGTGACTTTATGCTCCGGCTGTGCAGGTTTGGCAACCTGTCAGAAATACTAGGGGGGGTCTGAAGTAGTCATATATTTCTGGCTGACTTCAGGCCTTGCTGCGTCTCAAAACGGCATATAAATCAAAGACGATCAGTGCCAGATGTTCGCGTGCCCTGCACGACAGTGCCCTCGCCGGATCGTTGGCTGGAGGATGACGAAGAGCTGGCCTGCGGTTGCGGGGTGGCGCGGCACACGCCGGGGCACCCGCCAGGTTCCATGAGTTTCTGGTTTGCCGAGTCTAAGCCGTGCGAGCATGATTCAGACTGCTGACAAACCCAAATCCACCTGCTGGATTCGATTAGGAGCCCGGCTTGCCCCAATGCCAGTCAGTTAAGGACCGGAACACAAGACGTCCATGTGGAGCGGACCTGGCTGGGCTGTGAAGCAGACCCCCAGGGCCGCTACGCGCCCCATCGCGGTCAGGCCGGAACGCCGGACCGCCGCTCCTGCATCTGAATTGCGGTTCGGCCTTAGCGCGGGCCGAGTATTTCGCCCAGGAGCTCCGGCTGCGGCGCCCCTTGCTGCTGTTGCAACTTCCCGGCCTTGTCGAGGTAGAAGATCGACGGGGTCGCCGACTGCCCCATTTCCTCCATCAGTGCCAGGTTGGCGGCGAGCTTGTTGCCGATGTCGTCGGGGATCTTGCTCAAGGGTTTCAGGCCGCTGCTCTTGCCGGCCTTTTCATGTTGCTCCAGGGTTTTCTCCGGGTTTTTGCTGGCCAGCATGGCCGCGGCCTTGGCGGCGCTGTCTTCGCGAATGATGCCGACCATGATGTGCCGCAACTGCACCTTGCCGGAGGTGACCCAGGGTCGGGCCTGCTCCCAGAACAGATTGCAGTAGGGGCAATTGGCATCGCTGAACAGATAGATGATGCGGGGTGCATCCGCCTTGCCGTCGGCGATCCAGGTCGATTGTTCCATTTTTCCCCACCACTCCTTGGCCATCGGTGCGTAGACCAGCTTGTCCAGCGGCGCCTGGCTGAGGTCGTCGCCCTTGGCATCGAGCAGGGTACCGATCAACACGTGCTGGCCGTCGGCGGTGAGGTACAGCGCCATTGCCCGGCCCTGGTATTGCGCGGCATAGCCGTGCAGGCCACCGGGTGCATCGAAGTTGCCGAGGATGCGAACCCCCTTGGCCTCGATGGCCTTGATCGGCGCCGGCAGCTCCTCGGCCAACAGCAGCGGGGTGTGCAGCAGGACAGCGCCGAGCACAAGGGGGATCAATGGTTTCATGGAACGCTCCTGACAGCAGTGGCGGCGTCGGCCGGGGCGGGCTCGAAGGCTTCGAGCGCACGCGTGAGGCTGGCGCGCGAAAGTTCGCCCAGATGGCTGCCCAGCAGGCGGCCATCGGCGGTGTAGAACAGTGTAGTGGGCAACGCCGATGAGCCCACGAGCTGGCCCAACTGGCCACTGCCGTCGAACAGCACGTGGTTGAGGTCCAGCCCGGCGGTGGCCAGAAAGGTCATGACGCTGCGGGGCGACTCGCCCTGGTTGACGAACAGGAACACCACGTCCGGGCGTTCCTTCTGGGCCTGGTGCAGCACCGGCATCTCCCGTCGACACGGCGGGCACCAGGTCGCCCAGAGGTTGATGACCAGAGGCTTGCCGCTGTAGCGCGACAGCGGCACCGAATAGCCGGCAGCGTCGCGCAGGCTGATGGCGGGCAGGCGGGTGCTGCGCTCATACAGCTGGCTGGAAAAACTCGCCAACACCCAGAACAACAGGCCGCTGGCCACCGCCCAGCCCAGCGGGCGGCGCAGGGGCTGTCGGCGCCAGCCGGTCCAGAATGCCCCGATGACCACGGCGGCCACGCCCGGGACGGCCAGAAAGCCACCGTCGCGAATGTCGATGACCTGGAACAGGTCATCGCGGTATTGCGCCCAATAGCGGAGCACAAAGCCCACTCGCGCGGCCACGAACCCGAGCAGAAACAGGCTGAACAGCGTCGACTCCGGATTCTCCCCGCCACGCCGGGCCACCCGCCAGCCCACCAGCGTGGCAATGCCCAGCGCCAGCAGCAGGAGCAGGTGGTGAAGCGCCAGGGTGAACGGGCCGAGGTTCAGTGTCAGCATCAGGCGTGGGTCCTTGCGGGCAAAAGGGTGCCGAAGTGTCAGAGCATGGCCGCTGTGGATTAATCCGCCATTAACAGGGCGCATCGGTCGGCCCGAGTCTTCAGGGCGGAAGATTCGCGGCATAATTGCGCCTTAATCCCGCTCTGGTCTGCTGGAGCTTTTTCATCGAGCCCGATCATGCACGTATTGCTTTGCGAAGACGACGAGTTGATTGCCAGTGGCATTGTTGCCGGCCTGACTGCCCAGGGCCTGACCGTCGACCGGGTGGCCACCGCCAGCGCCGCCCGGGCGCTGCTCAAGGCCGCGCATTTCGATGTGCTGGTGCTGGACCTCGGCCTGCCCGACGAAGACGGCCTGAAACTGCTGCAGCGCCTGCGTCAGGAAGGTGAGAGCCTGCCTGTGCTGATTCTCACTGCCCGCGACACCGTCACCGACCGGGTCGACGGCTTGCAGGCCGGCGCCGATGACTATCTGCTCAAGCCCTTCGACCTGCGTGAGCTCAGTGCTCGGCTGCACACCTTGTTGCGTCGCGTGGCCGGGCGCTGCGTGAACCTGATCGAGCATGGTCCGTTGAGTTTCGATCCCAGCCGCCGCGAAGCCTTCCTGCAAGGCCAGCCGGTGGACTTGTCGCGGCGTGAGCAGGCCTTGCTCCAGGCGCTGTTGCAAAGCCGTGGCCGGGTACTGTCCAGCGAGCAACTCAAAGACAGCGTCTACGGCTTTGGCGACGAAGTCGAAAGCAACGCCCTGAACGTGCATATCCATCACCTGCGCCGCAAGCTGGGCAACGGCATTGTCGAGACGGTACGTGGCCTGGGTTATCGACTGGGCCCGGCGCAGGCGCCGACTGGCCTGTCGGAGCAGGCCGGCCAATGAGTTTGCGCCTGCGATTGAGCCTGATCCTGGGCACGGCCTTTGTGGTGATCTGGGCGCTGGCGGCGGCCTGGATGCTGCGCGACCTGCGCCAGCAAATGATGTTTTCCCTCGACCAGCGCCTGGTGGCGTCGGCGCGCATGGTCGCCGGGCTCATCGATCAGCTGCCCCAGCCCCTGGCTGCCCAGGGCGAGGCGGCCCGCTTCAGCGCCGATCAACTGAGCATTCCCGACGGCATGGCCTGCCAGGTCAGCTCCTTGCGTGGGGAGATCCTGGCCCGCAGCCACAACAGCAACGACCAGCCGCTGGACGACCAGCGCAGCGGTTTCCACGACCAGATGATTGACGGCGCCCGCTGGCGCAGCTTCACCTTTGCTCGCGGTGATATCCGCATCACCACCGCCGACCGCCACGAAGAACGCGAGGCGCTCAATCGCTCGATCCTGCTGGCCGCTTCCGCACCGGTGCTGATGGCCTTGCTCGGCAGCCTCGGCCTGTTGTGGCTGGGGGTCGGCAAGGGCCTGGCACCGCTCAACCGCATGCGCGATGCCCTGCGCAAGCGCAGCCCGGATTCGCTCGAGCCGCTGCAGGTGCGAGCCTTGCCCAGTGAGCTGCAGCCCTTGCTGGAAACCCAGAACCAGCTGCTTTTGCGCATCGGCCGAACCATCGAGCGCGAGCGCCGTTTGACCGGGGACGCCGCCCATGAGCTGCGAAGCCCGCTGACGGCCATCAAGACCCACCTGCAAGTGGCTCGCATGACCAGCGGTGCCCCTCGCGAGCAGGCCCTGGCCCATGCCGAGGAGGGGGCCGACCGGCTGCACCGCACCCTTGAGCAATTGTTGTTGCTGGCGCGTGTCGAGGGCAGTCTGTCCTTCGATGATGGTGCGCTGTGCAGCGCCGGGCAAGTGGCGCGCCTGGCCATTCAGGATGCCAGCCCCGGTGACCGCGAGCGGGTCCGCCTGCAACTGGCCGCAGAGGTCGAGGGCTTGAGCCTGGACATGCCGGCGACCCTGGCCATTGCCGCACTGCGCAATCTGCTCGACAACGCCCTGCGCCATACCGCCGTCGACATCCAGGTAGAACTCTACGTCCACAGCCATGGCGACGGCGTGCGCTTTGAGGTGCGCGACCATGGCCCGGGGATTCCCGCACAGGACCTTCCATACCTGACCCAGCGTTTCTGGCGCAAAAGCCACAGCGCCGGCTGCGGCCTTGGCCTGGCGATCGTGCAGGCGATTGTCCAGCGCTGCGGTTGCACGCTTGAGTTCGACAGCCGTGCCGATGGTTTGCGGGTGCAGTTGCAGGTGCCACTGCGAGCCGGGCCCGCACAAGAAATGTAACGGCGCCTCGGTCGCCTTCGCCGCTGCCTCACGCTAGGGTTCGTGTCGCCCGCAAGGGCAATTCGAACCCTGAAGTGAGGTAGCGAGATATGGATATCCCGATACAAGTTTGTGCAGCTGGCCCCGCCGACGCCGGCATCATCAGTCGGATTATCGAGCGCTCGATCAGAACCGGTTGCGCCATTGATCACCGTAACGACCCAGCTACGGTCCAGGCCTGGATGCGCAATCAAACCGTCGACGACATTCAGCGCTGGGCAACAGACAGCGAACTGCACTTGCGCCTGGGCCTGTTGCACGGCAAGCCGGTCGCTGTCGGGCTGGCCATGCCCGATGGTCAGATTCGCATGTGCTATGTGCAGCCCGAGTGCTTTCGCCGAGGGGTGGGCCGGGCGGTGATGAACGACCTCGAAAGCTGCCTTGCGCAACAGGGTTGCTGCCGCGCATCGCTCTACAGCACCGCGACGGGCCTGGCGTTCTATCGCCATCTGGGTTATCGCAGCACGGGCGGCGCCATTCGCTTTGCTGGGTTGTCATTGATCCCGATGTTCAAGCGGCTCTGACCCTCCCTGTAAAAAACCTGGTGACAAGCGACCTTGGGTGTAAATCCGGGGGGCTGCTGATGCGTTTTCCAAGCATGAAAATCCGGGGCGGCCTGCGTTTAGCGTGGCGCGCCCTCGGGATTTTTGCCCGACTTACCCACTGTAGGAACCGGGCTGCCCCAATGCCGGTCAGTTAAGGACCGAGCACAGACGTCCATGTAGGAGCGGACCTGGCCGCGATGGGCCGCGCAGCGGCCCCTGAGGCCATTGGCATCTGCGATTGAGCCCGCGATTGCAGGTGATTTCAGAATCGCCGGGGCCGCTTCGCAGCCCATCGCGGCCAGGTCCGCTCCTACAAGGGTTGCGTCGCTCTATGCCTTAACTGACCGGCATTGGGGCTTGCCCGCGATAAGGACGCCGCGGTTTTACAGGTATTGCGCGTCATCGTTCATCGCAGGCAAGCCTTGCTCCTACAGTGAGGGTCGTGGGGCACAGCGTTTGTCTTTAAGACATCAACCCGCAAACGTCAGGCTAACCCCCAACGACTCCAGCGCCTTCCAGTACCCCGGGTAAGTCTTGCCGACACACTTCGGGTCCTGAATCCGCACACCCGCCACTTTCAGCCCCGCCAGCGCAAAGCACATGGCAATCCGGTGGTCGGCATGGGTGTCGATCAGCGCATCGGTTGTCGTGCCCGCCAGCGCCGGGTCAGACGCCACCAGCAAATCATCGATCTCGACGGTGGCCAACCCCGCACGAATGGCGTTCAAGCCGTCGTGCAAGGCCTGTACCCGGTCGCACTCCTTGACCCGCAAGTTGGCCAGGCCCACGAAGCGCACCGGCGTTTCGTTGAAGGCGGCCAGTACGGCCAGGGTCGGGATCGCGTCTTGCATTTGCGAGCCGTCGATCACCGCTGGCATGCGCGGGAAGCTGGCGATCACTTCCCAGGCCTTGGCGTCGGGTTGGGTGAAGTCTTTCGCGGCAACATCCAGGTCGATACGGCCCTGGGTCAGGGCTTCGGCCGCCCACAGATAGGTGGCTGCCGAGGCATCGGGTTCGATCAGGTAATCATTGGCGCGGTAGCCGCTGGCGGCGACGGTCCAGGTGCCTTTCTGCGACACGTCGATGCTGGCACCGAAGGCGCGCATGCAGGCCAGGGTCAGGTCGACATAGCCACGGGCGCCGATCTGGTCGCCGGTCAGGGCAACCTCCACCGGGTTTTCACCGCAGGCGGCGAGCATCAGCAGGGCCGAGACGTACTGGCTCGACAGGCCGCCGTCGATTTCAAAGCGGGTCGCTGCGACCTTGCCGTTGCCCTGGATACGGACGGGCGGGCAGCCGGTCGGGCAGTCGACGTTGATGCCATTGGCACGCAAGGTGTCGAGCAGGGGCCCGATCGGGCGCTTGCGCATGTACTCGTCACCATCGACGGTGACGCTGCCATCCACGGTAGTCACGGCGGCAGTCAGAAAGCGCACGGCGGTGCCGGCGTTGCCGAGGAACAGCGGGCCTTGCGGCGCGTTCAGGTGGCCGGCGCTGGTGACGATAAAGGTGGTGTCGTCCGGCTCTTCGATGGTCACGCCCATTTGCCGCAGCGCAACGGACATGTGCCGGGTATCGTCGCTTTTCAGCGCGCCCTTCAGGCGGCTGGTGCCCTTGGCCAGGGCCGCGAGCAGCAGCGCGCGGTTGGTGATCGATTTCGAGCCGGGTGGGATCACACGGCCCTTCAACGGGAGTGTCGTTGGCGTGACGGTGACGGTCTGCTGCGCGGTCATGGGGCGAATCTCCAACAGTAAAGCGTGGGCCGGCGGCTCGGGCCGGGCCCGCAGGTGGGGAGGCGGTTCAGGCGCAGAAGGGTACTCGCCTTGGGTTTTGTCGTGCTACCGGAAAATCGCACTTTTTTGGGTTCTTCGCGCAACTGCGAGATAACTGGTCTGTTTCTGGCTCTGGCTCTGGCTCTGGCTTTGATCTTCCGTGCGCAAAAAGTCCAGACACCGCGGATCGTCCCTTCAGAAGGAAGGCGGGTAGGCTGCGGCACGTTCATCAGCTCGCTGTCCGAGCGGCTGCCCCGGGAGTAAGCTAGATAGGACTGTTGTATCCAATCATCGGTTCTATGCAGTGTTTAAAGATGTCGACTTGATTTCACGCATTTTTCAACAACTATAAAGAACAGACCCCATCGCTGGGGAGCATTGCCAACAGCCTGCAGTCCATAAAAGGCGTTGTACTGGTCAAGGAGTGTCCCTCACATTTACTGCCTTGGTCATTGATGATGCCGAACAAATCCATGCGAATCCTGATCGCCGACGAGCATCTGGTGCAGGTCATGCAGATCGAAAAAATGCTCAATCAAATGGGCTATTACCGCATTGCGCCGGTGAAGTCCTTCGAGCAGTTGCTCAAGCTGATTCAAAGCGCCCTCGAACCCTTCCATCTACTGATCGCCAACACTGACCTTGCCACCCACGCCGGCGTCGACATGGAGCGTTTCTGCCGGGGTAACCCGCAGATTCGCCACGCCTTGTTGTATGAGACGCAAATCCTGCATATCCCGATGGTGCCGCCTGCCCAGCGCAAGGCAGTCAATGTCTGCCTGCCAAGACTGCCGGACAACGACGCGCTGAAAAATTTCATGGACATCGTCGATGCACCGCAGGTGCTGGCCGAGCTGCCCTTGAATCTCCCCCGGGCCCGCCCCAAAAGCCGTATAGATCGCCTGGATACAGTGTTTTCACGCCGCTAGACAAGGGATTTCCATAGTTGGCGTACCGGTAACAGGTGCACCGTCATTTTGCTATGCTGCGACCCTTCGACGCGCACCCAGATGCGCCGCCTGTTCATCAATGCGGATGCCCTTATGACTGCCTCTGATCCCGCGCGCCCGATCCGCCTGTCGCGCAGTGACCACAAAACCCTCGGCCTGGCTGCGTTGGGGGGCGCGCTGGAAATCTACGATTTCATTATTTTCGTGTTCTTCGCGCTGACCCTGAGCCAACTGTTCTTTCCGCCCGAGATGCCTGAGTGGCTGCGTCTGCTGCAAAGTTTCGGGATTTTCGTCACCGGCTACCTGGCCCGGCCGCTGGGCGGGATCGTGATGGCGCATTTCGCCGACCACCTGGGGCGCAAGAAAGTCTTTAGCCTCAGTATTCTGATGATGGCGCTGCCGTGTCTGTTGATCGGGATAATGCCGACTTACGCTGATATCGGCTATGCCGCGCCGCTGGTCCTGCTCGGCTTGCGTATTTTGCAAGGGGCAGCGGTGGGCGGTGAGGTGCCGAGCGCCTGGGTGTTCGTTGCCGAGCACGCACCCCAGGGCCGCCGGGGCTATGCCCTGGGCTTCTTGCAGGCAGGGCTGACCTTTGGCTACCTGTTGGGGGCCTTGACCGCGACCCTGTTGGCGCAGTTGTTCACCCCGCAGGAAATTCTCGATTACGCCTGGCGCTACCCCTTTTTGCTGGGCGGCGTGTTTGGCGTGATTGGCGTCTGGCTGCGCCGCTGGTTGAGCGAGACGCCGGTATTCCTGGCCTTGCGCGAGCGCCGTGATGCCGTTGTCGAGCTACCCCTTCGCACGGTGTTGCGTGAACACCGCGCGGCATTATTGCCTGCAGCGCTGCTGACCTGCGTACTGACCTCCGCGGTGGTGGTGCTGGTGGTGATCACCCCGACCGTGATGCAAAAGCAGTTCGGCATCGATGCCGGGCATACGTTCGCCTTGAGCAGCATGGGCATTGTCTTTCTGAATATCGGCTGCGTGCTGGCCGGCTTGTTGGTAGACCGCATTGGCGCCTGGCGGGCGCTGGTCATCTATTGCCTGTTGCTGCCGCTGGGAATCGCCGGGTTGTACGCGAGCCTGATCGGCGGCTGGGGTTGGCCGGGGCTGGCCTATGCCGTGGCCGGGTTGGCGTGCGGTGTGGTCGGAGTGGTGCCGTCGGTGATGGTTGGCTTGTTCCCGGCCAAAATCCGCGTCTCGGGCATTTCGTTTACCTACAACATCGCCTATGCGCTGTGGGCCAGTACCACGCCGCTGTTGCTGATCGCGCTGATGCCGTGGAGCCCATGGGTATGCGTGGGCTATTGCCTGGTGATGGGGATGGTTGGGGTTGGGGTTGGGACGGCGATGGTGTTTGGCCGCAAGGCCGAGGTAAGCCTGGGAAGAGTTGCGGTGACCGAACTGTAGGAGCTGGCGGTCCGGCGTTCCGGCTTGCCCGCGATAAGGACGCCGCGATTTTACAGGTATTGCGCGTCATCGTTCATCGCGGGCAAGCCCGGCTCCTACAGGTTCAATGCCTCCACTTGGAGGCTGTGATACAAGAAGCGGACGTCGTTTACATATTCGGGTAAGTCGGCCCACCTGCGCCTTCCGGCGTGACCCAAGTGATGTTCTGCGCCGGGTCCTTGATGTCGCAGGTCTTGCAGTGCACGCAGTTCTGGGCGTTGATCTGGAAGCGCTTGCTACCGTCTTCCTGAGTGACCACTTCATACACGCCCGCCGGGCAGTAACGCTGGGCCGGCTCGTCGTACAGCGGCAGGTTCTGGTTGATCGGGATGCTCGCATCGGCCAGCTTCAGGTGGCACGGCTGCTCTTCTTCATGGTTGGTGTTGGAGAGGAACACCGAGCTCAGCTTGTCGAAGCTCAGCTTGCCATCGGGTTTCGGGTAGTCGATTTTCTTCGAGTCCGCCGCAAGCTTCAGGCAGGCGTAGTCCGGCTTGGTGTCACGCAGGGTGAACGGGATCTTGCCACCGAACAGATTCTGGTCGAGCCAGTTGAAACCACCGCCGATGATCGGGCCGAACTTGTGGATTGCCGGGCCGAAGTTGCGGCTGGCGAACAGTTCTTCATAGACCCAGCTGGCCTTGAACGCCTCGACGTAGCCGGTCAGTTCGTCACCGCCTTCCTTGCCGGCCAGCAGCGCGTCGGCGACCGCTTCGGCGGCGAGCATGCCGGATTTCATGGCGGTGTGGCTGCCCTTGATCTTGGCGAAGTTCAGGGTGCCCAGGTCGCAACCGATCAGCGCGCCACCCTTGAAGACCATTTTCGGCAGCGAGTTCAGGCCGCCCTTGCTGATGGCGCGGGCGCCGTAGCTGATGCGTTTGCCGCCTTCCAGGTACTGCTTGAACACCGGGTGGTGCTTCAGGCGCTGGAATTCGTCGAACGGCGACAGGTAAGGGTTAGCGTAGGACAAGTCAACGATCAGGCCGACCACCACCTGGTTGTTTTCCAGGTGATAGAGGAACGAGCCACCGGTGTTCTCGGTGCCCATGATGTCCAGCGGCCAGCCGGCGGTGTGGACCACCAGGCCTTGCTGGTGCTTGGCCGGGTCGACTTCCCAGATTTCTTTGAGGCCAATGCCGTAGTGCTGGGCGTCGGCGTCGCTGTCGAGATTGAAGCGCTTGATCAGTTGCTTGCCGATATGGCCACGGCAGCCTTCGGCGAACAGGGTGTACTTGCCGCGCAGTTCCATGCCCGGGGTGTACAGGCCTTCCTTGGGGTTGCCTTCGCGGTCGACACCCAGGTCGCCGGTGATGATCCCGCGGACCACGCCGTTCTCGTCGAACAGCGCTTCCTGGGCGGCGAAGCCCGGGTAGATTTCCACGCCCAGGTTCTCGGCTTGCTGGGCCAGCCAGCGGCACAGGTTGCCCAGCGAGATGATGTAGTTGCCTTCGTTGTGCATGGTCTTGGGCACAAACAGGTCAGGCACCTTGATGGCACCTTCGGCATTCTTGAGGACGAAGATGTCGTCGCGTTTGACTTCGGTGTTCAGCGGCGCGCCGAGCGCTTTCCAGTCCGGGAACAGCTCGTTCAGGGCGCGCGGCTCGAACACGGCACCGGAGAGGATGTGGGCGCCGACTTCGGAGCCTTTCTCGACCACGCAGACGCTGATTTCGTTACCGGCTTCGGCGGCCTTCTGCTTCAGTCGGCAGGCGGCGGACAGGCCCGCCGGACCTGCGCCGACGATGACCACGTCGAATTCCATGTATTCGCGTTCCACAGGTTCTCTCCTACTCAAGGCTCATCAGTTTTTCTAGTTAGAGGGGTCGGCTGGCGCTTCGGGCAGGCCGTGGCGCTGTAGCAGGCGCACAAACGGACTACACAGCTTTGTCTTAGACCGCGCATTATATCTACACCACTCGGGTGGTCCAATACAAACGTTTGTTTGAATTTGCTGAAGGCCAGTAAAATCAAAGATAGGCGGCTAATGACTGGCCAGTTTGCCGTATTGACCGGATTGGGTGTTCCGGTCAAGATACGGTCGGTTTTGCGCTCGCCGTAGGCTGACCGTCGGATGCAGGAGCACCCCTAAAGACCAGCGAAAGCAGTGCAGATAGGCCAGATCCGGCTTTGTAGTGGAGTTTACACGCCGCGACAACGGATGACTCAGTGGTTTTGCCTTTATAGGTCAAAACAAGACTGGCAAGTCAGGCTAAATCTGCGCCCCTGCCATCGTTTTTAGAGGTGCCCTTGTGCCCACGAGCATCGCCGGGTCCGTCCAGGCGACAATCTTTTCACCGGAGAGTAACGAGGAATCCATGAAGGTTCTTGTAGCTGTCAAACGAGTGGTCGACTATAACGTCAAGGTTCGCGTCAAAGCGGACAACTCCGGCGTCGACCTTGCTAACGTCAAGATGTCCATGAACCCCTTCTGCGAAATCGCCGTAGAAGAAGCCGTCCGCCTGAAAGAGAAAGGTGTGGCGAGCGAGATCGTCGTCGTTACCGTCGGCCCTGCCACTGCGCAGGAACAACTGCGTACCGCACTGGCACTGGGTGCTGACCGCGCCGTGCTGGTCGAGTCCGCCGAGGAACTGACTTCCCTGGCCGTGGCCAAGCTGCTCAAGGCCGTGGTCGACAAGGAACAGCCTCAGCTGGTGATCCTTGGCAAACAAGCCATCGACAGCGACAACAACCAGACCGGCCAGATGCTGGCGGCGCTGAGCGGTTACGCCCAGGGTACTTTCGCCTCCAAGGTGGAAATTGCTGGCGACAAGGTCAACGTGACCCGCGAAGTCGACGGCGGCCTGCAGACTGTTTCGCTGAACCTGCCGGCGATCGTCACCACCGACCTGCGTCTGAACGAGCCACGCTACGCTTCCTTGCCCAACATCATGAAGGCCAAGAAAAAGCCGCTGGAAACCGTCACCCCGGATGCGCTGGGCGTTTCTACCGCCTCCACCAACAAGACCCTGAAAGTTGAAGCCCCGGCTGCTCGCAGCGCTGGCATCAAGGTCAAGTCGGTTGCAGAACTGGTCGAGAAACTGAAGAACGAAGCGAAGGTAATCTAAATGACTATCCTGGTTATCGCTGAACACGAAAACGGTGCCGTTGCCCCGGCTACCCTGAACACTGTCGCTGCCGCTGCCAAGATCGGCGGTGATGTGCACGTCCTGGTTGCTGGCGCAGGCGTCGGTGGCGTGGCCGAAGCCGCTGCGAAAATCGCTGGCGTCGCCAAGGTCCTGGTCGCTGACAACGCCGCCTACGCCCACCAGCTGCCGGAAAACGTTGCGCCGCTGATCGCTGCTCTCGCTCAAGAAGCAGGGGGTGCTGCTTACAGCCACATCCTCGCGCCGGCCACCTCCAACGGCAAAAACATCCTGCCACGCGTGGCCGCTCAACTGGACGTCGACCAGATCTCCGAGATCATCTCGGTAGAATCGGCCGACACCTTCAAGCGTCCGATCTACGCCGGTAACGCCATTGCCACCGTGCAATCCACTGCGGCCATCAAGGTCATCACCGTGCGTGCCACCGGCTTCGACGCCGTTGCCGCCGAAGGGGGTTCGGCTGCGATTGAAGCCGTTGCGGCTGCGCACGACGCAGGCAAGTCGTCCTTTGTTGGCGAAGAGCTGGCCAAGTCCGATCGCCCGGAACTGACCGCTGCCAAGATCGTCGTTTCCGGCGGTCGCGGCATGCAGAACGGGGACAACTTCAAACACCTGTACGCCCTGGCCGACAAGCTGGGCGCTGCCGTTGGCGCTTCTCGTGCCGCGGTTGACGCAGGCTTCGTACCGAACGACATGCAGGTCGGCCAGACCGGCAAGATCGTCGCGCCACAGCTGTACATCGCCGTCGGTATCTCCGGCGCGATCCAGCACCTGGCCGGTATGAAAGACTCCAAAGTGATCGTGGCGATCAACAAGGATGAAGAGGCACCGATCTTCCAGGTGGCCGATTACGGCCTGGTAGCGGACCTGTTCGAAGCTATCCCTGAGTTGGAGAAGCTGGTCTAATCCGGCGGCTTCACTTATAAAGAGCCCGGTCAGTTGATCGGGCTTTTTTTTTTGGGTGGCCTGTTTTTTTGTAAGGGACCTCAAGGGACATAAAGGGAGAGGAGTGCATGGGACGGCTTGGCCGGATCAAGGCGGTGACCCTGTTGGGCGCACTGTTACTACCATCGCTGGCATTGGCGGTCGGCAAATGCGAACGCCTGGTTGCCACCGGTAGCCCGGACGCACCACCTTACTTGTGGCAGGACCCGAAGGACCCGCGCCACCTGATCGGCGCCAATGCTGACCTGTTGACCCAAGTGGCCAGTGAGTTGGGTATAAAGATCGAGATCCTCTACGGCGGCAAGCGCAGCGATGCCCAGGAAGAGGTGCGCAGCGGTCGCATGGACCTGCTGGTGGATGCGCCGCTGCTGGTTGATCAATTGGGCTCGATGGACTTTATTCATCCGGCACTGGTGCAGAATGATTACCTGGTCTGGACCCGGCACGACTCAGCGCTGGCGTACCACAGCCTTGCCGATTTGCACGGGTATGCAGGCGCCGTGTCCCAGCGTGCGCGATTGACTCCTGCTTTTCAGGTCGTGGCCAACGAGCACCTCAAACTTGAAAAGACCGAGAATCTGACTCAGGCATTTCAGAAGCTGGTACTGGGTCAGGTCGAGTATGTGCTCGCCGGCCGTTACGCAGGCCTGGCTTACAGCCAGAGCCTGGGCATGGGAGGCGACCTGGTGTCGCGCGAGTTGCCCGTCGACCGCCCGGGGTTGTATCTGGCTGTGTCCCATAATTCGGCCTGCAACGATCCGTGGTTACGCGGACAGCTGGCAAAAAAGATGACAGAATTGCCGGTCTCAGGCCAAACCGAAGCTGTACTGCAACGCAATGTCGAGCGTTGGAAAGCGCAGATGCAGTCACCGCTCGACGCCCCTAAACAGTAGGAAGACTTTGTGAGAATCCAATCGCTATTCGCCGCCGTGGCGATGCTGGCCCTGGCGGGCTGCGCCAACGACCCGGCGCCCACTGAGCAGATCCGCCTGACCGAGCAGGCGCTCGAGCAGGCCAAGGCTGTCGGCGCCACCGAAGAAGTGCCGGAACTCAAGACTGCTGATGGAAAGTTCGAGCGCGCCCGTGCCGACATGATCAGCCAGGATTTCAAGGATGCACGCATGAAGGCCGAGCAGGCTGAGCTGGATGCGCGACTTGCCGAGGCGCGAGTGTTGACCTCCAAGAGCCAGGAGCAACTGACTGTGCTTCAGGCGCGTATCAAGCGCCTGCACAAACAGTTGGGGGAACAACAGTGATGCTGATCAGACCCAAGGCTTGCACTGTCATGTTGCTGGCGGCCATCGGCCTGACCGGTTGCGCCAGCCAGCGCACCGAGACGGCGTTGCAACAGGCAACCGAAAGTTTCCAGGCGGTGAAGGAAGATTCCAACGTGTTGCGCAGCGCGCCGCGTGATGTCATCCGCGCCGGAGAATCGCTGGCCCGCGCCGATCGCCTGTCCAGTTACTGGGGCACCGGTACCGATGTTCGTCATTACGCCTATTTGAGCCAGCGCTACAGCGAGATCGCTCGGGAGCACAGCCAACTGGTGCTTAATCAGGAACGCCTGACCAAGCTCGAACTCGAACGTCAGCGCCTGCAGTTGGCCTTGCGAGAGGCCAAGCTCGCCAGCGTTCAGCAGCAAGGCAAGTGGCTGGAAGAACAAATCACCAGCCTGGCCAACAACGAGGCTGACCGTGGCCTGGTGTTGACCTTGGGTGATGTGCTGTTTGACACCGGCGAAGCGGATTTGAAAACCTCGGCCAACCGCACCGTGCTCAAGCTGGTGCAGTTTCTGCAGCTGAACCCCAGGCGTGTGCTGCGCATCGAGGGCTATACCGACAGCACCGGCAGCAAGCAGGACAACCTGCAATTGTCGAAGGCACGGGCGCAATCGGTGGCCGACATGCTGGTTGACCTGGGCGTCGACGAAAAGCGCATCCAGGTTGAAGGCTATGGCGATGAGTACCCGATCGAGGTCAATGCCTCCGAGCGGGGGCGAGCAAAAAACCGTCGGGTAGAGATTGTCTTCTCCGATGACAAGGGTCAGCTCGGCGCCGCCCGCGAATAAAGCAGGCACACCCCCCTGTAGGAGCTGGGCTTGCCCGCGAATGGCTTCACTGCGTTCGTCAGGCAAATCGCGGCGAGGCCATTCGCGGGCAAGCCCGGCTCCTGCAGGGGCAGGCATAAAAAGCCTGGTTTTCGAAAGAAGGCCGGGCTTTTTCATGCTCGCGCGAGGGCTTTTGTGCATTTTGTCGACCGCGCACGGTAACGTGTGTCACAAGACTGTATTGTCGACTATTCTGGCAACTGTCCCAGTACACTTCTGAACTGTTACGGTAGTCTTGCTGAAAATAATGAGATCGCCTGCAAGCCGAGAGCTGTGATGACCAATCTCCTGCTATACCAACGTATCGCCCAGCAGTTGGCCGAAGACATTCGCCGCGGGGTCTATCAACCCGGCGAGCGCGTGCCGTCCGTTCGTAAAATGAGCTCGCAGCTCAATGTCAGCCATGCGACCGTCTTGCAGGCGTATGCCAACCTCGAAGACCAGGGGCTGATACGGGCTCGGCCACAATCGGGCTACTACGTTCACCAGACACCTGCACTGACGGCGCCAACGCCCGATATCGCGCGGGTCGAGCGACCGGGGTTGGTCACCCGCAGCAGCATCATTCAGCAAGTACTGGTCGAGTCGCGCCGCGAGGGCGTGTTCCCCCTCGGTGCGGCTGTGCCACACGTGGACTATTTACCGGTTCGGGCCTTGCACCAGCAATTGGCAAAAGTGACCCGCTTCCACAGTCCGCGGGCCTTCAGTTACATGTTCAGCCCAGGCTTCGAGCCGCTGCGCCGCCAGGTCGCGATTCGCATGCGTGATGCCGGCGTGGTGGTCGATCCGTCGGAAGTGGTGATCACCCACGGCTGCGTGGATGCCTTGCAGATGTCGTTGCGCGTTCTGACTCGTCCGGGTGACCTGATCGCGGCAGAATCACCGACTTATTATGGCTTGCTGCAACTGGCCGATTTGTTGGGCCTGAAAGTCATCGAGATCCCGAGCGACCCCGCCACCGGTATCAGTCTTGAAGCACTGCAGCTGGCCGCCAACCAGTGGTCGATCAAGGCGCTGGTGCTGACTACGCGGTTGAGCAATCCGTTGGGCGGTACCATGCCCGAAGAGCGGCAAAAGCAATTGCTGCGCCTGGCATCGGACTTCGATATTCAGATCGTTGAAGACGATATCTATGGCGAATTGATGTTCGAGCAGGGCAAGACCAAGGCGCTCAAGGCGCACGATCGGCTGGGGCGGGTGATTTATTGCTCGAGCTTTTCCAAGACCTTGTCGCCAGGTGTGCGAATCGGCTGGATGATCGCGGGTAAATTTCAGGCAGAAATCCAGCGTCTACAGACCTTTTCCACTCATTCGGCATGCAGTGTCACGCAAATGGGTGTGGCAGCCTATCTGGAGAACGGCGGCTATGACCGCCATCTGCGTTACATCCGTCAGGAATACCGCAAGAATCTGAGTGCCTATCAGCTGGCGGTTCAGCAATATTTCCCTGAGGGGACACAAATGACCCGGCCAACCGGCGGGTTTATCCTGTGGGTCAGTTTGCCCGGGCGGGTCAATACTCAGGATCTGCATGTCAGGGCGCTGGAGCAAGGCATCAGTATCGCGCCAGGCCTGATCTTCAGTAATACAGAGCAGTTCAACCACTGCATTCGGCTTAACTGTGGCATTCCGTGGAATCGCGAGGCGGAAAGGGCCTTGATGACCCTCGGGATGCTGGCCAGCCAGCTGTGCCAGGAGTCCGCCCAGGGTTTGTATTAATGAAGAAAGATTAAAAGGGCAGGGCGCGGGCTTGTCAGTCTTGTTCCGAGCGAGGAGCATAGTCTTCTATTCCCTCACTGCCTCTGTCCATGAAAGCTTCTTGTCTTATCTGTCTTGTGGTGTTCAGTCTGGCTGCTCCGCTCGTCGGCAACACGGTTTCTGTGGCCGCTGAGCGGGAAGCGCCCGCGCAGGCTGTACAAGCGCCCAAGGAAAAGCCTGCGCCACAGAAATCAAAGCCGGCCGAGCCTGCAAAAAAACCTCAAGCCAAGGCCGCGAGCGCTGACAAAGCGCCCGCCAAGGGGCCTGCAGTCAAAACAGCTGCGCGCAAAAAGGCCGACGCCGTGCCTGAAACCAATATTGACCTGACCTTACCCCCGGAAATGGTCAAAGAGCTGGAGCCGGCTTCAAAGATTGATGACACCGTGCTCAAGCCGCTGTTGCCAGCGATGTTTGGCGATAGCGTGAAAACCGAGGAAAGCCAGTTTCAGCTCAACGGTCGCTTGCTCAGCAATGAGCTGCAGCTGCAGTTGCGCAATGATTTCCAGAGGGAAGTCGAGGGTGCGGCGCTGGAATTCGAGTTCAAGCGGTAGCCTGCAAATAAACGTGGATGACCCGTTAGTCACTCCGATGCGCCAATTTCAAACGGCTGTTTTAGCGGGTACTATCCTGATTCCCATCATCACCTGGATTTGAAAAGAGGTCCTGACGTCATGAAATGCCGAGAAGGCTGTGGCGCCTGCTGCATTGCCCCTTCCATCAGTTCGCCGATCCCTGGCATGCCCAACGGCAAGCCGGCCGGAGAGCGTTGCCTGCAATTGTCGGTCGACAATTTATGTCAACTGTTCGGTCGCCCTGAAAGGCCCGCCGTGTGTGGTGCTTTCGATGCAGACCCTGAGGTGTGTGGCAACAGTCGGGAGGAGGCGATCACGATGCTGGGGTGGTGGGAGCAGGCGACAGCCGTGGCCTGATCGAACTGATCTTCGACAATAAGGAATACAAAATGGGAT
Source organism: Pseudomonas sp. R5(2019) (assembly GCF_009905435.1). Lineage (GTDB taxonomy): Bacteria > Pseudomonadota > Gammaproteobacteria > Pseudomonadales > Pseudomonadaceae > Aquipseudomonas. The sequence goes on from NZ_JAAAMT010000020.1 coordinate 73,853, forward strand.
CGCTGCATCGAGTTGCTGTTGTTGCTGGGTTGAGTGCCTTTCTGATGAGTGGCGCCTTTGCCGATGAGTGGCAGGTGGCCAAGGATCAGGATGGCATCAAGGTTTCGCTCAGTGACGTGGCTGGCTCCAAGTACAAGGCCTACCGTGGTGTTACGTTGATCAAGGCCAGCGTTGCCGAGCTCAAGAAGATTCAGGAAGACGTTTCCGGTTCATGCGCCTGGATTCATGAATGCAAGCAGCAAAAGTTGCTCAAGCAGGAAGGCGATCAAAGTTGGACTTATACCCAGTTCAGCACCCCTTGGCCGGTGACCCCGCGCGATTCGGTGCTGCACGTGACCACACGTCAGGATGCTGACGGTAGCCTGACCCGCAAACTGGAAGGTGTACCCACCTATATTCCTGAGGAAAAAAGCTTTGTGCGGGTCGCTAAAGTGGAGGGATTCTGGAAGTTGATCCCCAAAGGTGATCAAACCGAAGTCACGTATCAGGTCCATACCGAGCCAGGTGGCAGTGTGCCCTCGATGATTGCGAACAAATTTGTAGTGGATGCACCTTTCAACACATTGAAAGGACTGAAAGAAAAGGCAGAAAAGCCATAACAGTTACTTGAGATTGTTTTTTTTCTGAACTGTACTGGCTGTAAATTGAAGTTTTCACCCATAAAAAAAGCTGCCCGGGGCAGCTTTTTTATGTTCGGCTCTGCAGGCAGGGCTTACTTGCGATCTTCCAGGTTAGGAATGTCGCGCTGCTCATAGCCGGTGTACAGCTGGCGTGGACGGCCAATCTTGTACGGGCTGGAGAGCATTTCTTTCCAGTGGGAGATCCAGCCGACGGTCCGCGCCAGGGCGAAGATCACGGTGAACATGCTGGTTGGAATGCCGATTGCCTTCAGAATGATGCCCGAGTAGAAGTCGACGTTCGGGTACAGCGAGCGCTCGATGAAGTACGGGTCGGTCAGGGCGATCTCTTCCAGGCGCATGGCCAGTTCCAGCTGTGGATCGTTCGTGATGCCCAGCTCGCGCAGCACTTCGTCACAGGTCTGTTTCATGACGGTGGCGCGTGGGTCGCGGTTTTTGTACACGCGATGACCGAAGCCCATCAGTTTGAACGGATCGTTCTTGTCCTTGGCCTTGGCGATGTAGGTGTCGATGTTCGAGACATCGCCGATTTCATCGAGCATGGTCAAGACCGCTTCGTTGGCGCCGCCGTGGGCAGGGCCCCACAGTGCAGCGATACCGGCGGCGATACAGGCGAACGGGTTGGCGCCCGAAGAACCCGCCAGACGAACGGTGGAGGTCGATGCGTTCTGCTCGTGGTCGGCATGGAGGATGAAGATCCGGTCCATGGCCTTGGCGAGCACCGGGCTGATCGGTTTGATCTCGCACGGGGTGTTGAACATCATGTGCAGGAAGTTTTCCGCGTATGTCAGGTCGTTGCGCGGGTACATCATGGGTTGGCCCATGGAGTACTTGTAAACCATCGCTGCCAGGGTCGGCATCTTGGCAACCAGGCGGACCGCGGAGATTTCGCGATGCTGCGGGTTTTTGATGTCCAGGGAGTCATGGTAGAACGCCGACAGGGCGCCGACCACGCCGCACATGACTGCCATCGGGTGGGCGTCGCGGCGGAAGCCGTTGAAGAAGGACTTCAACTGCTCGTGAACCATGGTGTGGTTTTTCACGGTGCTGACGAACTGGGCCTTCTGCTCTGCATTCGGCAGTTCGCCGTTCAGCAGCAGGTAGCAGGTTTCCAGGTAGTCGGATTGTTCGGCGAGTTGCTCGATCGGGTAGCCGCGGTGCAGCAGGACACCATTGTCGCCGTCGATGTAGGTGATCTTCGACTCGCACGAAGCGGTCGCCATGAAACCGGGGTCGAAAGTGAAGCGGCCCGTGGCCCCCAGCCCTCTAACGTCGATAACATCGGGACCAACGGTGCCGGTTAAAATGGGCAGCTCGACGGGGGCAGTGCCCTCGATGATCAACTGCGCTTTTTTGTCAGCCATGTGGCCTCCTATTAATGCTTGATATCATCTGACAGACCCCCCACGCAGGGCCCGCACCACTATAGTGAGATAAATTCGAAAGTCAATTTGCTTAAAGTAGGGGTGGATCAGGCCCCGAGCGTTGTTTTTCCTCGAAAATCCCTGCCATTTACGCCTTTTGTTCCACTAACGCAATCAGCTATTTGGGGTAGGCCTTTGCGTTGTCATTAGTAGCCTAACTGTCTATACTCGGCACCCGACCGCCAGGGGCTTGCAAGCCCGTCTTTCTGGGGGTCGCACTCCGTGGGTGGTGGGTACCTGACCAGTGCACTTCCCAACAACTTTGCCCTGCTTGCTAGGGGCTCTTCAGTGTGAAAAAAGCCGTGAAAAGCCAACGACCTGTAAACCTAGACCTAAGGACCATCAAACTCCCTGTCACTGCTTACACGTCCATTCTTCACCGTATCTCCGGTGTCATTCTCTTCCTGGGCATTGCCATCATGCTTTACGCATTGGGTAAATCCCTGGATTCCGAGGAAGGCTTCGGCGAGGTGAAGGCGTGTTTGACCAGTCCGCTGGCCAAGCTTGTGATTTGGGGCCTGCTGTCCGCCTTGCTGTATCACCTGGTGGCCGGTGTGCGCCATCTGATCATGGACATGGGCATCGGTGAGACGCTGGAAGGCGGCAAACTGGGCTCGAAAATTGTCATCGCCGTCTCCGTGGTGGCGATCGTTCTGGCGGGAGTCTGGATATGGTAACTAACGTCACGAACCTGTCGCGTTCGGGCCTCTATGACTGGATGGCGCAACGCGTTTCTGCGGTCGTTCTCGCGGCTTATTTCATCTTTCTGATCGGATACATCGTAGCCTACCCGGGCATCGAGTACGCCCAATGGCACGATCTGTTCTCCCATACCGGAATGCGCATTTTCAGTCTGCTGGCCCTGGTTGCCCTGGGTGCTCACGCCTGGGTCGGCATGTGGACCATCGCAACTGACTACCTGACGCCAATGGCGTTCGGCAAGTCGGCGACTGTCATCCGTTTCCTGTTCCAGGCTGTATGCGGCGTTGCGATGTTCGCGTACTTCGTCTGGGGTGTGCAGATTCTCTGGGGTATCTGATTCATGGCTAACATTCCAACGATTTCCTACGACGCCATCATCATTGGTGGTGGCGGCGCCGGCATGCGTGCCGCATTGCAGTTGGCCCAGGGCGGCCACAAGACTGCAGTGATCACCAAGGTATTCCCGACCCGTTCGCACACTGTGTCGGCCCAGGGCGGCATCACCTGCGCCATCGCGTCGGCAGACCCGAACGATGACTGGCGCTGGCACATGTACGATACCGTCAAGGGGTCCGACTACATCGGTGACCAGGACGCTATCGAATACATGTGTCAGGAAGGCCCGCAAGCGGTCTTCGAGCTGGATCACATGGGTCTGCCGTTCTCCCGTACCGAGCAGGGCCGTATCTACCAGCGTCCGTTCGGTGGCCAGTCCAAGGACTTCGGCAAGGGCGGCCAGGCTGCGCGTACCTGCGCTGCGTCCGACCGTACCGGTCACGCACTGCTGCACACCCTTTATCAGGGCAACCTGAAAGCCGGCACCACCTTCCTGAACGAGTGGTACGCGGTCGATCTGGTCAAGAACCAGGACGGCGCGTTCGTCGGTGTGATCGCCATCTGCATCGAAACCGGCGAAACCGTTTTCATCCGTTCCAAGGCCACTGTACTGGCCACCGGTGGTGCGGGTCGCATCTATTCGTCCACCACCAACGCCCTGATCAACACCGGTGACGGCGTTGGCATGGCCCTGCGTGCCGGCGTGCCGGTGCAGGACATCGAAATGTGGCAGTTCCACCCAACCGGCATCGCCGGCGCAGGTGTACTGGTGACCGAAGGTTGCCGTGGTGAGGGTGGTTATCTCATCAACAAGCACGGCGAGCGTTTCATGGAGCGTTATGCGCCCAACGCCAAAGACCTTGCCGGTCGTGACGTTGTGGCCCGTTCCATGGTTAAAGAGATCATCGCCGGTAACGGCTGTGGCCCGAATGGCGACCACGTGATGCTCAAGCTCGACCACCTGGGTGAAGAAGTCCTCCACAGCCGCCTGCCAGGCATCTGTGAGCTGTCCAAGACCTTCGCTCACGTTGACCCGGTTGTTGCGCCTGTTCCGGTTGTTCCGACTTGCCACTATATGATGGGCGGCGTTGCCACCAACATTCATGGCCAGGCAATCACTCAGGACGCCGACGGCGTCGACACCATCATCCCTGGCCTGTTCGCAGTGGGTGAAGTGGCGTGCGTATCGGTCCACGGTGCCAACCGCCTGGGCGGCAACTCGCTGCTCGACCTGGTGGTATTCGGCCGCGCTGCCGGCCTGCACCTGGAAAAAGCCCTGACCGAAGGCATCGAGTATCGCGACGCCAGCGACACTGACGTCGAAGTAGCCCTGAACCGCCTGAACAAGCTCAACGAGCGTACCAGCGGTGAAGACGTGGCAACCCTGCGTCGCGAACTGCAAAGCTGCATGCAGAACTACTTCGGTGTATTCCGTACCGGCGAATACATGCAGAAGGGTATTGCCCAGCTGGCCGGCCTGCGCGAGCGCATCGCCAACGTCAAGATCAACGACAAGTCCCAGGCGTTCAACACCGCACGTATCGAAGCACTGGAACTGCAGAACCTGCTGGAAGTGGCCGAAGCCACCGCCATCGCTGCAGAAGTGCGTAAAGAGTCCCGCGGCGCTCACGCCCGTGAAGACTTCGAAGACCGTGACGATGAAAACTGGCTGTGCCACACCCTGTACTTCCCGGGTGAGAAGCGCGTTGCCAAGCGTGGTGTTAACTTCTCGCCGAAAACCGTACCGGCTTTCGAGCCTAAAGTCCGGACTTACTAAGGGTGGCCGACATGTTGAAAGTCGAAGTTTATCGTTACAACCCGGACACGGACTCGGCGCCGAAAACCCAGGTATTCGACGTCGATACCGGCGGCAAGGACCTGATGGTTCTGGACGTGCTGGCCCTGATCAAAGAGCAGGACGAAGGCTTCTCCTATCGTCGCTCTTGCCGTGAAGGCGTTTGTGGTTCCGATGGCATGAACATCAACGGCAAAAACGGCCTGGCGTGCATCACGCCGCTGTCTTCTGTCGTCAAAGGTAACAAGTTGGTCGTCCGTCCGTTGCCGGGTTTGCCGGTAATTCGTGACCTGGTCGTCGATATGAGCATCTTCTACAAGCAGTACGAGAAGGTGAAGCCATTCCTGCAGAACGATACGCCGCCACCGGCCATCGAGCGTCTGCAATCGCCGGAAGAACGTGAAAAGCTGGATGGTCTGTACGAGTGCATCCTGTGCGCTTGCTGCTCGACTTCCTGCCCGTCGTTCTGGTGGAACCCCGACAAGTTCCTGGGTCCAGCTGCACTGCTGCAAGCGTATCGCTTCCTGGCAGACAGCCGTGACAACAAGACCGAGGAACGTCTGGCTGCCCTGGATGACCCGTTCAGCGTATTCCGCTGCCGCGGAATCATGAACTGCGTGAACGTCTGCCCTAAAGGTCTGAACCCGACCAAGGCAATCGGCCACGTACGTAACATGTTGCTGCAAAGCGGTACCTGATTCTAAAAGTGTTGTACCCGTAGCACACCGACGTGCGGACCCTTGTCCGCACCGAGGTGCAACTCGAGCGAGGGCTCACAAAGCCCGAACTCTTACTTTCGAAGATATGAGACCAGCAGGGGCATCCGGGCTGGTACCCGGAAAATCCGCAGGACCTTGGTTAGTGGCTCGGTTCAGTCGCTGCACTTTGACTGTACAAGCGCTTTCTTTGGCCACTTGCCGATTCACGCCCCTAACCGAGGGTGACCAAGCATGCAAGAAAGCGTGATGCAGCGCATGTGGAACAGCGCCCACCTGTCAGGTGGTAACGCTGCCTATGTGGAAGAGCTCTATGAGCTCTACCTGCACGACCCTAACGCTGTGCCAGAAGAGTGGCGCACTTACTTCCAGAAGTTGCCCGCCGAAGGCAGCACTGCTACCGATGTATCGCACTCTACAATCCGCGACCATTTCGTACTGCTGGCAAAGAACCAGCGCCGCGCCCAACCGGTATCTGTCGGCAGCGTGAGCAGCGAACACGAGAAGAAGCAGGTTGAAGTATTGCGACTGATCCAGGCCTACCGTATGCGCGGCCATCAAGCCGCTCAACTCGACCCTCTGGGGTTGTGGAAGCGCCCTGCGCCAGTAGACCTGTCGATCAATCATTACGGCTTGACCAATGCCGATCTTGATACGACCTTCCGTGCCGGCGACCTGGTTATCGGCAAGGAGGAAGCGAGCCTACGCGAAATTCTCGAAGCTTTGCAGCAGACATATTGCCGCACCATCGGCTCCGAGTTTACCCACATCACCGATTCCGAGCAGCGCAGCTGGTTCCAGCAGCGTCTGGAAAGCGTGCGTGGGCGTCCGGTGTACTCCGCTGAAATCAAGAACCACGTGCTCGAGCGCGTCACCGCTGCCGAAGGCCTTGAAAAGTACCTGGGTACCAAATACCCGGGCACCAAGCGTTTCGGTCTGGAAGGTGGCGAAAGCCTGATCCCGATGCTCGACGAGATGATCCAGCGTTCCGGCTCCTACGGTACCAAGGAAGTCGTGATCGGCATGGCCCACCGTGGCCGTCTGAACGTTCTGGTCAACACCTTCGGCAAGAACCCGCGCGAGCTGTTCGACGAGTTCGAAGGCAAGAAGAAGGTCGAGCTCGGTTCCGGTGACGTGAAATACCACCAGGGCTTCTCGTCCAACGTGATGACCGCAGGCGGTGAAGTTCACCTGGCCATGGCGTTCAACCCGTCCCACCTGGAAATCGTATCGCCTGTGGTCGAAGGTTCGGTGCGTGCCCGTCAGGACCGTCGCAACGACACGGTCGGTGACAAGGTACTGCCGATCTCCCTGCACGGTGACGCGGCGTTCGCAGGTCAGGGTGTGGTGCTGGAAACCTTCCAGATGTCCCAGACCCGCGGTTTCAAGACCGGCGGCACGGTGCACATCGTCATCAACAACCAGGTCGGTTTCACCATCAGCAACCCGCGTGACTCGCGCTCCACCGAGTACGCGACCGACGTTGCCAAGATGATTCAGGCGCCGATCCTGCACGTTAACGGTGATGATCCGGAAGCCGTGCTGTTCGTGACCCAGCTCGCCGTTGACTACCGCATGCAGTTCAAGCGTGACGTGGTCATCGACCTGGTCTGCTACCGTCGTCGCGGCCACAACGAGGCCGACGAGCCAAGCGGCACCCAGCCACTGATGTATCAGCAGATCGCCAAACAGCGCACCACCCGTGAGCTGTATGCCGAGAGCCTGGTCAAGAGCGGCATGCAGGACGTGGCCAGTGTTCAGGCCAAGGTCGACGAGTACCGCAACGCGCTGGACAACGGTCTGCACGTGGTGAAAAGCCTGGTCAAGGAACCGAACAAAGAGTTGTTCGTGGACTGGCGTCCGTACCTGGGCCATGCGTGGACTGCGCGTCACGACACTCGCTTCGATCTGAAAACCCTGCAGGAACTGTCTGCCAAGCTGCTGGAAATTCCAGAAGGCTTCGTGGTTCAGCGCCAGGTTTCGAAGATCTACGAAGACCGTCAGAAGATGCAAGCCGGCGGCCTGCCGATCAACTGGGGTTACGCCGAAACCATGGCGTACGCGACCCTGGCGTTCGAAGGTCACCCTGTGCGCATGACCGGCCAGGACATCGGCCGCGGCACCTTCTCGCACCGTCACGCGGTCCTGCACAACCAGAAGGACGCGAGCACTTACGTGCCGCTGCAGAACCTCTACGAAGGCCAGCCACGTTTCGACCTGTACGATTCGTTCCTGTCCGAAGAAGCGGTATTGGCCTTCGAATACGGCTACTCCACCACCTCGCCAAACGCGCTGGTGATCTGGGAAGCCCAGTTCGGCGACTTCGCCAACGGTGCACAGGTTGTAATCGACCAGTTCATCACCAGCGGCGAGCACAAGTGGGGCCGTCTGTGCGGTCTGACCATGCTGCTGCCACACGGTTACGAAGGGCAGGGGCCGGAGCACTCCTCGGCACGCCTTGAGCGCTACCTGCAGCTGTGCGCCGAGCACAACATCCAGGTCTGCGTACCGACCACCCCGGCACAGATCTACCATCTGTTGCGCCGTCAGGTGATCCGTCCGCTGCGCAAACCGCTGGTTGTATTGACGCCCAAGTCGCTGTTGCGCCACAAGCTGGCCGTCTCGACCCTGGAAGATCTGGCCGAAGGTTCGTTCCAGACCATCATCCCGGAAATCGACACGCTGGATGCGGCCAAGGTCACTCGCCTGATCCTGTGCAGCGGCAAGGTCTACTACGACCTGCTGGAAAAACGCCGTGCCGAAGGCCGCGAAGACATCGCCATCGTGCGTATCGAGCAGCTTTATCCGTTCCCGGAAGACGACCTGATGGAGGCCATCGCGCCTTACACCAACCTCACCAACGTGGTGTGGTGTCAGGAAGAACCGATGAACCAGGGTGCCTGGTATAGCAGTCAGCATCACCTGCGTCGCAGCATCGGTAACCACAACAAGGCCCTGGGCCTGGAATACGCCGGCCGCGAAGCTTCTGCCGCGCCTGCCTGTGGTTACGCGTCGATGCACGCCGAGCAGCAGGAACAACTGCTGCAAGATGCCTTCACTGTTTAACGCCTTCGTGCATAGAAACCGAATTTAAGGAACCACTGATAATGGCTATCGAGATCAAAGCCCCAACTTTCCCGGAATCGGTTGCCGATGGCACCGTTGCCACCTGGCACAAACAACCGGGCGAGGCCGTCAAGCGTGACGAGCTGATCGTCGACATCGAAACCGACAAGGTCGTGCTCGAAGTCCTGGCGACTGCTGACGGCGTACTGGGTGCGATCGTCAAGGGCGAGGGCGAAACTGTCCTGTCCGACGAAATCCTCGGCTCCATCACCGAAGGCGGCGCTGCTGCCGCCCCTGCTGCCGCAGCACCTGCTGCAGTCGCTGCTGCTCCAGCGGCCGCGAACGAAGCTGAAGACGCCATCGGCGCTCCGGCTGCTCGCAAGCTGGCCGAAGAAAACGGCATCAACCTGAACAGCGTCAAAGGCACCGGCAAAGACGGCCGCGTGACCAAGGAAGACGTCGTCGCTGCCATCGTAGCGAAGAAATCCGCTCCGGCTGCCGCGCCTGCCAAGCCTGCTGCCGCTGCCGCGGCCCCCGTCATGGCCGCTGGCGACCGCACCGAGAAGCGTGTGCCGATGACCCGCCTGCGTGCCAAGGTTGCCGAGCGTCTGGTTGAAGCTCAATCGAACATGGCTATGCTGACCACCTTCAACGAAGTCGACATGACCGAAGTCATGGCGCTGCGTTCGAAGTACAAGGACCTGTTCGAGAAGTCGCACAACGGCGTGCGTCTGGGCTTCATGTCGTTCTTCGTCAAGGCCGCTACCGAAGCGCTGAAGCGCTTCCCGGCAGTCAACGCCTCGATCGACGGCAGCGACATCGTTTACCACGGCTACGCCGACGTGGGTGTTGCCGTTTCCAGCGACCGCGGCCTGGTCGTACCGGTTCTGCGTAACGCCGAGCTGATGAGCCTGGCCGAAATCGAAGGCGGCATCGCCACCTTCGGCAAAAAAGCCCGTGACGGCAAGCTGTCCATCGAAGAGATGACTGGCGGCACCTTCACCATCACCAACGGCGGTACCTTCGGTTCGATGATGTCGACTCCGATCGTCAACCCGCCGCAGGCAGCCATCCTGGGCATGCACAACATTCTGCAGCGCCCTATGGCAGTCAACGGTCAAGTTGTCATCCGTCCGATGATGTACTTGGCACTGTCCTACGATCACCGTTTGATCGACGGCAAAGAAGCTGTGACCTTCCTGGTGACCATCAAGAACCTGCTGGAAGATCCGGCTCGTCTGCTGCTGGACATCTGATCACGCTTGCTGTGCCTGCGCTCGCCCTCATGGGTGGGCGCAGACGCATGCCGAAAGATTCAGCTTCGTCCCAAGGCGGCCCCCTCAAGGGGTCGTCCGGTTTGATTCGATAAGGAATGTTTTATGACCCAGAAATTCGACGTGGTAGTGATTGGCGCTGGCCCTGGTGGCTATGTGGCTGCTATTAAGGCTGCCCAACTCGGTCTGTCGACTGCCTGCATCGAGAAATATACCGACGGCGAAGGCAAGCTCGCCCTCGGCGGCACCTGCCTGAACGTAGGTTGCATTCCTTCCAAGGCGCTGCTGGACAGCTCCTGGAAGTACAAGGAAGCCAAAGAGAGCTTCAACGTCCACGGTATCTCGACGGGTGAAGTCAAGATGGACGTCGCCGCGATGGTTGGCCGCAAGGCTGGCATCGTCAAGAACCTGACCAGCGGTGTTGCCACCCTGTTCAAGGCCAACGGCGTTACTTCGATTCAGGGCCACGGCAAGCTGCTGGCTGGCAAGAAAGTCGAAGTCGCCAAGGCTGATGGCACTGTTGAAATCATCGAAGCCGAAAACGTGATCCTGGCTTCCGGTTCGCGTCCGATCGACATTCCACCGGCTCCGGTCGATCAGAACGTCATCGTCGACTCCACCGGCGCGCTGGAATTCCAGACCGTTCCAAAACGCCTGGGCGTCATCGGCGCTGGCGTGATCGGCCTGGAACTGGGTTCGGTCTGGTCGCGCCTGGGTGCTCAGGTGACTGTCCTGGAAGCACTGGACACCTTCCTGATGGCCGCTGACGCTGCCGTCTCCAAGGAAGCTCAGAAGACCCTGACCAAGCAAGGTCTGGACATCAAGCTGGGCGCTCGCGTCACCGGTTCCAAGGTCAATGGCGAAGAAGTCGTTGTGACCTACACCGATGCCAACGGCGAACAGAACATCACTTTCGACAAGCTGATCGTAGCCGTTGGTCGCCGTCCAGTGACCACCGACCTGCTGGCAGCTGACAGCGGTGTGACCATCGACGAGCGCGGTTTCGTGTTTGTTGACGATAACTGCGCGACCAGCGTACCGGGCGTCTACGCCATCGGTGACGTGGTTCGTGGCATGATGCTGGCGCACAAGGCCTCGGAAGAGGGCATCATGGTCGTCGAGCGCATCAAGGGCCACAAGGCCCAGATGAACTACGACCTGATCCCTTCGGTTATCTACACCCACCCGGAAATCGCGTGGGTCGGCAAAACCGAACAAACCTTGAAGGCCGAAGGCGTTGAGGTTAACGTGGGCACCTTCCCGTTCGCCGCCAGCGGCCGCGCCATGGCAGCCAACGATACCGGTGGTTTCGTCAAGGTCATCGCCGATGCCAAGACTGACCGCGTTCTGGGTGTTCACGTGATTGGCCCAAGCGCTGCCGAACTGGTTCAGCAGGGTGCAATCGCAATGGAATTCGGCACCAGCGCTGAAGACCTGGGCATGATGGTTTTCTCCCATCCGACCCTGTCCGAAGCGCTGCATGAAGCTGCACTGGCCGTTAACGGCGGTGCGATTCACATAGCCAACCGTAAAAAGCGTTAAACAATAAGAAACCACGGTGGACGGCCCGTCGTGAGTCTTGCGTGCATGGCTCACCGCGGAAAGTCCGCCGGACTCGATCCTGCGCAGTTCACTGCGCAGGTAAGCGGTCACAGGTGGTGCGGCACCTATAAAAGTGCAGCGCCGAAGCGCAGTACCTAACGAAGACGGTAAAAAGCATGAACCTTCACGAGTATCAGGGTAAGCAGCTGTTCGCTGAATACGGCCTGCCAGTATCCAAGGGTTTCGCAGTCGACACCCCTGAAGCGGCAGCAGAAGCCTGCGAAAAAATCGGTGGCAGTGAGTGGGTTGTAAAAGCCCAGGTCCACGCCGGTGGTCGCGGTAAAGCGGGCGGCGTCAAGCTGGTTCGCAGCAAAGAAGACGCCAAGGCGTTCGCTGCGCAATGGTTGGGCAAGCGTCTGGTGACTTACCAGACTGATGCCAACGGTCAGCCAGTGACCAAGATCCTGGTCGAATCCTGCACCGATATCGCCAAAGAGCTGTATCTGGGCGCAGTTGTCGACCGCTCGAGCCGTCGTATCGTGTTCATGGCCTCCACCGAAGGTGGCGTGGACATCGAGAAAGTCGCTCACGACACTCCTGAAAAAATCATCAAGGCTACTATCGATCCACTGGTTGGCGCTCAGCCATTCCAGGGTCGCGAGTTGGCTTTCCAGCTGGGTCTGGAAGGCAAGCAAGTTGCTCAGTTCGCCAAGATCTTCGTTGGCCTGGCCAAGCTGTTCAAGGAACACGACCTGGCCCTGCTGGAAGTGAACCCGCTGGTGATCAAGGCTGATGGCGATCTGCACTGCCTGGACGCGAAGATCAACATCGACGCCAACGCCATGTACCGTCAGCCCAAGCTGAAAACCTTCCACGACCCGTCCCAGGACGATCCTCGTGAAGCCCACGCTGCCAGCTTCGAGCTGAACTACGTGGCTCTGGAAGGCAACATCGGTTGCATGGTCAACGGTGCTGGCCTGGCCATGGGTACCATGGACATCGTCAACCTGCACGGCGGCAAGCCAGCCAACTTCCTCGACGTAGGTGGCGGCGCAACCAAAGAGCGCGTAACCGAAGCGTTCAAGATCATTCTGTCCGACTCCAACGTCGCGGCCGTTCTGGTCAACATCTTCGGCGGCATCGTTCGTTGCGACATGATTGCCGAAGGCATCATCGGTGCAGTGAAAGAAGTCGGCGTTAAAGTGCCGGTTGTTGTTCGTCTGGAAGGCAACAACGCTGAACTGGGCGCCAAAGTACTGGCAGAAAGCGGTTTGAACATCATCGCGGCAACCAGCCTGACCGACGCTGCTCAACAAGTTGTCAAAGCTGCGGAGGGCAAGTAATGAGCGTCCTGATCAATAAAGACACCAAAGTCATCTGCCAGGGCTTCACCGGCTCGCAGGGTACTTTCCACTCCGAACAAGCCATTGCCTACGGCACCAAAATGGTTGGCGGCGTGACTCCGGGCAAAGGCGGCACCACTCACCTGGGCCTGCCAGTGTTCAACACTGTGAAAGAAGCTGTAGAAGCTACCGGCGCTGACGCTTCGGTTATCTACGTTCCAGCTCCTTTCTGCAAAGACTCGATCCTGGAAGCTGCCTTCGGCGGCATCAAGCTGATCGTCTGCATCACTGAAGGCATTCCTACCCTGGACATGCTGGATGCCAAGGTCAAGTGCGACGAGCTGGGTGTTACCCTGATCGGCCCTAACTGCCCAGGCGTCATCACTCCGGGCGAGTGCAAGATCGGCATCATGCCAGGTCACATTCACTTGCCAGGCAAAGTCGGTATCGTTTCCCGTTCCGGCACCCTGACCTATGAAGCCGTCAAGCAGACCACTGACGCCGGTTTCGGTCAGTCCACCTGCGTCGGTATCGGTGGTGACCCGATCCCGGGCTCCAACTTCATCGACATCCTGAAGCTGTTCCAGGAAGACCCGAAGACCGAAGCGATCGTCATGATTGGTGAGATCGGCGGTTCGGCTGAAGAAGAAGCGGCTGCCTACATCAAGGCACACGTGACCAAGCCAGTTGTTTCCTACATCGCTGGTGTGACTGCCCCTGCGGGCAAGCGCATGGGCCATGCGGGCGCAATCATCTCTGGCGGCAAAGGCACTGCAGACGAGAAATTCGCTGCGCTGCAAGACGCAGGCGTGAAAACCGTGCGTTCGCTGGCAGACATCGGCAAGGCCTTGGCCGAGCTGACCGGTTGGGAAGCCAAGTAAGCCTCGCGCTTAGTTGACGTTCCACCAACAAAGGCCACCTTCGGGTGGCCTTTGTCGTTGTGTACCTTTCATAACATGTTACGTATTTGTGAGTAATTGCTGTCACCCAAGCGACAATCAGGTTCACTCATCGGACACCCCGCCAGGCAGCGGTGCGTTGAAGGTGCAACTTGGTTACACTGTGCGCCATTTTGTGTCGGCTCCCCAAAAGGGCGCGGGCGCGCTTAACGGGTCTGTCCCATCCGGACGGGCTGCATTTCCCTCACCCATAGGGAAGTCCCCCTCTAATTCCGATTCAGTAGTGTGGTATTTCCTTAATGAAAGTGTTGAAAGGCCAGGACATCCTGGCGCTTGGTTTTATGACGTTTGCGTTGTTCGTCGGTGCTGGCAATATCATCTTCCCTCCTATCGTCGGTCTGCAGTCCGGTCCTCATGTCTGGATGGCGGCGCTGGGCTTTCTGATCACCGCAGTCGGCTTGCCGGTGGTCACCGTCGTTGCACTGGCCAAGGTCGGTGGCGGCATGGACGCGCTGAGCAGCCCGATCGGCAAGGTTGCCGGTGGCTTGCTGGCCGCGGCGGCTTACCTGGCGGTGGGCCCGCTGTTCGCTACCCCGCGCACCGCGACGGTGTCCTTCGAAGTGGGTGTCGCGCCGTTGACCGGTGAAAGCCCGTTGGCGCTGTTTATCTACAGCCTGGTGTATTTCATCGTGGTGCTGGCGGTGTCGATGTACCCGGGCCGTCTGCTCGATACGGTCGGTCGCTTCCTGGCCCCGTTGAAGATCATTGCCCTGGCCATGCTCGGCATCGCTGCGTTCGCCTTGCCAGCGGGCAGCATCGGCGAAGCCCAGCCCGCCTATGTGGCTGCTCCGTTCTCCCAAGGCTTTATCAATGGTTACCTGACCATGGATACCCTGGGCGCACTGGTGTTCGGCATTGTCATCGTCAATGCCATCCGCTCCCGTGGCGTCGAGTCGCCGCAACTGATCACCCGCTATGCAATCATTGCCGGCCTGATCGCCGGTGTCGGCCTCGCCCTGGTCTACATCAGCCTGTTCCGCCTGGGTGCCGGCAGCCATGACATCGCGGCGACCGCCACCAACGGCGCGGCGGTGCTGCACGCCTACGTGCAGCACACCTTCGGCTCGCTTGGCAGTGGTTTCCTTGCGGTGCTGATTGCGTTGGCCTGCCTGGTAACGGCGGTCGGCCTGACTTGCGCCTGCGCCGAGTACTTCAGCCAGGTATTGCCGCTCTCCTACAAGACCCTGGTGGTTGCGCTGGCAGGCTTCTCGCTGCTGGTGTCCAACTTGGGCCTGACCAAGCTGATCGCGTTTTCGATTCCGGTCCTGACCGCTATCTACCCGCCGTGCATTGTGCTGGTGGCCTTGAGCTTCTGCAGCAGCTTCTGGCACTCCCAGACCCGAATCATGGCGCCGGTGATGCTGGTTTCGTTTGTATTCGGCGTGATCGATGCACTCAAAGGTGCTGGTTTTGAATTGCCAGGTGTTCTGGCGCACCTGCCGATGAGCGAGCAAGGCCTGGCCTGGTTGGTGCCTTCGGTGATTACCCTGGTCGGTGCCGTGGCGGTTGACCGCTTGCTCGGCAAGCCGAGCGAAGCGCTGGCCTGATTCAATGATGGTGCAAGCGTCGCGGGCCACAAGCCCGGGCGCTTGGGAAAAGCCCTGCAGCTACCGCTGTGGGGCTTTTTGCGTTATGCGGCTGGGGTTTCAAGGTGCGGTTCGCGATTCGCGGTCCATGTCTTCCGGCCACTGGACTTTGGGGGTCAGGCGCAGGGTGAGGTTGTACCAGGGCACGTCGTTGTGATCCTGGGGTGGGTCTGGTGGTGGCAGTGCCTCGGGGCCCTTCTGCATGTAGGTGCAGATGTAGGCCCAGGCATGTTCGTCGGCGCCCATGGTGCTCAGAGGAAATCGGTCGATGACCTTGTTGGATCCGGGCGCAACAATGGAAAGGACAACGCCCATTCTGATGATGACTCCGTGGGGGGTGGCGCTGGTTTGTCTCCAGCGTTCGGCGCGTACTTGCGACCATTCGTAAGCGACTGGCGTTACATACCAACGCTTGAAGGGATTCCACCAACTGTATATGAAGTTGTAGGCGTAGATCTTTTCCCGGGCTCGATTGAAGCGCAGGGGCTCATCGCGAGGAGGTGCAATAGTTAATTTCAGAATCCAAAATGTCATCCAAACACCCAGCAGTATGGTTGCAGGAACCACCCCTAAGGCGAACCCTAAGTGAGTATCGTCCCACGCCCATATGAGCATTATGAAAATGACGACAGAGCTCAGAACTGCAAAGGGCGATAACCATATAAGGAAACCTCGTGCTCGCAAGGAGGGTCTGGACACCTCAAGATAGACTTCATCCATATAATTGGGTGAGTCAAATCCCAACGAAGGCACTACCGTCAGCAGTTCATCGGGCGCCGGTAAATCCTCCCGCCAACCGATACACGGCGGATGAAGTAATGGTCGTGCCATCTTCAGTTACCGTCCTTCTGATTCACGGCTGTTGTGTCCATCTTTTCTTCCTTGACGATAAGGCGGGCATGGCCAGTTTCGTCGCTGCGGTCTGGCCAGCAGCTGACGGTCAGTCCCAAGACTGTTTCCTCAACTTCATGGTGCGGTTCGCGACTCACGGTCCATGTCGTCCGGCCATTGGACTTTGGGTGCCAGGCGCATCGCGAGGTTGTACCAGGGCACGTCGTTGTGGTCCTTCGGCGGTTCAGGAGGTGGCAGTGCCTCGGGGCCTTTTTGCATGTAGGTGCAGATGTAGGCCCAGGCGTGTTCGTCAGCGCCCATGGTGCTCAGGTGGAATCGGTCGATGACCTTGTTTGTTCCGGGAGCGACGATGGATAGCATCACGCCCCATTTGAAGATGACCCCGCCCTGAGCGGTGTAGCCATGCTGTTTCCAGCGCTCGGCGCGGGCTTGAGACCAGTCGTACGCTACCGGCACCACTAGCCAGCGCTCGAAGGGATTCCACCAGCGGTATTTGAAGTGGTAGATGTAGATTTTTTGGCGGATACGATTGAAGCGTATGGGTAAGTCTCGTGGTGGGGATAGGTTGGATTTCAATGAGTGAGCACACGACCAGATACATACTATAAATGTAAAGAGACCTATTCCCAGATATTCATAGTCGTACTCTTCCTCATATGTGGGCAGCAAACTGTATAGAGCCCACACGGCGCCAAGTGCCAGAAATGGTGCGAACCAAAGGATTACCCCGCGCGCTAATGAAAAAGGTCGAGGGAAATCGAGAAACACATCATCCATAAAGTTAGGGGTGTCATACCCCAATGATGGCTCTATTGCAGGCAACTGATCTGGCGCAGGTAAATCCTCCTGCCAACCTATACAGGGCGGATCAAGTAATGGTCGTGCCATCTTCAGTTACCGTCCTTTCGATCGCGGTTAGCAATGTCCATCTTGTCTTCCTTGATGATGAGATGGGCATGGCCGGCTTCATCGCTGCGGTCCGGCCAGAAGCTGACAGTCAATTGCGCGGCGTTGATGTCGTAGAAGGTATCCAGCTCGATCGAGCCGCGAATCAGCAGCGTGCTGGACTCTTCGTCTAGCTCCAGTTGCGGCAGCGTGCTGTCGTGGTCATAGTCGTTTTGCGACGGCAAGGGTGCGGGTTGCAACGACGGCGTGCTGTCGCTGCGGCCGCAGGCAATCACTTGTTCAGCGGTGTGTGGGCGGTAAACGGTGAGCGCCCATTCGTAACGAGATTCACCGGGAACAAAGCCGGGTAGCTGGATGGCGTAGCGAAGGTAAGATGCCCATTGAACGTCGGTACCGACTGAAGCGCCAATGCCGATGGTGCGGTTGCCGCCCAAGGGGCGAATGCGGGTATGGATGCCCACTTCGGCGGTCAGGCCGAGCACGGCGGCGTTGAGGGCAGCGACGGCGGTGTCGTAATGCTCGGCGGTGGTCCATTGCCGGTGCTGTCTCGGCAACCCCCACAGGCTGTGCCGAGCCCAGAGTTCGAGCGCAGTGGACTCCGCCTTCTTTGCCAAAGTAGCGAATGCATAGGCTGTGAGACCTAGAACAATCGCGATTCCAAGCGGCCCCAACAGAGCCGCGTTTAACGTAACTGCACCTGCGACTCCAAAATAAGCAGATAAACCTGAAGCAACTCCGGCAGCCAAATACTTTCGAGATGCAGACGAGTCACCTTGGTGGGCTGCACGATTCGCCGCCAACCCAAACTGTACCCCATCCATAATCCCGGCCACCGCCGCAATCGCGCCGCCGTACTGCATCACCCGGTCCCCCAAGGGTTTAATGAATCCACCCACAGTCGTCGTTATCCCCGGCCGCAACGCCTTCAGCGCCACACCCGCCGCCTCCACGCCCACCCCCATCACCCCCACCGACGACGACCAGACTGCCGCCAGCGCTTCGTCATGACTACTACCCGCCGTCCGCGAAAGGGCCTTCAGGTTATTGCGCAAGCTGTCCTGCACAAACCACAAACTCCCCAACACCAACAGCGTGTTTCCAGCGTTGTCACGCATGCCGCGCAGGGCCTGTGTCGCCATCTGCCGAGCTTCCGCCGCGCCGATGGACATGCTTTGCGTGACTCGCTCGGCGCTGTCCTGCAGGCTCGCCGCGCCGATGTGGATGCTGCGCAAAGCTTCACCCCTGCCGAAATCGCCGCTCGCGCGCAGCTGCGAAAGTCGGGCCAGCAGCGATTCGGTGCTTTCCAGCGTCCAGACGCTGATGTCGATCAGGGTGCGGTTGTTCCGGGCGCTGGCGATGCTCAGGGCGCCGCTGAGGACCATGGCGCGGACCTTGTTGGCCGCCGGTTTGTTGAATCGCTGGTCGATGCTGGCGAGCAGTTCGCCGGTGCGTTGGTGGAGGGTGTCGTTGAGCAGTGTCAGGTACTCGCCGAGCGTCAGCGTCAGCACCACCTGGGTGATGCGCTGACCGCTGTAGCGCAGCA
>NZ_JAAAMT010000021.1 GCF_009905435.1 Pseudomonas sp. R5(2019)
TACGTCGAATGATGGAGCTGATGGCCTGAATAAGGCCTTTTTTTCCTGTTGCGTACTCAGAAATGCCCCGAACAGGTCGAGGCATTTGTTTGTTCAGGCGGTCACAGTTGGTTTTCACACAGTCTGTACAGGGGTTGTGCTGGATTCAGCCCATATCTTCCCAAGATCCCAACACAGTAAGCGTTAGCCGTCTCATGTAGTGGGCACCGCCGCATTAGGCTTGTTAGTTTGCTCTCCCACCTCATCCAGCGATATCCGCGAAGTCTCCGGCAACGCCAGCCCCCCGGCCAGCGCCAACAACGAAATCCCCATCAGGTAAAACGCCGGCGACAGGTTGCTACCAGTCTGGCTGATTAACCAGGTGGCCAGCAGCGGGGCGGTGCCGCCGAAGATTGTGTAGGCCATGTTGTAGGTGATGGCCGAAGCGGTATAGCGGGTGCGAGTCGGAAAGGTCTCCGACAGCAGTGCCGCCGTGACCACCCCGCACAGCACCGCGCCGGTCGCCAGCATCATCACGCCCAGCACTGATGCTAGGAACGAGCCGGAGCTGGCGAGCAGGAACGCCGGGACCACGCCAACCAGCAACAGCACGCAGGCAGTTCCCACCGTCGCACGCCGTCCGACCTTGTCAGAAAAAGCACCGGCCACCGGGCACAGGGCCGCGGCGAACACCAGTGCAATCACCGAGACCAGCAATGCGGTCGCTCGGCTCAGGCCGCCTGCCACTTGCAGGTAGGTCGCAAAGTAGGTGGTGAACATATAGAACGACAGCGCCGTCAGCGACACGAACGCGCCCAGGCAGCAGATCGCCGCGCCGTGGTTGCGCAGGGTTTCACGCAGTGGCGAGTGAGCCACTTCGTGTTGCTCGGTCACGGTTTGAAACGCAGGGGTCTCATCCAACCGCCAGCGCAGGTACAGGCCAACGATGCCCAGCGGCGCCGCGATCAGGAACGGCAGCCGCCAGCCCCAACTGCTCATGGCTTCGCTAGACAGGCTCGCCTCCAGCGTGTAGGCCACCACCGCTGCACTGGCAAAAGCGGTGAAGGTCGACACGGGCACAAAACTGCCGTACCAGGCTCTTTTGTTGCGCGGCGCATGCTCCATCAGATACGCGCAGGCGCCGGCATATTCGCCGCCCGCGGAAAACCCTTGCGCGCAGCGAATCAGCGTCAGCAACAGCGGCGCCAGCAAACCGATGCTGGCATACGTGGGCAACATCCCGATCAGGGTCGTGGCGGCGGCCATCAACAGGATCGTCGCGGCCAGCGTGCGCTTGCGTCCGATGCGGTCCCCGAGCATCCCGAAGAAGATCCCGCCCAGCGGCCGGAAGGCAAATGCCACGGCGAACACCGCGAAGGTTTTCAGCAGCGCCGCACCGCTGTCGTCACTGGGGAAGAACTGCTGGGCGATGGTGGTGGCCAAAAAGCCGTAGACCGCAAAGTCGAACCACTCCACGAAGTTGCCGATGGCAGCGGCGCAGATGACTTTGCGTAGGGTGGCGGGATCGACCTGTTCCGTATGGTTGCTTGTCATAGTGACCTCGATGCGCGCTTCAATGAACGATGGCTCATTATCAGCAAGCTACCGAAACGGGAATGTCGAGGAGCGGCATCGGCGTAGTCAGGGCCGTAGTGGCAGGGCGAAGATATGGGGCTATGATCGAGGGCCGACTTGGGGGCCGCACAGCAACGGTCACTCGCCGGAAAAGCGCTCGCCTGGCGCATGCGTGCCAGCTGCTCATCAGTGCGGCGCATAGCAGCCAGTGTGGCCGCCTGCACTTCAAGCCCCATGCGCAGTTCCAGAATGCTCCTGATACTGGGTTGAATGCATTAAAAAACAATGGCTTGCGTTGATCTCAACTCTTTTTTAGTAGGTATTACTGTGTTGCGGCATAAACAAAATGTTTTATGGCTGCCGATCGGTGTGGGCAAGGTACTAGTTCGCTGTAAGTAGTTGCTTACGCAAAAAGTAATAACTTCTTAGATTGATGTTGCGTAATCTAACCGCTCTTGCCCACGTCTGAAAAGGAAGGAAAACATGGAGCGCTACATTTGTTCGACGGAGTACAAAAAATATCGGCGGGTTCCGTTGCATTCAAAAAAGCGCTGGTATAGTCTCGGGTCCGCTTGAAACTAAACCATCGGATTGGTGTCTCGCTTATAAAAGGACTTTATTTTGGCGTCAAAATTCATTGTGCCCATTACGCCTCCCACTCCCAATGGGGATCTTCACCTCGGGCACTTGTCGGGTCCTTTTCTCGCAGCGGATGTTATGCAGCGAGTCCTCAGGCAGCGCGGGCACGATGTGCTGTTTGTCAGTTACAGTGATGATTATCAAAGTTACCTCCCACGTAAAGCTAATGCGTTGCTGCGTCAGTCGTTTTAGTATGGGCGACTCATGCGCAGGGCTATGCAATTGTCGTTGGAGCTGGCGGATATTCATCTCGATTATTTTATGCAGGCGGCAAATAACTCGGCTTATAAACAGGCCGGCGAGCATTATGCCAATTTGATTGGCCAACAAATAAGGTTGCTACCATACAAGACATTTCATTGTTCGCAGTGTGATCTCTACGGTTACGAAGGGTTTGGTCGAACCTCGTGCAATGGGTGCGGTACTCGCGGAGGGCTTTCCGTTGGATGCCGCAACGTTGGCCTGGTTCGCTCAGCATTGGGCACCTTGGTGCATGGCCGAGCATTTCGACCCTTTGAGCGACGACTTTTCCTTCGTAGCACTACCACCGTGTGAACTGCATAGCGCAGGCCACGATGTATGGCGCGACGAGGCACAGGCTTTTGTCGAACAGGCTACCCGACATAATGCGCCGGTCAATCACCATTTTCATGGCGACCTTCCCCACGACTTTTGCCTCTATTCGGGCAAGTTGGGCAGTGCGCAACGTGGCGTTGCGAAAATCGCGGCGACTTTAGCTTTTTCACTCTGAGAGAGGACACTGTAATGAGTGTTGATCAACTGGCCTACTACCAAAAAAAACTCAGCTATGAAACCGACAGCTGGGACCTCTACCTAGCGCTGAAGGACGGTGCCGGCGTGGTGGTCGTCGACGGGCGCAGTGCCCAGGTTTACGAGCGCCAACATATTCCTGGCGCGATCAATCTTCCCCATAAGGCACTGTGCTTCAACACCACCGTGGGGCTGGATAAGTCCAAGGTTTATGTGACCTATTGCGATGGGATCGGTTGCAACGCATCGACCAAGACGGCGTTGAAATTGCTGACGCTAGGTTTTCAGGTAAAGGAGCTGCTTGGCGGCCTAGACTGGTGGATACGTGACGGGTACGCCACCGAAGGTAGCGAGGGCAAGGACGGAACGCCCATCGTCTGCGGCTGTTAACCATCTGATGGACCGCCGCTGAGCATGCGGCCCTTTTCGATGATGAACTCATGAAAGGGTCGCTATTCACGGCCGAATGGCAATGCCTGTTGACGAAAACTCGGACGGTGGTGTCGTCGTTGTAATTGCTTTGCCGTCCGCAGATCACCAGGTGTTTGATGGCACCTGAATCTAATCACCTGTTCGCGGGCAAGCCCACGAATGGCTCTTGTCACGCTATCAATTACAACGCCAGCGTATAGCCCAGAATCACGCGGTTTTCATTGGCGTCGGTGGTCAGCCCGTTGCCGGAACGGAACGTCGCATTGCGCAGGCGCACGTTGAAGCCCTTCATGAAACCCTGCTGGAAGGTGTAGACCAGGTCGGTGTCGCGTTCCCATTCGCTGCCGTCTTGCACCGCGGCGGTGTTGATATGGCTGCCGCTGACGTAGCGAGTCATGAAGGTCAGGCCGGGAATTCCCAGTGCGGCGACGTCATAGTCGTAGCGCGCCTGCCAGGCGTCGGTCTCGGCCTTGGTGAAGACGTTGAAGGTCACCAGGTTGACGGAGTAGGGGTCCAGGCCGGGGTAGGCAAAGTCGCCGTCACCCGAAAGGTTCTGGTAGCCGACGCCGAATTTGTGTGGGCCGATGCCTACGGTGAGCATGCCGTTGAAGAAGCGGTTGTCGATCCGCCCGCCATCGACTCGTGCGGCGCTACGGAAACGGTGATCACCGCTTTCGGAGGTGTCGAAATAACGCAGGTCGGTCTTCAGCGACACACCCTGGCCCAGTGCTGCGGTATTGACCAGGCCAACGAAGTGCTGATGATAGATGTCTTGCATCTGCGCATAGTAGTAACTGAGCGCCAGCGCCGGGTTGATTGCGTAGCTGCCGCCGGCCAGGTCCAGGTGCGAACTGCGCACGCCACCGTAGTTCATCTCATCGTTGCTCGAGGAGTCGCGCAGGTTGATTTTCTCCAGGCGCGCGGCGTTGAAGGTCAGGCCGGCGATGTCTTGTGAGGTGAGCAGGCTACCCGCGTAAGTGGATGACAGCAGCCGCACGTCGTTGTAGGAGGCCACCGGCAGCTGGGGTTACAGGGTGCCGAGTTTGAGCACGCTTTTGGACACCCGCAGCTTGGCGGTCAGGCCCAGTTCGCTGTAGGTGTCTTCGGGCTCCAGGCTTTGGGCGCCGAAGGCCAGCAAGCCAGTGTTGCGGCGGTCCCTGCTCGAATCGAGCTTGATGGCGGTCTGGCCGATGGCGTCGACGCCAACGCCCACGGTGCCTTCGGTGAAGCCCGACTCATAGCGCAAGGTGAAGCCCTGGGCCCATTCCTCGGCCTTGGACTGGGGCGCGCTGTGTTGGCGGAAGTCGCGATTGATGTACATGTTGCGAGCTTCAATGCTGGCTTTGCTGTCGTTCAAAAAGACGGCGTGTGCAGCGCCACTCAAGGTACAGGTGCCAGCGAGCAGGCAGGTCAGTGCCGGAAGGGTGCTTGGGTGCCTTGTCATTATTTTTATCTCCAGGGCTGTGTTGAAGGCCGACCTGCGCTGTCTCGGCCCACGCCGACACCATCACCCTGAAAGTCGCTCATTTCCTGCCGTCCACCTCCAACGCCCAGGTCAACATCATCGAGCCGTGGTGCGAACAGCTGCGCCTGGAGTCCAACGACCGGATCAAATGCCAGCTTTACCCATCGATGCAGCTGGGCGGCACGCCGGCCAAGCTCGCCGACATGGCGCGCAATGGCGTGGCCGACATCGTCTGGACGGCGCCGGCGTATTCGGCCGGTAAATTCCCGCGTGTCGAAGCGCTGGAGCTGCCGTTCGTGCTGCCCTACGGCGGCAAGGCCGGCAACGCAATCATCTGGGATTTCTACCAGCAGTACGCCAAGGACGACTTCAACGGCTACAAGGTGCTGGTGGTGCACGGCGACGGCGGCATGAACCTGCACACCCGTGGCAAGCCGGTGCAAAGCGGGGCGGACCTGGCCGGGCTCAAGCTGCGGGCGTCCAGCCGTACAGCGGCGAAAACCCTCGAAAGCCTAGGCGCGACGCCAGTCAGCATGCCGCCGGCGCAAATGACCGAAGCCATTTCCAAAGGCGTGGTCGATGGCGCCTTGGCAGCCTGGGAAGTGGTGCCGGCGACCAAGCTCGATGAAGTGACCCAGTACCACAGCGTCACCCCGCAAGGTCAGCCGGCCTTCGGCTACACCGTGCTGGCAATGCTGATGAACCAGCGCAAATTCGACAGCCTGCCGGCCGACCTGCAGGCGATTATCGAGCGCAACAGCGGCAAGGCGCTGTCCGAACGCTTCGCCACGGCGTGGGATAAAGCCACCGACAGCGCCCTGAGCGCAAGCCCGACTGCCTCCCTGGTCAGCATCGACAGCAATGCCTATGCGCTGATGGAGAAATCCTCTGCCAGCGCCGTGCAGCAATGGGTCGAAGAAGCAGACAAGAAAGGCCTGGACGGCAAGGCGCTGGTTGACGGCGTGCGCGCCCTCGCTGGCACGGGGCAGTAATCGGGATGAAGGAATCACTGGATTTCTCATTCGAGTTGCACGCCCATCAGGGCCGGGCGCGGTTTGCCCTGCTGCAAGTCACCCTGGGGTTCGCTCTGGGCGGCGGGCTGATCCTGCTCGGGCTGGTGGCGATGTCGATCGTCTCGATTGTCGGCCGCAAGCTGTTTTCCATGCCGGTGCGCGGCGACATGGAACTCATGGAGGTGGGCGCCTCGGTGGCGATCGCTGCGTTCCTGCCCTTGTGCGAGCTGCGCGGCACGCATATCAAGGTTGATGCGCTGACCGGCTGGCTGCCTCAGGGCATTCGCACCGGGCTCGATGGCATCGCTCATGTGCTGTGCTGTGCGGTGGCCTGGATCCTGGCCTGGCGCACCAGTCTGCAGATGGTCGATAACCATGCGTTCGGCGATGCCACGACGCTGCTGTCCATCCCGCTGTGGATTCCACTGATGCTGATTGTGCCGAGCCTTGTGTTGTTGGGGATGTGCGCATTGGCGCGGGCGTATGAGGTGTTGGGCCTGGGAGGTCGGTCATGAGCGGTTTGTCGTTGGGTTTGATTGCACTGGCCCTCACCATGAGCTTGTTGCTGCTGCGAGTGCATATCGGCATCACCATGATGGTGGGCGGAGCGGCGTGTTTCTGGGCGGTGAACAATGGGGACCTGTCGTCGCTGCTGTTTACCCTCAATGACCTGGCCTACTCGCGGCTGTCCAACTACGACCTGGCGGTGATCCCGCTGTTCGTGATGATGGGCCAGTTCGCGACCCATGGCGGCCTGTCCCGGGCGATCTTCCGCTGCGCCTCGAGCTTTATCGGGCATTGGAAGGGCGGTATGGGCATGTCGGCTATTGGTGCCTGTGCAGGCTTTGGCGCCATCTGCGGTTCGTCACTGGCCACGGCCGCGACCATGAGCCATGTGGCGCTGCCGGAGCTGCGCCGGCATAACTACTCGGGTCGGTTGGCCACGGCCACCGTGGCGGCGGGCGGCACCCTCGGGATTCTGATCCCGCCATCGGTGCCGCTGATCATCTATGCGGTGCTGACCCAGGAATCCATTGCCAAGTTGTTTATGGCCGCTATTGTGCCGGGCGTCATTGCGATCATCGGCTACATGATCGTGCTGCGTATCATGGTCGCGCGTGACCAAACCCAGTCCACCGTATCGCCCAAGGCCTCGGTGGCGGAGCGGCTCAAGGCGCTGATCAATGTCACCCCGGTGATCGGGGTGTTCCTGGTGGTGATCGTCGGCATTTACGGCGGCTGGGCCAATCCGACCGAAGCGGCGTCGCTGGGGGCGGCGGCCTGTGGCGTGCTGGCGGTAGTACAGGGTGGCATGCGCTGGTCGGGTATTCGCCTGAGCTTGCTGGGCACGGCAGAAACCTCGGCGATGATCTTCCTGGTGTTGCTGGGCGCCGACCTGCTCAACTCAGGCCTGGCCCTGACACAGATGCCCAGCGAGCTGGCAGCGTGGGTGATCGGCAGCGGGCTGGCGCCGATGCTGGTGTTGATCATCATCCTGGGGCTGTACTTGCTGCTCGGATGCGTGATGGATTCGCTGGCAATGATCTTGCTGACCATCCCGATTTTCTACCCGATGATCATGGGCCTGGATTTCTTTGGGCTGAGCGAGACAGACAAGTCGATCTGGTTCGGGATTCTGGCCTTGATGGTGGTGGAGATCGGGCTCATTCATCCGCCACTGGGTATGAACCTGTTTATCGTCCAGCGCACGGCCAGGGATGTGCCGTACAGCGAGACCGCCATCGAAATCGTGCCGTTCCTGTGTTCGGACCTGATGCGGATCGTGTTGCTGGTGGCCTTCCCGGGGCTGAGCCTCTGGTTGCTGAGTTTTTGAAGACAGGTCCTGAAAGTGGGGACCCTGTGGGAGATTTCATGTTCGCAGGCACTCCCCGAAGCTGAGCCGTACGTCTGTAGAAGCATGGCTTGCCAGCGATAGGCGCACCGTGGTGTATCAGGTACGCCGCCTCGCGGGCAAGCCCGGCTTCCTACCTTGTCGACAATGTGGGAGCAGAGCTTGCTAGCGATGAGGCCAGCACAAGCGACAAAAACCTTGCCGGGGTAGGCGCGGCGTCCCGAAGCGCATAAGCCTCTTTCGGCTAACCCTGAATGACTTGCTTAATCCTCCCGCGTCAGCACTTCCAGCAATTCAATCTCGAAAATCAGGTTCGAGTGCGGCTTGATATGCGCGCCCATCGACCTCTCGCCATAGCCTAGATGCGCTGGCACGAAGAGTTTGCGCTTGCCGCCAACTTTCATGCCCATCAGGCCCTGGTCCCAGCCCTTGATGACCCGGCCGGTGCCGATCACGCACTGAAAGGGTTTGCCACGTTCGAAGGACGAGTCGAATACCGTGCCGTCTTCCAGCCAGCCGGTGTATTGGGTGGTGATCAGCGCGCCTTTGACGACAGCCTTGCCGTCACCGATGACGAGGTCGGTGAGGGTCAGTTCGGTGTTCATGGTAAACCTCGAAGAATTTTCAGGCGGCAAGTGTGAAGTGCTTGATCGGCAGCTTCAAGCCGGACACCGCAAAGGCACGTGATAGAGCGTTTGGTTACAATTGGAAACATCGGCGCGGCGTGTTGAAATGAATTGTTATAATGTACCATATGCCCTTTCGATCATCACCTGACGGCAATGGAACCATGCGACCCAAGGCTTTTCTTTCTTCTACCTCCACTGGGCTGGCGGGGCAGGGCGCGCTCGCTCAGGAACGCGTCGGCACTGCGGCTATCGCCCAATCGCGGATGCTGGCCATCGACGCCCTGCGCGGCTTTGTGATGCTGTGCATGTTGCTGGACCACGTCCGCGAAACCTTCTTCCTGCACCGTCAGGTCAGCGACCCGATGGACGCCCTGACCGTGGACCCGGGGCTGTTTTTCTCGCGCATGCTCAGCACCCTGTGCGCCCCCGTGTTTATCCTGCTGACGGGCCTGTCGGCCTATCTCTATAGCCAGAAGCACAGCCTGCGTGACACCTCGGTATTTCTGCTCAAGCGTGGGCTGTTTCTGGTGTTTCTTGAACTGACCTTCGTCTGCTTCGCCTGGACCGCCGAATTCCCGCCCAGGACGCTCTGGCTGCAAGTGATCTGGTGCATCGGTCTCTGCATGATCGCCCTGGCTGGGTTGCTGCATTTCAAGCGCAGCTGGCTGATGGTGCTGGGCGTGGCAATTATTGCCGGGCACAACCTGCTCGATGACCTGGTGCTGGGGCCGGAATCGCCGCTGTTCGTGCCTTGGTCGATCCTGCACCAGCGGGTGTTTATCGACATTACCGAGGTCACCCGCGCGCGGACAACGTACCCGGTGTTGCCCTGGATCGGCGTGATTCTGCTGGGTTGGACGATCGGGCCCTGGTTCAGCAAGGAGGTGCCACCCCAAGTGCGCATGGCGCGGCTGCTCAAGTTGGGTGGCGGGTTGTTGCTGGCGTTTCTGGTTATTCGCTATCTCAACGTCTACGGGGAGAAGCCCTGGGTCTACACCGGCGACAGCCTGCGCACGGTCATGAGCTTTCTGAGCGCGAAAAAGTATCCGCCGTCGGTGATGTTCCTGCTACCGACCCTGGGCCTTGGATGTTTGCTGCTGGCGTTGTTCGAGCGCTGGCAGGCCCGACGCGAGAGTGCCGTGCTGGCGCTGTACGGCGGTGCGCCGATGTTCTTTTACTTGCTGCACCTGTATGTGCTGAAGGTCTTCTACCTGGTGGCGCTGGCGATCTGGGGCGCCGACCAGGGGGACTATTACGGCTTCGATCAGCTCTGGGCGATCTGGCTGTGGACAATGTTGCTGGCCGTGGTGCTGTTTTATCCGACTCGCTGGTTTGCGGCGTTGAAGCAGCGGCGGCGGGATATCACCTGGCTTAAGTACCTCTAAGGCCCGGGCCTGATCGACACCGTCCTGAAGCCAATATGGTTGGTGCCCATGGTGAGATCCTGGGCATGCCGGGAGCTGGGGCGGTAGCGCTTGCAGTAGGACGGCGAGCACAGGTACGAGCCGCCCTTGATGGTGCCCAATTCTGTGCCGCGGGCTTGTTCGCTGAGGTTGTCTTCCAGGTCGATGTCCGGGTGCGAAACCGTTGCCGCGCCATGGTCGGGCGTCCAGCGGTCACTCACCCATTCCCAGACGTTGCCGACCATGTCGTAAAGGGCAAAGTTGTTCGCCGGGTAGCAACCAACCGGTGCGGTGGCGGCAAAGCCATCTTGCCTGCCATTGCGCAGCGGGAAGGCGCCGTCCCAAGTGTTGGCCATGCTGCGGCCGTGCGGGTTGAGCACTTTGCCCCACGGGAAGGTCGTCCCTGTCGCACCCTTGGCGGCATATTCGTACTGCGCCTCGGTCGGCAATGCACGACCCATCCAGTCGGCATAGGCCTTGGCGTCTTCATAGGCGATGTGCACCACCGGATGGTTATCCAGATCGGCAATCGAGCTGTCAGGCCCGGTGGGGTGTTGCCAATTGGCGCCCTCGATGTAGGTCCACCATTGCAGGCTATTGAATGCCAGCTGCGTCGGCGCCACGAACACCGTGGAGCCCGGGCGATACAGGGGTTCCGGCAGGCCGGGAAAGCGCGTACGGTTCAGGCCACGCTCGGCCAGGGTGCGGTAGCCGGTGGCCTCGACGAAGCGCCGGTACTGTGCGTTGGTGACTTCGTGGCGGTCGATCCAGAACCCCTCGACCGTGACTTGGCGGGCCGGCGCTTCCTCGGCGTAATGGGTATTGGAACCCAGGATGAAGCTGCCGCCTTCGACCCATTGTTCTTCGGTCGGCACGGCAGGATCCGGCCGCCCGGGATAGGCGCGGCAATCATTCAAGGTTCCCAGTGCCGCATAAGGCGCTGCCTGGGCGCCGAGGCAGGCGAGCGCCAGGCTCACCAGCAGGCATTTGATAAGTGGGTGCATGCAAGATCCCCAACGATGCTCAATGCTTTTGTAGGAGCCGGCTTTAGCCGCGATGGGCTGCGAAGCAGACCCCAGGGCCGCTGCGCGCCCCATCGCGGCTGAAGCCGGCTCCTACGGTTGACAGCGGTGATCAGTAGTCTCGACGGGGGTACGTGGTATCACGCCCGGTGGAGATGACGTTGTTCTGCTGGACGTATTGGGTCCATTCGATCAGCAGTTCATCGAGCTTCTGCCGATTGCTGGCCGCCAGGTCATGCAGTTCGCCTGGATCCTTCGCCAGGTCATAGAGACTCCAGACCCCCTGGCCGCCCTGGTAGTCGTAGACGATCTTCCAGTTGCCCTTGCGCACGGCATTGCGCCCCATCAGCTCAAAGCCCACCGGGTAATCCGGGTTGTGCACGGCACGGGCCTTGCCTTCCAGGAACGGCAGCATCGACATGCCTTTCATTGGTTGCACGGTCTTGCCCTGGTACTCGATGCCCGGGTGCTTGATGCCGGCGGCGTCGAGGATGGTCGGCATGATGTCCATGGCCGTCACCACCGCGTCGCTCTGGCCTGGGCTGACGCGTTGCGGGTAGCGAATAAAGGCCGCGGAACGAATGCCGCCTTCGTGGGTGTAGGCCTTGAAGAAACGGAAGGGCTGGGCACTGACCTGGCCCCAGGCTTCACCCTGGAAGGCAAAGGAGTTCGGTCGGCCGATGTTGTCCAGCGCCAGGTCAAAGTGCGCCGGGATCCATTTGTCGTTGGATTCGTCCTTGTCCCAGGCGTTGCCTTCTGGGCCATTGTCAGAAAGGAACACGATCAGGGTGTTGTCATACAGCCCCTTGGCCTTGAGGTGCGCGACCAGGTTGCCGATCTCATGGTCAAAGGCATCGACCATCGCCGCATAGGCTTCCATGGTCCGCGCCGAAACGGCCTTCTCCCGGGCGCTGAGGCTGGCCCATGGCTTGACCCCGGCCGGCATCGGCGTGACCGGTACGCCGGCGTCCACCAGGCCGAGCTTTTTCATTTTCTCGATGCGTCGTTCGGCGGCCACATCGTAGCCCTCGTCATATCGCCCCTTGTACTTCTTCAAAAAC
The DNA here is from genome assembly GCF_009905435.1 of Pseudomonas sp. R5(2019). GTDB lineage: Bacteria > Pseudomonadota > Gammaproteobacteria > Pseudomonadales > Pseudomonadaceae > Aquipseudomonas. The sequence continues at coordinate 11,842 of NZ_JAAAMT010000021.1, forward strand.
TCATCCGGCGCTTGCAGCGGCAGGTGGGCGGCGGTGTAGGCGGCGTAGGCGAAGAACGGCTTGTCGTCCTGTTTACGACCGGCATCGATGTAGTCGATCAGCTTGGCGGTGTAATCGCGTGAAGAGTAGAAGTTGGCCGGCAGGCTGACCTTGGCGTCGTTCTCGCGGTAGGTCGGCGGCGGTGCCGACGAGGCGATCTGCATGGGCGCGGATTGATTGAAATGCGCCGCACCGCCGCCCATCAACGAGTAGGACTGTTCAAAACCGCGCTGCGCCGGACGCTGGCCGTCGGCGCCGCCCAAGTGCCATTTGCCCACGGTGTAGGTGTTGTAACCGGCGTCCTTCATCAATTGCGGCAGGGCGGCGATGCGTTGGTTCAGGTAGCCCTCGTAGCCGGGACGATCCTGCTGCTCGGGGGTCAGGTGTGGAGTATTCATCTCGGCCATGTTGCCGACGCCGGCCAGATGGTGGTCGGTGCCGGACATCAGCATCGAGCGGGTCGGCGAACAGGTCGGTGCCACATATAGCGATTGCAGCTGGCGGCTGTCCTTGATCAGGCGGTCGAGGTTGGGTGTATCGATTTCACCACCAAAGGCGCCGATGTCGGAGTAGCCCAGGTCGTCGGCAACGATCAGCAGTACGTTGGGTTGGCTGGTCGCCTGCGCCGCGCACCAGGGTGTCATCAGCGCCAGGCTGAGGGTGGCCAGGCGGTGTTTTCGAATGAGAGGGTTCATGGCTGTTGTTATCTTCCCGGTTTTTACGTGAACACCGTACGGTCAGAAGCCGTAGGTGACCACCAGTTGACTGTAGAGATTCAGGTCGCGGCTGCCCAGTTGCGAGCCGCCTTGTTCGGCGCTTTTGTCCGGCTTGTAGAGGCCAATCAACGGGCTGATGGTCAGGCCATTATCAAAGTTGACATCCACGTACAGGTCCAGCTCGCGAGCACTCAAGTCACCCTGGCGGTTGTCCAGGGTATTGAAGTCGAACAGCAGGGCGCCGACCGCGACGTTGCGGTGGGGCTTGGCTTCCAGGCGCAGCATCTGCACCGTGGCGTTGCGCTGGAACGGGCCTGAATAGTTGGCCGCGACTTCGCCCTGGAACCAGGTGCCGTAGCCACGGCTGTAGCCGCTGAACAGCGGATCGTAGTCTTCCGAGTAGCGGCTGTAGCGGTAGGCGAGCTGCGGCTGCCATGGCGCCTGGGCGAAAGTCCAGCCGGCCTCCATGTACCAGGCGCTTTCATCGCCTTGCTGTTTTTCCTGGTGGGCGTATTCGAACGAGGTGAACAGCGACTCCACGCCCAGGTTGCCCTGGCCGCGCAGGCTGACGACCTTGAGGCCGTCGCGCTGGGCCGAGAACGGGTTGGCGTAGTCCTTGTCGACGCCCAGGCCGCGCACATAGGTCAGGCCCAGCGTGCCTTCGGCAGCATGGTGCTCCAGCACTGCCACGCCCAGCTCCGGCTTGGCCTTGATCTGGTTATCGGACTTGATCCAGATCAGGTCGCCGGTCCACGGGCCTTTGCCGCCCAGATGCAGCCAGGCGGTTTGATCAAAGGCGTTGCGCGCCGTCAGGTAATAAGCGCCGCCCCGGTCCAGGCCACCGTCACCCAGATTATGGCCGACACTCAGGCCGTCGCCATTGATGATAAAGCCGTCGCCGACACGGATTTTCTGACTGCCGGCGGAAAACTCCAGGCCATCGGTGCCCAGCGCCGGGAACAGATCGCCCGAGCGCCAGCCCAGGTACTTGCGATCAACGGCGGTGCGGCGTTCGCTGCCATCGGTGTAGCCGGCGGCATCGCCGGAGCCGAACGTGCCGCTGCTGACGAGGTTGAACTCGCCATACAGCGTCGAGTTGCCCAGCGCGTCCAGTCGCTGAGTGGCATAAAGGCCATAACGCGCGAATCCTTCGCTCCAGCCGATGGCGCCGTTCTTGACCGGGCCGCCCTGGTTATAACTTTCGTCACTGTGAAAGAGGCCGTAGGACAGCAGCACTCGGCTGTCCACCTGCAAGCCGTCGGCCTGATAAAGCGTGTAGGCACCCGCCTGGCTGCACAGCCCGAGCAGGGTCAGCGAGGAAATGGCGAGACGTGAAGGAAATCGAGCAATGGGGTTCATGCAAGGCCTGTTCTTTTTAAGATTATCGATAGGCGTAAAGCAGGAGGTGTTGCGAGGGGTATGGTAGGAAGCGGCGGGGGTACAGGCTTGTGTCTGGCTGCCAGCGCATTTGTGTGTGCGTGACATGGGGGATGGTGGTGTCTTCAAAAGCTTCGCGGCGGTCCGGCGGACCGCCGCGAATTAGGTCGACGCCGATCTAAAAGATCTCAACGAAACGCCGGCACCACCTGATCAATAAACAGCTGCAACGATTTGCGCTTTTCTTCATGCGGCAAGCTGTTGTCACACCAGAAGCTGAACTCGTCCACACCCAGTTCCTGGTAGTACTTGATGCGGGCGATGATTTCTTCCGGGGTGCCGATCATGGTGTTCTTGCGGATGTTCTCCAGTTCGAACTCCGGGCGTTCGGCGAACTTGGATTCCGGGCTTGGCTCCAGGAAGCCGTTCTGCGGCACGGTCTTGTTGCCGAACCAGGCATCGAAGGTGCGGTAGAAACGTGAAATCGCCTTGGCACCCACTTGCCAGCCATCCGGGTCGTCGCTGGCGTGCACGTGGGTATGGCGCAGCACCATCAGTTGCGGGCGCGGCACACCGGGGTTGTTGGCCAGGGCTGATTCGAACTTGTTCTTCAGATCGACGACTTCTTCGTCGCCCTTCATCAGCGGCGTCACCATCACGTTGCAGCCGTTGGCCACTGCGAAGTTGTGCGAGTCCGGGTCGCGGGCGGCGATCCACATCGGCGGGTTGGGTTTCTGGATCGGCTTGGGCACGCTGGTGGAGGTGGGGAATTTCCAGATATCGCCGTCATGGGCGTAGTCGCCTTGCCACAGTGCGCGCACCACTGGAACCATTTCACGCAAGGCATTGCCGCCGCTGGAGGCTGGCATGCCGCCGGCCATGCGGTCGAACTCGACCTGATAGGCACCGCGGGCCAGACCGACTTCCATGCGGCCATTGCTGATCACATCGAGCAGGGCGCATTCACCGGCCACCCGCAGCGGGTGCCAGAACGGCGCGATGATGGTACCGGCGCCCAGGTGAATGGTCGTGGTTTTCGCCGCCAGGTACGCAAGCAGAGGCATCGGGCTTGGCGAGATGGTGTATTCCATGGCGTGGTGTTCGCCGATCCAGACGGTGCTGAAACCGCCGGTTTCGGCCATCAGCGTCAGTTCGGTCAGGTCCTCGAACAGTTGACGATGGCTGACGCTTTCGTCCCAGCGTTCCATGTGCACGAACAGGGAAAATTTCATGACGCGTTCCTCGAATCTTTGGTCTTTTTAGAAATGATGCGCAAGGGTCAGGCAAACGCGGGCAATGCGCCCATTTTGCCGCGGCAGTACACCAGCGGGCCGATGGACCGCTGCGGCACGATCAGGTTTTTCACCGCGCCCACCATGATGGCGTGGTCACCACCTTCATATTCGCGCCACAGCTCGCATTCGATGATGGCGGTGGCGTTGGCCAGCAGCGGGTTGCCCAGCTCACTCAAGGTCCACTCGATACCGGCGGCCTTGTCCTTGCCCTTGCTGGCGAAGGCGTAGGCCTCTTTCTGCTGCTCGGCCGACAGCATGTGAATGGCAAAACGCTTGTTCTTGATCAGTACAGGATAGGAGTCGGAGCTGTAGTTGGGGCAAAACAGCACCAGCGCCGGGTCCATGGACAAAGAACTGAAGGCGCTGGCCGTCAGACCGACGATCTGGCCGTCGTCGTCCAGAGTGGTGATGACGGTTACGCCGGAAGGGAACGAACCCATCACATGCTTGTAGACGTTGGCATCGATCATTGCAGAAATCCTCGCGGGGAGCGGCTAGGGCGCTTTTTATGAGCTTTGTTGTCTGATGGTATACCGTAAGATTGACTTTGCAAGTCCTTTTTCCGTTGCAGGCGACAAACGTCGTCGTCAGCGCTCAAGCGCCTGTTTTCCGGGGCTGCGAGGTTTTTGCGGCGATTGAGCGGGCAGCAGGGAGCGGATCAGTTCGTCGTTCAAACAGCGGATCAGTCTTGTCAAAAGCCTGGAATACCATAATATGGTCTGCACTCACTGAGCTGCTGAAGAGCAGCCAGCGCGCCATGGTTTGGCTTCAGACAAAGATAAGAACAGGCATCTTCGAACTCATGAATAACTCCCAGCAGTCCGGCTCCAGCCAATTGATCGAAAATCACACGGTCGATTACGTTCCACTCGCCGAGCGCCACGGCAAGGCCCGTGACCTCTTCACCCTCTGGTTCAGCACCAACATTGCGCCACTGCCGATCGTGACCGGTGCGATGGTGATTCAGGTATTCCACCTTGATCTATTGTGGGGGCTGATCGCGATTGTGCTCGGTCACATGATTGGCGGTATCGTCATCGCCCTCGCTTCGGCCCAGGGGCCGTGCATGGGCATCCCGCAGATGGTTCAGAGCCGCGGCCAGTTCGGCCGTTATGGCGCGCTGTTGATCGTGTTTTTTGCAGCGGTCATCTACCTGGGCTTCTTTATTTCCAACATTGTGCTGGCGGGCAAATCCATCACCGGGATTGCCGAGTCGGTGCCACTGCCGGCCGGGATCATCATCGGCGCGCTGAGTGCCACGGCCATCGGGGTGATCGGCTACCGCTTCATTCACACCCTGAACCGGATCGGCACCTGGGTGATGGGCACGGCATTGCTGGCGGGCTTTCTCTATATCTTTGCCCATGAGCTGCCGGTGGACTTCTTCAGTCGCGGCGCCTTTAACCTCTCGGGCTTTCTGGCGACGGTGTCGTTGGGGATCATCTGGCAGATCAGCTTCTCGCCGTATGTTTCGGATTACTCGCGTTACCTGCCGGCCGATATCGGTGTGTTCCGTCCGTTCATGGCCACCTACCTGGGCGCTACCCTGGGCACCATTCTGTCGTTCAGCTTTGGCGCTGTCGCTGTGCTGGCAACGCCTGAAGGCACCGAGGCCATGGCGGCGGTCAAGCAGTCCACCGGTTGGCTGGGCCCGATCCTGATGGTGCTGTTCCTGCTCAACATCATCAGCCACAACGCCCTCAACCTGTATGGCGCGGTGCTGTCGATCGTGACCTCGATCCAGACCTTCGCCGGCAACTGGACGCCGAGCATTCGTGTACGGGTTGTGCTGTCGAGCGTCGTTTTGGTGGGCTGCTGCCTGATGGCGCTGAGCGCATCGGCAGACTTCATTTCGCAATTCATCGGCCTGATTCTGGCGCTGTTGCTGGTGTTGGTGCCGTGGGCGTCGATCAACCTGATCGACTTCTACCTGATCAAGAACCGCCAGTACGACATCACTTCGATCTTCCGCGCCGATGGCGGGATCTATGGCCGCTTCAACATGCATGCGATCGTGGCGTACTTCATCGGCATCCTGGTGCAGCTTCCGGTGGCGAACACGGCGATTTATGTCGGGCCGTACGCCAACATCATCGACGGGGTGGACCTGTCGTGGCTGGTGGGGCTGGCGGTGACCTGCCCGCTGTACTACTGCCTGGCGACCCGTGGTGAGGCGCGGGTGGGTAAAATCGTCATGGCTGATTGAGTGTAACCGGGGCCGCTTCGCGCTCCATCGCGGCCAGGTCCGCTCCTACAACAGCCTGCGCAATATTTGCGCGGGGAATGTAGGAGCGGACCTGGCCGCGATGGGCTGCAAAGCAGCCCTGATTTTGTTCTGGCACCACCGATTGAACGATATTACGGCGCTTGCCCGTCAAGCGCGTCATCACCACAAAGAACACCGGCACAAACACCACCGCCAGTGTCGCCGTCAACATCCCGCCGATCACCCCGGTACCAATCGCCTGTTGGCTGGCCGAGCTGGCCCCGCTGGCAAATGGGCTTGTCCGCGAAAGAGGACGCCGCAGTTTTTCAGGGGTTGCGCGTCATCGTTCATCGCGGCGGTGCGGCGATCCGACAAGCCCGGCTCCTATGGGTTCACAGCGAGCGCAATACACCCTGATACAACACCGGCCCTGTCGGCTGGCCTGTGGGCGAACCGGCCAACGGCTCCAGGCTCACCGCCAGCGCCTTGGCGTTTTTCAGTGCCGCTTGCTGTCCGGCGTCCAGTTCAAGTTTCGAGCTGCCCTGGCGTGGCAACAGGCCGAGTGACACGGGTTTTCCATCCGCCGGAATTGCCCACAGCTCCAGGCTGCGGTCAGCGTCGACGGAGGTCAGTTTCAGGGCTTCTATCTGCAGATAATCGTCGTAGCCATCAACGACCATGACGGCTTGCTGGTTATCGGCCACAAGCGTCGTGGTGTAAAGCGGATCGCCTTGGTACAAATACGCCCCGATTGCCACTACCACCGAAAGCATCGCCGCCAGGATCGCGCCGCGCAGCCAGTGCATGTCCCACAGGCCGGGCTTGCGCGCTGCCGGGAATAGCCGCGCTTCGATGGCTTGCCAGACCTGTTCGGGCACCGGCTCTTCGGGCAGCGGCTGGGTGAGCGCCAGCAGCGACTCGTGCCACTGGGCGACTTCGGCGCGCAAGGTCGGATCGGTCTTGAGCAACCGCTCAAAGCGCTTGCGCGCCAGCGGCGGCATCAGGCCGATGCTGTAATCGGCGGCCAGCGCCCGGCGCAGGGAAGGGGATTGGTAGTTCATGGTTCAAGGCACCTGCGCAAGCGCTCCATGCCCCGACGAATCCAGGACTTGACCGAGCCCAGGGGTTGATGAAGGCGCGCGGCGATTTCCGAGCACGACAGGCCCTGAAAATAGGCCGTGGTGATGGCCGTGCGCTGGGCGTTGTCCAGGGTCTGCAGGCAGCGGTTCAGGGCGCTCGCTTCACGTTGAGCCGTTAATTGCTCGACGGCACCGGGGGTGTGGTCTTCCAACTCGTGCAGCGGGTTGTCGTCCAATGCGACTTCGCGGCGCTTGCGCAGTTGGTCAATGGCCAGGTGGCGGGTGATGCTGATCATCCAGGTCAGCGGTTCGGCGACAGTGCTGTCGTAGCGCGAGGCGTGGTGCCAGATGCGCACGAAGCTTTCCTGAACCACTTCTTGCGCCATGTCTTTACGCCCCATGCATTTGAACGCCACCGCATAGAGCAGGCCGCTGACGCTTCGATACAAGGCCTCGAATGAGCGGCGATTGCCCAGCGACACTTCGGTGAGCAAAGTTCGAAGCTGATTGGCGTCGACAGTCGAAATGGTCTGACTCCTGCGCGTTCGGTTCAATGGGGCAGCGTGCCGCCAACACCCGGGCTGCCTGCACGTGCAGTTTCATGCTGCACCTACCCGTCATCAGTTATAGCTGCTCCGGGAAAAACGGGCATCACCACGGTGGCAATGCCCGCCACGACTCAGCTTTTTGGCAGCAGCACCTTATCGATCACATGAATCACGCCATTGGACTGGGTGACATCGTAGGTGCTGATATCGGCCACATCGCCTTTTTCATCCTTGACCACAATGTTGTGCGGGCCATTCATCATCAACCAGAGTTTGCCACCGCTGACGGTGGTCAACTCAGTCTTGCCACCACCGGCCTTGATGCGTTTGCTCAGCTCCAGCATGTCCAGATTACCGGCCACCACGTGGTAGGTCAGAATCTGGGTCAGGGTGCCCTTGTTTTCGGGTTTGAGCAGGTTATCCACGGTGCCGGCCGGCAATGCCGCGAAGGCTGAATTGACCGGTGCAAAGACGGTGAATGGGCCTTTGCCTTTGAGGGTATCGACCAGGCCTGCGGCTTTGACAGCGGCCACCAGGGTGGTGTGGTCGGCCGAATTGACCGCGTTATCGACGATGGTTTTGCTCGGCAACATGCTTTGCCCACCCACCATGACGGTCGGGTGGGACATGTCCGCCGCTTGCACAGTGCTGAAGGCACAACCACTGGCAATGGCCAGGGTCAGCAGGCGGGTGATAACCGGACGTTTGAGCGAAATACTGTTCATGGTGTTACCCCTTTACTGGCGTTTAAGGGGCCAGGAAAGTCTGGCCTTGCTGGATATACGCAGGGGATTGCCAGTTGGATGCAGGCGGATGCAAATAAAGGTGAGATGCCCGCGATATTGTCCGGCCGACGCAGGGCACTTGCGACTTTTATGTATTATGGTATACCAGTAATCAGTTCTATCTCATCCACGGTCGATGCTCACCATGAACAATCGATTCAACTCACTGATCGCACCTCTGGGCATCGAGCTGGCCTATCTGCGCGCCAACTCGACCACTTCGCACGTGCGTCTCAAACGCTTGCGCTCAAGCGTTTCAGCCAAGCAGAACGGCTTCTGGCAAATAATTTCCTGATCACACTCAGAAGGTCCAGTGCACGTCGCCCGGGGCATTGCTGCGCCTGGTGATGGTGTATTCGAGTGTGCTGGACGCAGCAACGCGTCCACTTTTTTGATCAGGTTTGCCATGAATAATAACAACGCGCTATTGATCATCGATATGCAATGCGAAAACGGTTTCGCCCTGGAAGGGTTCGACACTGTGGTTCGCAACACCTCCAGCCTCTTGAGCGCGGCGCGCCAGCAGGCAGTTGCCGTGTTCTATTCCCGCCACATCAATCTGGCCGACGGCACCGGCCTGCCTCCCAATGAACCGCTGGCCTCGGACGGTGGCCCCGCCAGCTACCGCAGCGGCACGACTGCGGTCGAGATCCTCCCGGCACTGGCACCGATAGCCGGTGAAACGGTTATCGACAAGCCGCGCTACAGCGCCTTTTTCCAGACTGACCTGCATGCCCGTCTGCAACAGCAGGGCATTGACACACTGACCGTCAGCGGGGTGCTCACGGATGTCTGCGTGATGACCACGGTGTACGACGCCTTCGCCCTGGGTTATCGCATTCGCCTGGTGACCGATGCCTGCACGGCGACCACCGCAGCGGCCCACTATTCGGCGCTGTTGATCCTGGCGAACTGGGTCTATTCGCTGGAGCTGGTGACCACCGCACAGTGGCTGCGCTCAATGGCAGGGGAGCCCTATACCGGCTGTACACCGACGTCCCCCGATCAGTTTGCCCACCAGGTTCACGAACTGCCGGGTGCCATTGACCGGCTGCATACCCGTCTTCACGCACAGGCGCAGGAGTGATCAGCATGAACGTCGAGAAAAGAAGCATCGATTTCATCCCTGAAGCCGAGCGTTATGGCAAACCGGGCTCGCTGTTTTTCATCTGGTTCGGCGCCAACATGAACATCACCACCATCGCCTCCGGGGTGTTACCCGTGGTCATGGGGCTGAACCTGTTTTGGAGTGCCCTGGCGATTGTGCTGGGCTCTTTGCTGGGCGCGATTTTCATGGCCTCGCATTCGGCCCAGGGGCCGAAGCTGGGGATTCCGCAGATGATCCAGAGCCGCGCGCAATTCGGTGTGATCGGCGCGGTGCTGCCGTTGCTGTTTGTGATGTTGATCTACCTGGGCTTTTTCGTCAGTAACACCCTGCTGGCGGCGCAGGCCATTGAGTCGGTCAGCCCACTGTCGGGCAACGGCAATATCTACCTGATCGGCGCGTTGTGCTTTGTCGTCGCGCTGTATGGGTATCGCTTGATTCACCGCTTGCAGAAGGTGTTGTCGCTGTTGTCGCTGGTGGTGTTTATCGCGGCGACACTCTTGGCCTTGAGCCTGCCGATCCCGGCGGAGCAGTGGGCTGCCTCGGGCTTTTCGCTGTCGAAATTCCTGGTGGCCGTGAGCATCGCGGTCACCTGGCAGCTGTCTTATGCGCCTTACGTGGCCGATTACTCGCGCTACTTGCCGACGCACACTTCGATGGCCAAGGTGTTCTGGTACAGCTATGCCGGAACGGTGACGGGCGGTGCCTGGATGATGATTCTCGGCGCGATGCTGAGCGTCGGCATCAGCGGCTTTGGCGACAACGTCGGCAGCCATGTCGCGGGATTGTTCGGCCCTGTGGCGGTGCTGCTGTTCGCCTTTATCCTCTACGGGCAGGTATCGATCAACGTGTTCAACCTGTATGGCGCGTTCATGTCGACCGTCACGGTGATCGAGCCGTTTTCGCGACTGAACGTCACCCCTCGGGTGCGCGGCGTGTTCATGCTGGTGATCAGCGTGATCGCGACGGCGTTGTGCACGATCAGCCAGGATGATTTCATCGCGTTCTTCCTGAACTTTATCTTCTTTATGAGTTACTTCCTGATCCCTTGGACGGCCATCAACCTGGTGGACTATTACTGCCTGCGCAAAGGGGTCTACAGCCTGCCGGACATTTTTGACATGAAGGGGCAGTACGGTCGGTTCAATGGCATCGCCTGCGCCAGTTTCATTGGGGCGATTGTGCTGGAGGTGCCGTTCATGAACACCACCTTGTATGTCGGGCCGGTGGCACAGGCGCTCGATGGGGTAGACCTTGCCTGGGTGGTCGGGCTGGTGGTGCCGGCGTTGTCGTATTACGGGCTCATGAAGGCCCGGGCGTCGAAAACCCAGCCGCTTAGTAATCCGTAACACTGTCGTCTGGCCGCTTCGCGGGCATTGCCCGCGAAGCTTCGCTGTCAACGAGGCTTGAACTGCTGCCGGAACCAGTCGTCAAGCATCGCCTTTTCCGAATACAAGCGGTCGCTGTGGCTCGTTCGACCCGGGCGCTGCAGGTAAGCCTTGTCGCTGATCCGCGCATCGGCCTGACGCACGATTTTGCCGTCCTGGCTCAAGACGTAATGCAGGTCAATAGACGGCCAGGTGATCTCGCGCATGAAGCGCACGTCATTGGCGTTGTAGTTCCAGGGCTCGAAACGGCCGGCGAGGTCGATATTGCGCACTTCGATCTGCAGTTGTTGGCCCGGTTGCAGGTAGCGACTGCCCAGCTTCTCGAATTTCGCCCGCAGGGCCTTGAGCACACTGGGGTCGGCCCCGCGCTGGTAGTTTGAACGCAGGCTGGCATCGCTGTAATGGTCCGGGTTCGTGAACTGCACGACGACAGGGGGAGTGGCCGCCCAGGCTGAGTGGATGCTCATGCCCAGCAGCAGGACAGGAATGAACAGCGGGCGCATGGCGCACCTCCACGTATGGCGCTTTCTACTCACAAGTTTACGCCGTTGATGGGGGGCGACAAGCTGGCGCTTGGGAGGCTCGACGTATGCCCTATGCTCAATAGTGCGGCACTCATTCAGGCGAAGGCGGGACCATGAGCAGTTATCGGCATTTTTCAGTCAACCCCACGGCCCATGGCAGGGACTGGGCCGTGGGCGATATCCATGGGTATTTCGATCGCCTGCAACGGACGCTGGACAGCGCAGGCTTCGATCCGACCGTCGACCGCCTGTTCAGCGTGGGCGATCTGGTGGACCGTGGTCCGCAGAGCCTGGATGCGCTGGACTGGCTGGAGCGACCCTGGTTTTTTGCCGTGCAGGGTAACCATGAAGCCTTGGCCATCGCCCATGTTCAAGGCGGTTGGCTGGATCATGAGATGTACCGGGCCAGCGGTGGTGGCTGGTTTCTGGACCTGCCGGCACAGGCGCAACGCATTTTTGCCCGTCGTTTCGCGCAGATGCCCCTGGTCATGGAGGTTGAGACAGCCTTGGGCACGGTCGGGTTTGTGCATGCCGACTGCCCGTTCGCGCAGTGGCAACGTCTGCGTGAAGAGGTGATCGACGGGCACCTGTCCAGCGCAGATCAAGAGAGCTGCCAATGGTCCAGGCGCCGCTTGCAGCTGATGAACGAAAGCCCGGTTTCAGGCTTGAGGGCACTCATCGTCGGGCACACGCCGCTGCGGGAGGTGACGGTGCTGGGCAATGTCTATCACATCGACACCGCTGGCTGGGCAACCGGGCACTTCACCTTGCTGGACCTTGCGACGCTTACAGCGGTTGCCTGAGAAGGGTAGAGGCACTATCGTTGGACGAATTTTTCTGCTGTGGAATGCCCCGATGGATCTCGCCACCCTGGCCCTGTTCATACCCGCCTGCTTCGCCCTCAATATGTCACCGGGCCCCAACAACCTGTTGTCGCTCAATAACGCCAGCAGCCATGGGCTGCGCAATGCCTGCCTGGCCGGGATTGGCCGGTTGATTGCCTTTGCCGGCATGATCGCGCTGGCGGCCATGGGGCTTGCCGTGGTGCTGCACACCAGCGAAATGCTCTTTACCGGCGTCAAGGTGCTGGGAGCGGCGTATCTGTTCTATATCGCCTGGCAATTGTGGCGTGCGCCGGTTGAGCAGGCCGCACCCGCCACCGCCCAGCAGGCGCGGTTGTTTCGCCTGGCTCGGCAAGAGTTCTGGGTCGCGGCGGGCAACCCCAAGGCCATTCTGATTTTCACCGCGTTTTTGCCGCAGTTCATCAAGCTCGGGAGCCCGATACCGGTCAGTGAGCAATTTGCCTGGTTGGGCGGGATGTTTTTGCTGCTGGAGTGGCTGGCGATCGCGATCTATTCCTGGGTCGGTGCCTATCTGCGTCGCTGGTTCAACGAACCGCGCCAGCGCCGGATGTTCAACCGTACCAGCGCGGTATTGTTAAGCTGCGCCGGGCTTGGCTTGCTGGCGGCCCGGCGCGGGTGAGGGGGGTTACCAGCGCAGGCGGATACCCAGGTCGCCGGCCAGGTATTTCTGGCTGTTGCTGTCCGTGTTGGCGCCGTAACTGACGCTGGTATAGACGCTGACGGCAGGGGCCAGGTCTATCGATACGCCTGTATCAACGTTCAACCAAGTCGCAGACTGTTCGGTATCGACTCGATCCATACGGTCGTAGGTCACGGAGTCAGTGGCATTGAAGGTCCGCCACAGGTTGGTGCGCACCCACGGCGTGACCGGCAACCCGCCCGCGTTGAAATTACCCCGCAGCCGCGCCCCCACACGACCGGTAAACGTCGGGTCATTGTCGAAGTCGATGTGGGAAATGCCGTCATTCGTGTTGTCCAGCGAGACCCGCTGGGCGATCACCTGGGCCTGGGGTTCAAGGTCCCACTGTTCGTTCAGCGCGAATGGCACGCCGGCCTCGACAGACACCGACACCACCTGGCCGTCCAGATCCAGCTGAAGCCCTCGATCAGAGCGCCCACGGCCGTTGAGCCGGGTATATTGACCGACCAGGTCAACGTAGGCGCCGGATTTGCTGATGCGGGTCCAGTAGGCACCGACGGAATCACCCAGCAGTTTCAAATCCCCGACCGGATTGTCCTCAAAGCCCAGGGCAAACCCTTTGACGTCGCCGCGGATGCGGGATTTACCAACATACAGGCCCATGCGCTGTGAATCTGATGACCAGATATCGTGACCCACCTGCGCGCCGCTGACGCTGCCGTTGAAGGTCGGCGACACCGTGCCCCCGAGCTTCTGGTCAACATTCTCACCATAGACCCGGGCCCAACCTGCCTTGGCATAACCGCTTTCGGTGAGCAAGCGCTGCTCACCCTGACGCTGGTGGAAGGTGCCGAGCATGGCCCGGCCCAGTGTCGCGGCTGCCGGCGCCGCCGCCGAGTAGACCGGAACCTCCGCTCGATACAAGGCAATGCTTTGGCCCGCGACCGGCACAGGCAGCGCTGGGGTACCGACAGCCGCCACCGGTGCGCTGACCGCGGGTGCCGGGACCGGGGCGACCGGTTGAGGCGTGGGCGGTGTGGGCGGCAATGGCGTGACCGCCGGTGGGGCCACGACGCTGGAGCGCAGGTACCAACTGTTCTCGCTGCCGGCGGTCACGCCGCCTTTGAACAGGTAGTACTGATAAGCACCAACCGACAGCGGCTTACCGAGGGTGAACGCGCCATTGCTGCTGCTCGCACCCTGGTTGGCCTCAACGACCTGAATCCCGTTTTGAGCGGTGAGCGCCCCGAGGCCTTTGAAGTTGTTCACCTCAATGACGGTACTGCCGCTGAGCATACCTTTGGACACCACCAGCTTGTCGGAGTCGGCGCCATCCCCCGCGAGCACGCTGCCCACCTTGAGCCGGCCATTACCCTGGTAATCACCCACCACCGTGAAGCGGCCCTTGGCGCTGTTGCCGGTCAGGTCGATGACGCCGTTGTTGGCAACGATGGCCTTTTGCGCGGCATCAATCGGTACCACCTGGCCCTTGGCCGAACGCAGGGTACTGGTGCTGTCGATGCTGAACATGCCTTTGCCGGACACCGAGTCACCCAGCACCAGCGAATCGTTAAGCGTCATTTCGGATTTATGGGTCAGCGCGATACTTTCCCAGTTCACATAGGTCGCGCCACGGGCCGGCTTGCTGTTGTCGAACGTCAGAGTGTCGGTGCCCGGGCCGCCGTCTATGGAGGTTGGCTGGGAGAGGAGATTGGCCGGCAGGTGGGTGACCACTGCGGTGTCATTGCCATCCGCCAACTGCACAGCGCCATGAATGGCACCACCGTCCTTCCAGTTGAATCTGTCATCGCCAAAGCTCATCAGGATATTGCCGCCGATATCGCCCCCGCTGACCGAAACGCTGTCATTGCCACCGCTGACACTGATATTGCCGCCGATGCTGCCACCGGAGACGATGATGGTGTCCTTGCCGAAACCCGTGACCAGGTTCCCCTTGATCGCGCCGCCAGACAGGTCATAGGTGTTGTCATCGAGCTTCATGTCGACGCGGCCAATACTGCCGCCAGTTTGTTTGGCGATATCACCGTCCTCAAACGCGCCTGTGATGGTGCCGCCGGTCATCAGGAAGTTGTCCAGGCCATCGCCCTGGGCCAGGGATTTGATCGTTCCGCCATTGATCTGGGTGTAGTCAATGCCGCTGCCCATCTGCACGGCGCCTCCAACGCTGCCGCCGTTCATGATCAAACTGTCCCGACCTGCGCCAAAGGTCACATTGCCGGAGATAGCTCCGGCGCTGCCGGCCGGGAACATCAATGAGTTATTCCCGCCGATGTCTGTCAAGGACGGCTCTGTGCAGCCGGTATGACACACATACACATCATCACCGGGGGTCGGGGTGAAGGCGGCGTTGGCATTCTGGACAGCAAGGCTAAGCAGTAGCAGGGTCCCGGTGTGCTTGAGCGTTCGCAGAGGCATGGCTTTTTCCTTATCCATTAGGTCTGAGCAACACCCCTGAAACCGCTTTGGCCACGACCGAACGGGAAGGTGTTTACCGAGCGTTATAAGGATAAAAAACAGTCCGTATAAGCTGTCAGAACTGACAGTTGTGCCTGTGCGATGGCGGGGGAGATACTCCCCCGTTTGCCAGCTATTGGTCGGAAATCACGACGCCTTGCGGGGTTTTCGTGGCGCGGGCTTTTTCGCCTTGCTCGCCGCCGGGATAAGCAGGTGACTGTGCAGGCCGCAGCAAAGTTTCAACCAGGCCTTGAAACATTTTTCTAACAATAAAGACGGTTCTGAACTGAAATTTCCTACGCGAGGTGGAAAAACGGCCTAGTCTGCATAGGGTTACGCTGATCGCCAAGGATTCAGACACCGAGACGCAAGGAGGGTATTAAATGTTGTCAACTCTGGAACTGCGCAACATCATCGAAAGCAGCTTTCTACCGATGCGCTGCCAATGCACCCAAGCCCAGGACAGGTCGCTGACGGTGCGGATTTATGATCGGACCAGCGAGCGAGTCGATCTCCACAGGACGGGGATTTGTGCCGAGCAGTTGAACAGCAACCGGGCCATTTCCAATTTGATTGCCGGGTTGCGTCATGACTTGAAGAATCGTCAAGGGGTTCAGGCCCATCGGGTCAACGACAGCCTTTAACGAACACACAAAAAAATGGCCGCTGAAGCATCTGCCTCAGCGGCCATTTTTTATTCCACGGTGGCCTTGCCCACCCGTTCCGAAGCAGACCAGACCCGATAGCGGACCTCAACGCCTTCAGGCACATAGACCACAACCGGCAGCTTGCTGTTGTAGCGCAGCAGGAAGCCGTCACCGACAACCGGCACAAAGGCTTTGGTTTTCTTGTTGTCCGGGCACGCCATCAATGTGCTCGCCGGGCCTTTCACGTCGGCCAGACGGTAGTAGGGATAGCCCCAGCCTTCCAGGGTTTTCTCTTCCAGGGTGCCGCCCAGTCGTTGGCGGTTGCAGTCCACCTCCAGTTGCTTGCCCGCAAGGATCTCGATTTTGTGGGCCGATTCATCGGTTTGATGGGGCAAGTGGATGATCTGGCGAGTGAAGCCGGCTTCAGGCGCCGGGTACGGGGCAATGTCTTTCGGTCCAGCGGCGTGGGCGTTGGCGCCCATCAGCAGTGGCAGTAACAGGGTGGACAGCGTCAGCGCTACGCGCATGGAGCCTCCTTGCAGGTTAATTTCATGAGGTGAGTAGCAGATCAGTCGCGGTAAAACACCTGGACCAGATGATAGCCAAACTTGCTTTTGATCGGGCCGTGCACAATGCGAACCGGTTTTTTGAAGATGACCTGGTCAATGGCCCCGACCATCTGCCCGGGGCGTACTTCGCCCAGGTCTCCACCGCGTTTGCCGGACGGGCAGGTGGAGTATTTCCTGGCCAGGACATCGAAGGCTTCGCCCTTGGCGATGCGCTGCTTGAGTTGTTCGGCCTCTTCGGCGGTTTTCACCAGAATGTGGCGAGCGAGAGCTTTCATGACACGATTGCCTTGCACTGTGCGAGTGTAAAGCGCCAATTATGCCCCATCGTTGCTGTTCGCGCTTGCCGCATGGGGCAGGCTGGACCAAGCTGTTGACTGTCTCTCACGCCACAGGGCCGTGCATATGGATATACAAGCGCTGTTGAAAACCCTCGCCAGCCAGGATGGCTCGGACCTGTACCTGACCACCGGGGCACCGCCTTGCGCCAAGTTCAATGGCGTGCTCAAGCCGCTGGGCACTGAAGCACTCAAGCCCGGTGAAGTGGCCACGATCGCCGCCAGTATCATGGACGCCGAGCAGGCACGCGACTTTGCCCGGGATCTTGAGATGAATCTGGCGATGTCGTTGCCAGGCACCGGCCGTTTTCGGGTCAACATCTATCGCCAGCGTAACGAAGTGTCCATCGTGTTTCGCAATATCAAACTGGATATTCCCCGGTTCGAAGACCTCAAGTTGCCGGCGGTGCTGCTTGATGCGGTGATGCAAAAGCAAGGGCTGGTGTTATTTGTTGGCGCCACGGGCTCCGGCAAATCGACCTCCCTGGCGGCGCTGATCGACTATCGCAACCGCCACAGCAGCGGCCATATCGTCACCATTGAAGACCCGATCGAGTACATTCACCGGCACAAGAAATCCATCATCAGCCAGCGCGAAGTGGGGGTCGACACCCGCAGCTTTCACGCCGCCTTGAAGAACACCCTGCGCCAGGCACCGGATGTGATCCTGATTGGTGAAATCCGTGACCGTGAAACCATGGAGCACGCCCTGGCCTTTGCCAATACCGGTCACCTGGCCATCTCGACCCTGCACGCCAACACCGCCAACCAGGCACTGGACCGGATCATCAACTTTTTCCCCGACGAGCGCCGCGGGCAGTTGCTTAATGACCTGGGCAACAACCTGCAGGCGTTCGTGTCCCAGCGGCTGGTGCAAACCCGCGACGGCCATCGACGGGCGGCGGTGGAAGTGATGCTCGGCACCCCGACGGTGCGCGATTACATCCAGCGCAACGCGTTTTCCGAACTCAAGGGGCTGATCGAGCGTTCACGCGAGATGGGCATGCAGAGCTTTGACCAGGCACTGTTCGACCTGGTGGTGGAGGGCGCCATTGAAGAGGAGGAGGCGCTGCGCCAGGCCGACTCGTACAACAACCTGCGCTTGCGGCTGAAGCTGTACCGCGATGGCGTCGGGGAGCATCACACGGCGCCTTTGGCACCGAGCTCAGCACCTGACCCCAACGCGGCTGATTGGGGGCTGGTGGATGACGAAGAAGAAAGGCCCTAGTCCCCGCGCCGAACCGGTAGGAGCCGGGCTCGCCCGCGATGAACGATGACGCGCAATACCTGTAAAACCGCCATGTCCTTATCGCGGGCAAGCCCCAATGCCAGTCAGTTAAGGCATGGACTCTGTGGGAGCGGATTTATCCGCGAATGGAAGGCGCCGCGCAATGCCTGAAAAACCGCGGTGTCTGGATTCGCGGATAAATCCGCTCCCACAGGTTTTCGGCGCTCCATTCCTTAACTGACCGGCATAGGGCCAAGCCCGGCTCCTACGGGAGGTTGGTTACTGGGCGAGCCACCCCCCATCCACATTCCAGGCCGCACCGCGCACCTGGCTGCCAGCCTCGCTGCACAGAAACAACACCAGCTCACCTAGATGATCAGGCGTGACGAAACTCAGTGACGGCTGCTTCTCGGCCAGCAAATCCTGCCGAGCCTGCTGTGGGTCGGTGCCGCCAGCAATCCGTGCGTCAATCTGCTTCTGCACCAGCGGTGTCAATACCCAACCGGGGCAGATGGCATTGCAGGTGACATTGCTGGTCGCGGTTTCCAGGCCGACCACTTTGGTCAAACCAATCACCCCATGCTTGGCGGCCACATAGGCGGCCTTGCCGACCGAACCGACCTGGCCGTGCACCGAAGCAATATTGACGATTCGGCCCCAGCCCCGTTCGCGCATGCCCGGCAGCGCCAGGCGGGTGGTGTGGAAGACGGCGGACAGGTTGATGGCGATAATCGCGTCCCAGCGCTCTACGGGAAAGTCTTCGACCGCCGCCACATGCTGGATCCCGGCGTTGTTGACAAGAATATCGACGCCGCCAAATTCCCGCTCGGCATAGGCGAACAGGTCAGCAATGTGCGTCACGTCACTGACATCGGCCGGATGGTGGCCCACCTTGACGCCGTGCGCCGCGACCTGCGCCACGGCCTCGTCGACATCCCCAAAGCCGTTAAGTATCAGGTTTGCGCCCGCGTGGGCCAAACGCAGAGCGATGCCCAAGCCGATGCCACTGGTAGAGCCGGTGACCACGGCGGTCTTGCCTTTAAGCTGCATGTCCATCTCCTTTTGCTTGAACCGATTCACGCGCGAGGGTCGAACGCATCGCGCAAGGCTTCTCCGATAAACACCAACAGCGAGAGCATCAGGGCCAGGGTAAAAAACGCGGTGAACCCCAGCCAAGGTGCCTGCAGGTTTTGCTTGCCCTGGCTGATCAACTCACCCAGCGAGGCGCTGCCGGCGGGCATGCCGAAACCGAGAAAATCCAGCGCCGTCAGCGTCGAGATGGCACCCGTGAGGATGAAGGGCACGAAGGACAAGGTTGCGGTCATGGCATTGGGCAGGATGTGTCGCACGATCACCCAGCGGTCGGGCAGGCCAAGGGCGCGAGCCGCCATGACGTACTCCAGATTGCGCCCGCGCAAAAACTCGGCGCGGACCACGTCCACCAGCGCCAGCCATGAAAACAGCGCCATGATCCCCAGCAGCCACCAGAAGTCGGGCTCGACAAAGCCCGAGAGGATGATCAACAGATACAGCACCGGCAGCCCCGACCAGACCTCCAGCAGGCGCTGGCCCATCAGGTCGACCCAGCCGCCATGGTAACCCTGCAAGGCGCCAGCGGTGATGCCGATCACCACACTGATCAAGGTGAGCGCCAAGGCAAACAGGATCGAGACCCGGGCACCGAAAATGACCCGCGCCAGCACATCCCGGCCCTGGTCGTCCGTGCCCAGCCAATTGACGGTCGAGGGCGGGCTCGGCGCGGGTACGAGCAAATCGTAGTTGGGGGTATCGGCACTGAACGGGATCGGTGCAAACAGCATCCAGCCGCCCTGATCCTTCACCAGCTGGCGCACATAGTGGCTGCGGTAGTCGGGCTGAAACGGTAATTGCCCGCCGATTTCCTGCTCGGTGTATCGCTTGAAGGCCGGAAAATACAGCTCGCCCTTGAGGCTGAGCAGCAGCGGCTTGTCATTGGCAATCAGCTCGCCGCCAAGGCTCATGGCAAACAGAATGGCGAACAACCACAGCGCGTACCATCCGCGCCGGTTGCGGCGAAAGCGCTGCAGCTTGCGCTGGCTCATGGGGGAGAGGGCAAACATCAGTGGCTCCTCGCATGGAAGTCGATGCGCGGGTCGACAAAGGTGTAGCAGAGGTCGCCAATCAACCGTACCAACAGGCCAAAAAGGGTGAAGATAAACAGCGAGCCGAACACCACCGGGTAATCGCGGGAGACCGCCGCCTCGTAGCTCATGCGGCCCAGGCCGTCAAGGGAGAAAATCACCTCGATCAGCAAGGAGCCTGCGAAAAACACGCTGATCAACGCCTGAGGAATGCCGGCCACCACCAACAGCATGGCATTGCGAAACACATGCCCATAGAGCACCCGCGACTCGCTCAGCCCCTTGGCCCGAGCGGTCACCACGTACTGGCGGGTGATTTCGTTGAGAAAGGCATTTTTGGTGAGGACGGTCAGGGTGGCAAAGCCGCCGATTACCAATGCGGTGACCGGCAATACCAGGTGCCAGAAGTAATCGGCGATTTTGCCCAGGGTCGAGAGGCTGTCGAAATCTTCCGAGACCAGCCCGCGTACCGGGAACCAGTTGAGCGAGGTGCCGCCGGCAAACACCACGATCAACAACAGGGCAAACAGAAAGGCCGGCATGGCGTAACCGATAATGATGGCCGTGCTGGTCCAGACATCAAACGGACTGCCATGGCGGACCGCCTTGCGAATGCCCAGCGGAATGGACACCAGGTAGGTGATCAGGGTCGCCCAGAAGCCCAGCGACAGCGTGACCGGCATCTTGTCCAGGATCAGCTCGGTGACTTTCGCGCCACGAAAGAAACTGCTGCCAAAATCGAGCATGGCGTAGTTTTTCAGCATCAGCCAGAGCCGTTCCGGTGCCGATTTGTCGAAACCGTACTGGCGCTCGATTTCCTTGATCAGCTTCGGGTCCAGGCCACGGCTGGCCCTGGAACTGCCGTGGACGGTCTCGCCACTACTGGCAATTGCGCCACCGCCGATGCCTTGCAGGCGTGCGATGGCTTGTTCCACCGGCCCGCCAGGTGCGGCCTGGATAATGGCGAAATTCACCAACAGGATAATCAGCAGCGTGGGGATGATCAGCAGCAAGCGACGCAGGATATAAGCCGTCATCGCGCCTCCTTGGCGAGCGAGTTCAGGCGCTCGGCCATTTGCTCGTTGGTCAGTGCCGTGGGGCTGACTTCCCACCAGGTCTGCACCGCTTCGTCATTGCTCGCCTGAATCGCGGGCCGGCCGAAACGGTTCCACCACACGGTCGAGGTTCCTGGGGGATAGTAGTTGGGTATCCAGTAGTAGTTCCATTTCAGCACGCGGTCCAGGGCGCGGGCGTGGGCAATCATGGCATCCTTGCTGCTGGCCTTGATCAGGCCGTCGAGCAGGCGATCCACAGCGGGATCTTTCAACACCATGTAATTATTGGAGCCTGGATCCTCGGCGGCTTTCGATCCGAAATAGTTGTACAGCTCCTGGCCCGGCGACGGCGAGACCGGGTAGCCGGTGACGATCATGTCGTAATCACGGGCCATCAGACGGTTCAGGTATTGGGAAGCATCGATGCGGCGAATCTGCAGGTCGATGCCGATCTGTGCCAGGTTGCGCTTCCAGGGCAGCAGCAGGCGTTCGAAACCGTTCTGCGCGTTGAGGAAGGTGAAACTCAAGGGCTCACCCTGGGCATTGACCAGTTGGTCGCCCCTGGGCGTCCAGCCCGCCGACTCGAGCAGCGCCAGGGCTTGCAGTTGCTTGTCGCGGATAAACCCGCTGCCATCGGTTTTCGGCGCCTCGAAGACCTGGCTGAAGACCTCCTCCGGGACTTGGCCACGCAGCGGTTCCAGCAGTGCCAACTGCGCGGCATCGGGCAGTTGCCGGGCGGCCATGGGGCTGTTGGAAAAATAGCTCTGCTGGCGGATGTACATGTCGCGCATCATCTGCCGGTTGCTCCATTCGAAATCCCAAAGCATGGCCAGCGCCTGGCGCACGCGACGGTCCTGGAACAGCGGTCGTTGCAGGTTGAAGACAAAACCCTGTGCGCTTTGCAGGGAATCCGGGGCCAGGTGCGCGCGCTGCAGACGGCCATCGTCCAGCGCAGGCCCGCGGTAGCCGATGGAGTACCCGGTGGCGGAAAACTCCCGGTTGTAGTCGTAGCTGCCGCCGCGAAGAATCTGCCGGGCCACATCGGTGTCGCCGAAAAATTCGACGGTGAAGGTGTCGAAGTTATAAATACCGCGACTGACCGGCAAATCCTTGCCCCACCAATCCGGGTTGCGAGCAAAGGTAATGCTGCGGCCATTGTCCATTTTCGCCACCCGATAAGGCCCGCTGCCCAACGGTGCCTCAAAGCCGCCGCCATTGGCAAAGTCGCGGTCTTTCCACCAGTGCTCGGGAAGCACCGGCAACGACGCCAGGTCCAGCGGCAGGGTGCGGTTTTCATTGCTTTTGAAGGTGAAACGAATCTGCCGTGGGCCCTCCACTTCAACGCCGGCCACGTCAGCGAACTGTGTGCGGTACTTGAGGCTGCCCTGGGTCATCAGCAGGTCAAAGGTATAGCGTACGTCCTGGGCCGTGATCGGGGTGCCATCGGCAAACCGGGCGTCTGGGTTGAGGTAAAAGCGCATCCACCGGCCATCGTCGGCACGTTCCATCTTTTGCGCCACCAGGCCATAGACACTATAGGGTTCGTCGAGTGAGCGCACCGCCAGCGGCGAATAGAGCCAGCCGTCGATTTGCGAGACGCCAGCGCCCTTGTCGATATAGGGCAACACATGATCGAACTGGCCAATTTCCAGGGCCGAACGGCGCAGCGTTCCGCCTTTGGGGGCCTTGGGGTTGGTGTAGTTGAAATGGGTGAACGATGCGGGGTACCTGGGCGTTTCTGCGTAAACCGTCAGCGCATGTTCCGGCGCTGCCGATGCGCATGGGATCTGCAGGCACAGCAGCAGCCAAACCGAAAATGAAAAAGCCAGCCGCACCGGGCCGATCCTTACGGTCAATCGCAGCATCCCTTTCAAAGGCCAGAAGAAAAGATGAAGAGGAATTTCACCCCCCATAAATAGCTATACCACGGCGATTGGGAGGCGGTGGGATCTTTTGTGCTCCGTTCACAGCTAACAAGGATTCCCGATGACTCTGCCTTCAACCGATATACCGGCAACACCGGCAAGCTGGCTGCATCACCTGGCGCTTGCGGACCTGCGCGTTGTCAATCTCTTGCGTCACCAGCCGAGCTTCAATGAAGCCCTCAGCGTGAGTGATTTTCACCGGCTATTGACGAATTTTTGGACCTTGCCGTTGGGCGTTTCCGGTCAGCCGTCTGATCGCAGGGCATGGCTGGCCCAGATGCTGGGGGTACAACTCAAGCGCGTCGCCGCGCAAAGCTCGCTTGCAGAGCCCGCCCTGGAGCTGATCAAGCGTTTCTATGCAGGTGAGCAGGCGTTGACACAGGTTGACCGACCGGGCTGTTTTTCACTGT
This sequence comes from Pseudomonas sp. R5(2019), assembly GCF_009905435.1. Lineage (GTDB taxonomy): Bacteria > Pseudomonadota > Gammaproteobacteria > Pseudomonadales > Pseudomonadaceae > Aquipseudomonas. The sequence continues at coordinate 35,171 of NZ_JAAAMT010000021.1, forward strand.
CTATCCGCGAAGGAGAACGCGGGAAGACCCTATCGGTCTCGGGACTGTTTGTACTGACTTCAAGCCCGGACATCGCTCCAGACACCAGTCCTGGCCTGGTGCTGCTGGCAGGCGCTGGTCAACACTGGCAGATGTTCCCCTCAGGCATTGCCCTGCGCCTGCACCTGCATGCACTGATCGAGGATCCAGGAAGACGTGGGGCGTTTTTGCGCCATGTGTCGGACGAAGGGCGCAGCTATATCGAGCGGCTTGAAAACCAAATCGACCAGGACTTTTCGACAGTACGGATTGGGTTCACGCCGATTCCAGGTGCAGTGTTCCTTGACAGGGTGCAGTCAGAGTTGGACCGTCAGCGGTTGGATATCGATTATCGAGCCCGGCTCAATCAAATAGCCGGTCAGCCCGTACACATCGGACTGGATGAGGCCGCCAACCTGTCAGACGAAGTATCCCCAGTAACCCAGCAGCAGCAAGGGTTACAGCCCTGCTGTTGCTGGGTTTCAGCCATTCTTATGGTCTAAGGTAGTACAATTAAATTTAGTGGTATCTCACAGGAAACCGGATAACAATTGAGGCATGTACCACGAATGAGGGCTTACCACCATGAGCACGCTGACCGATCTGAAATGCAGGAACGCCAGCTGCAAGCCCGGCAAGAAGATCACGAAGCTGGCAGCCGGTGACAACCTCTATCTCTGGGTATTTGCCACCGGGCAAAAGTACTGGAGGTTCAGGTTCTACAGCCAAGGCAAGGAAGGCTTGCTGTCCCTCGGTGTCTACCCGGCCACCGGCCTTGCCGAAGCGCGCAGGAAAGCCGCTGCCCTGCGCACCGACCTCAAGGCTGGCAAGGATCCGTCGCAGGTCAGGCAGAAGGCTGTCCGCGAGGACAAGCAGGCGCAGGCCGATACCTTCGAAGCCTTCGCCACGGAGTGGTATGAAGCCCGGTCCCACCTGTGGTCGGCGAAGTACAGCAAAGGGGTGCTGAGCGCCTTGCAGACCCATGCCTTCCCCATCCTCGGGCGAATGCCGGTCAAGGATATCGAAGCGCCAGACATCATCGCCGTATTGCACCGGGTCCAAGCTACCGGTGCGACGACGCAGGCCTTTCGACTGTTGAGGATTATTCAGGCAGTCCTTGATTTTGCGATCAACAACGGTCGGCTTGTCCAGAACGTAGCGGTCGGCCGCGAGGGTGCGCTTAAGGCTCACAAGTCAGGGAACCGCGCCCATGTCAGCCAGAAGGAATTTCCCGAACTGGTCAGGAAAATCAGTACCTACGACCAGATTGGTAGCCGCGAAGTGATGCTGGCGCTCCAGCTAATCACGTTGACGTTCGTCCGCGCCAACGAATTGCTGCAAGCCGAATGGACCGAGTTCGATTTTGAAGAAATGCTGTGGGAGATACCCGCAGTGAGGATGAAAACGGACAGGGTATTGTTGGTGCCACTGCCACCGCAGGTGGTGGCAATCCTGAAGGATCTGAAGGTCATGAATCCCAACAGCAGATTCATTCTGCCCGGACGCGGACGGCAAAAGGGTATTGCCAGCAATTCACTGCTCAACGCCTTGAAGCTGTTGGGCTACGGCGGGAAGCAAACGGTGCATGGTTTCAGGCATGTGGCGAGTACCTACCTGAATGAAGCCCGCGAGGGTGACGCACAAATGTTCGATAGCGACGCGATTGAAATGCAGCTGGCGCACACCATTGGAGGTACGCGTGGGCGCTACAACAAAGCGAAGTATCTGGCCGAGCGCAGGCGGATCATGACCTACTGGGCGGACTACGTGTGTGGATTGGCAGAACAGGACGGGAAGGTCTAGGATAGTGACAAGGGCATCGCACATATCACGTCCTTGCACCCCAGCAGATTGTACGTGATATGGCCCATGGATACGTAAACGGCAAGACGGTTCTAAACGCAAGCGCGTAAAGGCGCGGTGGAGCTGGGGCGACGACGAAAGCTTCGAATGCGAAACGGATGGCTACCCAAGGTAGCCGGTCAGTTTTCGAGTCGGAGCTTTTTTTTATGTCCCGTATTCCGTTCGACGATCTTCCAGACTGCGCTGTTATTCGTCAGCCCGTTGTCCTCGCCGTCACTGGCTATTCCAAAGCCACGCTGTGGAATCACATCCGCGACGGTAAATTCCCTCAACCCGTGCAAATCGGGCCTCGGTCGATTGCTTGGCGCGTGTCCGATATTCGCAAGCTGCTCGCATCCTTTACCACCAAACAGAGCATCGACAAGAACGTCGCCAAGGCCACCGCAGTTCGGCAGGCCAAGCGCGCCCTGCTTGCAGAGGGGGCTGCATCATGACCAGCAATTACAAAACCGCCATCCATGAAGCCGGCCACTGTGTGGCACAAGCGCGCTGTGCTTTGCAGGGGGGCTGGACCTCGATCATCCCCGATCCCGAAAATAATTTAGGCGGGTACTGCGAAGGCGAAAGCTCGGTTGATTCCCGGCACGAAGCGCTCAGGGTCACGATGGTTTGTCTGGCCGGGTACGCTGCCGTCGTCGCCAGTGGCATGGGCGAGGCCGTGGCCCTTGAAGGTACGGGCGATGACTTCGAAAATGCCGCCTATTTGGCCCTCGACTGGAACCTGGGCACGCGCCAGAGGTTGAAGTCCAACGCTGTGGAGATGATGCGCCAGCCCGAAAATGTCCGTGCCGTGGCACTGGTGGCCGAACACCTTCTGATCCACCGTCGTCTCGATGCTGATTACACAGACGTGTTGATCTCGGTCAGCGACGGGGAGACGACACAAGGCGAGTGGGATGAATTTCTCATGCTGCGCAAGCTGAGGGGGGCATGACATGACCAGCATGAAAAAGCCCCCTGCCGGTGACGCGGCGGAGAGGGCTGAGGGAGCAACACAATGTACCGTTGATCCTAGTCCTGATAGCGGGACTGGGCAAGTGCTTGGCATCGAGCTTACGCTCTTCAACGCGCATAACCCTACCCGGTTGAGCAAGCGCTTTGAGCTTGATCGGAACGGCGAACTGGTCAAGGAACCGGGCGGCGCGCTCTATGCCGGTGAAGCCCGGAAGCTCAAGCTGTCGGGGCTGGACGAATTCGCCCAGCTGCTGACCGGCCTGACCCCAGCCAATGCCCTGAGCTACGGCATCAACGGCCATGACCATGCTCTCGTGGTCAGCAAGGCAAAACTGGCGACCACGGTGGACGATAGCCTGCCGATCATTTCTCGCGACAGGGAGCACATGGGATGGTCCGCAGGCCCAGGTATTCTCCTCGGTGACTACGATCCCGCCGATGGTGAGGAAAGCCTGTTGCCTGAAGCGCTTCTCGACCTTCTATATACAACCTGCCCGGCCTTGCACGATGCGCCACATTTACTACGGCCTTCGGCATCCAGCTGCATCTTCAACATGGATATGGCTGAGAAGATACGTGGTGTGCGTGGCATGCACATCTACATGGTCGTGAAGGATGCCAGCGATATAGCGCGCGCCGGGCAAGTACTCTTCGACCGTCTTTGGTTGGCCGGTCATGGCCGGATCGCGATTTCCAAGAGCGGGGCCATGCTGCTGCGCGGGCCTGTGGATGCGTCGGTTTATCAGCCTGAAAGGTTGGATTTTTGTGGCGGTGCCGAGTGCGTCGCCCCATTGCAGCAGAAGCTGCCCGAGCCTCTTATCTTCAACCCGGATGCGCAACCGCTGGATACCCGGAGCGCCTTGCCCGATCTGACGAAAGCCGAGAGGGCCAAGCTGCTCCAGCTGCAAACCGATGCGAAGGCGGCGTGTGCAGCGGAAGCGGCGGCAGTGAAGGCGCAGTGGCTGGAAGGCCGGGTGAAGGAGTACGTCGAACGCTACCCGGACACGCCTGAACCACGTCTGCGTGAAGTGCTGAAGCAGGCCGTTGAAGGTACGACGCTCGGACCCGAGTTCATCCTTTACACCTCCGACTGGCAGGCGGTCACGGTAGCCGAGCTGTTGGCCGATCCCGAACGCTGGGACGGAGAGTACCTGCGCGATCCCCTTGAACCGGACTATGGATCTACAACGGTATGGCTCAACCTGAAGGGAAACAGCCCCCATGTCTTCAGCCATGCGCACGGACTCAATGCACGTTATGGCTTGACCTTGGCACGCGCGACCATCCAGCTTGTGTCCGGCGACCGGCCCAAGACTGTCGCCGCCGCCATCGCGGCCTTGCGTGAGGAAGGTCTGCTCTTTGAACATGGAGGTGAAGTGGTGCGGCTGGTCGAGGGCGGTGTGCAGCCGGTCGCTGTGGAATGGCTGCTCATTCATCTTGGAAAGCTGATCCATTTCACGAGATGGGATGTACGGAATCAGGCAATTGTCACGACCGACTGCCCGCAGGATCTGCCAAAGCAGGTACTCGGTCAGCGCGGCGAGTGGGGGCTGCCGGTGCTGCGGACCGTCATCAGCGCACCGATCATGCGGCTGGATGGCAGTGTGTTGCAGGATCGCGGCTACGACGAAGCCACCGGACTCTACCTGACCCAGCAACCCGAAGTGCGCATCAACACCCGGCCCAGTAAGGCCGAGGTCGTCGCGGCGTTGCGGCGGATCTGGTATCCCTTCAAGGAGTTTCCCTTTGCCACGCCGACGGATCAGGGGGTGATGCTGGCCGCGATCTTCACCGCCGTCATGCGTCCGATCCTGCCGACTGCGCCTGCCTTTGGTTTCGACGCGCCTGCGGCGGGCAGTGGCAAAACCTTGCTGACCGAGTGTCTAGGACTGCTGGCCGGAGTGAGCGCGCCGGCGATGATGCCGCCGGTCGCGCAAGAGGAAGAACTGCGGAAACGGTTGCTTTCGAGTCTGCGCACGGGCAAGGCGGTGATCGTCCTCGACAATCAGGTCGAGCGCCTCGACAGCGCGGCGCTCTGCACCTTCCTCACCAGCTCTGTGTACAGCGACCGGATGCTGGGGCAGAGCCTCACGCTCGCCTTTCCGAACACCGCATTGTTTCTCCTGAGCGGCAACAACATCCGGCTGGTGGGCGATCTGGCCCGGCGCGTCCTGACCAGCCGTCTCGATGCGCGGATGGAGCGGCCGGATCGGCGCAGCTTCGACCTCGATCCGAAGGCGTGGGTAGAGCAGCATCGGCAGGAGATGGTCCGCGATGTAATCACCGTACTGCTGGGCTATCGGGTTGAAGGCAGGCGTCGTGGCAAGAGCAGGATGGCGAGCTTCGAGACCTGGGACGACGTGGTAAGGCAGGCGGTGCTCTGGGCAGCTGAGCTCGGCGTCGTTGAGCTGGGTGATCCCTTTGACGCAATCGATACGGCGTTCGCCCAAGACCCGGAACACGCCAAGCTTGCGGCGCTGTTGCACGGACTGCACGAACTCTTCGACGAGAAACCGAAGAAGGTCGCGGAGATCATCAAGGCAGCGCATGACCAGCGCTTTGCCTGCTTTCGCGGTGTGCCGGACGAAGATCGGGGTTTAGCCGCAGTGCTGGAAGAAGTCGCCGGCGAAGGGCACGGCATCAATCCTCGGAGGCTGGGCCGTTGGCTTGAACGCCATCAAGGCCAGATCATCGATGGTTTGCGCCTTGAGCGCGGTCCCAGCCGCAATGGGATGGCCACATGGACGGTGCGCCGGGTCAAGTGAGCCGAAGGTGGGTTTGAGGGGTTTTGGGGGTTTTCCAGATAGCTAACGCGGGATTTAGCAAATGAGAATAGTTCTTATGTATATGCGTATGCTAAATAGGGCGGGAGCGGTGCAGAAAACCCCCAAAACCCCTCAAACCCACCTTAAACCCCCGAGTCAGGTTTTGCGGTTCGTTGGCGCCGCAGGTAGGAGGTAAAGATGATGAAACCCAAACTTTTGGTGCATGGGTCATACGCCCGGACCATCGACAACCCGGCTGAAGTCGAAAGGTTGCTCAGTCAAGGCTGGCTGCTGGCACGGCCACGGGCCAAAACCAAGGATGCCAAGCTCATGCGGTTGTTGCGGGAACGTCGCCGGGCTGCTGGATGGCTGTCACTCTACTTGTGGCTGTCGCCGGATCAGGTAGTGGCTGTCAAGGCAGCTCTACGCCCTGGTGAGGGATATGCCGATCTGCTGGTCCGTCTGGTGAATCAACAGAGTCGTTGTGATGAAAACTCCATGGTGGACGCAGACAATTAGAAATTGGATCCTATTCCCGAGCGGACAGGCCGAACGCCCGAGGTAGGCTGCTTTTATGAAAAAAGAATTAGACGAAGCACATAAAGCTTATGCACGCCGCAAATGTAAGGAAATGGTTGAGGGGTTGAAAAGAGACGAAGCGCATCGGGATTTTGTGCGGGCTAAATGCAAGGAACATCATCTGCTTGATCTGGAGGACACCGGCATCACGGCCGTAATCCGTATAGCCATCGCGCACGCGCCGTTGCTCCGTGATATGCCACCAGAGCGCCAGGCGCTTTACGTGCACAAGCGGGTCGGTCTGTTGGTTGATGTGGATCCGGAGCGCGTGGACAACGTGCTGAGGTTTATGCGGGAGCATTGCGGTTTGTGACGCTCAACAAACGGTCGTTAAATGATACCGGCTGCCAAGGGCGTTATCAGGTATCAACAAAACGGCTTGCGGCTTTGGTGATACGGGTTAGACTGATACTAACGTTTGTTGATACCAGAGGAGATCCGTCATGAGCCGCGTATTCGTTTATGCCCGTGTCAGCACTGAAGACCAGACCACTGACAACCAGGTGCAGGAGGTACGGGCCGCAGGCTTCGCTGTCGAGCCTCAGCGTGTGATCGTGGAAACGATCTCGGGCGGCACGGTAGCTATGGAGCGCCCCGGCTTCCAGAAGCTGGTAGAGCGCCTGGAGAGTTCGGACGTACTCATCGTCACCAAGCTGGACAGGCTTGGCAGATCCGCCATCGATGTGCAGACCACGGTGAAGTCACTGGCTGATCGTGGGGTCAAGGTTCACTGCCTGGCCTTGGGCGGTGCCGACCTGACCAGTTCGGCGGGCAAGATGACGATGACTGTCCTGGCCGCTGTCGCAGAGTTCGAGCGTGATCTGATCATCGAGCGGACCCAGGCCGGGTTGGCGAGAGCGAAGGCAGAAGGCAGGAAGCTGGGCCGACCCGTAGCCACCGGCACTACTGCGCAGGTGCAGCGGCTGAAGGCTGAAGGTAAGTCACAGCGGGAAGTGGTCGAGAGTTCAGGACTGAGCATCGCCACGGTGAAAAGGCACTGGAGCCCAGCCCATAGGGTACGGTGCTAGAACGCGCAGGGGGCTTGAGAAGGTGAGGATGAAACTGACAGAACAACCCAAACCACGCCTGATGACGTTGTTGAACTTGGCTGAGAGAAGGCCAGCTAATCGCTCAAACCGGCGCAGGCCGGGCGAAATCAGGCGTTTACAGGTCGAAATAATCTGTAATCTGTTCGAGGTTGACCTGAGTTTGACGCGGTTTCAGCCTGCTGTAGGATAGCTGCCCCTTATACAAGAGGAGCATCCGGCTAGACCGGCTCTTTATGGACAGTCATAGTTGTCGATATCTTGAATCTTCAACAGCACACGTCCCCCTGTGTGCTACCACCGCCACACCCAATACTTCCTTCGCCCTTGCCAAAGCCGAGCCTTCGTTGGCACTGATGCCTGCATTTGCCCAACACGCAGTCGATCAACGAGGTAGTCAATGGAAATCATGATTCTCATCGGTCTGATTGTGCTGAACGGCATTTTCGCAATGTCTGAGATCGCACTGGTCACCGCCCGTAAAGCACGTCTCATGAAGCTGGCCGCAGATGGGGATAACGCAGCATCTGTTGCCCTCAAACTGGGGGAGGATCCCACCAAGTTCCTTTCGACCATCCAGATTGGTATCACCTCCATTGGTATCCTGAACGGTATTTTCGGTGAAGCAGTGCTGGCTGCACCGCTTTCGCAATGGTTGCAATCGTTTAATGTGCCGGAAAGTGTTGCAAGCATTGGTGCAACGGCTGCTGTTGTCATAGTTGTCACCTACGTTTCGATCGTGGTCGGAGAGCTGGTTCCCAAGCGCATTGGCCAAATCAGTCCGGAACCTATCGCGCGACTCGTTGCACGCCCAATGCAGGTACTGGCGCTCATTACACGCCCATTTGTGGTGCTGTTGACAGTGTCTACGCATGCATTGCTTCGCCTATTGGGTGTCAAGCAAAACAATCAGAGCGGCGTCACGGAAGAAGAAATCCACGCCATGCTCGAAGAAGGGTCTGAGGCAGGCGTCATTGAACAGCATCAACATGAAATGGTGCGAAATGTATTCCGACTCGATGACCGTCAACTGGGCTCGCTGATGGCTCCACGCTCGGATGTCGTTTTCATTGATGTCCAGCGCCCCGCCGAAGAAAACCTAAAAATTCTGATTGAGTCTGAGCACTCGCGTTTCCCGGTCTGCGATGGTCGACTCGATAAACTTATCGGTGTTATCCACGCTAAGCAGGCCCTGGCCCGCGTGGCAAAAGGTGAAACTCCAGACTACTCGGCAAACCTCCAACCCTGTGTGTATGTCCCCGAAACACTGACAGGCATGGAGTTGCTGGAGCAGTTTCGTGCCAACGATATGCAGATGGCATTTGTCATTGACGAGTATGGAGAGATTGAAGGCCTGGTGACCCTGCAAGATGTCCTAGAAGCCGTCACAGGTGAGTTCACACCCCGTAACGCGGACGACTCCTGGGCAGTGCAACGTGCTGATGGCTCATGGCTGCTGGATGGCGCTATTCCAATTCCTGAGATGAAAGACCGCCTTGAACTCAAGACCGTGCCTGAGGAAGACAAGGGCCGTTATCACACTATCAGTGGGATGATAATGCTGTTGCTTGGGCGTGTGCCCTCGACAGGAAACAGTGTGGACTGGAATGGATGGCGCTTCGAGATCGTCGACATGGACGACAAGCGAATTGATAAAGTACTTGCCACTCCGATTGTGAATGGGGAAGCAAGCGAAGAAACCATCCAGCAGTAAGTGGTGCACAACGTTTAGTCTGACCGCGCTTTAAGCAACCGCCGCCCTCAGAGCGCCACCTTGTTCAGAAGGCTCCTGAGGGAGGTGTTGCTTGGCGGGAAGAGTAGAGGTAATTACCACCGTTGCAAAAGTGCCCCAGCATTTTCCAATGGTGGGCTTGTTCCTGAAGCACAAACTCGCTGGAAAGTGCCATCGAGGCAGATTCGCTTTCTTCGAAACCTTTCATACTCAAAGCAGCCCAAACTGAAATTTTCTGCTAATCACCTGGCGGCCGATGATGTCAGTCGCGCATGGATCCTGATGTCGCGACAATCACCTGGCGGCCGATGATGTCAGTCGCGCATGGATCCTGATGTCGCGACATGTGGGTGAAAGACTAGGATTGTCAATGCGCAGTATGGTTCGCACATAGTGCTCCAACGAGCAGTGAAAACTCTTGAAATAGCTGTTTTTTGACATCGCTCAGGCCGCTTCCGATGATGTGCGCATCCAGCCATGAGGCATTGAGTGAACACTATGCAACCTGAAGAGAAGAACCTGATTGATGGACTTTTTTCCCGCCTGCGTGCTGTGGAGGAGCAATCCGTACCGCGAGAGTCCCAGGCCGACGCATTTATCAGCGAGCATGTTGCTCGTCAGCCTGCAGCACCGTACTACATGGCGCAGGCTATCATCGTGCAGGAAAATGTTATCCAACAGCTGGACGCTCGTATCAAGGAACAGGAAGCGGAGATCGACGCTCTCAAGCGTGCCCAGAGCGGTTCACAGCAGAACAGTGGCGGCTTCCTAGCCGGCTTGTTTGGCGGTCGCAGCCAGCCTCAGTCAGTCGAGAGCCCATCGACCAATTCATTAGCTAGCAACTCCGGAGCACAAAAGTCTCTTGCCGGGGGGCGTTTCGGACAGCAACCAAGTGTAGGTCAGCAGCCAGGGTTCGGCCAGCGTGGTATGCCAACGCAAGGTGGTGGCTTCCTCTCGGGTGCCTTGCAAACGGCTGCTGGTGTGGCTGGGGGGATGGTGCTTGGTAACATGCTGATGGATATGTTCCAAGACGAGGATGCTGATCAACTCGCTAGCCAAGACCGTGCCGAAGAGCCCCAAGTGGCTCAAGAGGATCCCGCATCAGACGAGTATTATGCTGACAATGGCTTCTTCGATGGTGGAGACGACGAAGAGTTTGTTTGATCCCGCAAAATGAGCCTTCCGTGCCGGCCTTCATGGCCGGCGCAGTTTGTTAGGTGCGTCAGGCATGGCGCGTTGCGCGCAAGCACAACCAGTTCGCTATAGTGACCACGCTGGTGGCTTGGAGCTGAAAGCCCTCTGCACACCCGGCAAGGGGAAGTGTTAGCCAGAAGCATTAACGTCCACCGCCCCGCCGAAGAAAACCTAAAAATTCTGATTGAGTCTGAGCAATCGCGCTTACCGGTCGGTGATGGTCCGCTCGGTAGCTGTAGCGGCTTGCAATCGAAAACCCGCTGGCTCGCTTTCGTCAGTCGCAGATAATCTGAGCTCAAATTCGCGTTGATTGCGAGCCCGACCGTTTTCGATTGCAAGCCGCTACAGCTAGGCGTTATGCAGCAAAGTGGCTTTTGCGAAGTGTGGCCCCACGGGGGATGTGCAAACGACAGCTTTCGGCCCAGACTGTGTAAAAACGTCTTTGAAGGTATAGATTAATGACTGCTCGGATTGGTCAGCCAAAAACCGGGGGTAGAAAGCGCGGTTCCGTAGACCGGGAACAGCGCAAGGTTCTGACCGACAAGATGGCGGCGGACCTGATGTGGTGCTATGCCAAGCTGGGCGGGCGGGCTTGGCTGCTGGAGTTCGCCAAGGATCAACCGGGTGAATTTCTTCGCCAAGGATTGAGTCGGCTTTTTCCGCCGCCGCAACGAGACGATATTCCTGACGTTTTGGTTCAGCAACAATTTAACTCGGGCCTGACCGATTTTGAAGCGGCTCGACGCGTGGCTTTTTGTCTGGCAAAAGCCGCCTACGAGCAGAAGGCCCTTGAACCTGTGCCCAAGATCACCCCGCAGGAAGCCTGCCGAGTGCCCCACCCCGACACCCCGCCACTTCTCCAGCCTGAAGTCGTCGAAGATCCCGAGCGCACCAAATGGGCCAGTGAGCTACACCTGTCCGATGAAGAGCGCAGGGATCGCCGCCTGATCGAGCAGACGCAGAATGCGACGCTTGCAACCTATAGCGGCAGCTCAGCCGAACAGGCGCTGGCAGCGGTCAAGAAATCGTTGTTGTAGGGCGATGCTCGGTGAAATCCAAGATCAGTCACAAGGGTATGCGGCTGTGGTTTTCGCCCAGCTGCTTTACGCAAACGGCAACTCCGACAAAATCGATTCAGCAAGGGTCGCTGGCCCTTGCTGAAACGATTTTGTGAGATCGACGATTTGACCAGAAAAACAGGTCGAGGGCTGGATGAACGAAGGCTGACAGGTCTTTGGGCAACTGAGTGGTGGCGCCGGTACGGCGTCCACCTTGAACGACTTGTTAGGTAGACCAAGCCTTTGTTAGCGCACCGACAACGAATATGACTACCACAAAGGCCAACTGATAAAAGGGGAGTACGATAAATAATAATCCGCTTTGTGGATCAGGCTGCGCAAAGAACCCAAGCCAAAACAGGTACAACCCGAACATCAAGACTGCCAAGGTTGAAACAACCAAGACCGCTGGCCAATACCCACTCGCCGTGGCTCGACGCGCGAGCATAAATAGTGCCGCATACGGCGAAGCAGCCCAAACCATTACCAGAGCCAAGAATGTAAACGACCCTGAATCAGAGCCTTGGGCGGCATAGGCAGTCAGACCTAGCGTTAAGAGGCCCCCCAGAATTGCGATGGCTTGTGCAATGGTTTTGAGGAGCATGCTTACACTCTCTGGGCGCACCTAACTAACCTTCAACGTCTAGGCTGTGGGAGCCTGATCTGTACGACACCATCTCACATCGGTGACGCCGAATTGTTCAGCCGATTGGCAAATAGAAGCGTAACTACCCACCCAACTCGACACGCCTTCGCGCAAAGCGACACCTGAATGGAGCAGCGCGTAATACACCGCATCGTGTCCGCAGAGATTGTTTTCGAAGCACCGCATGACTACCTGTTTGCCTTGATAGGTGTAGCTGATCGTATATGCCATGACTCTTCCCTGCGTAAAGGCAAATGGCCAGCTATCAGGATAGTCAATCGCGTGGTGTCACCATCGGTCGTTCCGACCAGCGTCAACCGCCCCGAGCTGAAACGCCAAGGGCTTGCATCGCTCCGTTGGCGACCGGGGCGCACACGACCTTTTTGCAGGCTACGCTTGCAGGGGGGTGTCAGAGTAGGAGCAGGGCCAGTGGAAAAGTTTGCTGCGATGGTCATCATATCGGTCTGTGTCGTTGTCTCTGCGGGTATCTGGGCGAGCTACTTGGCGACACCCTAGCTAGGAAACCCCAGCCTTCACCCAAGGCACTAGGCTTGCAGGAACCCTCCTATCAGGAAAGCGATATGCAGCCAGTGAACAGGTTTGCTGCGATGGTCTTGGTGCTCGTCTGTCTCATTGTCGCGGCAGGCGTCTGGGTGAGTTACTTCCTTGATCGAAGCCCTGTGTTGGTGCCCTGACCCGACCAACGGGTAGCCATTGTGGTAACCAGAAGGTGGCATATTGCCACACTCCGGTGTTTACGCGGCCTGTAGCGATGTTATGCGCAGTAGCCATAACGGCGTGAGGTTTGCTTCACATGGTGCTCGGGGTTTTCCGGGATGTCTTCCGTTCGCACGTTGCCCAACCGGTCCAGCCAGGCCGCACCCATTTCCAGTATCAGGGGCGTCTCGTCGCCGCGGATGTCCAGCGCGTCGAGCAATGTCTGACCATCGACGATCGCGGCGATACCCTGTGGGTCACTGTAGAGTCGGTAGTAAAGCATCGAGCTGTCCGGCGTCGTCGGGTTGCCCTGGCGCAACCAGAACTTGCCGTCATGGAAGTTGGCCGGATCCAGCGGCGCAGACATCACGCCTTCCAGCGAGCTGCAGTACATTCGGTTGTTGCGCACCAGGGTCAAGGACCGCAGGTAGGTTTCGCTGACCACGCCCATGCGCAGGGTGGAAAGCGCGGCGTCACAAGGCTGGCCGGCCAGGTAGCGGATCTTGCCCGCAGCGGCGCTCACCCGGTCCATGACCGCTTCGGTCTTGTGCAGCCCCATAATGGTCGCCTTGGTGGCGCTTTGCGCCAGGGATCTGTCGACTTGCGTATACAAAACCAGCAGCCCGGCGACAATCGGGGTCAAGCCTACCGCAATGGAAACGAACAGGAGCTTGCGTTTATCGCGAACGCTGGTGCGTAGTGGTGTCATGGCATTCCCTTATGTTGGATGAAAAGTGCCGCCTTCCCTGGCGCCGCAACGGCAGGGTGCAGGCTCACTTCATCGAGCATAAGGTCAAGCCTGGGCGGCTTCGAGACGATCAATGTGGCCTTCTTAAGCACACGGCGTGGGCACTTTCGCCGCTACCGGTCGGAGCACCTATCGAATGCCGAGTCTGGCCAGCACTTTCTCGGCAACGGCCTTGCTGGACGCCGGATTCTGGCCGGTGATCAATCTTCCTTCCTTCGAGTCGACGACGACATAGGATGCCCACGGGTCTTCGGCCTTGCTGTACAAGCCGCCACGTGCCTCCAGTTCATTTTCTGTGAGAAAAGGTACATCCTTATCCAGTTCAACCAGTTTTTCTTCGGTATTGGAGAAGCCGGTGACTTCCCGATCCTTGAGCAGCAGGGAGTTGTCGGAAAGCTTGATGTTCAGCAGGCCCACGGCGCCGTGGCAGACCGATGCAACGATACCGCCGCGCTCGAAGATGTCGCGCGCCAGGGTTTGCAGCGCGGTGTTGTTGGGGAAATCCCAGATCACGCCGTGACCGCCGGTGTAATAGATCGCCGCATAGTCGCTGGCCTTGACCTGGCCAGGCGCGAAGGTGGCGCCCAGGCGGTTCATGCATTTCTTGTCCTGGTACCACGCCCATTCGGCTTCATCAGCCATGTTCATGCTTTTAGGGTCAATGGGGACATAGCCGCCTGCAGGGCTGACAAAATCCACCTGAACGCCCTTGGCTTCCACCGCCTCGACAAAGTGCACGGCTTCGCCCAGCCAAAGCCCGGTGGCACGGTTATGTTCAGGGTATTTGGCGGTGTTGGTTACAACCACCAGTATTTTTGTGCTCATTGGCGCTCTCCTTGAGTGGACGGCAGTTCCATTACCCAAAAAAGCCGGTCGGCAAAGCGTATAAAGCATAGCTCCGTTATGTAATGAGTCACGTTCCGGTCGTCTGCCGGTTTTTTTCAAATGAAGCGGTGTTGTTGACGCTGGCAGTCTGCTAATTTCCTGAAATATTTCATCACAGGAAGGAACCCCGTATGAACCCCTCTTTGCCCAAAGACGCTGTCGTGCATCCGGACCCTTTCATGCAGGCAGCCATTGACGAAGCCCGCAAGGGCCTGGCTGAAGGCGGCATTCCGATCGGTTCGGTGATCGTGCACGACGGCAAGATCATCGGCCGCGGCCACAACCGCCGCGTGCAGGATGGCAGCGCGATTCATCACGGCGAAATGAATGCCTTCGAGAATGCCGGGCGCCAACCGGCCAGGGTTTACCGTGAGGCCACCCTCTACACCACTCTGTCGCCCTGTTCCATGTGCAGTGGTGCGATTCTGCTTTACCGAATCGGCCGGGTGATCGTTGGTGAAAACAAGACGTTTCTGGGCGAAGAGCAGTTGCTCCGTGACCGTGGCGTGAAGCTGGACGTGTTGCAGGACCCTGCGTGCATCCAGATGATGGAAACCTTCATTGAGCAGCATCCGCAGTTGTGGAATGAAGACATCGGGGTATAACCAGGCGTTTTACAGAAAAGGAAGTCTTGCATGCAGGTGATGTCTTTCGATTCGTTCCCCAATCAGCGCAGCGAGATGAGCGACAAGGTCCGCGCCTTCGACTGGGGATCGACATCGCTCGGGCCGATGCACAGCTGGCCCGCGGCCTTGCGGATTGCCGTCGACATGCTGCTGGTGTCCAAATTTCCCGGATGCCTGGTGTGGGGGCCGGAGTTGCTGGCGATCTACAACGACGGCTTTCGCCCGATCCTGGGCGACAAACCCGAAGCGCTGGGCCGGCGCTTTGACGATATCTGGGCGGAAGCCTGGGACACCATCGGGCCTATTGCCTTGAAAGCCTACCGGGGCGAGGCCACGTTCATCGAGAACTTCCCGCTGGTGGTCAATCGCAACCAGCCCGAACAAGCCTGGTTCACCTTCTGCTACAGCCCGGTCCGGGATGAAAACGGTCGGGTCGTTGGTATGCTCGATACAGTGGTCGAAACCACCGAACAGGTGCGTGCCCAACAGCAGGTCAAGGCGCTGGCGGAAAAATTCGAGCGCCAGGTGGTCGAGCGCACGGCCGACCTGAACCGCGTGTGGGAAATGTCCTCCGACCTGATGCTGGTCACCCGCACGGACCTGACCATCACGGCCACCAACCCGGCATGGCAGCGGGTCGTGGGTTGGAGCGAGAGCGAGTTGGTTGGGCGCTCGATACTGGATTTCGTCCATCCGCAGGACATGTTGATCGCTCAGGCCAACGTGGCGCGCCTGGTACGTGAAGCACAGCTGACCGACACTGACTGCCGCTTGCTGCACAAGGACGGCAGCGCGCGCTGGATCAACTGGGCAGCGGTTTCGGCCAGTGACTGCTTCAGTGCCGTGGGCCGTGATGTCACCGAAGAGCACGAGCGAGCCGAGGCATTGCAGCGGGCAGAACAGCTGTTGCGCCACAGTCAGAAGATGGAAGCCGTAGGGCAGCTGACGGGCGGTTTGGCGCACGATTTCAATAACTTGCTGACCGGCATCAGTGGCAGCCTTGAACTCCTCAAGCGGCGGGTCGATGAAGGCCGCAGCGATGACCTGCAGCGCTACATCGATGCCGCGCAAGGTGCTGCCGTGCGGGCGGCGACCCTGACCCACCGGCTGCTGGCCTTCGCCCGACGCCAGTCGCTATTGCCGGAGCCCACCGACATCAACCAGCTGATTGACGGCATGGATGAACTGATCCATCAGACCATTGGCCGCTCGGTGACCCTGGAACTGGACCTCACTGCCAATCTGTGGCCGGTGATGATCGACAGCCATCAGCTCGAAGGCGCGCTGCTCAACCTCTGCATCAACGCGCGCGATGCCATGCCGCTGGGCGGGCGGTTAAGCATCAGCACGCGCAATTACACCCACGAGGTTGCCCCCCTGGGCGATGAAGACCTGCCGCTAGGCGATTATGGCTGTCTGCAGGTTCTGGACACCGGCTGCGGCATGAGCCGCGAGGTCATCGAGAGAGCCTTTGACCCCTTCTTCACCACCAAGCCCGTGGGGCAGGGGACGGGGCTTGGGCTGTCGATGGTCTATGGCTTTGCCCGGCAGTCGGGTGGGCGCGTGCGGATCGAATCGGCGCCAGGGCCGGGTGCGGCACTGACGCTGTATTTGCCTCGCCATCAGGTGGTTTGATCGCGGTGGTGAGCTTTGGTGCTGCGGTTACGCCGCTCCAGCACCAGGTACACCACACAGGCAATCGCCAGCGGCATCAGGAAGTACAAGGCCCGGTAGCCAATCAACGCGGCCAGCAGGGTGCCTTTGGAGTATTGGTCGTGCTGCAGGGTGATAAACACCGTCTCCAATACCCCGAGCCCCGCCGGGATATGGGTGATGACACCGGCAATGCTGCTGATCAGCAGCGTTGCCAGAATGCTCGGGTAACCGCCCTTGTCCGGCAGCAACAGATAAATCAACGCCGCCATCAGGCACCAGTTGGTCACTCCGAGGCTCGCCTGCAAGGCGGCGAGCTTGAACGATGGCAGGGTGATTTCGTGTTTGCGCACGGTCCAGGTACGCCGTTTGGCAAAGCGACAGGCCAGCAGATAGAGCATGGCAAGCGCCACTAACAGCACGCCGATCAGGCGCAGGCCGCCGGCGCCGATCTTGAAGGTGCCAGGCAGGTCGGGGAAGCCGAGCGCAAACACCGTCCCGGCCACCAACAGGTAGCCCAGCCAGTTGGTGATCCAGCCAAAGGTGAGAATGCGTGTGATCGTCGGCACGTCCAGCCCCAGCTTGGAATACAAGCGAAAGCGCAGCGCCACGCCGCCGACCCAGGCGCCGAGGTTAAGGTTAAAGGCATAGCAGACAAACGCCAGCGGCAGGATCTGTCGAGCGCGCAGCGTGTGTTCCGTATAGTGGCGCCCCACCAGGTCGTAGCTGCTGAACACCGCATAGCTGAGCAGGGCAATCAACCCGCCCAAGGCAAGCGTGGTGACGCGATAAGACTGCAGCGCGTGCTTGACCTCTTGCCAGTCCAGATTGCGCACCAGCATGAACAGCAGCACCGCCACCAGGATAAAAAACGCCAGGGTCAACAGCCGCTTGGCCCAACGCCCCTTTTTCGCGCGCTTTTCAGACGTGGGTGTGCTCATGGATGAACCTGCGGCGTGTCTTCCAGGTCACGGGCCTTGGTGCTCAGGGGCGTAATCCTGGGTGAATGTGCCGGCAGCCAGCCAGCGATGGCCGGGAAGTGGCGCAGAAAGTGAAAGGTCAGAAAGATCAACGGTGCCCGCCACCAATAGGTGCGCAGCACCCGTTGCAGGCTGACCGACTTGCAGCGGCTGTTCGCCAGCTCTTGCAGGTGGGTGTAGAGCCGCTCGTTGAAGGTGCGGTCGCGGATGAACAGGTTGGCTTCAAGGTTCAGTGACAGGCTCAACGGGTCCAGATTGCTGGAGCCTACGGTCGACCATTCATCATCCACCAGCGCGACCTTGCCATGCAGCGGCCGCTCGCAATATTCGGAAATCACGACCCCATCGCGCAGCAAGTCGTTGTACAGCAGGCGTGAGCACAGGCGCACCAGGGGCATGTCCGGCATGCCTTGCAGGATCAACGTTACCTTGACCCCGCGCCGGGCCGCATTGCGGATTTCGTGCAGCAGGCGGTAGCCGGGGAAAAAGTAGGCATTGGCGATGACCAGGCGCGAGCGGGCACTGCGAATCGCACGCAGGTAGTGCTGCTCGATATCGTTTTTGTGGTGAATGTTGTCGCGAATGCTCAGCAGCATGCTGGCGTGGGCGCTGTCGGGGTCGATGGGGGCAGGGTGGCTGCGCCAGAGCCTGGGGTTGCGGTGTACCCGGCTGGTTTCATCGAGCAGCTTCAGCACGGCCTGGTGCAGGTCTGCGACGATCGGCCCGCGCACTTGCACGGCATAGTCCTGCTTGGCCATTTCACCGAAGTCGGCCAGGTGATCGGCCGAATAATTGATGCCGCCGACAAACCCCACCTCACCATCGATCACCACGATTTTGCGGTGCATGCGCCGGAACAGGTTGGTGCGCATGCCCATCAGCTTCGGGCTGGGGTCAAAGGCTTGCAAGCGCACGCCGACATCGCTCAAACGCTGCAAATAGGCTGCACTCAGGTCGGCGGTGCCATAGCCATCGACCAGCACTTCAACCCGTACGCCGCGCTCTGCTGCATCGACCAGCACCTGCTGCAGCTGCTCGCCGACCTTGTCTTCAAAGATGATAAAGGTTTCCAGCAGCACCTCTTCCCGGGCGCGGGCAATGGCTTCGAACACCGACGGGTAGTACTCCTCGCCGTTGATCAACAATTGCACCTGGTTACCGCTCTGCCATGTGGTTTTCATAAATGCACCTCGACAGCCAGTGGCAGATGATCGGACAAGTGCGTCCACGGTTTGCGGCCCAGAATCCGCGGCTTGCTGGCCGTGGCATTGCGCAGGTAAATACGGTCCAGCCGCAGCAGTGGCCAGCGCGCCGGAAAGGTCTTGGCGGGCGCGCCGAGGGCCTGGCTGAACACTTCCGTCAGGGCGCTTTCGGCCAGTTGCCGGTCTGCGCGCTGGCGCCAGTCATTGAAGTCGCCGGCAACGATGACCGGGGCATCCTCCGGTATTTCATCGAGCAGTTGGCACAACAGGTTCATTTGCTGGCGGCGCTGGCGTTCGCTCAAGCCCAGGTGCACGCACACAGTATGCACTTCGGTCTGGCCCGGCACCGCCAGTACCGAGTGCAACAGCCCGCGCGCTTCGGTGCCGTGAACGCTGATGTCGCGGTTGTCGTGGCGCAGGATCGGGAACTTGGACAGCAGGGCGTTACCGTGTTCGCCATCGGGGTAGACGGCATTGCGGCCATAGGCAAACACCGGCCACATGGTGTCGGCGAGGAATTCGTATTGGGGGATATCGGTCCAGTTGTCGAAGCGTTTGCCGTGGTGGCGATGGGTGCCGAGCACTTCTTGCAGGAACACGACATCGGCGGACAGCGTGCGCACCGCATCGCGCAGCTCCGGTAGCACGAAACGCCGGTTCAGGGCGCTGAAGCCCTTGTGGGTATTGACCGTCAGCACCCGCAGTGAGCGGACCGCGGGTGCCTGCTCGAGTTTCGGGCGAGGGTGGGGCGTCGTCATGCGAGAGTCCTGGATGACCGTCGGAGGTGTCTAAATTCCGACTCGGGGCGATACAGGAAGTTTCAGCGCAGCGGATGCACGGTGTGCACCTCATTATGTTCGGGCATACCCCTGTAGGAGCACGGCTTGCCGCAATGCCAGTCAGTTAAGGACCTGTAGGAGCGGACCCGGCCGCGATGGGCTGCGAAGCGGCCCCGGCGATTCTGAAACCGCCGGCACTCGCAAGATGATTCGCAGATGTCACAGGTCCAAGGGGCCGCTGCGCGGCCCATCGCGGCCAGGTCCGCTCCTACAACACGTCCATCGCGGCCAGGGCCCACAAGGGTTAGTGCCCCAGCACGGCCCTGACCTTGTCGCGCAGCTGGTCGATGGAGAAGGGTTTGCCGATCACGTGCATGTCGGCCGGCACGTCGATGCTTTCGGTGTAGCCACTGGCGAACAGGATCGGCAGGTCGGGTCGCACCTGGCGTGCGGCGGCGGCGAGTTCGCAGCCGTCCATGTCCGGCAGGCCGACGTCGGTCATCATCAAGTCGATAATGTTGCCTTCGTCTTTCAAAAAGCCCAGTGCGGCATCACTGCCGTCGGCCTCCAGCACCTGGTAATCAAGCTCCTCCAGCACATCGACAATCAGCATGCGGACGATGCGGTCGTCTTCGACGACGAGGATGGTGCTGGCGGCAGTGTCGGACATCGTGATTATCCCAGGTCAATATTTGTAGGAAAGAGGCTCGGGACCGTCATCCTGATCAGTACGCGGCAACACAACGAAGTACCGTGTCATTGGGCGTGCGCAGGATAACGTTGCTTACAGATGAAGGGAATTTATCTTGCGACCCAGCGCTCCAACACTGGCCAAATGCAACCGTGCCGACTAGAAAGCCTAGTGAAGAAAGAAAAAGTTGTGTACGAAAAATCTGGTTGATAGGCCAGAAGAAATGTAACTAATACTCGAAGCAGCGGCACACTTCGCCCTTTGTCCACCGCAAATGGAATCTGCACATGAGCCAACCCGCCTCGATCGATGAGCAAAGCTTTCGCAAGCTGCTGAGCCGCAACGTGGCGTTGCCGCTGGGCGTCGGCTTGCTCAGTGCGGTGGTGTTCGTGGCCATCATCAGCTATCTGCTGACCGTGATTCAGTGGGTCGAGCACACCGATCGGGTGATCGGCAATGCCAACGAAGCGGTCAAGCTGTCGATTGATATGGAGACCGGCATGCGCGGCTACCTGATCACCGGCGACGAGCATTTTCTCGACCCCTATGAGGTGGCCAAACCGCGTATCACCGCCGAACTCAGCACCTTGAAGACGCTGGTGGACGACAACCCGCAGCAAGTCGACCGCCTGACCCGTCTAGAGGCGTTGATGACCGAGTGGAACGCCTTTGCCCGCGAAATGATCGAGATGCGCCGCAGCAATGGCGATTACCCGTCGGCCATAAAAGCGGGTCGCGGCAAACGCCTGACCGACGAGGTGCGCAGAGAATTCAGCGACTTCGTGGCCATCGAGCAGCAATTGCGCGTCAGCCGTAACGCCGACGTGACGCGAACGACTGTTCTGTCGATCATTTTATATATCGGTTTCATGGTGCTGATCAGCGGTTTGCTCGCCTGGTGCGGTCGCCGCGACCTGCTGGGATTGTCAGGCAGCCATTCGGCCAACCTCAAGGCCCAGATCGACGCCAGCGAACGCCTCAAGTACCAGGCCTGGCTTCGCACCGGCCAGACCGGGCTGGCCGAGCAGGTGCTGGGGCAACTGACCGTGCAGATGTTGGGACGCAATATCCTTCAGTACCTGGCCAAATACCTGGGCACCGTGGTGGCGGCGGTGTATGTGCGCGACGAGCACGGCGGTCTGCGCCGTGTCGCCAGCTATGGCTTCTCCAGCGAACATGAAACCCGGGAACAGTACTTGCAACAGGGCGAGGGCACGGTCGGCCAGGCGGTGCAGCAAGGGCAGGTCATGCGCCTGGACGACGTGCCACTGGACTACTTCAAAGTCAATTCCGGGCTCGGCGACGGTTCGCCACGCACCATCCTGGTGGTGCCGACCAGCAATGACGGGCAGATCAATGGGGTGGTCGAGTTAGGCTTCCTGCGCGCCGTCACGGACCGGGATGTGGAATTCCTGCAGCTGATCGCCGGCAATATCGGCACCTCGATCGAGGCTGCCCGCTACCGTCAGCGCTTGCAGGAAGTGCTGGCCGAAACCCAGCAGCTCAATGAGGAGCTGCAGGTCCAGCAAGAAGAGCTGAAAACCGCCAACGAAGAGCTCGAAGAGCAATCCCGTGTGCTCAAGGAATCCCAGGCGCACCTGGAAACCCAGCAGGCCGAGCTTGAGCAAACCAACGAGCAGCTGGCCGCGCAGCGTGATGCACTGGACCAAAAGAAT
Source organism: Pseudomonas sp. R5(2019) (assembly GCF_009905435.1). Classification (GTDB taxonomy): domain Bacteria; phylum Pseudomonadota; class Gammaproteobacteria; order Pseudomonadales; family Pseudomonadaceae; genus Aquipseudomonas. Next base: position 56,983 of record NZ_JAAAMT010000021.1, read on the forward strand.
GCCGAGCTCAACTGTGTCCAGATTCAGCTCCAGGAGCGGGCCGAAGAGTTGCAACGCTCCAGCAAGTACAAGTCTGAATTTCTCGCCAACATGTCCCACGAGCTGCGCACACCGCTCAACAGCTCGCTGATCCTGGCCAAGCTGCTGGCGGAAAACCCACAAGACAATCTCAGCGCCGAACAAGTGACGTTCGCCGAGTCGATTTACTCGGCCGGCAACGACTTGCTCAACCTGATCAACGATATTCTCGACATCGCCAAGGTCGAGGCCGGCAAGCTCGATGTGCGCCCGGAAAACACCCATGTCGGCCGCCTGGCCGAAGGCATGCGGGTGATGTTCGAGCCCCTGGCGGCGGACAAGCGCCTGACCTTCAGCGTGGTGGTCGAGCCGGACGCACCGGTGCAGCTGTTCACGGACCGCCAGCGAGTCGAGCAGATCATCAAGAACCTGCTGTCCAACGCCTTGAAGTTCACCGAGCGCGGCAGCGTCAGCCTGACCGTCGCTCGCCAGCCTGGCGAGGGCGTCGCCTTGCGCGTGCAAGACAGCGGCATCGGCATTGCCGACAACCAGCAGCAGCGCATTTTCGAAGCCTTCCATCAGGCCGATGGCACCACCAATCGTCGCTATGGCGGCACGGGGCTTGGGCTGTCGATCTCGCGCGACCTGGCCGGTTTGATCGGCGGCTCGATTACCGTCAGCAGCGTGCTGGGGCAGGGCAGCACCTTCACCCTGATTCTGCCTGAACGCTATGAAGCCACTGCCTTGCACAAGCAACCCATCCCGGCACCTGCGCCGGTGGTGACTGGGCCAAGGGTGGCGGTGTCGCCCCTGGCGACACCCATCAAGCCAGTCAGCTTTGCCGATGACCGCGGTCTGGCACCGTTCCAGCAGCGCTGCATCCTGGTGATCGAAGACGAGCCAAACTTTGCCCGCATCCTTTTCGATCTGGCGCATGAATTGGGCTACCACTGCCTGGTCGCGCAAGCGGCGGACGAAGGCTTCGACCTGGCCACCCGCTTTGTCCCCGATGCCATTCTGCTCGACATGCGCCTGCCGGATCATTCAGGCCTGACGGTATTGCAGCGGCTGAAGGGACTGGCCGGCACCCGGCACATTCCGGTGCATGTGATTTCGGTGGAAGACCGGGTGGAAGCGGCCATGCACATGGGCGCCGTTGGCTACGCGGTCAAGCCGACCACGCGTGAGCAGCTCAAGGATGTGTTTGCCCGCCTGCAAGCCAAGCTGACCCAGAAGCTCAAACGTATTCTGCTGGTCGAAGATGATGATCTGCAGCGTGACAGCATCGCCCGCCTGATCGGTGATGAAGACATCGAAATCACCGCCGTGGGCCTGGCCCATGAGGCGCTGGCGCTGCTGCGCGAGAACGTCTACGACTGCATGATCATCGACTTGAAACTGCCAGACATGCTCGGCAATGACTTGCTCAAGGCGATGTCCAGCGAAGACATCTGCTCGTTCCCGCCGGTCATCGTCTACACCGGCCGCAACCTGACCCGCGATGAAGAAGCCGAGCTGCTCAAGTATTCACGCTCGATCATCATCAAGGGTGCCCGCTCGCCCGAACGCCTGCTCGATGAAGTGACGTTGTTCCTGCACAAAATCGAATCGCAGTTGTCCCATGAAAGGCAGCGCATGCTCAAGACCGCGCGCAGCCGCGACAAGGTCTTCGAGGGGCGCAGGATTTTGCTGGTGGACGACGATGTACGGAATATTTTCGCCCTCACCAGTGCCCTGGAACACAAGGGTGCGGTGGTCGAGATCGGCCGTAACGGCCGCGAGGCGATTGAAAAGCTCAACAGCGTAGAGGATATCGACCTGGTATTGATGGATGTGATGATGCCGGAAATGGACGGCTTTGAAGCGACCCGGGAAATCCGTAAGGACTCGCGCTGGCGCAAACTGCCGATCATCGCCGTGACGGCTAAGGCCATGCGCGATGATCAGGAGCGCTGCCTGCAATCGGGCGCCAACGACTACCTGGCCAAGCCTATCGAACTGGATCGGCTGTTCTCGCTGATTCGCGTCTGGCTTCCGCAACTGGAGCGAATCTAGTGTCAGCGGGGATGACCACACCACCCAACACCGACATCGAAATCCGCTTGTTGATCGAGGCGATTTACCTCAAGTACAGCTACGATTTTCGGGATTACTCCGGCGCTTCCATCAAGCGCCGAATTCAGCATGCCCTGCGCCAGCTGGAGTGCAACACCATTTCGGCCTTGCAGGAGCGAGTGCTGCGTGACCCGACCCTGTTCATGCAATTGCTGCAGTACCTGACGATTCCGGTCAGCGAGATGTTCCGCGACCCTGAACACTTTCTGGCGATTCGCCGCGAAGTGGTGCCGCTGCTCAAGACTTATCCGTCGATCAAGGTCTGGGTGGCCGGATGCAGCACGGGGGAGGAGGTCTACTCGATGGCCATCCTGCTGCGCGAGGAAGGATTGCTGGAGCGCACCATTGTCTACGCGACCGATATCAACCCACGCTCGCTGGAAAAAGCCAAACAGGGGATCTACTCGCTGGAAAGCCTGCGCACCCACACCGAAAACTACCAGCGTGCAGGCGGCGCCGGGTCGCTCAGTGACTACTACACCGCCGCCTACGGCAATGCGATTTTCGATTCGAGCCTGCGCGATAACGTCACCTTCGCCGACCACAGCCTGGCGACTGACAGCGTATTCTCCGAGACCCAGCTGATTTCCTGCCGCAATGTGCTGATTTATTTCAACAAGAAGCTCCAGGACCGGGCATTCGGGCTGTTCCATGAGTCGTTGTGCCACCGTGGCTTCTTGATGCTGGGCAGCAAGGAAACCCTGGATTTTTCTGCCTACAGCCGCCGGTTCGAAGCGCTGATTCGCCAGGAAAGGATCTACCGTAAATCATGAACAGGTCTGAAGCGGTGGTGATCGGCGCCTCGGCCCGCCGAACTGATGCGCGGCACCGAGAAAACCAAAAACATCCCCATTGTGTTTGTGAGCGCCGCCGGGCGTGAATTGAACTATGCCTTCACCGGCTATGAAAGCGGCGCGGTGGATTTTCTGCAAAAGCCGCTGGACACCCATGCGGTCAAGAGCAAGGTCAATGTCTTCGTTGACCTGTACCAACAGCGCAAGGCGCTCAAGGAGCAACTGGAGGCCATCGAGAAAAGCCGGCAGGAACAAGAGGCCTTGCTCAAGCAGTTGAAGGTGACCCAGAACGAACTGGAGCACGCGGTGCGCATGCGCGACGACTTTATGTCGATCGTCTCCCATGAAGTGCGAACGCCTCTGAACGGGCTGATCCTGGAAACCCAGCTGCGCAAGTTGCACCTGGCCCGGGACAACGCCGATGCCTTCACCCTGGACAAAATGCGGGCGATGGTCGACCGCGACGAGCGGCAAATCAAAAGCCTGATCCGCTTGATCGAGGACATGCTCGATGTGTCGCGCATCCGCACCGGCAAGCTGTCGATCCGGCCCGGCGAATTTGACCTGGTGGCCTTGGTCGGGCGCTTGTTGGAGAACTTTGCACCGCAGGTCGCAGATGCAGGGTCGAGCCTGGATTTCAGCTCATCGGGGCCGGTGGTGGGTGTCTGGGATGAGTTCCGGATCGAACAAGTGATCGCCAATCTGCTGACCAATGCCCTGCGCTACGGCAGCAAGGCACCGATACAGGTGCGGGTGTATCGTGTCGACGGTCGCGCCTGCGTTGAAGTGCGCGACCACGGCATCGGTATCAGCGAAGTGAACCAGAAGCGGATTTTCCAACAGTTCGAACGCGTGTCTTCAAACCATGTCAGTGCCGGGTTGGGTTTGGGATTATTTATTTGCGAGCAAATCGTGGCGGCCCACAACGGCTCGGTCGAGGTGGAAAGTGCCGAGGGAGAGGGGGCGCTGTTCAGGGTTAACCTGCCGCTGTCGGAAGCTTGCGTAAGCTAGACGCATTTTCCAGGCAACCTCTGCGATCCGGCAGTGTCATATCAGGCAGTTGAGACAGACTGTAGGTTTTCCATGAGCGAAGATGCACAAGATGTGGTTCTGATCGTCGAAGACGAACCGGTGATCAGAATGGTGTTGGTCGAGTATTTGTCCGGCTTGGGTTATCGGGTGCTGGAGGCCGAAGATGGCGAACAGGCATTCGAGATTCTGGCGAGCAAGCCGCTGCTGGACTTGATGGTCACCGACTACCGGTTGCCCGGCGGGATTTCTGGCGTCCAGATCGCGGAACCTGCGGTGAAGATGCGCCCGGACCTTAAAGTGATTTTCATCAGCGGCTACCCACAGGAAATCCTTGAGTCCGGCAGCCCGATCGCGCGCAAGGCGCCGATCCTGACCAAGCCGTTTGACCTGGATACCTTGCACGCACAGATCAAGGCGTTGTTGGCTTAAAAATCGCCACAAAATCAGAGGTAGGAGCAGAGCTTGCTCGCGATGACGCCAACTCCAACGACACAGCTCTTGAGACCGCGTTGGTGTTATCGCGAGCAAGCTCTGCTCCTACAAGGGTCCGTGGTTATCTTCAGCGAATGGTTGAAGCATCCTGCCCAAACAACCACTTGCGCGACTCGTCGTCCACCACCGGCGCCGAGTTGATGCGTTCGGCCACCGCATAAGCGCGCTCGGTCCCCGGCCGGGCCCTGACCCGTTCAAACCAGCGTTTGAGGTGCGGGAAATCGTCCAGGTTCTGCTGCTGACGCTCGTACGGCACGATCCACGGGTAGCAGGCCATGTCGGCAATCGAATACTCGCCGGCAATGTATTCGCGCCCGTCGGCCAGGTGCTTGTTCAGCACACCGTACAGCCGGGAAGTTTCCTTGACATAGCGGTCCATGGCATAGGGAATCGGTTCAGGCGCATATTGGACGAAATGATGGTTCTGCCCGGCCATCGGCCCCAGCCCGCCCATCTGCCAGAACAGCCACTGCAAGGCTTCATTGCGCCCGCGCAGGTCGCTGGGGATGAAGCGGCCGGTCTTGTCGGCCAGGTACAACAGAATCGCCCCCGACTCGAACACCGGCACCGCCTTGCCATCGTCGATCGGCGCATGGTCGAGAATGGCCGGGATACGGTTGTTCGGCGCAATCTTCAAGAACTCAGGCGCAAATTGCTCACCCTTGCCAATGTTCACCGGCTTGATCCGGTAGGGCAGCCTCGCTTCCTCGAGGAACATCGTGATCTTGTGCCCGTTGGGGGTGGTCCAGTAGTACAGATCGATCATGGCAGTCTCCGTTATGCAGCCGGTCGCCATTGTGCGATGGCGCGCTGGCTGTTCGCAACGGGCTGTCTGCGCTATGGTCGGCTGCACATCACCCACAGGGAACGCGCATCGATGAGTGAATCAAATGTTCAGGCAACACTGGCACAGGTCCCATACCGGGTGACACTGACCGACGGCGTCCATGAATGGTTGGCTGACGTCAATCAAGAGCAGGGCGGCCAGGACAGCGGCCCAAGCCCGCACCAACTGCTGCTGTCGGCACTGGGTGGTTGCACCGCAATCACCATGTCGATGTACGCGCGGCGTAAAGAATGGCCGCTTGAGCATATTCATGTGGAACTGGCCATCCTCAAGGAGGAAGGCAAACCGGTTCACACCGAAATCGCCCGTAGCATTACCCTGACGGGCGAGCTCACCGGCGAGCAGCGTCAGCGTTTGCTGGACATTGCAAACGCTTGCCCGGTGCACAAGCTGTTGAGCGGCACTGTACAGATCGAGAGTCGCCTGGCCTGAGTCAAAAGTGAGCGGGGTTTAAAGCAGGTGCCTGGGCGTTGAGCGGCCAATGGCTTGCCGGGGCGAGCCGGCGAGCGCGGGAGTGGGCATTGGACAAAGCCTCCGAGCAATGACCGAGCTGCGGAACCGGAGCCGGCCAGGCGTGTCCAGCACGACAGTTGTGCATGATCCGGGTCAAGCCCCAGTGCAGCGCACGCCGCCGGTAAAGGAGTGCAGGCTCACAGGCAACCCTCGGGGCGGATGCGGACGCCGGGGGCGGTCAACTTCGTGTGCAACCGCCTCAAGCGGCGTAGCCCCCTGGGGAGGCGAAGCGGTATTTCTGGCCAATACACCAGCAGAGCCCCCGCACCGGTGCCGCTTAACGCCCCGGCCCCGGAGATTTTCGCGGCGCCGCCGGCCGACTCGATCTCCCGCACCACCTGACGTACGGCGTCAGGCACGATGCCCAACTGTTCCAGGTGACGCTGGGCTTCAGTGATGACCTCAAGCATCGCCTGGGGGCAGTGGGTTGGATCACTCAGCAGCCGATAAAAACGCAGCGTGTTGGATTCCATCTGCTCCAGCAGACTGGTTTTGAAGGCAGGGTCCGCTTCAAAACGCGCCGCAATGTCTGCCACCACGGCACCCGTCGACTCGTTGGGTGTGCCGGTGTGGTAAACGCTCATTCGCTGCAGGCAAGGCGTCGGGGCCATTTCCAACAACGAAATACAGCCACCGACGCTGGCAGCCTTGAACAAACCGCCAGACAGCACGCAACTATGATCGATACCCGAGGCCTGGCCATGCTGGCGGCGCTCGACGTCCAGCACGATGCTACGCAACGAGGGGACGGAAGGCTGCTGGTTGCACAGCGTCAAAAAAGCCGCCGCCGTGGCACTGGCCACCGCTGCCGAACTGCCCAGGCCAGCTCCCGGCGGGATCGCAGAGCCCACCTGCACACAGATACCGAATTTCGGCTTGATATCTCCCCAGCGCAGCGACTGGCCCAGCGCGATCTTGACCACATGGGCCGGGTCGCTGCCGCGCAGGCGGGCGTAATTGGCCGCAGAGGGTTGCTGCTGATATTCCCCCCAGCGTGCCTCGGCTGATTGGGTGTACCGCTCAATCTCGGCCCAACTGTTCTCAGCGTAAACACCCACCTCGGGGAGTATCAGCCGCACACCCGAATCCTGCTCCCGGCGCACCCGCACACGGCACTGCAGGCCGATGCTGGTCACCAGAGCCGGGCGCCCATAAACCACCGCATGTTCCCCCATCAGGATCAGCTTGCCGGGTGCACTGGCGATGACGGACTTTTGCTCACGCATGGAACCGCCCCAGGCGCTGATGAGCGCTCGCCAAGTCTCCTGAGGCCATCGCCGACAGCAACGACAGTTCGCCTGCGGTGGTCGCCAGCGGCGCATAGATCATCTCGTCCCGTTGCGTGCACTGGCGACTGTCCTGCGCGGCCTGGTTGAGGTTCAGGTCGGCGGGAAGATCATGCAGCGTGCGACGGTCATCGACGATCTCATCGCAACAGGCGTCGATCAGCTGAGCGGGGGTTGTCATGCGAACACTCCAGTGCCACAGGTTGCGTCACCTTAGGCAAGGGCACTGAAGTTGTCTGCTGTCAGAAATGACAGGTGGGGGAGAGCCGGGCTGCTGTGAGAGACTCTATGGTTGGAAGCAACCCCCACAGCTTTCAACACAAATGCTGAGAGGGGCTGTAGGAGCCGAGCTTGCTCGCGATAGTCGCTCCCTGGTCTTGCAGACAGACCGTGTCGCCTGCATCGCGGGCAAGCCTTGCTCCCACAGCCCCCGCTTAACACCGATGTGTCTGCAGAAATTGTGTATTACAGGTTAATCCATAACGCTGCTGGCCGTACCGCGCGGTGGTTTGCCGAGCACCTCGTAGCTGACTCTGGGCACTGCCTTCAGATGCACCTCCAGCAACCGCGCCAGCGATTCGCCGCGCGCAAGGTACGCATCGCCAAAGTCGATGCCGAGTCGGCTCGGGTGGGCGACCACTTCCACGACGCCGTCTCTGGGCAGGCGATTGTCACGCAGGTCGGCCGGGGTGCAGACGATGTCGGCGGTGGCGCCACCGGACAAGCGTCGCAGCCGTCGGTTGAGCAGGGTTTTGAACAGCCGCTTGGCCGGGCCGATGTTGCGCCCCAGGTTACGCGCCAGCCGCACCGCCACGCCTTGGCGTGCCGCGAAGCGGGCGACCACTTCACCGATGGGCCAGATGTTATGCACGTGTTGGTGTGAATCCAGGTGGCTGGGTCGCAAACCGTGGTCCAGGCAGCGCTGCCACTGCGCCTCCAGCTCCAGCAGCACGGCCTGGCGTGCCCGCGGGCTCAGGTGCAGGGCATGGCGGCGAAGGCTCAGGTCAAATTCACCGTCAGGGTTGCAGAACCGGGGTTCGGCCAGGATCGCGGTGCTCAATGGCCGACCGTAGGTCAGGTTGAAGTGCAGCCCGACACGGCCACGGATCGCCGGTTGCCTGGCCAACTCGCAGGCGCCGGCGAAGGCGGGCATGTTCGCCATGATCGTGGCAGAACTGATCAACCCGCATTGGAACGCCCGCAGAATCGTGGCGTTTTCCTGTTCACTGAGGCCGAAATCATCAGCGTTGACTATGACTTGGTACGGCATCCTGACCCTCTTGTGCAGTGGCAGTGGTGGTGGCCGGCGCGTGCGCCCTGGCCGCGGATTTGGCGCGCCAGTGCTGCAGGCGCGGCTTGAGCTGTTGCCAGGCGCGCAACGCCAGGCCCAGGCACACGCCGCTGAGGCGCCAGGAATAAAAACGTGAGCGGTAGTGTTCAATCTGTCCGGTCATGCGTTCGTGCAACTGGTGGCTGGAGTTTTCCAGGCGGACCCGTGAGGCGTCGACCCAGTCCCAGCCATCGTCCAGCCCCCAGCGAATCCATTCCTGCAGCAGTACCCGGCCGCTGCCCAGATCTGCATACCGAGGCAGGAACGCGAGGTTGTAATCGTAGACCCGGCCACGCTCGAACAGCCCGAGCCGGTAACTGATGCAGTGGCCGTCGAGTTCCAGCATCACGACCTTGACCCGGCCCTCGGCGGCGAGGCCGACCAGGGCGTCCTGCATCCATTGTTGACGCTGGCGGCCGGAGAAAATCCCGACACCTTCGTCGCCTTTCCAGCTTTGGGCCTCGACGGCCTGGATCGCCTGCAACAGCGGCAGCATCTCGCTGGCACCCGGCGTCAGCCGACGGATCCGAGCTCCGCAGGCGGCAATCCGTTTGTAGGCGCGGCGCAGTTTGTAGCGCGCATCCCCCGACACCTCCTGATGGTCCGCTTCAGAGAGCCTGTGCACCGGCACCCGGCAAGCCACCCGCCGCTCAACGGTCGAACTGCGCCGGGCCCACTGCGCCAACAGCCCGTCGGCGGCGCCTCCGGGCACTTCGTTGAACTGCAACAGGGCGTGGGGCACGTGCCGGCGAATCGCCTTGAGCACCTGTTGCGCGGCGGCTTCGTCGAGCTCGGCGAGCAAGGCAATACGGTCGCTCAAGGGAAAGCCCAGGTGATGCACGACCTTGACGTTCAGCCGGCCAACCCGTTGCCGGCTTGCCACCAACGGCAAGCACAGCCGAAGTTGCCCGGCCTCCCAGCCCAGAAGTACTTGCAGACGCTGATCGGCGTCGAGCGCGCGCTCGGCGCCGACCAGCCAGGGCAGGGCATTGAACGGCGTGGCCTGCACGCAACGCTCGCGCAAGCGCTCGTAGTCCGCGGCAGGGAAATCCGCCGCTTGCAGGGAATCGCGCCACTCCAGACGCAGCTCCGTCATCGTCAGGCCGCCGGAGCAGTAACGGTGGGCCGCTCTGGCTTGCGCAGCGCATCGAGCCGTGAGCCGCTGTAACGGGTCTCGCGGCTCAAGCGCCAGCGGCCGAACAGGCCATACACGTGCATGATCCGGCCTTGCTCCTTGTAGCCCATGCGCATGTGCAGCTTGAGCGCGGGAATGTTGTGGGTTTCACAGACATCCACCACCTTGTTGCAGCCCTTGTCGACCATGGTCTTCCACAAATCCAGCTGGACATCCACCGACAGCTTGGTGCCCCAATAGGGGCGCGTCATCTCACCGCCGAACTCGAAAAACTCGCCCTCGCGGACCGGGAACACACAGCCGTAATAGTGACGGTCATCGTAGTCACGCAGGCTGGCCCAGATGAAACTCACCACATCGCCCTGGTCATCCAGGTACATAAGGCCCGTGTGCCCCTGGGCCGCCAGCTCGCGCATGGTCTCGACCCGGTCGCCAAAATGGCGGGCGAAAGCATCGGCATTGCGCACGGTAATCAGCTCACGGCGCAGCGGCGGGTAGGGGCGCAACTTGTGTGGCGGGACCGGGGTGACCAGGTCGCGCTCCATCCACAGCAGTTCCCAGTGGAAGAACACATAGCGTTGGGTGAACGTCTTCAGGCTGGCCTTCAGGCCTTTTTGCCGGATGCGGTCTTTTATTTTCTGCAACATACTCATGATGCCTCCGATGTTACACAAGGTGAATCGACCGGCGCCTCAACTGGAACGCCAGGTCAGGGCAAACAGGGTCTGGCCTGGCACCTGGAAGCGCACCTGGCCTTGTTGACACTCAAACGGGGCTGGCCGGCTCTGATTATCGGCGCCGAAAAAAACCAGCTCTGCGCCCTGGAGCGGGCACAGTGAATCCTGCGCTTGCAGACTGATCTGCTGCAGGCGCGGCCCCTTGTTGACGCCGAGCAGGCTGCGGCGTTGTTGGCCGGCCATGGCCAGGGCGTCCACTTCAAACGCGTCGTTGTCCAGGGCCAATACCGTGCCCAGCCAGTGACGCTGGATAAATTGCTGGGCCAGGCCCACGGGCTTGAGCTCGAAATGGTTTTCATCGAGCACCCGAATCATGCCCTTTGGCCACTCGGGCTCATCAGCGGCGTGGAACCAGTTGAGCATCGACAGCAGGCCGTCGCTTGCGGCATTGATCACCACCGAAGCCCACCACAGGGCAGTGAAATGGCTGTCCTGTTCATAGAGGCTCAGGTTTGAACCGCTGGAGAGGTTGGTCTGGTCCAGCAACAAGGCCTTGCGTGGCCGGCCCTGATCATCCAGCCCGACCAGCTCGGCGGCCTGGCGCACGCTGTCGCGGTAGGTGCGGGTGGCCAGCAGGTCGCGGATCATCCATTCATGCCAGGCCAGTGCATCGATCCGCTCGCCCGACTCGTTCAGCAGCCGCCGCGCCCAGTCGAGCCCGCGCCGGTCGCCGGCATTGCTGTGGAAAGGCCCGTTGATCAGCCGCGAGCTGGCCGGCATGGCGATCCGCACCCCGGCCGCATGGGCGCCCGGGGTCGCTTTCACGCGGGCGGCCATGGCGTCGAAAAAGCGTTTGTAGGCGCCGTAATCGCCGTAGTTGAGGTTCGGTTCGTCGGCAAAGGCGATGTAGTGCAAGCCTTTGCCACCCAAGGCTTGCGTGGCGGCCAGCCAGGCCTGCAGGCCAGCTTCGCTTTGGGCGTCGGCGGTGAGGTCGGCGCGCCGACCGGTGGCGGCCATCAGGGTGATGTCCTGCGTGATGCCGAAGCGGGTCTGATAGAGGTTTCGAAAGCCGTCTTCGTAGTGGCGATCGCGGGCCAGGATATCGGCCAGGGTGTAGTAGCCGGCGGCTTGCGGGCGCAGGGCGTCGAGCATCGCATAGCTCGAAGTGGGCGGCACGACATAGGGCAGGTTGATGCCCAGCGCCGGGGTCGGGCCAAGGGGCTTGCTGCCCAGGTTCAGCTGGGTCCGGCCGCTTTCCTGGTTGAGCGGCTTGAGCTGTTGCGGCTGCTGGGCAAACAGGTTGGCCGTGCCGTCGAGCCAGAACGCGGCCTTGCCGTCGCCGATCAAGCGCAGGCGCCAGGTTTGCTCAGTGGCGCTGACCGGCAAGGAAACCTGATCGAATTGCCAGTAGGCGGGGTAGGGTTTGAGTGCCAGCGCCAGGCTGCGCTTGTCGCCCAGGCGTTCGGCCTGCAAGGCGCGCACGCCACCATGGAACTTGCCGGCCAGGATCGCCTGCTCGTTTGGCCCGACCCGAAAATACAGTTCGATGCCATCACGAGTTTCTACGCTGAAATGCACCTTCACCGGCTCGAACTGCGCGCCGGTGCTGTCGTTGTGTTCCACTCGGTAGCGGCGAAAGCTATAGCCGGGAATCTCCAGCCGGTAGCTGGCAGCGCTCGCGGCCAGGGGCCAGTGCTGGCTGCCGCTGGTTTGCGCTGGGGCGATGGTGCGTTCTGCCTGCAGCCGGCCCTGGCCGTCGAGCAGGTAGAGGTGCTCAGTGTTGGCCTCGGCTTGCCAGGCCGGTGCCCAGCTGATGTTCAGGCTGTCGGCGCGCGACGCTTGCAGGTAGAGGCTGCCATCGCGGATGTCCGCCCAGCGCATGGGCGCCGCCGCGGCAGCGGTCAGCCAACAGGCGCCCAGCGCCAGCATGGCCCAGCGGCTCATGCGGGCCTCCGTTGCAGCATCTGGCGCAAGGGCGCCAGGTCACTGGGCAGGATCAGCAGGGTTTGCAAGACCGGCACGCCACTGAGTTGGCAATACAGGCGCAACAGCGCCACTGTGACCGCGAGGTACGCGATAGAGGACGCCGCCGCCGCGCCAACGATGCCATAGCGCGGAATCAGCACCAGGTTCAATGCCAGGTTCAGCAGTGCCCCCAGGCCCATCAGCAGTGACACCGCGCCGGGGCGGTCCTTGCCGAGCAGGTCCAGGCGCAGGATGCTGGCGTAGCACAGGCCGAACAGCCCCGGCAGTAATGCCAGCAGCGCCGGGTAAGCCGGTTGATAGGCGCTGCCGAACAGAATCACGATCAGCCATTCACCGATCAGTGCCATGCTCAGGCAGGCACAGAGCATCACCGTGGCCGTCAGGCGCAGGGCAAAGGGCGTCAGCCGCGCCATGTCCTTGTCTTGTTGCAGCAGGCGTTTCATCAGCGGCGTGGTGACCGCTTCGGGCACGATCAAGAGCAATTCCGCCGCGGCGCTGGCCATGGCGTAATGGCCCAGTGCGGTGCTGCCCAGCAGGGCACCGATAAACAGATAATCCGAGCGCAAAATCACTTGCTGGAACAAAAGGTCCGGATGGCTGCGGGCACTGTAGCGCAGCAGCTCCTTTTGCCCGGCGCGGTCCCAGCACAGGCCCAGGTCATGATTGCGCGCCAACCAGACCCAACCGGCAACCGCGACCAGGCTGATGCCCGCCAGCCAGCTGATCAGTGCCGCTTCCAGCGCGGCCGACTGCCACATCCAGAACAGGGCGAGAAACAGCAGCAGCGGTGCCAGTGATTCGATCAGGCGCAAGGTGTTGAAGGCGCCGACGTTGCCGGTGGCGTTGTGCAGGGTCAACAGGCCGCTCTTGAGCACGGTCAGGGGCACGGCCAACAGCAGTAACCAGGCCAGGAGCCCCAGTTGTATCGTCACATCCAGCGCGGTACCGAATTCGCGCATCAAGGCCACGCACAGCAGGGTCAGCAAGGCCGCCAGCAGGCAGCCATACACCAGCACCTGGCTGATCAGGACAGCCATGGGCTTGTGCTTGGCCGCCTGATAGCCCACCGCCGCGTTCAAGCCACCGCTGGTGGCCGCGCTGAGCAGGTCGGGGAGGGTGCTGAGCAAGGCGAACAGGCCGCGCTCGCTGGGCCCCAGAATGCGCGCCAGCAGCACGTTGCGCAGCAGGCGCAGAAAGATCATGGCCAGGCGCGTACCCATGCTCAGCAGCAAATGCCGCAAATAGTGGCTGCGACTCATGTGCGGCCCCCGCGACTGATGCGCCAGGCCAGCAGCGACGGCCGGCTGGCATTGCGCTGGCTGACGCCGATGCGAGGCAGCGCCAGCGGGTTGTCGTTGTCATGGCAAATGCCCGCGCGGGTGCTCAAGGCATAAGGGTAATGGTGTGCCGCCAGGTGCTTGCGAACCCGTTGGTCGTGGTCACCGTTGGGGTAGCAGTACACCGGCAGCGGGCTTCGGCAGCCGTTTTGCAAGGCGGCATGGCTGCGGCTCAGCTCTTCGTCCAGCTTGCGGTCGTCCAGGCCGGTCAGAATGGTGTGGCTGGCGCCGTGGGGGCCGAAGGTGATCAGGCCGGAATCTTCCAGGCTGCGCACCTGCTCCCAGTCCATCGCTTGCGGCAGGGATTCGGTCGGGCAACTGTCGATCAGCGCGCGCAAGGCGATCGGTGCGAGGGTTTTCAGGCTTTGCAGATAATTCGCCAGCGCCAGGCTGCGACGGGCTTCGCTCGCGCCCATGAAAAAACCCGACGGCAACGGCCGACCGATTTGCCGGACCTGCTCCATCAGTTTCAAACGTGCCTGCGGGCCGTAGGTGCCCCAGAGCGTTTCGCCCAGGCTTTCCCACCAGAAGCGTTGGCGACTGCCGATAAAGTCGGTGGACAGAAAGATGCTCGCCGGCACCTTGTGCTGTTGCAGCAAAGGGAAGGCGTTAAGGGCGTTGTCCCGCCAGCCATCGTCGAAGGTCAGCGCCACCCTGGGGCGCGCGCTGGCTTGCGATGGCTCAAGCAGTTCCATCAGCGGCACGCAGTCAAAATGCAGCTGCAGCCAGTTCAACAGGCGAGCGAAGGCCTGCGGCCCGACGCACAGTTCATTGCGATGGGGCAGGGCGGCACTGTCATCATCGGCCAGCACCCGGTGCAGCATCAGGATCATCCCGGCACCCATCAGGCGCCTGCGCCCGAGCGGTGTATTGAGGTAAAGCCAGCCACTGGTGCGCTTGAACATTTGCTTGATTGGCATGGCAGGCACTCAACGATTCTGGTCAGGGTTCCACTGGCTGTAGTGCTGGCCGCGCAAAAACTGCCACAGCCCGACACTCATGCCCGCCAGGGTCACCAGCACAAAGGCCGCCAGGCGAAACGGCTTCGGCAAGCGATGGCGCACATCCAGCAGCCCGCCTATGGCAATGCTGTAGGCCAACAGCTGGGCGGCCAGGGTGAAACGGTAAAAACCGTGCACGTCCCACAGCCACAGGTTGCTCAACAACAGCGGCATCAGCAGCACCGGCGCCAGTCGGCGGATCAGTTTGTGGCTGATCAATGCCAGTGCGTACAGGCCGTGGCGCAATGGATTGAGCAGGGTCCGGCGTTGTGCCAGGCTTTGCAAGCCGCCGACGGTGACCCGCTGGCGACGCCGGAACTGTTTGTCGGCCTCATCCACACCTTGGTCGAGCACCCGCGCCGATTCGACATAGACGATGCGTTTGCCGGCCATTGGCGCGCAGGTGCTGACAAAAAAGTCATCGTTGACCTGGGCCGGGATCGGCTCGAACAGCTCGCGGCGCAGCGCCAGCAGCGCGCCGTCGGCCGAGACCATGCAGCCGGTGCGGTTTTCCAGGCGGCGCAGCCAGCCTTCGTAATGCCGGTACAGGCTGTCACCCAGGCTCAGGCCCTTGCCCGGCGCCGGGATCACCATATGCCCGGCGGTGGCGCCCACGGCGGGATCACTGAGCGGCTCCAACAGACGGCGCAGGGTGTCGATCGCCCACTGGTTGTCGGCGTCGGTGAACACCAGGATTTCCCCCTCGCATTGAGCGACCGCGGCGTTCAGGGCCGCGGCCTTGCCCTGGCGGGGCAGGTCAAGGATGCGAATCCGCGAATCGTTGACCGTGCGGGCCCGGGCCACCGTGTTGTCGCTGGAGCCATCGCTGGCGAGGATGATTTGCAAGGTGCGGGCGGCATAGTCCTGGGCCAGCACGGTGCGCAGTTTGTCGACGATATGGCGCTCTTCGTTGTAGGCCGCAATCACCACGCTGACGGTCAATGGTGTGTTGCGCCGTGACGGCGGACGGGCAAAGAATGGCGTCGCCAGCAGCAGGGTCAGTGGGTAGCCCAGGTAGGCGTAGAAGGGCAGCAATAGGCAGAGCCAGAAAATTAATTCAGCCACGGGCGGGCCTCCTTGCGTTTTTTTGACACAGGTTGAGTACAAAGGCGGCACCGGCCAGGTGCAGACGGATCCAGTGCAGCCCCCACAGTTGCATGACGAACAAAAGGTCCCGGTGCTTGAAGCCCTGACGCAAGGCCAGGACCAGCGCGGGCAAGGCAGACAGCAATGCAAACAGCAGCGTGATCTCAAGGTCATCGGTGAACAGCGCCACCAGTGCAATCAGGTCCAACAACCAGACAGCCATGGCGAACAAGGGAAAGCGCAGCAGCCGCAGGCTCGCGCCATGGTCGCGCAGCAGTTGCATATGGCTGCCCTGGCGCCACATCTCCTTGCCCAGCCATTCGCCCCAGCTGCCTTCGTAGCCCCAGTGCAAGGCAATCGGCTGGCTGACCATCATCAGTCGCGCACCGGCATCGGCCAGGCGCATGGTCAGCTCCTTGTCTTCTCCGGTACGCAGGGTCGGGTGAAAACCGCCGACCTGTTCGAACCAGCTTTTGCGCATCAGTAGATTGGCGGTCGGTAGCCACTTCGCCCGGTGCGTGGCGGGCTTGTCGGGGTGGGTGTGACGGCGCTGCCAGGCCTGGGCGAACCAGGGCGCTTCAGTGGGTGCCAGGCACTCGAGGGCCAGCACATCGGCGTGGCCACGGGCTTCGACGTCGAGCAGCAGGCTGAACCCGTTTTTCGGCATCTCCATGTCGGCGTCGATAAAGGCCAGCCAGGTGCCGCTGGCTACGGCGGCGCCGCGGTTGCGCAAGGCGCCGATCACCAGCCCCGGCAGTACCAGCACCTGGGCGCCGAGCTCGCGGGCAATCTGCGGGCCCTGATCGGAGGAGCCGTTGTCGGCGATGATCACCTCGCAGTCCAGATTCGCTGCCTGGGCCGCCTGGCGTACAGCGCGCAAAGTGCGGGCAATATGCCGGGCTTCATTGAACATTGGGATGACCACGCTGATCTGGCTCATGCTCGCGCCTCCACGCTCAGGCGGCGTTCGGCTTCGACGCGGATCACGCTGGACATGGCCAGCAGGACCCAGACGTATTTCTGGTTGGGCACGCTGAGGAACATCAAGAACAACGCCATGGCGAGCACGCTCATGCCCAGGTGAGTGACCACGTCGGCGTGCGCCCAGGCCTCTTGTTGCAAGCAGGCGCGGCGAGCGCGGGCCATGTTGTAGAGGCTCATGGCGATCAGGCTGACGAACAGCAGACCACCCGGAATCCCGACCTCACTGAACAGTTCCAGGTACGTGTTGTGCGCGCGCCGGTACAGGTCAATGACCTTGTGGCTGTTGGAGGCGAATGCCTTTGAATAACCGGTGTTGGCATAGTGCAGCGGGAAGGTGCCGGGGCCTGTACCGAGCAGCGGGTTGTCCTCGATCATCTTCTTGCCGACCACGATGTACGAGGCGCGCCGGCCCAGGGAGTCATCCGCGTAGGCGTTGACCCCCGACTTGAGCACGCTCAGCGACGCGATCCGGTCGATGTAGCTGGCCGGCGTTACCGCCACCAGCAGCGGCAGGCCCAGTGCCAGGGCCAGCATCACAAAGCCCAGGTGGCGTGGTCGCACACGTTGCAAGCGCAGCCGGTAGTGGTACAGGCCAATGCCCAGGCTGATCAGCAGCACCACCAGCCCCGAGCGTGATTCGGTCTTGGTCATGCCCGCCAGCAACAGCACCGAGCAGCCCAGCCACAGCAGGCGTTGCACCGCGTTGGGGCTCTTGAGCAGCAACAGCAACGCCATCGGCACGGCAATGGCGATCATCATCGCAAACAGGTTGGCGTCTTTGAGCAGGCCCGAGGCCCGGCCCTGATCCTGGTAAGCGCTGGAGAACATCGCCATGGCGCAGGTCAGTGCGACGCTGAGGCTGACCAGCCGCAGGAACCAGGCCAGGTTCAGGTCACGCCCCAGCAGCAGGGTGATGACGAACATGATCAGGCCGATCAGCAGTTCGCGCAGGTGGCCGAGCGACAGTTCATGGTGTTCGCTGGCGATAAAACTCAGCAGATACAGCGCCAGAAAGCCCAGCAACGGCACCCACAGGTTGCTGCGCAAGCGCTCGGCCGGCAGTTGGCGCAAGGCCAGTTGCAGCGGCAGGATGAGCATCAACGAGGCGCCCAGCAGCTTGGCGCCGGTGACGCCGCTGTCTTTGAACAGGCCTTCCAGCGGCACCAGGGCGATGATGCAGAGCAAGGCCCAGGACGGTTTGCGGTAGATCACCAGCAGACCGACCAGGCCCAGCACCGCGCCGGGTGCCAGAAACGGCCAGGGGCTGGCCAACAACAGCAGGCAGGCCAGTGCCAGCGCACACACCAGTGATAGTGGAATAATCATGCTCAGGCTCCCTGTGCCGTCGTCATGTAAAGCTGCGACCAGCGCTCGGCGAGCACCGGCAAGTGGTAGCGGTCTTGCTGGGTATGACGGGCCCGCTCGGCGAGGGCGCGAGCAAGCCCCGGGTCGTCGATCAGGCGGTCAATGCAGGCGGCCAGTGCGGCGCTGTTGGCAGGTTCTGCCAGCAGGCCGTTGATGCCGTCCTCCAGTACATCGGGGATCCCGCCGACGGCGAACGACACCACCGGCACCCCGGCCTGCATGGCTTCAAGCATGATCATTGGCGTGCCTTCGGTCCGCGAGCTGATGACCAGCAGGTCCAGCTGCATCCACCAGTGGCGCATCTCGGTCTGGTAGCCGGGCAGTTGAATGTTGCTGCCCAGGCCCGCGTCGTCGATGCGGCTCTGCAGCACGTCGCGTTCCGGCCCGTCACCCAGCATTACGGCGTGCAAGTGTGAATGCTCCCGGGCCAGGGGAATCAGTGCATCGAGAAACAGGTCCGGGCCTTTCTCGCGGCTCAAGCGACCGACATAACCGACCAGGGTGCAGGGTTCGGCCTGGCGCTTGGGCATCTCGGCCGCCGGCGGCAGGCCATTGGGGATCACCTGCAGTTTGTCCGCCCGCACATGGGCCAGGCGGTGCAGCCGGGCGATGCTTTCCGCCACGCAGACAACCCGCCGCACCGACGGCGTGCGGCACAGCTGCAGGCTCAACCAAGTGTAAAAACGCTGCTTGGTACTGCGCGGGGTGAACCCGTGCTGGGTAATGACCAGCGGCAGGCGCAACAACGTCGCCGCCACCCAGCCAAACAGCAGGCCCTTGAAGTTGTGCGTGTTGATCAGGGGCCGCGCGGCCCGGCGGCCGCGCAGGTACTTGATCAGACTGCCCAGCCCCTCGCAACGCCGGGCGTTCACCCCGGCGGCACGAAAGCGTTCAACCAGTTGCACCGGGGCATCGAGAAACACCACTTCATGCTCGCCAGCGGTGGCGAGGCAGTGGTCGAGCAGCATCCGCTCGGCCCCATAAAAGCCACCGCTGCTGAGCAGGTGCACGATCGGCAGCGGCGCGGGTTGTGGCGCGTTCAATTGCGCACCCAGTGCCAGAGTTTCGGCAACGCGCCCTGTTGCACGTCAGCCGCCGGGGCACCGCTGTTCTGCTCGTTGATCACCAGCAGCACAGGCAAGCCCAGTTGATGGGTGAGTTGGGCCGGGTGTTTGAAGCGGTGGTCGAAGAACTCACGCACGTACACCAGTGCCACGCCCAGCAGCAGACCGGTCAGCAAACCGAACGGAATGATCAGCAGCGGCCGCGGGAAGGCCGCCTCGGTGGGCTCGTAGGGTGGGCTCAAGACCCGGGCGTTGGAGAGGTTGTCCAGCTGGTTCATGCTGCTGCGTTCTTCAAAGCGTTGGGTGTACAGACCGAATGCCGACGCCAGCGCGTTGAGCTCGGTGTCCAACTGGCCGACCTTGCTCTGGGTTTCCTGCAGCTGGCGGACGCGGTTCTTGTACTGGTCGATACGCTGGTTTTTCTGGTCGATCACGTTTTGCGTCACGGTCAGGTCGTTGGTACGCTCGCGGATGCGGTTTTCGACGATTTTCAGGAACTGCCCGCGGGTCAAGGCGATCTGTTCACGCTGCGCGCGCATGGGCTCGCTGGACGCCATGAACACGCTCGAGTCGCTGATGTAAGCCCCGACCTGCTGGGTCAGACGCTCACCCAGGACCTTGATCTCCCGGTCCTCGAATGCCACGTTGTCAACGGTGGTGGTAAAGGTGAACGGGAAGGGGTCGAGCGAGGCGCTGGCTTTCTTCGCCGCCGCCAGCGCGCTCTGCAGGTAGCTGAGCCACTGCTTGTTTTGCAGCTGGCGGTCGTGGTACAGGTTCAGCGCTTGCTCTTCGGTGTTGATCGCGTTCAGGCGGAAGGTGATTTCCTCCTTCGGATCAGCCGTCTTGACCCTTTCGAGCATGCTCTGGCGCTTGCCTTCAAGGCCATCCAGGCGGGCCTGGTACTGGGCTTTTTTCTGCTCGTAAAAGGCTTGTGGCAGGTCGTTGGATTGCAAGTCCTGACGGTTTTTCAGGTAGTTGTCCAACAGTTTGGCGACAAACACCGTGCCCTGGGCCGGGTCGCTGAAGCTGTAGGTGATCGAGATCACGTTGGAGCCTGGCAGGGTTTCGATCGTCAGGTCTTTTTGCGCCTGGGTGGTCAGATCATCAAGGGTGGTGTCGCGTACCGGGTCGATTTCAAGGCCCAGCAGTGCGCGTACCGGGTTGATCACCGACTCGCGCAGCGGGTTGATGACGTACTGGCGGAACGGGTCGACGATTAACCACTTGAAGACGCCTTCGGCGGGCGCGTACTGGCCTTCGTCGCGCAGCTGGCTGATGGTTTCGCGGATCAGCGTTGGCGAGCGCAGAATGTTGCTCTCGGTTTCCATGTCCGCCAGCGACGGCGGGATGAACTTGTCGGTTTCGGTGGTCAGCCCGCTCGCCGCATCGCTTTGCGAAAGCTTTTTCGATTGCACAATGACCTGTGCGGTGATGTCGAAGCTCTGCTTGAGTGCCAGCGGCAACAGCAGGGCGATGGCTGCAAAAATCAGGAACACACGCTTCACCAACTGGCGGTTGGCGAAGAAGATCCTGAAGAACTCATGTAAGTAGTTTTCCTTTGGATTCATGGCCGTGCCCTTGTTGGTCAATTGTCACTGTCTTTGTTGTCGACGCGGTAGGCGAAGCTGAAACCCACCCCTTGGAAGAGCACGACGTCCGCCAGTTGCCTGGACAGTTCGCCGGCGGTGGCCAGGCGGGTCTTGGGCACGTAGAGCATGTCGCCCGGTTGCAGGAAGGCGACCTTGTCGGCCTTGCCGTCGAGCAGCTTGTCGACGTCATAGCGGTGCGCGTCGACCTGGTTGCCGTTGCGGCGCATGATCACCACCGAGTCCAGGCGGGCCTTGATGTTCGGGCCACGGGCCAGGGTCAGCGCTTCCAGCACCGAGACTGGGCGGCGGACCGGGAAGGCGCCGGACTGGCCGACTTCGCCCAACACGTAGATCTCGTTGCCGGCCGTGGACTTGAGCAGTACGTCCACCCGCATGCGCCCGGGCAACGAGGCGTAGCGCTCGTTCAGGTATTTTTCCAGCTGGTTGAGGGTCATGCCTTGCAGCGGGATCGAACCGATTTCCGGGAAGCTGGCGTGGCCGTCATTGCCCACGGTGATCTCGCGGCTCATGCCGGTGGCGGGGTGATTAAGGGCGCTTTTGAGGTTGCCTTCGTTGGTCAGCGGGCTGATGACCGCGACGCTCATGCCGTCGCGGTTGCGCTGGAATACGCTCTTGTCGCGGTAGGCTTTCTGGATTGCGGTACGGGCTTGGTCGGTGGTCATGCCGGCGATGTAGACCGGCGTGTTGAGGTTGCGCAGCTGGATGGTGCCGTCGGGCAGCACCAGTTGGTTGCCATTAAGCTGGGTGGCCGAATCGAAGGTCAGCGCCACGGTGTCGCCGGACTGTACCCGGTAGGCATCCGAGCCGCTGGTGCTGATATGGAAAATGACATCCAGCACATCCTGGGGCCGCAGCACCTGTTCGGTTCTGGAGACCTCACTGTCCTGGGCGTTGGCTGGCGCAGCGGTAAGGATTTGCACCGGCATTTGTGCCTCCTGCTGGCTGGAGCAGCCAACCAGGGGTAATAGCATCAACGCAAGCAATCTGGCTTTCATGGTCTTGTCCTTGATCTTGTCCTTGGTGTTGTCCCTGACCTGGCATTACAGGTTGTTATAGAGCCACTTGGGCATGTAGTACTTGCGTCGGTTGAAGACACTGCCGATCAGGCTCGCACCGGCCTGGGTCAGGCGTTGGGCGGCGGCCTGGGCCACTTCCCAGCGCGTGTCTTCGGCTTGCACCACCAGGACCACGCCATCGACCAGCGTGCCGATCACCAAGGTGTCAGTCCCGGTGTACACCGCATCGCCGTCGATCACCACAAAGCGGTATTGCTCACCCAATTGCTTGAGTAGCGGGCGCAGCCGCTCCGGGCTCAGCCGCTCGTTGCCACGGGTGGCATGGCCAACCGGCAGGATGTTGAAGGGCAGGGACGACAAGTGCACGATGCAGTCGTACACCGACGGTGGCGTCTCCCGGTTGAACAACAGGTCGCGAAAACCGCGCTCCTTGCCCAGCCCCAGTTGCTGGCTGATGTTGGTGGGGCTGGCGCTGGCGTCGACCAGCAGCACACCGCCGCTGCTCGTGCCCGCCAGCTGGCTGGCAAGCGCCAGGGCACTGGTGCTGGTGCCGGTGCCGGAATTGGCCGCGGTCAGCATGAGGATCCGTTGATCCTGGTTGAGAACGGTCGAGGTCAGATTGGTCTCGCTCGGACTCGCTATGGTCAAGCTTCTGGAAGAGGAACCGTCCATTTCAACTTGCTCCGTGGCCACTGAAGACTTTAAAGGGGGTTTTCAACAAGATGATCAGATCAAGCTTGAAGCTTTGCTCGGCGATGTAGCTCAGGTCGAGCTCCACCCGCTGGTCAAAGTCGATGTTGCTGCGCCCGGAGATCTGCCACAGGCCGGTCATGCCGGGGTAGATGCTCAGGCGCGCCAGATGGCTGTCCTTGTAGCGGTAAGCGTTGAACGAGGTGGGGCGCGGGCCAACCAGGCGCATGTCGCCCTTGACCACGTTGATCAGGTTCGGCAGTTCGTCCAGGCTGCTGCGCCGCAGCCAGCGGCCGATCGGCGTGACGCGCGGGTCCTTGTCGATCTTGAAGTCGATCGAGTCGGCGCCGTGCTTGTTGAGGTGGCGCAACGACTCTTTCAGGGCTTCGGCGTTGACCACCATGGTGCGGAACTTGTACATGCCGAAGCTGCGGCCCCTGAAGCCTGTGCGTTTCTGCACGAAGAATATGGGCCCCGGGCTGCTGTACTTGATCACGGCCGCCAGCCCCAGCAACAGCGGCGCCAACAGCACCAGCAGCACCAGGGCGCCAAAGCAGGCGACCACACGGTTGGTGCGCGAGAGGTTCCAGGGCCGGCCACCGGGGCGCCCGGTAATCCATCCCCGGCCCTGACGGTGAATCGCCGCATCAATGCGCATGCGATGGCCCGGGTCCAGGCGCATGTCTTGTTGCAGCCCTTGCAGGGCCGCGTCTTTAGGCTGTCCGGTCATTTGATACTCCGATGTGCGGACACTGCCAGTGCCGACCTGTCCTCGGCGGGCAGGGAGTAGTAGTCACGGAACCAGGACACAAAGTGCGCAAGGCCCTCGTCCAGTTCCACCCGTGGATAAAAGCCGGTGGCCTGGGCCAGCGCCGTGGTATCGGCGCAGGTGTCCAGCACATCTCCCGGTTGCAGCGCCAGTAAAACCTTCTCGGTAAAGCGGCCCAGGTGCTTTTCCAGCAAGGCCACGTACTCCTTGAGTTCGACGGGGTGCTGGCCGCCGATATTGAAAATCCGCCAGGGTGCACGACTGGTGGCCGGGTCGGGCGTTACGTCGGCGCTCGCGGTGGGCGGCAGTGGCAACAACCTCACCAGGCTTTCAATGATGTCGTCGATGTAGGTGAAGTCGCGGCGGTGCTCACCGTAGTTGAACAGCTTCAGTGGCTGGCCCTGGGCGATGGCCTGGGCGAACAGGATCGGCGACATGTCGGGCCGGCCCCAGGGGCCGTAGACGGTGAAGAACCGCAGGCCGGTGGTGGGGATGCCGTACAGGTGGCTGTAGCTGTGGGCCATCAGTTCATTGGCTTTCTTGGTCGCGGCGTACAGCGACAGCGGATGGTCGACGTTGTCCTGGACGCGGTACGGCACCTGCTCGTTGGCGCCATACACTGAACTTGAAGAGGCATACAGCAGGTGCTGGACCGGGTGCCGACGGCAGCCTTCAAGGATGTTCAGAAAGCCTGTGAGGTTGCTGTCGGCATAAGCGCGCGGGTTTTCCAGCGAGTAGCGCACCCCTGCCTGGGCGGCCAGGTGAATCACCGCCTGGGGGCGTTCATGCTCGAACAGCTCGGCCATGGCCTGGTGGTCGGCCAAGTCAACCCGCCACAGCTGAAAGTCACCGGCCTGTTCGCGGACCCAACGCACCCGGGCGTGCTTGAGCGCCGGGTCGTAGTAGTCGTTGAAGTTGTCCAGGCCGCAGACCTGATGGCCATCAAGCAGCAAGCGACGCACGCAATGGGCACCGATGAAGCCGGCCGCGCCGGTGACCAGCACTTTCATTGTGCCGTCCCGGCTGCAGCGTAGTGGCGCAGGCCGATGCCGCTGTAGTACAAGCCGTAGGCGGCGACCTGCTCGGGGTTGTACAGGTTGCGGCCGTCGATGATCACTTTCGAACGCAGCTTGCGCGCGAGCAGGTCGAAGTCGACGACCCGAAAGTTCTTCCACTCGGTGCAGATCACCAAGGCATCGGCATCCTCCAGGGTGTCGTCACGGGTAGCGCACAGTTGCAGGTCATTTCGGTAGCCGTAGAGGCGGCGGCATTCGGCCATGGCCTCCGGGTCGAAGGCGCACACCGTGGCACCTTCGGCCCACAGGGCTTCGATCAGGTAGCGGCTGGGCGCTTCACGCATGTCATCGGTGTTGGGCTTGAACGCCAGCCCCCACACGGCGATGCGCTTGCCTTCAACCCCATGGGGGAAGCGCGCCTTGAGTTTGGCGAACAGCACGTGGCGCTGGGCATCGTTGACGTCGGTGACGCTTTGCAGCAGGCGCAGCGGCATGCCGCTGTGTTCGGCGGTGTGCAGCAGGGCCCGCAGGTCCTTGGGAAAGCACGAGCCGCCAAAGCCGCAGCCGGGGTAGATAAAGTGGTAACCGATGCGCGGGTCCGAACCAATGCCCTTGCGGACCGCCTCGATGTCGGCGCCCAGCAACTCGCTGAGGTTGGCCAGCTCGTTCATGAAGCTGATGCGGGTCGCGAGCATGGCATTGGCGGCGTACTTGGTCAGTTCGGCGCTGCGGCAATCCATGAACATCAGTTTTTCGCGGTTGCGGCAGAAGGGCGCGTAGAGCTCGCTCATCTGTTCACGGGCCAGCTCGTCGTCGGTGCCGATGATGATGCGGTCCGGACGGGTGCAATCGCTGAGCGCGCTACCTTCCTTGAGAAACTCGGGGTTGGACACCACCCGAACGCTAAGCGGGTGCTTGTCGAGCTGTTGCAGTTCGTGGCGGGCTGCGGCGAGCACCTTGTCGGCGGTGCCGACCGGAACCGTTGACTTGATGATCAGAATTTTGTCGGTGGTCATCAGCCGGGCAATTTCCCGGGTCACCCCCAGTACGTGGCTGAGGTCGGCCGAACCGTCTTCATCGGGAGGGGTGCCGACGGCGATGAAAATCAGCTCTGCATGGGTGACGGCATCGCTGGCCTGGGTGCTGAAAAGCAGCCGTCCATCCTTGATGTTTTCCTCCAGCAGGGTCGACAAACCAGGCTCATGTATTGGAGGAACTGCGCGCTGTAACTGACTGATTTTATTATGATCGATGTCCACACAGAGGACTCTGTGTCCAACATCCGCCAGGGCCGCGGCCTGAACTAGACCGACGTAACCTGTGCCAAATACGCTCACGTCCATGTTGGCGTGCCTCGTAAGATTTGGAAGGGTTGTAAGGAACCTGAGACTGTTGAAACTAGGTGTAGACCAGTGGGGCAAAAGCGTGTCAAGGAACTGACATTCAGACCCCCGGTTTGGGCGCTGGAAGGGCTGGCTTTTTGAGATCAATTCGCCATTAAATCAAGCACTTGCTCTGACTATTGGCCAGAAATGTCCTGCTTGACGAGGCGATGAACGGTCACGAAAGGTAAAGGCAAATTGCCTTGGGTCAAACCATGGGGATCGCCGTTCTGAAACACATGGCGCACATCGGCTTGCGCTTTGGAGCACTGATGCTAAGTTGACATACATCTGTTGCAGGCCCTTCAGACACCCCTGCAGCCCGCCTCCAATGAGGGATCGACGGTGGCCGCCCGTGCTGACTATCTGAAGATGAATTCGACTGGCAGTACGCCCGCAATGCAGGCTTGGGGACTGTCTATGTGGACGCGCAACGCACTGCCGGCAACCTGCAAAACCTGATGACTGAACTCGAGCGTCAGGATATTGACGAATTCGTCCAGTTCGACAACGTTAGCGTCCTCGACCGGGACATGGCCGCGGCGAAAAAGCTCATTGAGCTGATCAACGATGGCAAACCGCAGTTGATTGAACCAGGTGGTGAAACCCAGCCCAGCGGATTCAGGGTTGGCGAAGGGTAAATGAGTCAGGGCTTGGGCGCACGGATGCCCTGGCGTTCGGCCACCGCGCGCAAGGTGCGCAGGGTTTCCATCGGCGCATCGATGACAAAGCGGTTGGCGAGCCAGGCGGGCACTTCACCGCCGGGTTCGGCACGCATCTGGTAGATCACCCGGGTTTGACGCTCGCCAGTGGGCTCGAAAATCCAGAGGCCGGACAGGTAGGGCACCCGGATGTAGCCCTTGACGCGTGGGCGGTAATGGGGCACTGCTTTGATACGCCGCAGCAGCTTGCCGTTGTCCTTGCGCTCGGTGACCACGTGCAGCACCAGGTCGCGCGGCTCGGCGGGCCAGGGCAACTTGGTTTTCATGTACACCCAGGTTTCATCGCCCTTGACCTTGAGCAGCTCCATCTGTGCGCAGGCATACAGCCAGGCGCAGGCGACCCGCAGGTTTTCCTGCAGGTCCGACAGGGTGGAGACATCCGCTTGGATATCGACCACTCCGCGGTAACTCTGGTAGCGCGAGCCCGGCACCTGGCTCAGGTACACCTGCACGCCGTCTTCGTCCTTGCTCAGGCGCCAGGTGTCGGCCGCCTGACCCGCGGGAGCGAGCAGGCTGGCAGCCATCAGCAGGGGCAACAGGGGGTGTCTGGACATATCAGGCCTGCAATCGAGTTCGGATCAGGATTGCCATGGTTTCCAGGCTGGCTGGCGGGCTGCGGCCAATCAGCAGAAAAGCATGCCGGTGGGTCGCCCAGTGCACCAGATTCAGCCCCTGCCGGCGTTCGTGTGCCAGTCCAGCTTCGCCTTCTCGAGGCGTGATGCACAAGGCCAGCGGGTCGTGACTGGTGTCCTGGTAGGCCAGCTGGGCAATCGGCTGGCCATCGTATTGCAGCAGCTGCGCGCGCTTGAGGGTCAGCCCCGGTAACTGAACGCTCTCCAGCGTCAATGCCAAGGCCAGGCGCTCGCTCACGATCGCCAGTTGCGCCCGTTGGCTGGCGGCATCCACGGGCAACTGCTCCAGGGTGCTGCGGGTGTACAGTGCCATGTAGTCGGCCACCTGCTCACGCCAGTTGTCCTGGTTCAGCCGGGCCCTGGCCAGCCAGCCCAGCCAGGCGCGGTCAGCCAGCACCCCGAAGGCGAACAACCCGGCGGCGGCCGCCACTAACTGACGCCTGCCAATGCCGGTGACGCGAGCGGGAGCTGCCGGTGGCTCAGGCAATGCCGCGAGCATGGAGGCCAGCCGCGTTTGCGGTGCCTGGCAGAGCAAGTCGTCAAAAGCTTCGGTGAGCGGGGTCAACCCGCCCTGGCGCAGCCACGCCAGACGTGCAGCCAGCGCCGGGTTGGCGTCGATCTGCAGCTGGACTTGGCGGGCGTGGATAGTTTCGAGCTCGCCATCAATCAGCGCGGTCAAGGTTTCATCGCTGACGGGAGCGTTGATGTGCGGGGTCATGACAGGTCTCCCGGGGCCGACGAGCCCTGCGCCAGTTTCACTCGTGCAGCGGCCAGGCGACTCATCACCGTGCCCACCGGCACGCCCAGCAGCTGTGCCACCTCGCGATAGCCCAAGCCTTCAATGTAAGCCAGGAACAGTGTTTCGCGCTGGGCCGAGGGCAGGGCGCTGACCTGGCGCAGCACCTCGCTGGCATAGACATGCCATTGCGCAATCTGCTCGCCATCGACGACCAACACCTGCTCGGCCTCCACCTGGCCTTGCCCTCGGCGAACGCGCTGGGCACGCAGTTCGTTGAGCCAGACCGAGCGCAGGATCGAGAACAGCCAGTGGTCCAGCCGGCTGCCGGGGGTAAATTGCCCGGCGCGCTCAAGTGCCCGTACGCAAGTCGCCTGCACCAGGTCTTCGGCCAGCTGCGGCTGGCGCGACAACACCAGCGCGTAACGCCACAGGCGCGCCAGGTGGGGGCCCAGCTGATTGCGCATATCGGTCGAGGCCGCGATGGTCGCCTCCGCAGATCAGGACAGGTGTTCATAGCGCTTCAGGGTGCGCGATCGAGGCTGACAAGTCCTCATAGGACTCGCAGTCGCGGCCACACAGACGCTCGATCATTTGCAGCTGCTCCCGGGCCAGATCCAGGCGACCCTTGAGTACGTAGGCTTCACCCAGGTATTCACGCACCAGCACATACTGCGGATCGAGTTGCACTGCCTTCAGATAGTAGCCGATGCCTTCATCCACGCGCCCCAGCTTGCGGGTGGCGTAACCTCGGTAGTTGAGCGCTTGCGGGGTGTCGGGCTGCTGGAGGGTGTCGAGCAGGTCCAGGGCTTCCTGGGAGCGATCCAGCCTGGTCAGGTGGTAGGCATAGGCGGCGCGGTCGGCGTCCTGCAGCAGCTGGCTGGTTTTCAGCACGCAACGGCGGATGCTGCTGTCCCAGACCTTGCCTTTGGGACACGTGGGGATGGGCGGGCCATCGCCGTCACCGTTGGCCAGGGCAGTGCCGGCGACCAGGCAGAGGATGAGGCCGACGAGGATCAGTAGCCAGTGACGCCGGGACGAAGTGCTCATCAAGTGTGTCTCCTGAGAGAGGGGCCAGGCGTGAACACTTCAGGGTGTGGGTTTATTCGGCTGTAATTACATGGACTCGCCCACGCCGAGGCGTCAATGCGCCACGGTGGCGGTCTAAGAAGCCAACGACAGCGAGGGCGAGTCCATGAAAAAGAATACGACGATAGATCAGTCCCTGTCTTCCACCG
>NZ_JAAAMT010000022.1 GCF_009905435.1 Pseudomonas sp. R5(2019)
CGGCAGCATCGGCACGTTGTTCATAAAAAAATGCCCCAGGCCGTCGAGACCCAGGACAGTGAAGATGTCTAAAACCCGGTTTCCGGTGGATCGCAAGGCTGCTCCGCTTAAGTGAACAGCATTGCGCGCATTGCGCGGCTTTTTTGCTTTTTATCCCTTTTACCGAGTGTCGCGACCTTGGCCTTCAGTGCGACAGCTCACGCAGCGCAGCACAGGCAAGAAATCCTGAACGCGATGCGTAACGCCCATCCCGACCTACTACGTCATCAATGCGCTTGAGCAGCCGTTCAGGCAGCGTCGCGTTGAACCGCACCGCTTTGCCCAGGTATGGCGTCACGTCGAACTCCACTACCGCCCAGATTCCGTCTGCATAGTCTGGATTATCCAAATGCGCGTCGACTTCGCTTGGCTGAGGTAACGCTACGCCGTCGACTACCAGGCCTTCGAAATGCAGGGCGAGTGCCTCTTGCACGCTTTCCAGCGCCTCGGTGACAGTCTCACCAGCGGAAAAGCAGCCCGGCACGTCGGGCACTGTGACGCCATAGGCACAGTCAGGATCTTTATGAAGTACAACTGGAAATTTCATTGGTTCCGTCCCGCCGTGTTGCCGGTTTCATTTGAGACCAGCCTGTTTCAGTATGTTGTTGAATGTTCCTTTCGGTATCTCTAGAGCGGGGTGTTTCACTGTGACCCGCCCATGCTTTACTGGATGTTTGTACTGGTGGTGGCTTCCCTTTACCTCCTTGCCCGATGATGTGCAGCATACACACTACCGCACCACCATACACACCACACACACTATTTTTTGAAATTTGGTAACGAGAATTGGCCGATGGGAAAGTGGTCCGGGTGGACCCCTTAACCCCCTGCCGCGCTTGAGCACGCGCTGGCACAAACAGCCGCCAACTGGACGATGAGCCAAATAGGTGCGTTAATCGGCTCATCCCGTGAGCCGAATAGCTCACCCGGTTTAACGAAAGCCGAAACGACACCCGGCTCGACCCGTTCATACGCGCCGGCATCGCGCATGTCTGGTTCGTCACGCTTCACCCTTTTGAAGACGGCAACGGCCGGTTGACGCGGGCGTTGACCGATCTGGTGCTGGCACAAGGGGAGCATCAGGCGACCCGCCTCTACACCATGTCAGCACGCATCCTTGAAGATTGCGCGGGCTACTATCGAATCCTTCAAAACAGCCAGAAGGGCTCGATGGATATCACTCCCTGGCTTGAGTGGATTCTGCAAACCTTGCTCGCCAGCCCGCAAAGCGCGATCGCGCGCATCGAGCGCGTACTGAACAAAGCGCGATTCTGGCAGCTGCACAGAAACCAGGGCTTGTCTGATGAACAGCTTAAAGTGCTCAACCGCCTGCTGGATGGCGGTGAGAACGGATTCAGCGAAGGCATCAGCGCGTCTGAGTATCAAGCCGTCACCAAGGTCAGCAAGGCCACCGCTACCCGCCACCTCGCCGACTTGCTGGAAAAAGGCTACCTGACCAGAATGGCCGGCGGCGGGCGCAGCACCCGCTATCAAATCAACTGGCCTGTGCCAGCCTTAGCCTGAGAACCCCATGTCCGAACTGCGCCCCCCCGCCCTCGACGAAATCGACCGCCAACTCATCGCCGCCCTGCAAATCAATGCCCGCGAAAGCGTGGCCATGCTGGCGCGCAACCTGGGAATCGCCCGCACCACCGTCACCTCCCGCCTGGCCCGGCTGGAAAAGGCCAAGGTCATCACCGGCTACGGGGTGCGGCTGGGTCAGCGGGTCATCGATGGCGGCTTGCAGGCCTACGTCGGGATCACCGTGCAATCGCGCTCCGGCAAGGACGTGGTGCGCCGGCTGAGCGCCATGGCGCAGGTCGAGCAACTGTGTGCCGTGAGTGGCGAATTCGACTACGTCGCCTGGCTGCGCACCGACTCGCCGGAACAACTGGACCAGTTGCTGGACCAGATCGGCAGTGTCGAGGGGGTGGAGAAGACCACCACCTCGATCATCCTCAGCAGCAAGATTGATCGCGGGCAGCCCATCTGAGTAAGCGGACATTTCCAGAAACCAAAGCACGGTGACCTTTTTTGTTATCCCTGTATAGGCTCGACGGGCGCGTACTGCTGGATAACTTGATAAAGGCGAGGGTGTTATGAAAAGGGATATCTTTTCCGAGTTGGTAGAAGGGTTCGAAGCATTGGCAGCTGAACGAGCGAGAAAGCAGCAACTAAACCTAAGCGATGACGCCTCACATCAAAATGCACAAATTTTTCGTCATATTGATCAATCAATGCTCTATATGACGACACCTTGCATCTTATTTACGAACCCCACCCTCCTTAAAATGGCCCTCATTCGTTCTCTATACTCACGCTCTGCACCCAGCGCCGAGCCCGACGAGGTCTGCCATGCACAAGAACAATCGCCACCCCGCCGACGGTAAAAAACCCATCACGGTCTACGGACCGGACTTTCCCTTCGCATTCGATGACTGGATCGAGCATCCCGCCGGCCTGGGCAGTATTCCGGCGCAACGCCACGGTGAGGAAGTGGCGATTGTCGGCGCCGGGATTGCTGGCCTGGTGGCCGCCTACGAGCTGATGAAGCTGGGCCTCAAGCCTGTGGTGTATGAAGCGTCGAAGATGGGCGGCCGGTTGCGTTCACAGGCCTTCGAGGGCACCGATGGGATCATCGCCGAGCTAGGCGGGATGCGCTTCCCGGTGTCGTCGACGGCGTTCTATCACTATGTGGACAAGCTCGGGCTTGAGACCAAGCCGTTTCCCAATCCGTTGACCGGCGCTTCCGGCAGCACGGTCATCGATCTGGAAGGCCAGACCTATTACGCGGAAAAACTCGCCGACTTGCCCAAGTTGTTTCAGGAGGTCGCTGACGCCTGGGCCGATGCGCTGGAGGACGGCGCCCGTTTTGGCGAGATCCAGCAAGCGATCCGCGACCGCGATGTGCCGCGCCTCAAGGAACTGTGGAACACCCTGGTGCCGCTGTGGGATGACCGCACCTTTTATGACTTTGTCGCCACCTCCAAAGCCTTTGCCAAGCTGAGCTTTCTGCACCGCGAGGTGTTCGGCCAGGTGGGCTTCGGCACCGGCGGCTGGGACTCGGACTTCCCCAATTCGATGCTGGAAATCTTCCGCGTGGTGATGACCAACTGCGACGACCATCAGCACCTGATCGTCGGCGGCGTCGAACAAGTGCCGCTGGGCATCTGGCGCCACGTGCCCGAACGCTGTGCGCACTGGCCGCAAGGCACCAGCTTGAGCACCCTGCACCGCGGTGCGCCGCGCTCGGGCGTCAAAAGCATTGCCCGCGCCAGCGACGGGCGCCTGGCGGTGACCGACAACTGGGGCGACACCCGCCACTATGCTGCGGTACTGACCACCTGCCAGAGCTGGCTGCTGACCACCCAGATCGAATGCGAAGAGTCGCTGTTCTCGCAAAAGATGTGGATGGCCCTGGACCGCACCCGCTACATGCAATCCTCGAAAACCTTCGTGATGGTCGACCGGCCGTTCTGGAAGGACAAAGACCCGGAAACCGGCCGCGACGTGATGAGCATGACCCTCACCGACCGACTGACCCGCGGCACCTACCTGTTCGACAACGGCGACGACAAGCCGGGGGTGATCTGCCTGTCCTACTCGTGGATGAGCGATGCCTTGAAGATGCTCCCGCACCCGGTGGAAAAGCGCGTCAAACTGGCCCTCGACGCATTGAAAAAGATCTATCCGAAGGTGGATATCGCCGGGCGCATCATCGGTGACCCGATCACCGTTTCATGGGAGGCCGACCCGCATTTCCTTGGCGCTTTCAAGGGCGCGCTCCCGGGGCACTACCGTTACAATCAACGTATGTATGCCCACTTCATGCAGGACCAGATGCCCGCCGAGCAACGCGGCATATTCATTGCTGGCGACGATGTGTCCTGGACACCCGCCTGGGTCGAAGGCGCCGTGCAAACTTCGCTCAACGCGGTGTGGGGCATCATGAATCACTTTGGTGGTCGCACTCACCCGCAGAACCCCGGCCCGGGTGACGTGTTTGCCGAGATCGGCCCGATTGCCCTGCCGGATTAAAAAGGAACGTCACCATGCGCATCGCCCTGTTTCAATGTGCACCGCTACCGCTGGATGTGACCGCCAACCTTGAGCGCCTGCGCCAACAGGCCCATGAGGCCGCCGCTCGCGGTGCGAACCTGCTGGTCTGCCCGGAGATGTTTCTGAGTGGCTATAACATCGGCGCCGAGCAGGTCGCGAGCCTGGCGCAAGCTCACGACGGCCAGGCGGCGCAGCAGGTCGGTGAGATCGCTCGCAGCTGCGGTATCGCCATCGTCTACGGCTACCCGGAGCGGGGCGTTGACGACCGGATTTTCAACAGCGTGCAACTGATCGACGCCCAAGGTCAGGCGCTGGGTAACTACCGCAAGACGCATCTGTTCGGCGAGCTGGACCGGCAAATGTTCAGTGCCGGCGCTGGCGAATTCCCGATCATCGAGCTCAACGGTTGGCGCCTGGGCCTGCTGATCTGCTACGACCTGGAGTTTCCGGAGAACACCCGTCGCCTGGCATTGGCGGGCGCCGAGCTGATCCTGGTGCCCACCGCCAACATGAAGCCGTATGACTTCATCGCCCAGGTCACGGTGCGTGCCCGCGCCCAGGAAAATCAGTGTTATGTGGCCTACGCCAACTACTGCGACAGCGAAGGCGATATCCACTATTGCGGCCAAAGCAGCATCGCCGCCCCCGATGGCAGTGTGCTTGCCCAGGCGCAAGAGAGCAGCGAAATGCTGGTGGTCAGCCTCGACCGGGAGCTGATGACCAGCGTGCGCGCGCATACGCCGTATCTGCAAGACCGCCGACCCGAGCTGTACGGCGATTTGAGCAAAGGCTGAAGCTGCCAGCGGTGTTATCCGTTAGCATGACGACTCTACGGGCCCAATAGCTTACGTCGTCATGCTCCAGCACCTCACCTTGGCCAATGGCCTGCGTGTCAGCCTGCACGCTGCACCGCAGCTCAAACGCTGTGCAGCGGCCCTGCGCGTAGCCGCTGGCAATCATGACGTCGCTGCGCAATGGCCTGGCCTGGCCCACTTTCTGGAACACCTGTTTTTTCTCGGCAGCGAGCGTTTTCCCGCCGCTGACGGGCTGATGCGCTATGTGCAGCGCCATGGCGGGCAGGTCAATGCCAGCACCCGCGAGCGCACCACGGATTACTTTTTTGAAGTGCCGGTTGCAGCCTTCGCCGGCGGGCTGGAGCGCTTGTGCGACATGCTGGCCCACCCGCGTCTGGCCCCGGAAGATCAACTGCGCGAGCGTGAAGTGCTGCACGCCGAGTTCATCGCCTGGTCACGCGACGCCGCCGCACAACAGCAATTCGCATTGTTGCAACAGCTTTCGGCGGCGCACCCGTTGCGCGGCTTTCACGCCGGCAATCGCTACAGCCTGCCGGTGCCCCGGCCCGATTTCCAATGTGCCTTGCAGCAGTTTCGCAAGCGCTATTACCAGGCCGGGCAGATGACCTTGAGCCTGGCAGGGCCTCAGCCTCTGGAAGCGCTTGAAGCGCTGGCACGGCAGTTCGGCGCGCTGTTCCCGAGTGGTGAGAGGGTGCAACAACCGTTGCCGCCACCGCTGCTCGATGACGTGCCAACGCAAGCACTGCTGTTCGCCTGCGAGGAATTGCCCGATGGCATCGCGCAAGCGATCGATTTCCTCTCCACCTGGCTGACCGATGAACAACCGGGCGGGCTGGTCGCGCAAATGCGCGAGCAGGTGGGTCTGCAGCGCCTGATCTGCGAGCTGCTTTATCAGTTTGCGGGCCAGGCGTTGCTGCACATCAGATTCGAGCCCGCCTCGCTCAAGGATGATCCGACAGCCATCGGCCTTCTGTACGACTGGCTGGCGTTTTTCCAGCACGCGAAGTGGCAGCCGCTGGAGCGTGAATACGCGCTGCTGCGTCAACGCAAGCTGGCTACCGGCAGCGCCCTGGAACTGGCCCGTCTTGCCAGCGAGCATTACGGCGAAGGCGAAAACGTCACCCGCGCTTTGCCAGCGCTTGTGCAGCGAATGCTCAACAAAACTGTACAGCGCATTGCCCCGGATATCCCTTGGCGACTGCCCGCCCCCAATCCGTTCTTGCAGACGGCTGCGGCGCCCCTGACAACAGCGCCCTGCCCCGAGGCGCTGACATTGAGCGATGCCCTGCCGGCGCAGGGTGAATGGGCAGCGGTCTACCTGCGTTGGCAGCTCCATCCCCCCCTTCAGAGCAGCTTCGCAAAGGTACTCGAACACGCCTTGCAAGGCCTCGTCCAACGCGCCCGGCAGGCAGGTGTCGAGTTGAGCTTCAGTGCCTGCGGGGCCTTCTGGCAGCTCAAGTGCAGCGGTGTTGCAGCGCCCATCGCAGCCGTTCTGCAAGAGGCTTTGAACGTGCTCCGTGCGCCACCGGCCAGCAGCTGGCAGGGTTACGGCGAGGCCGACCATACGCCGCCCTTGATGCCGATCCGGGCATTGATCCAGCGACTGCCTGAAGCGCTGTTGAGCGAATCCCCGCGTCCAACCGAATCGCCAAACCGGGAATCCGCTTGCGATGCCTTGAACGATCTGTGGGCAACGGCACGCTGGCACGCGATGGCGACCGGGTTATCCACAGCGCAGCAGGCTCAGCTTTTCCATGTGTTGAGCACTGCCCCCGGGCAAGCACAGGCCAACTTCACTGGCACACCACCACTGGCGTTTGAGCGGCAATGGCGCCAGCAGACCCTGGCGGGCAGTGAGCAGGCGGTTCTGTTGTTCTACCCTGGCCCTGAAGCCCTCTGGCGCCTGCTGGCGTATCTGCTGCAAGGCCCGTTCTATCAACGCCTGCGCGTCGAGCTGCAGCTGGGCTATGCGGTCTTCAGCGCTTTTCGCCAGCTTCAAGGCCTGCAAGGCATTGTCTTCGGCGTTCAATCGCCCAGCGCCACGACCAGTGAGATCGTCGCGCATATCCAGGACGTGTTGAACGAACAGGCCAAAACCATCAGCGCCGTTGATCTGAGTGAGCCGATAACGGCACTGAGCGCTCAGTTCGAAAGCAGCGCGATGACCGACGCCGAGGCCGCTGAACGGGCCTGGCAGTCGCTCTTGGGCGGTCGCTTGTCGGATAGTCCGGCTACACTTCAAGACACACTTAAAACCCTGGACTCAAATACCGTGAGTGCAGCCGCGCAGCAGCTGACCCAGGCTTGCCACGGCGTTTTGTGTCTGGCCAATGGCCAGGCGCCAAATGACCTGTGGCGGCCCCCACGCTGATACTTACCGTTGCTGTAACGTTTTTTCTTGAAAAATCGGGCATATCCCGACTGAGAAATTTAGTAACATAGGTCCCTAAGCATCTGACCCTCTCCCTCGGGAGGTGGACTAAATGTCTAGTTACAAGCCCCTAGACCTATCCGGAAGGAGTACTCCCATGTGGACCAAACCTGCTTACACTGACCTGCGTATCGGCTTTGAAGTAACCATGTACTTCGCTAGCCGCTGAGTGCGCTTGCAGTACAACGCCTCGGTCAGCCGGGGCGTTTTTATTTCCAGGCGCCGCACGATGGAGCAGCCATGTACATCCAGATTCTAGGTTCCGCCGCCGGTGGCGGTTTCCCGCAGTGGAACTGCAACTGCGTCAACTGCAAGGGCTTTCGTGACGGCACCTTGCGCGCCACGGCGCGCACCCAATCCTCCATAGCCCTGTCCGATGACGGCGTGCACTGGGTGCTGTGCAACGCCTCGCCGGACATCCGCGCGCAGCTGCAAGGCTTTGCCCCGATGCAACCGGCTCGCGCTCTGCGAGACACCGGCATCAACGCCATCGTCCTGCTGGACAGCCAGATCGACCACACCACTGGCCTGCTCAGCCTGCGCGAAGGCTGCCCCCATCAGGTCTGGTGCACGGACATGGTCCACCAGGACCTGACCACCGGTTTTCCGCTGTTCAACATGCTCAGCCACTGGAACGGTGGCCTGGTCTGGAACCGCATCGAGCTGGAAGGCAGCTTCGTCATCGACGCTTGCCCGAATCTGCGCTTCACACCGTTCCCGCTGCGCAGCGCCGCGCCGCCCTACTCTCCGCACCGCTTCGACCCGCACCCCGGCGACAACCTGGGCCTGATCGTCGAAGATTTGCGTACCGGCGGTAAACTGTTCTACGCCCCTGGCCTTGGACAGTTCGACGACGCCCTGCTGCAAAAGATGCACGAAGCCGATTGCCTGCTGGTCGACGGCACCCTGTGGAACGATGACGAGATGCAGCGCCGCGGCGTCGGCACCCGCACCGGCCGCGAAATGGGCCATCTGGCACAGAACGGCCCGGGCGGCATGCTCGAAGTGCTCGAGCAGTTCCCGCGTCAGCGCAAGGTGCTGATCCACATCAACAACACCAACCCGATCCTCGATGAAGACTCCGCCGAACGCGCCGAAGTCGAACGCCGGGGCGTCGAAGTCGCCTTCGACGGCATGAGCATCGAGTTGTAGGAGCTGACATGAGCGACGCCAAACCGCTGTCCCCCGCCGAATTCGAGCAGGCCTTGCGTGCCAAGGGCGCCTATTACCACATTCATCACCCGTACCACGTGGCGATGTATGAAGGCCGCGCGACCCGCGAGCAGATTCAGGGCTGGGTCGCCAACCGCTTTTATTATCAGGTCAACATCCCGCTCAAGGACGCCGCGATCCTGGCCAACTGCCCGGACCGGGAGATCCGCCGCGAGTGGATTCAGCGCCTGCTTGACCACGATGGCGCTCCCGGCGAAGACGGCGGCATCGAAGCCTGGCTGCGACTGGGCCAGGCCGTGGGGCTGGACCCGGACCAACTGCGCTCCCAGGAGCTGGTGCTGCCCGGCGTGCGCTTTGCCGTCGATGCGTATGTCAACTTTGCCCGCCGCGCCAGCTGGCAAGAGGCCGCCAGCAGCTCGCTGACCGAGCTGTTTGCCCCGCAGATCCACCAGTCCCGGCTCGACAGTTGGCCGCAGCACTACCCCTGGATCGACCCGGCCGGCTACGAGTACTTCCGCACCCGCCTGGGCCAGGCCCGTCGCGATGTCGAGCATGGCCTGGCGATCACGCTGCAGCATTACACGACCGCCGAAGGCCAGCAGCGCATGCTGGAAATTCTCCAGTTCAAACTGGACATACTTTGGAGCATGCTCGATGCCATGAGCATGGCCTACGAATTGAACCGCCCGCCCTATCACAGCGTGACCCGCGAGCGTGTCTGGCACAAGGGGATTGCCCTATGAGCTTCGATCGAGAACTGACCCCCAAATGGCGCCAGGGCTACCGTTACCAGTACGAACCGGCGCAAAAGGGACACGTGCTGCTGTACCCCGAGGGCATGATCAAACTCAACGAGAGCGCCGCCGCCATTGGCGGGCTCATTGATGGCCAGCGCACCGTTGCCGCAATCATCAGCGAACTGGACCGCCAGTTCCCGGGTGTGCCGGAACTGGGCGATGACATCGAGCAGTTTATGGAGGTCGCCCGTGCCGAACACTGGATCGAACTTGTCTGAGCTGCCGCCAAAACCCGAGGTCGGCCTGCCACTGTGGCTGCTCGCCGAGCTGACCTACCGCTGCCCGCTGCAATGCCCCTATTGCTCCAACCCGCTGGACTTTGCCGAGCAGGGCCAGGAGCTGAGCACCGAACAATGGTTCAAGGTGATGCGCGAAGCCCGCGAAATGGGCGCCGCGCAGTTGGGGTTCTCCGGTGGTGAGCCGCTGGTGCGCCAGGACCTCGCCGAGCTGATCCGCGAGGGTCGGCGGCTGGGCTATTACACCAACCTGATCACCTCCGGCATCGGCCTGACCGAACAGAAAATCAGCGACTTCAAGGACGCAGGTCTCGACCATATCCAGATCAGCTTCCAGGCCAGTGACGAGCAGGTCAACAACCTGCTCGCCGGTTCAAAGAAAGCCTTTGCGCAGAAGCTGGCCATGGCCAAGGCAGTCAAGGCCCACGGCTATCCGATGGTGCTCAACTTCGTCACTCACCGGCACAATATCGACAAGATCGACCGAATCATCGAGCTGTGCGTGGCACTGGAAGCGGATTTTGTCGAGCTCGCCA
Source organism: Pseudomonas sp. R5(2019) (assembly GCF_009905435.1). Lineage (GTDB taxonomy): Bacteria > Pseudomonadota > Gammaproteobacteria > Pseudomonadales > Pseudomonadaceae > Aquipseudomonas. Next base: position 10,087 of record NZ_JAAAMT010000022.1, read on the forward strand.
CCTGCCAGTTCTACGGCTGGGCGCACCTGAACCGCGTCGGTCTGCTCCCCACCCGCGAGCAGCTGGAGCGCGCGGAGCGGGTCACCAATGAATACCGGGAAAAACTTCAAGCGGCCGGCAACCCCTGCAAGCTGATTTTCGTCACCCCGGACTATTACGAAGAGCGCCCCAAAGCCTGTATGAACGGCTGGGGCAGCATTTTCCTGACCGTGACCCCGGACGGCACCGCGCTGCCCTGCCACGGCGCGCGGCAGATGCCGGTGCAGTTCCCCAATGTGCGCGATCACAGCATGCAGCACATCTGGTACGACTCGTTCGGGTTCAACCGTTTTCGCGGCTATGATTGGATGCCGGAGCCCTGCCGCTCCTGCGACGAGAAAGAAAAGGATTTCGGCGGCTGCCGCTGCCAGGCCTTCATGCTCACCGGGGACGCCAGCAATGCTGACCCTGTATGCAGCAAGTCCGCGGACCACGGGATTATCCTGCAAGCGCGGGAAGACGCCGAAACCGCGACCCGGACCATTGAACAACTGGCCTTTCGAAATGAACGAAACTCGCGGCTCATCGCCAAAAGCTGAACGTTTCACCGCCGAGCAGGCCGTCGCCGCCGGCACCGACTTCGCCGAATTGCGAGTGGGCCAGCAAGGCCTGTTCTGGAACGAGTTTCGCCCTCAGGACGCCGCCTGCCGTATCTGGTGGTGGCGCAACGGCCAGGCGCACTGCCTGACCCCCGACGGCTTCAGCGCGCGCAGCCGGGTCTACGAATATGGCGGCGGCTCATTCTGCTTGAGCGATGACGGCCTGGTGTTCGTCAACGAGTCCGACCAGCAGCTCTATACCCAGGTGCTCGATGGCGCGGCACCTGTCGCCTTGACTCAGGGCACACGCCGATATGGCGACCTGCAGTACGCATCAGGCCAAGTGCTGTCAGTTGAAGAAACCCACGCCCCGGATAGCGTCGAACACCGTCTGGTCGCCATTGCTCTGCACGATGGCGAGCGAAAGGTACTGGCCGAAGGCGCCGACTTTTATGCCGCGCCGACCCTGAGCGACGACGGTCAGCGGTTGGCCTGGATCGAGTGGAGCCGCCCTGAACAACCGTGGACTGCAACCCGCCTGCTGTGCGCCGAGCGCAGCGCCGATGGCTGGGGCACACCTCGCTGTATCGCGGGCGACGGCGGGCTGCCGGAGTCTTTGCAACAGCCTCGCTTCATCTCGGATAACCGTCTTTATTGCCTCTCCGACCGTAACGGGTTCTGGCAGCCTTGGGGCGAGGGCTCCAGCGGCTGGAGCGCCTTGCCAGCGGCGAGCGCCGACCATGCCGGTGCACCCTGGCAATTGGGTGCGAGCACCTGGCTAGCCCTGAACGAAACCGAGTATCTGGCGACCTGGTTCGAAGATGGCTTCAGCCGCCTCGGCCTGCACGGCGCCGACAACCCGGTCGATTGCCTGGCAGAAGACTTCAATCGCTTTCGTTGCCTGGATCTGGATCAGCAGCACGTCTACGCCATTGCCGCTTCCCCGACTCGTACCCCGGCGGTGATCGCCATCGACCGCCACAGCGGCCAGGTCGAGATTCTGGCCGGCGGCATCATGCCCCTGCCCAGCGAGCGCATCAGCCGTCCGCAGCCGTTGTGCTATCCCAGTGGCGATGGCCAGGCCCATGGCTTCTTTTACCCGTCCATGGATGGCCAGGCTCGACCGCCTTTGGTGGTGTTTATCCACGGCGGGCCGACCTCGGCATGCTTTCCGGTGCTCGACCCGCGCATCCAGTACTGGACCCAGCGCGGCTTTGCCGTCGCCGACCTCAACTATCGCGGCAGCACCAGTTACGGCCGTGCCTATCGCCAGGCCCTGCACCTGCGCTGGGGTGAGGTGGATGTGGAAGATGCCTGCGCGGTAGTGGCGCATCTGGCCGAACGTGGCCTGATCGACCCGCAGCAAGCCTTTATCCGCGGCGGCAGCGCTGGCGGCTACACCACCTTGTGCGCACTGGCCTTTCATCATGTGTTCCGTGCCGGTGCCAGCTTGTATGGCGTCAGCGACCCACTGGCGCTGACCCGCGCTACCCACAAGTTCGAAGGCGATTACCTGGACTGGCTGATCGGCGACCCCGAGCGTGACGCCGAACGCTACCACGCCCGCACGCCCCTGCTGCATGCCGCCAATATCAAGGTGCCGGTGATCTTCTTTCAGGGGGAGCTGGACGCCGTGGTGGTGCCGGAGCAAACCCGCTCGATGCTGCAAGCGTTGAAGGACAATGGCATTCCTGCTGAAGGGCATTTCTATGCCAACGAACGCCATGGCTTTCGTACTGCAGCCAACCTGGCCCACGCGCTGGAGCATGAGTGGCAGTTCTATAGCAAGGCACTGTTGCAGGAGTCCGCCCCGCCTCTTTGAGCAGCTGTTTGCGGCCTATTCTGAGACCGAGTCGATGCTATCGCGACGGTTCGGCGTCCCGACAAGCTCTGCTCCCACGCCCATCTCCAGTCCTGCCGAAATTACGCGTGGTGCTTTTGATCTAAATGTAGGAGCCGGGCTTGCCCCAATGCCGGTCAGTTAAGGCATTAAACGACACAAACCCTGTGGGAGCGGATTTATCCGCGAATGAAAACACCGCGGTTTATCAGGCATTGCGCGGCGCCTACATTCGCGGATAAATCCGCTCCCACATGCTCTGCGCCTTAACTGACCGGCATTGGGGCTTGTCGGATCGCCGCACCGCCGCGATGAACGATGACGCGCAATACCTGTAAAACCGCGGCGTCCTTATCGCGAGCAAGCTCGGCTCCTACATCAAAAAAATTGCAGTCAACCATAGAATCTCCCACAGCCTGTGTGGGAGCAGAGCTTGCTAGCGATGAGGCCAGCACAAGCGACAAAAAACTTGCTGGGTAGACGCAGCCATTGGCGACATTTCCCGAGACCGAGTCGATGCTATCGCGACGGTTCGGCGTCCCGACAAGCTTTGCTCCACGCCCATCTCCGTTCATGCCGATATTGAGCTTGACTGACTGCCCCAGTCGTGACTCAGGCCCGTGGGAGATTCTCTGTTCGCAGGCGCTCCCCAAAACTGCGCCGTACAAGCAGTGTGGCAATAGAGCCCTCAACGCTTGGCGATGATATACACCGCATGCACGATGCCCGGAATGTAGCCCAGCAGCGTCAGCAGAATGTTCAGCCAGAACGCACCGGCAAAGCCCACTTGCAGGAACACGCCCAGCGGCGGCAGGAGGATGGCGAAGATAATTCGAATCAGATCCATGAAACGCTTCCTCTGTAAGTGACTCTCTAAAGACTTCAGCCGCCCGACGGCGTTCCTCTCCCCACAAAAAAAACGCCCCGAGCCAAATAAGGCCCGGGGCGATGCGCAATAACGCCAGACGGTTAGGGAAATCGGTATCAGTCAAGGGAGCGCTGCAACTGGGCCGTGCGCACGCGGGCGAAGGCGCGGGCCAGGCGCAGCAGCATTTCATCGATATTGCCTTTGCTCACGGTCAGTGCCGGTGAGAAGCGTAAGCAATCAGGTTGCGGGGCATTGAGCAGCAAGCCTTCCTGCAGCGCGGCCCCGACCACCTCGGCCGCGCTGTCATCGGCCAGGTTCAGGCCCCAGAGCAACCCCTGGCCGCGCACTTCACCCTGTTGATAACGGCCGGAAAGCCGGCTCAGGCCATCACGCATATGCCGACCGGCGTCCTGAACATGATCGATAAAGCCAGGCTCCAGCACAGTTTGCAGCACCGCCAGGCCCGCAGCGCTCATCAGGGCGTTGCCATGGTGGCTGCCGTCCAGTTCGCCCGGTTCACTGCAACAGGCGCTGCCGCGTGCCAGCAATGCCGCCAGCGGTACGCCACCCCCCAAGCCCTTGCCCAAGGTGACGATATCGGCGCGCACGCCGTAGGTTTCTTCCGCCAGCAACGCGCCGCAGCGACCTACGCCTGTCTGCACTTCATCCAGAATCAGCAGGATGCCCAGCTCACGGCACAGCCGCTCAACGCCCTTCAGGTAATGGGCCGTCGCAGGAATAACGCCCGCCGCGCCCTGAATCGGCTCCAGCATGATCGCCACAGTCCGGGAATCAACCGCCGCATGCAGTGCTGGCAGATCATTGAACGGTACCTTGCAGAAGCCCGGCAGCTTGGGCTCGAACAAGGCTTCAAATTCCGCCTTGCCGGAGGCCGATAGCGCGCCGAAACTACGCCCGTGGCAGCTCTGGCTCGCGGTGATAATCCGGTAAGCGCCGTTGCGGTGCAGCTGGCCCCACTTGCGTGCCAGCTTGATCGCGCCTTCACAGGCCTCCGAGCCGCTGTTGAGCAGATACGCCTGGTCGCTGCCGGTGCGCTCACACAACAGATTGGACAGGCGCAGCAACCCACGATGGTGAAAGCCCGCTCCGGGGTTGATCAGCGCCTGGGCCTGGCTGGCCAAGGCTTTGACCAGCACGTTGGGGCTGTGGCCGAGGCTGTTGACGGCGCCGCCCTGGGTGAAGTCCAGATAGGCGCGGCCGGTGCTGTCCCACAGCCAGGAGCCTTGGCCCCGTACGAATTGTTGCAGGGGCCGCTCGACGCTCGGCATCAGGCACGCGCTCGACAGCCCCTGGGGCTCCACTGGGGCGGGCTCTGTGACAGACGACTCAAGCGCAGCGGTATTGCGGCGCAGATTAAACAGATTCATGCCCGCAACCCTTCCAGCGGCAAACCCTGCTCGTCGTTGCCTAGGCCCTGCGGCCACAACCACAAACGATTTGCCACCTGATGCTTGTCGATATCAGTCAGCAGCCCGTGACCGAGGTTTTTTGCCTTGCCTATGTAAACACCATCCACGTCAACGGTATTCATCGCGCTCTCTGGCCCTGTAAGCCTTGTGAATACGGGATAGACTAGGCGTGTGCCGGTCGCCCGGCCATTTCGTTTTCCCAGCATTTTCGATAAGTATTTCTTATGGATTTCAGGCAACTGCGTTATTTCGTCGCGGTGTACGAGGAAGGCCACGTCGGCCGTGCCGCCGAACGCCTTTCCTTGTCGCAACCGGCCTTGTCGCAACAGATCCGGCAACTCGAGCACAGCCTTGATGTGAGCCTGTTCGAGCGCGGCAATAAACGGCTGTTGCCGACCCTCGCGGCGCATACGTTGTACAACCACGCCTTGCCCCTGCTCGATGGCCTGCAGCGGGCCCGCGAGGCCTTGCGCAACTTCAAGGGCCAAGCGCTGCGAACCTTGGCCATCGGTGTGCTGCAAACCGTGCACCCGAGCCTGGTGCCGAAGCTGCTTGAACGGGTGCGCAAGGCTCAGCCGCATCTGGTGGTGCAGATTTACGAGCTGTCGGGGTTGGCGATTGAACGACGCCTGCTCAACGGTACCCTGGATATCGGCATCAGCTATCTGCCGCCCCGCCAGCCGGGCTTGCATGGGCTGCTGCTGTACGAGGACGAACTGCGGGTGGTGATTCCCGCCGAACACCCGCTGCGCGAGTTCAAGAAAGTCTCGCTGAGCCAGGCCGCGGAGTTGCCGATGCTGCTGTTGGGGGAGGAGTTTCAGATCCGCCAGATCTGGCAGACGCAACTGGCCAACCTGGGCCGCCGCCCACAGGTGCAAGCGGAGATGAACAACATGGCGGGGATTCTCGACAGCCTGCCACACACCTCACTGGCCACGGTGTTGCCAGGGCGGGCACAGGAAATCCATGACGATCAGACTCTGCTCTGGAAGCCCCTGAGCGAGCCACGCGTACCATTGCAAGTCGGCTTGGTGTTCCGTGATGCGCAACGCCAGCAAGCGTCGGTCGAGCTGCTGCGTACGTTGCTGGAGGAAGTGATCGGGCCGCGTCCGGCGGGCGTGTAGCCGATGGACGTGCCGAGCTGAAGCGACACCGGGAAAACACTGTACCCGGATAAAAGAAAACCCCGCCGAAGCGGGGCTTTGCAGACTGTTTCCCTGACATCCATTTCTGCCCACCATCCTGGCGGGAATCCTACGTGTCCGTGTTCTATCTCTTGCGCGTCCAGCGCTACGTCCTTGAAAGCTAGATTAGCTCTGGATCCAATCTTGCGATAGAGGCCAAACAGCAGCACGTCGTGTAAGCATTTACCTACACGCCGCCCGTCGATCAAAACTGATCGGCATCCAACAGGAACAGCGATTCACTGCCGGCCTTCACCGAGGCGGTCAAGGAATGGATACGCGGCAGCAGGCGGGCGAAATAGAAGCGTGCGGTGCCCAGTTTGCTGGCATAGAAATCCTCTTGCGCTTCCTTGCCCAAGGACGCCTTGGCCATCAAGGCCCACATGTAGGCGTAAGCGGTGTAGCCAAACACATGCAGGTACTCGACCGAGGCCGCGCCGATTTCATTGGGGTTGGTTTTGGCCCGGTCCAGCACCCAGTCGGTCAGGTCATCGAGGTTATCCAGCGCCGCGTTCAGCGGCCTGGTGAACTCGCCCAGCGCCGCGTCAGCAGTGGCCGTGAAGTGGCGGATCTCATCGATAAACAGCTTGTACAGCGCGCCACCGCTGCCCACGACCTTGCGGCCCATCAGGTCCAGCGCCTGGATGCCGTTGGTGCCTTCGTAGATCTGAGTGATGCGCACATCGCGCACCAGCTGCTCCTGGCCCCATTCACGGATAAACCCGTGGCCGCCAAAGATCTGCTGGCCGTGCACGGTGGTTTCCAGGCCCAGGTCAGTCAGAAACGCCTTGGCCACCGGGGTCAACAGGGCGACCAGGTCTTCACCGCGCTTGCGCACCACCGGGTCTTCGCTGAACTTGGCGCAGTCCAATTGCATGGCCACGTAGGTGGAAAACGCCCGGCCGCCTTCGTTGCAGGCTTTCATGGTCAGCAGCATGCGCCGCACGTCGGGGTGGACGATGATCGGGTCGGCGACTTTGTCCTTGGCCTGCGGGCCGGTTGGCGAACGGCTTTGCAGGCGGTCGCGGGCATACTCGATAGCGTTCTGGTAAGAGCGCTCGGCCGATGCCAGGCCCTGGATACCCACGCCCAGGCGCTCGTAGTTCATCATGGTGAACATGGCCGCCAGGCCCTTGTTCGGCTCGCCGACGATATAGCCGACTGCCTCATCGAAGTTCATCACGCAGGTGGACGAGGCCTGAATGCCCATCTTGTGTTCGATCGAGCCGCAATTGACCGGGTTACGCTGACCCAGGCTGCCGTCGGCATTGACCATGAACTTGGGCACCAGGAACAGCGAGATGCCCTTGGGCCCGGCCGGGGCATCTGGCAGCTTGGCCAGCACCAGGTGGATGATGTTCTCGGTCAGGTCGTGCTCACCGCCGGTGATGAAGATTTTGGTGCCGCTGACCTTGTAACTGCCATCGGCCTGAGGCTCGGCCCTGGTGCGGATGATGCCAAGGTCGGTGCCGGCGTGGGACTCGGTCAGGCACATGGAACCGGTCCAGACACCGGCATACATATTTGGCAGGTAGGTTTCTTTCAGCGACTCGCTGGCATGGGCGTTGATCGACAAGCAGGCACCGGCCGTCAACATCGGGTACAGGCCGAAGGCCAGGCTCGAGGAGTTGACCATTTCTTCGACTTGCGCCGAGACCACCTTGGGCATGCCCATGCCGCCGTGCAACGGATCACCACCAACGCCCACCCAGCCGCCTTCGGCGTAGGTCTGGTAGGCCTCGGGGAAACCGGCCGGGGTGGTGACTGCGCCATCGTCCCAGCGGCAGCCCTCTTCATCGGCGCTGCGGCTCAGTGGGGCGATGGTCTTGCTGGTGACCTTGCCGGCCTCCTCCAGGATCGCCTCGACGGTATCGGCGTCAACCGTCTCGGCCAGCGCCGGCATCTGCGCCCAGAGGCTGGAGACCTCGAAGACTTCATTGAGGACGAAGCGCATATCGCGCAGGGGCGCTTTGTAGTCAGCCATGGCAACCTCTCCAAACCAGAAAAGGGTCCCGAAGGACCGATCAGAGTAAACATCGAGTGTATATCAACAACCAAATAGATATATAGGGTCATCTGGTGACTACACTGCCAAATATAGTCACTGCTTATAAACTGATACTCACACCCATAAAAAAAACCGCCGGCCCCATGAAGGGCAGGCGGTTTTGACTTCTGAAAAATGGGAAGAAACGACTTAGTAAGCCAAGCCGAAGTCTTCTTCTTTCATATCCATCAGGTTGTTGGCGCCCGACAGCATGGTGGCAACGTGCGCGCGGGTGCGTGGCAGAATGCGCTGGAAGTAGAAGCGCGCGGTCTGCAGCTTGGCGGTATAGAAAGCCTCTTCGTGGGTGCCTTCGGCCAGTTTCTGCGCCGCCAGGCGCGCCATGTCGGCCCAGAAGTAGGCCAGGCACGCGTAACCGGAGTACATCAGGTAGTCCACCGAAGCGGCGCCGACTTCTTCGCGGTCCTTCATGGCGGCCATGCCCACTTTCATGGTCAGCTCGCCCCACTCCTTGTTGATCTGCGCCAGCGGCTGGACGAACTCGTTAACCGCCTCAACGCCTTCGTTGGCCTGGCAGAACTTGTGCACGATCCTGGTGAAGCCCTTGAGCGCTTCGCCCTGGGTCATCAGCACTTTACGGCCGAGCAGGTCCAGCGCCTGGATGCCGGTGGTACCTTCGTACAGCATCGAAATGCGGCTGTCGCGAACGTTCTGCTCCATGCCCCACTCGGCGATAAACCCGTGGCCGCCGTAGATCTGCACGCCGTGGTTGGCCGACTCGAAGCCGACTTCGGTCATGAAGGCCTTGGCAATCGGGGTCATGAATGCCAGCAGCGCGTCGGCTTGTTTCTTCTGCTCTTCATCCTGGCCGTACTTGACGATGTCGACCTGTTTGGCGGTGAAGTAGACCATCGCGCGGTTGCCTTCGGCGAACGCTTTCATGGTCAGCAGCATGCGACGTACGTCCGGGTGGACGATGATCGGGTCGGCGGCTTTTTCCGGGGCTTTGGGGCCGGTCAGCGAGCGCATCTGCAGACGGTCGCGAGCGTATTTCAGGCCGCCCTGGAAGGCCACTTCGGCGTGCGCGAGACCTTGCAGCGCAGTACCCAGACGGGCGGTGTTCATGAAGGTGAACATGCAGTTCAGGCCTTTGTTCGCCGGGCCGATCAGGTAACCGGTGGCCGCGTCGAAGTTCATCACGCAGGTGGCGTTACCGTGGATGCCCATCTTGTGTTCGATGGAGCCACAGCTGACCGCGTTGCGCTCGCCCACGCCGCCTTCGGCGTTCGGCAGGAACTTGGGCACGATAAACAGGGAGATGCCTTTGGTGCCGGCCGGCGCATCGGGCAGGCGGGCCAGCACGATATGGACGATGTTGTCGGCCATGTCGTGCTCACCGGCCGAGATGAAGATCTTGGTGCCGGTGACTTTGTAGGAACCGTCGGCCTGAGGCTCGGCCTTGGTGCGCAACATGCCCAGGTCGGTACCGCAGTGAGGTTCGGTCAGGCACATGGTGCCGGTCCACTCACCCGAGACCAGTTTGGTCAGGTAAGCCTCTTGCTGCTCGGGGGTGCCATGCTCGGAGATGGTGTTCATCGCGCCATGGGACAGGCCGGGGTACATGCCCCACGACCAGTTCGACTCGCCGACCATTTCACTGATCGCCAGCCCCAGGGATTCCGGCAGGCCCTGGCCGCCGTGATCGACGTCGTGGGCCAGGCTCGGCCAGCCGCCTTCGACGAATTGCTTGTAGGCCTCTTTGAAGCCGGCGGGGGTTTTAACGCCCGACTCGCTCCAGGTGCAGCCTTCCTGGTCGCCGACGCGGTTCAGCGGCGCCAGTACCTGTTCACAAAACTTGGCGCCTTCCTCGAGGATGGCGTCGACCATGTCCGGCGTGGCGTCCTGGCACGCGGGCAGGCTCTGATAGTGCGCTTCGTAGCCGAGCAGTTCGTCACGTACGAAGCGAATATCACGCAAGGGGGCCTTGTAATCAGGCATAGCGATAAACCTCTGCTGATGAATTCTGGATGGAATGACCAAACCGACCGGTTCCTGTGTCGGGCTCCCGATCAAACGGTTGTTTGAAACATACGTTTACGCCAAAGGGATGTCAAGGGTACTGAGCGGGGGTGATAGGCCGGTATTCATCGCATGCTCATGTTGCGTTTTGGACTAGGGAAGACCGAGGTGTGGTCTTTCGCGGGCAAGCCCTGCTCCTACCCGGGAAGGCGTGGAATGGCCGTGCACAGGCATGCCGAGCAGCCCGCAAACTGCAGGCTTCAGTCATTTGAAAAGCGTAGTCGAGCGTGATGCGGGGAGGGGTCAGGCGTAGGTGTCGATCAGCGTGCCGAGCATTTCGTCCGACGCTTTGGCCAATTTGCCACCCAATTCAACCTGGGCCTTGCCCAGTGAAAGTTCCACCGCGCTGGTGGCGGAGCGTTCGACGCTGGTGTTGGCGATCTGACTGGCCGCCTGGTCGACGCGGTTTTGCCCGGCCTGGATGGAGCCCAGACCGGCATAGAAGGCGCTGCTTGCTGTGACTTCCATTTCAGCTCTCCCTGTAACGCAGACTTAATCGAGCAAATCCAGTTGCAAATGCTCGGCCACCGCGGCGGCCGATACCACTTTAAGTTTCGGCACGCGCCCCAGGCAAGGTGCCGGCAAGCGCTCGGCCAGCGTCGCGAGGTTTTCTTCCAACCGGGCGGTTCGGCCGTCGATGATGTTCGCCACCCAACCGGCCAGTTGCAGGCCGTCGCGGGCGATGGCCTCGGCGGTCAGCAGCGCGTGGTTGATACAGCCCAGTCGCACGCCCACCACCAGGATCACCGGTAATTTCAGGGCAATGGCCAGGTCCGAGAGATTGGCCTGGTCCGACAGCGGTACGCGCCAGCCCCCGGCACCTTCGATCAGGGTGAAGTCGGCGCCAAGCGCCAACACCTCGCGCATCGGCACCTGCAAGCCTTCGACACTCAGGGCGACACCTGCTTCACGCGCTGCCAGGTGCGGCGCAATCGGCGGTTCAAAGGCAAACGGGTTGACCTGGTCGTACGCCAACACCACCGAGCTCTCAGCCATCAGTGCCAGTGCATCGGCGTTGCGCAGACCCTCGGGGGTCTTCTCGCAACCTGAAGCAATCGGCTTGGCCGCCACGGTGCTCAATCCATTCAAGCGGGCGGCTTGCAGCAGGCCGGCAGCGATCGTGGTCTTGCCGACGTCTGTATCGGTGCCTGCAATGAAGTAGGCCTGGCTCATTTCACCCCCCTTTTTTCTGCAACACGGCGTACACCACCTGGTAGGTGGCAGGCAGCCCCTCGGCTTGCCGGAAGCGCTCGTAAGCCTGGATAAGGCCCATCATACGCGCTCTGCCGGTCAAACCGCCCGGTCGACCCGGGTTGAGGTTGTGTGCCCCCAAGGCTTTGAGCTCATGGGTCAGCCCACGCACGTCAGGGTAGTACAACACGTGCGGTTGGGCGTTCAGCGTCAGCACCTCAAGACCACTTTGCGCGCACAGGCGCTGATAATCATCAAGCTGGCGGAAGCGATTGACGTGCACCATGCCATCGACCGCCTGCCAGCTTTCGCGCAATTCCTGCAAGGTGCCGACACACAGGCTGGCAAAGGCCAACACGCCACCGGGCGCCAGCGTGCGCCGGGCTTCACGCAGCACCGAGGCAAAGTCGGCGCACCACTGCACTGCAAGGCTGGAAAAAATCAGATCGCAGCACTGCGACTGCAACGGCAATCGCTCGGCATCGCCGGCCACATAATGCACCGCGCCGCCCTGAGGCCGCGCATGCCGGAGCATGCCTTCGGCGATGTCCAGAGCCACACCCTGGCCCTGTGGAAAACGCTCGGCCAGGGCGCGGCTGAAGTAGCCGGTTCCGCTGCCCAGATCCAGCCAGCGCCGGGGTTGCAGCGATGCGGGCAATGAATCGAGCAATGCTGTGCCGACCGCGCGTTGCAGTTCGGCAACGCTGTCGTAACTGGCGGCGGCGCGGGAGAAAGAAGCTGCGACCTGACGCTTGTCAGGCAGGCTGCCCGGCAATGCCGGGTGAGAGAGGTCAGTCATCGCCGGACTCGTGCAAGAAGGCCTGGATGGCCGCGGCCAGTCCATGAGGATCCTCCAGAAGAAACGCGTGGGAGGCCTGTTCGATCAGGCCGACTTCGACATCGGGCAGCAGCGTGTACAACGCGCCCGCCGCTTCACCGGGCACCAGGCCATCGTCACCGGCAAACAGATGAAACTGCGGGCCGCTGAACGCTTGCAGGGCCGCCCGGGTGTCCAGTTTCGCCAACAGCTCCAGACCATGGACCAGGCTGTCGCCCGGGCTTTGCGGTGCTGCCGCCGCGAGCAGACGAGTCAAGCCGCGTACATCGGCGGCGCCCTGGGCGCAGAGCACGGCAAACCGTTTGAGGGTGACCTGCGGATTGGCCCGGCAGCCTTCCAGAAAAGCCGCGAAGGTCGGCTCTGGCATCGCCGTCGGCCAATCAGGGCGTGCCACAAAACAGGGGTTGCTGGCCAGGGTGAACAGGCCGCAGCAACGGTCGCCCCGGCGCGCCGCCAACTGCGAGGCGAGCATGCCGCCGAGCGACCAGCCACCTAGCCAGACATTGTCGGGCACGTTGGCGTCCAGCTCGTCGAGCCAGTCCTCGGGGTCGGTGCTTTCAAGCTCGGGCAAGGGTTCGATTTCCACCCGCAGATGCTCATCAAGCCCCTGCAGGGCCGCGGCCAGCGGCTCCAGCGGTGAAACGCCCAAGCCCCAACCCGGCAGCAGAATCAATCGATCACGCATGGTTCGGCTCCAGCAGCGGGTAACAGTCGGCCAGTGCATTCAACAATAGCTGCACCTGCGCTTCGCTGTGGGCGGCGCTGAGGGTGACGCGCAGGCGCGCGCTGCCCGCCGGCACCGTCGGAGGGCGAATGGCCGTGACCAGCAGACCGCGATCGCGCAACAGTTGGGAAAGCTTCAAGGCGCGGGCGCTGTCGCCGATCAGGATCGGTTGAATCGGCGTGAAGCTGTCCATCAGCTCAAGGCCAATGGCCTGCGCCCCCTCGCGGAACTGGCGGATCAACGCCGCCAGATGTTCCCGGCGCCAGTGTTCGCTGCGCAGCAGCTCAAGGCTCTTGAGCGTGGCGCAAGCCAGCGCCGGCGGCTGGCTGGTGGTGTAGATATAGGGCCGGGCGAACTGGATCAGGCTCTCGATCAGGTCTTCGCTGCCGGCTACAAACGCACCGGCAGTGCCAAACGCCTTGCCCAGGGTGCCAACCAGCACCGGCACATCATCCTGGCTCAAGCCAAAGTGCTCGACGATACCGCCACCGTTGGCACCCAGCGGGCCGAAGCCGTGGGCATCATCGACCATCAACCAGGCGCCCTTGGCCTTGGCAACGCGCGCCAGGGACGGCAAGTCGGCCAGGTCGCCGTCCATGCTGAACACCCCGTCGGTCACCACCAGCGTATTGCCGGTGGCTTTTTCCAGGCGGCTGGCCAGGCTTTGCGCATCGTTGTGCAGATAACGGCTGAAACGCGCGCCGCTGAGCAAACCGGCATCGAGCAAGGACGCATGATTGAGCCGGTCTTGCAGCACGGTGTCGCCCTGCCCGACCAGCGCGGTCACCGCACCGAGGTTGGCCATGTACCCGGTGGAGAACAGCAGTGCACGCGGGCGACCGGTGAGGTCGGCCAAGGCTTCTTCGAGAGCATGATGTGGACCGCTGTGGCCGATCACCAGATGGGAAGCGCCACCGCCCACGCCCCAGCGTTCGGCACCGGCGCGCCAGGCGGCGATCACGGCCGGATGGTTGGCCAGGCCGAGGTAGTCGTTGTTGCAGAACGCCAACAGCGGCTTGCCATCGACCACCACTTCGGGGCCTTGAGGGCTTTCGAGCAAGGGGCGCTGACGGTACAGCGCGGCGGCACGACGTTCGTCCAGTCGCGTACGGAGATCGAAGGACATGCGTGCCTCGCGGTCAGATCAACAATCGAGGGGGCCACAACGGGCCCCGGATTCAGGCAGAAGCGGCGTCGTAGAACAGTTCGCTGCTTTTCTGCTCGACCAGCGCCTGCTCGATGGCGGCCTGGTGCACCTCGTCCGCATGCTCTTCGCGGGCTTCGGGCTGAATGCCCAGGCGTGCGAACAGCTGCATGTCCTTGTCGGCTTGCGGGTTGGCGGTGGTCAGCAGTTTTTCGCCGTAGAAGATCGAGTTGGCACCGGCCATGAACGCCAGAGCCTGCATTTGCTCGTTCATCGCTTCACGGCCGGCCGACAGCCGAACGTGGGATTGCGGCATGAGGATGCGCGCCACGGCGAGCATGCGGATGAAATCGAACGGATCGACATCGTCGGCGTTTTCCAGCGGCGTGCCAGCGACTTTTACCAGCATGTTGATCGGCACCGACTCCGGGTGCTCAGGCAGGTTGGCCAGTTGAATCAACAGGCCCGCGCGGTCGTCCAGCGACTCGCCCATGCCGAGGATGCCGCCGGAGCAGATCTTCATGCCGGCATCGCGCACGTACGCCAGGGTCTGCAGGCGCTCGCTGTAGGTACGGGTGGTGATGATCGAGCCGTAGAATTCCGGCGAGGTGTCCAGGTTGTGGTTGTAGTAGTCCAGGCCGGCCTCGGCCAGGGCAGCGGTCTGGTCCTGATCGAGCTTGCCCAGGGTCATGCAGGTTTCCAGGCCCATGGCTTTCACGCCTTTGACCATCTGCAACACATAGGGCATGTCTTTGGCCGATGGGTGCTTCCAGGCCGCGCCCATGCAGAAACGGGTCGAGCCGATGGCCTTGGCGCGAGCGGCCTCTTCGAGGACCTTCTGCACCTCCATCAGCTTCTCTTTTTCCAGCCCCGTGTTGTAGTGACCGGACTGCGGACAATATTTGCAATCTTCCGGGCAGGCGCCCGTCTTGATCGACAGCAAGGTAGAAACCTGAACCCGATTAGGGTCGAAATGCGCGCGGTGCACGCTCTGCGCCTGGAACAGCAAGTCGTTGAAGGGCTGAACGAACAGAGCCTTGACCTCGGCCAGGGTCCAGTCGTGACGCAGGGTTGCAGTGGTGCTGGCGCTCATGGGCAATACCTTGATTATGCTTGGACTGGCGCCAGGGGTTCGCAAACCCACAAGCGCAACACGGATAAGCGGCATATTTAAGGAAAGCGCAATGGACTGTCAACCACCACATGGAGGTCCGGTTTACATCTGGCTAAATAATAACCAGACCTGCCTGCTGTGCGATGAGATCACCGATAACCCCTACCCACTGTGCAGCGCCTGCGAAGACGAGCTGCCCTGGCTGGATGAACGCTGCCAGGTCTGCGCCCTGCCCTTGCCCATGGCCGGGCTGACCTGCGGGCAATGCAGCAAACGTCCGCCGGCCTTCACTCAGGTCGAGGCGCCCTGGCATTACGGCTTTCCGGTCGACGCACTGATTACCCGCTTCAAGCACCAGCGCCGCTGGCCACTGGGCCGACTCTTGGCCGAGTTGCTCGGACAGTGGCTGGCCCACCGTTTCAGTGAAGGGCTGCACAGGCCAGAGCGCTTGTTGCCGGTACCGATGGCCAGCCGACGCCTGCGTCAGCGCGGCTTCAATCAAGCCGCCATGCTTGCCGATTGGCTCGGCAGCAGCCTCGGGATTGCGGTGGATTCACACGTGTTGCAGCGCCCACGGGAGACCCAGGCCCAGCAAGAACTGGACGCCCGTTCGCGCAAACGCAACCTGCGCAATGCCTTCGCCCTGGATGACGCAGCCGTCGTGCGCGGCCAGCACCTGGCGCTGGTCGATGATGTGCTGACCACCGGCGCCACGGCCCAGGCGCTGGCCCGGCTGCTGATCGAGGCCGGCGCGGCGCGGGTTGATGTCTACTGCCTGGCGCGTACCCCTCGGCCGGGGCAGCCTTGACTTGCCGCGATGGCAAAGGCAACGTCGAGCGTCAGCCTTTTTTGGATTTCGTGTCAGACCATGTCCCTGCCCCCACCCTTGACCCAGCATATCGTCCGGCGCCCGCAACGGATTGCGTTGCTGCAGCACATCGCCGAACAAGGCTCGATCACCCGCGCCGCGAAAAGCGCGGGCATGAGCTACAAGGGGGCCTGGGATGCCATTGATGAACTGAACAACCTGGCCAACCAGCCACTGGTCGAGCGAGTTGTCGGCGGCCGCGGCGGTGGCGGCGCTCGCCTGTCGACCGAGGGCGAGCGCGTATTGCGCCTGTATCAGCGCTTGCAGGCGCTGCAGGCACAGATACTTGAAGCGGCCGAAGACAGCAGCGACCTGGACCTGCTCGGCCGCCTGATGCTGCGCACCAGTGCGCGAAACCAGTTGCATGGTCGGGTCAGCGCCATCAATGCCCATGGCCATAACGATCAAGTCACCCTGATGCTGGCTGGCGGCCTCACCCTCGACGCCCAGATCACCCACGACAGTACCTTGCGCCTGGAACTGCAGCTCGGCACCGAAGTGGTGGCCTTGATCAAGGCCGGTTGGCTGGAGCTGGTGGCGGTGGGTGATGCACTGGTTTGCGGGCATAACGGACTGCTGGGCAGGATCGATCAAATCCTTGCCGATGAAGAAGGGCCGAGCGAAGTCAGGATCATCCTGAGCAATGGCCAGACGATGTGTGCGCTGTGTGAGCCGCAGCGGTTGGCGGAGCAGCAGTTGCAGGCAGGGTCGCAGGTACAGGTGCAGGTCTCACCGTCCAATGTACTGCTGGGCACTCCGCTGTAGATGCGTCTGGGCCATTCGCGGACTGCGGCGAACCCTGGTAGGAGCAAGGCTTGCCAGCGATGAACGATGACGCGCAATACTTGTAAAACCGCGGCGTCCTTATCGCGAGCAAGCTCGGCTCCTACAGCGCCACACCGTTCCAACAGCCCATCAACCTTCTGCGTTACCATGAGAGGCCACGCGGCAACCTGCCGCGCGCAGGAGTGAGCATGTCCCACCCGTTTGAAACATTGACGCCTGACCTGGTCCTCGACGCCGTCGAAAGCATCGGCTTTCTCAGTGACGCCCGTGTGCTGGCGCTCAACAGTTACGAGAACCGTGTCTATCAGGTCGGCATCGAAGACGCCGAACCGCTGATCGCCAAGTTTTACCGGCCAGGGCGCTGGAGCAACGAAGCGATCCTCGAAGAACACAGCTTCACGGCCGAGCTGGCCGACTGCGAAGTGCCGGTGGTCGCCCCCCTTGAGCACAACGGTGCGAGCCTGTTCGAACACCAGGGCTTTCGCTTTACCCTGTTCCCACGCCGAGGTGGCCGGGCGCCGGAGCCGGGCAATCTCGACCAGTTGTATCGCCTCGGCCAGTTGCTCGGGCGTCTGCATGCCGTGGGCTCCACTCGCCCCTTCCAGCACCGCGAAGCGCTGGGCGTGCAGAACTTTGGCCATGACTCGCTGACCACCCTGCTGGAAGGCAACTTCGTCCCGCGCAGCCTCCTTCCCGCCTTTGAATCAGTGGCGCGCGACCTGTTGCAACGGGTCGAAGCCATCTACCAAGCCACGCCCTACCAAGCCATCCGCATGCACGGCGACTGCCACCCCGGCAACATGATGTGCCGCGACGAGGTCTTCCATATCGTCGACCTTGACGACTGCCGCATGGGCCCTGCGGTCCAAGATCTGTGGATGATGCTCGCAGGCGACCGTCAGGAGCGCCTCGGCCAGCTCTCGGAACTGATGGACGGCTACAACGAATTCCACGATTTCGACCCGCG
Source organism: Pseudomonas sp. R5(2019) (assembly GCF_009905435.1). GTDB lineage: Bacteria > Pseudomonadota > Gammaproteobacteria > Pseudomonadales > Pseudomonadaceae > Aquipseudomonas. Next base: position 27,703 of record NZ_JAAAMT010000022.1, read on the forward strand.
TGAACTGGCCCTGATCGAACCGCTACGAGCCTTGCGCCTGCTGCACTACAGTGCCTGGCTGGCGCGGCGCTGGGACGATCCAGCGTTCCCGCACAGCTTCCCGTGGTTCGGCAGCGAACGCTATTGGGGCGATCAGATTCTGGCCCTGCGCGAGCAACGCGCAGCGCTGGACGAAGAGCCGTTGAAATTGTTCTGACCGCAAAGACAACCCTTGCTGGGCGCCCTACAATGGGGCAATTTTGATAGCTGCCTAAGCAAGGATTTTGCATGCATGCCGCCAACCCGCGTCGCGGGTATCTTCTGGGCATTTCCGCCTACATCATCTGGGGCTTGTTCCCACTTTATTTCAAAGCCATCCAGGCAGTACCCGCGGTCGAGATCATCGTCCACCGGGTACTCTGGTCGGCGCTCTTCGGCTCGCTGTTGCTGCTGGTCTGGAAACACCCGGGCTGGTGGCGCGAGCTGCGCGACAATCCTCGCCGGCTGGCCATCCTGGCTCTGAGCGGCACGCTGATCGCGAGTAACTGGCTGGTGTATGTGTGGGCGGTGAATAACGGCCACATGCTCGAGTCGAGCCTGGGCTATTACATCAATCCGCTGCTTAACGTGTTGCTTGGCATGCTGTTGTTGGGTGAGCGTCTGCGCCGCCTGCAATGGGTCGCGGTGGCGCTGGCGGGGATTGGAGTCGCCCAGCAGGTCTGGCAAGTCGGTAGCCTGCCCTGGGTATCGCTGGTACTGGCGCTGACCTTCGGCTTCTACGGCCTGATCCGCAAGCAGGCGCCGGTGGCTGCGCTGCCAGGGTTGGTGGTGGAAACCTGGTTGCTGGTGCCGTTGGCATTGGGCTGGATGCTGCTGAACCCGGCGGCGCAAAGCGCGCAAGCAGCGTTCTACACCAGCCCCGAGGCGCTCTGGCTGGTGGCCGCAGGCCCGGTGACGCTGCTGCCGTTGCTGTGCTTCAACGCAGCAGCGCGGCATTTGCCCTACACGACCCTGGGCTTTCTTCAGTACGTGGGGCCGACGCTGGTGCTGCTCCAGGCGGTGTTCCTGTTTGACGAGAAACTGTCTTCCAGCACCCTGGTGACTTTCGCGTTTATCTGGGCTGGCCTTGCGGTTTACAGCCTGGATGCCTGGCTGACTTTGCGCCGCCGCGCCTGATCAAAAAACGAACAAACCGCTACAGGCCACGCTGACCGTGGCCTGCAGCACTCTCTCCCAAGGTTATCCACAGGGGCATCCCCGGTAAAACGGGATAACTGCGCTCAGTCCTCCGCGCGCAGTACCAATTCCACCATCAAATCATCGGCCAGGGCTTCCAGGCGTTCCTGAAGCTGGTCCAGCGACAGGGTCAACGGCAGGGCCAACAGTGCTTCGGCATGAAACAGCGGCTCGCTGCTCATGGGCGCCGGGCGCACGTCGGTGGTTAAACGCTCGATGTTCACACCTTGCTCGCTCAGCAAGCGGGTGATGTCGCGGACGATCCCCGGACGGTCATTGCCCACCAACTCCATGGCAATCGGCTTCCAGGTGCAGGACGGCTCGATGCCGCATTCGGCGATGTTCACGTGAATGCCCTGATTCGCCAACGCCTCCAAGGCATTGAGCAGCTCTTCGTGGGTTTCGGCGGGTACGGCGATGCGTACGATGCCGGCGAACTGGCCGGCCATCCGCGACATGCGGCTTTCGAGCCAGTTGCCACTATGATCGGCGATGCACTTGGCAATGCTCTCCACCAACCCAGGCTTGTCGGGTGCCGATACCGTCAACACTAAATGTTCCACGCAAAGGTCCTCTGCAGTGATGACGCGGGCACTTGGCCGAACACGCCGGATTGGAGAAGTATAGGCAAGCCGCGGCAACCTGCCGCAGCGGCGGGCGCAGACAAATCGTGTACCGTTTTAAGATTTATCTGGAACAATCCACCATTTTTTTGAGAACATACGCCTCCCCAGCGTGACCGCATTCCCCATATCGGTCGCGGAGCGACGTATTTAGTCTAATTTTCACAACCGCAGCTCATCATGTAGTATGCCGCAGCGCGGACTACATAATGCTGGATCGATGTCTGCCAAGGCGCCTGTGAGAATACGGAAAGCCCCGCCGGCCAAGCGCTGGCGAGCTTCGCCCAGCCGTCCGTTCGGGCATGTTCTGGTTCCGTAGTCAGAGAAGCGCTGACAGGCTTTAAATAGAAGAGCTGAATAGCTGAGCAGAGTGAGGCAAGCAATGACTGAACACGTTCAAGTCGGTGGCCTTCAGGTCGCCAAAGTCCTGTTCGACTTCGTGAACAACGAAGCCATTCCCGGAACCGGCATCGACGCCGACGCCTTCTGGGTCGGCGCGGAAAAGATCATCAACGACCTCGCTCCGAAGAACAAAGCTCTACTGGCCAAGCGTGACCAGCTGCAGGCGCAGATCGACGCCTGGCACCAGGCACGCCAGGGTCAAGCGCATGATGCTGCGGCTTACAAAGCCTTCCTGCAAGAAATCGGTTATCTGCTGCCAGAAGCAGCGGACTTCCAGGCATCGACGCAAAATGTCGACGAAGAAATCGCTCGCTTGGCCGGCCCTCAACTGGTTGTGCCCGTGATGAACGCCCGCTTTGCCCTGAATGCTTCCAACGCCCGCTGGAGCTCGCTCTACGACGCGCTGTACGGCACCGATGCCATCGGCGAAGACGGCGGCGCGGAAAAGGGCAAGGGCTACAACCCGATCCGTGGCAACAAGGTCATCGCCTTTGCCCGTGCCTTCCTCGATGAAGCCGCGCCTCTGGCGGCAGGCTCCCACGTTGACTCCACCGGTTACCGCATCGAAGCCGGCAAGCTGGTAGTCGCCCTCAAGGGTGGCAGCAACAGCGGCCTGCGCAACGACGCCCAACTGATCGGTTACAACGGTGACGCTTCGGCACCGACCTCGATCCTGCTGAAAAACAACGGCCTGCATTTCGAAATCCAGGTCGACGCCAGCACCCCAGTCGGCCAGACCGACGCCGCCGGTGTCAAAGACGTGCTGATGGAAGCGGCGCTGACCACCATCATGGACTGCGAAGACTCGGTCGCCGCGGTCGATGCCGACGACAAGGTCGTGGTGTACCGCAACTGGCTGGGCCTGATGAAAGGCGACCTGGCCGAAAGCGTGTCCAAGGGCGACAAGACCTTCACCCGCACCATGAACCCGGACCGCGAGTACACCACGCCAGAGGGCGGCACGCTGAGCCTGCACGGTCGTTCGCTGCTGTTCGTGCGTAACGTCGGCCACCTGATGACCATCGACGCCATCCTCTATGGCCAAGGCAATGAAGTGCCGGAAGGCATCCTCGACGGCCTGGTCACCTGCCTGGCCGCAGTGCACAACCTCAGCGGCAACACCTCGCGCAAGAACACCCGCACCAGTTCCGTCTACATCGTCAAACCGAAAATGCATGGCCCTGAAGAAGTGGCCTTTGCCAGCGAGCTGTTCGGCCGCATCGAAGACGTCCTGGCCCTGCCGCGCAACACGCTCAAAGTCGGGATCATGGACGAAGAGCGTCGCACCACCGTCAACCTCAAGGCCTGTATCAAGGCGGCGAGCGAGCGCGTGGTGTTCATCAACACCGGCTTCCTCGACCGTACCGGTGACGAGATCCACACGTCCATGGAAGCCGGCGCCGTGGTGCGCAAGGCCGATATGAAGTCGCAGAAGTGGATTGGCGCCTACGAGAACTCAAACGTTGATATCGGCCTGGCCACCGGCCTGCAAGGCCGCGCCCAGATCGGCAAAGGCATGTGGGCCATGCCGGACCTGATGGCCGCGATGCTGAAACAGAAAATCGCTCACCCGCTGGCCGGTGCCAACACCGCCTGGGTCCCGTCGCCCACCGCGGCCGCCCTGCACGTGCTGCACTACCACAAGGTTGATGTGTTTGCTCGTCAGGCTGAACTGGCTTCGCGTGAAAAAGCCTCGGTCGATGACATCCTGACCATTCCGCTGGCCGTTGATACCAACTGGTCGGAAGAAGAGAAGCGCAACGAACTGGACAACAACGCCCAGGGCATTCTCGGCTACGTGGTGCGCTGGATCGACCAGGGCGTGGGTTGCTCGAAGGTGCCGGACATCAATGACGTAGGCCTGATGGAAGACCGCGCCACCCTGCGGATTTCCAGCCAGCTGCTGGCCAACTGGCTTCGCCACGGCATCGTCAGCGAAGCCCAGATCCTGGAAAGCCTCAAGCGCATGGCGCCGGTGGTAGACCGCCAGAACGCCAGTGACCCGCTGTATCGCCCATTGGCCCCGGATTTCGACAGCAATATCGCCTTCCAGGCGGCGGTCGAACTGGTGGTCGAAGGCGCGAAGCAGCCGAACGGCTATACCGAGCCGGTGCTGCATCGTCGTCGTCGTGAGTTCAAGGCCAGGAACGGCCTGTAAGACGGCTGACCTACCTCTCGCAGGAGCGGCTAAAGCCGCTCCTGCGAGGGATTTATCCCCAACTCCCGCCGCGCCAGCTCAAGCAGCCGCTGCGTATCAATCGGCTTGAGCAAAAAATCCACCACGCTCAAATGCATCGCATCGATGGCGTCGCGTACTTCGGCATCGCCCGAAGTGATGATGATCGGCAACGCCGCGCGCTCCGATTCGCGCACCTTGCGAATCAAATCCAGACCGTCCATGGCCTTCATCCGCAGGTCGGTGATCATCAAGCCGATCGTGCGCTCGGTCGCCAATACTCCCAACGCTGCAGTGCCACTGTGCGCCCGCTGGCATTTGATGCCGTTCAGTTCGAGTATTTGCGCCAATAAATCACAGGTTCGCACGTCGTCATCGACAATCAGCGCTTGAAGTGGCTCAGCCGTGGGTGAGGCCAAAATGAGCGCATTGAGGGCCTCGATCTCGGCATCGCTCAACAGTTTGTCGTTATCGGCCATGTCTTTCTCTTCATCAACGCCAAAAATCCCTGCAAATCACGATCAGACCGCGTTTCATCGGCGCGCGACGGGCCGTTCGTCGGTTTTTTTTGCCCATATACCTGCTTAGACTTACGTCCAATGGGCACTGCCCGGTTACCGGCCGACCATGGGCCTCAACAAGAACAATGCGGTAATGGTCATGAGCAAAATGGACGCCTTCGCCCAGGCCGGGAAAACAGCGGTGCTGCAGAATATTCACGGCACCTTGCAATTTCTCCAGCGCTTTCCACCGTTCAACCAGATGGAGCAGGCGCACCTGGCGTATCTGGTAGAACAATGCCAACTGCGGTTTTTTGCCGCCGACGAAAGCATCATCAAGCCCAGCGACGGCGCGGTCGAGCATTTTTATATCGTCAAACAAGGCCGGGTGGTCGGCGAACGCCCCCACAGTGCTCGGCGCGGCACCGAAACCACCTTTGAAATCACCACCGGCGAGTGTTTTCCGCTGGCGGCGCTGCTGGGTGAACGGGCCACCCGCACCGAACACCTGGCAGCTGAAGACACCTTTTGCCTGCAACTGAACAAGCAGGCGTTTATCCGGCTGTTCGCCCTGTCCGAGCCGTTTCGCGACTTTGCCTTGCGCGGCGTCAGCAGCCTGCTCGATCAGGTCAACCTGCAAGTCCAACGACGCGCCGTAGAATCGCTGGGTAATCAATATTCGCTCAATACCCGCCTGGGCGAACTGGCGATGCGTCACCCGGTGAGCTGCGGCCGGCAAACGCCGTTGCGTGAAGCGGTCAAACTGATGCATGAACAGCAGGTCGGCAGCATCGTCATCGTGGATGAGCATAGGACCCCACAGGGAATTTTCACCCTGCGCGACCTGCGTCAGGTGGTGGCCGACGGCAACTGCGATTTCACCCGGGCCATCGAGCAGCACATGACGCAGGCGCCGTTCTACTTGAGCCCGCAAGCCACCGCCTTCGATGCTGCGATTGCCATGACCGAGCGGCATATCGCCCACGTTTGCCTGGTCGAAGACCGGCGCCTGTGCGGCGTGGTCTCCGAGCGCGATCTGTTCTCCCTGCAACGGGTCGATCTGGTGCACCTGGCGCGGACCATTCGCAATGCGCCGCGCCTGGAAACCCTGGTCAACCTGCGCGGCGAGATCGGCCAACTGGTCGACCGCATGCTGGCGCATGGCGCCTCGTCGACCCAGATCACCCACATCATCACGCTGCTCAACGATCACACCGTCTGCCGGGTGATCGAGCTGGCGATGGAAGAAAAAGGCGACCCCGGTATCGCCTTCAGCTGGCTGTGTTTTGGCAGTGAGGGGCGCCGCGAGCAAACCCTGCACACCGATCAGGACAACGGCATCCTCTTCGAGGCCCGCGACGCCGCCCACGCCGCCGAGATTCGCGGCAAGCTGCTGCCACTGGCGCACCATATCAACCAGAGCCTGGCCCAGTGCGGCTTTACCCTGTGCAAGGGCAACATCATGGCCGGCAACCCCGAGCTGTGCCTGTCGCGCGCCGAATGGGCCCGGCGCTTCGCCAAGTTCATTCGCGAAGCCACCCCGCAGAGCCTGTTGGGCTCGAGCATCTACTTCGACTTGCGTAGGGTCTGGGGCGACGAGCAGGGCTGTGAACACCTGCGCCAAGGCATCCTCGATCAGGTCGCCGACAACCGCATCTTCCAACGCATGCTGGCCGATAACGCACTGCGCAACCGCCCCCCGGTCGGGCGCTTCCGTGACTTTGTCCTGACCCGCCAGGGCAGCGACAAAACCGCCACGCTGGACCTCAAGGTTCAAGGCCTGACCCCGTTCGTGGACGGCGCCCGGCTGCTGGCACTGGCCAATGGCATTGGCGCCAACAATACCCTGGAACGCCTGCGCCAGCTGGTCGCCAAGGAAGTGATCGACCGCCTCGACGGCGCCGCTTATGAAGAGGCCTACCACTTCATCCAGCAGACCCGGATGCAGCAGCATCAACTGCAAACCCGGCAGAACCTGCCCTATTCCAACCGGCTGGACCCCAGCACCCTCAATGACCTGGACCGGCGTATCCTGCGCGAATCCCTGCGCCAGGCCCAGCGCCTGCAAACCAGCCTGACCTTGCGGTATCAACTATGAGCCTGTTTGCCTGGCTACGCCCCGCCGCACCCGCATTGAACAGCAAACAACAGCGACGCCTGGCGCAATTGGCCCAGCCGACCCCGATGGGCGATGGCAGCCTGCGGCAACAGCGCTGGGTGGTGCTCGACCTTGAGACCAGCGGCCTGAACGTCAACCGGGACCAGGTGCTGTCGATCGGTGCCGTGGTGATAGAAGACGGCGCCATCAATCTGGGCCAGGCGTTTGAACGCACCCTGCACCGCCGCGAACACAAGCTGGGCCCCAGCGTGCTGATCCACGGCCTGGGCCCCAGCGCGATTGCCGCCGGTTGCGACCCGGCCGATGCCTTGCTGGACCTGATGGCATTTATCGGCGACAGCCCGGTGCTGGCCTTTCACGCACCGTTCGACCAACGCATGCTGGCCCGGGCCTTGAAAGACAGCCTGGGCCTGCGCCTGCAGCACAGCTTTATCGACGTGGCGGAACTGGCGCCGATGCTCTGCCTCGACACTACCCTGCGCCAAGCCGGGCTTGATGACTGGACTGCCCGGTTCGGCCTGCAAGCCGAAGTGCGCCACCACGCCAGTGCTGACGCGCTGGTGACGGCGGAGCTGGCGTTAATCTTGTTCAGCCGGGCGCGCAAGCAAGGCATCGACAGCCCGTTGCTGCTCGAACAGCGCCTGAACCAGTGGCGGCGCCGGCAGCAGCATTCCCATTCATTCTAAGATCTGGGTGCGGACAAAATGTGGGAGCGGATTCATCCGCGAATAGCTTCACCACGGTGTGTCAGTCGAACCTCAGTGAAACTATTCGCGGATGAATCCGCTCCCACAGTAGAAGAATGCAAGTACCCCCCTTCCGATGAGCGCGAATTGCACCCCACCACTGCCTCTGACACAATCGCGAATAATTCTCGTTGGTTAACACTTCTTTTTCGGGGCCATCCTTGTCGTCTGCTCAAAGCCCACAGCGTGAGTTGGTCGGGGCGTTGTACCGTGACCACCGCAGCTGGCTGTTCGCTTGGCTGCGGCGCAACATCGCCTGCCCGCAGCGCGCCGAGGACCTGAGCCAGGACACTTTCGTGCGCCTGCTGGGCCGCGATTCGATCAGCCCGCCGCGCGAGCCACGGGCTTTTTTGTTGGCCATCGCCAAAGGCCTGCTATTCGATCACTTCCGCCGCGCCGCGCTGGAACAGGCCTACCTGGCCGAGCTGATGCTGATCCCCGAAGCCGAACAGCCGTCCCCGGAAGAACAACACCTGATCCTTGAAGACCTCAGGGCCATCGACCGTCTGCTCGGCAAGCTGTCGAGCAAGGCCCGCGCCGCGTTTCTGTATAACCGCCTCGACGGCCTCGGCCACGCCGAAATCGCCGAGCGCCTGGGCGTTTCCGCGCCGCGTGTGCGCCAATACCTGGCCCAGGGCATGCGCCAGTGCTACGTGGCCTTGTACGGAGAGCCGACGTGAACCCGCTCAACAACCGCCCGGTGTCCTCGCGAGTGCTCGATGCCGCCATCGCCTGGCAACTGTGCCTGGACGGCAGCAACGCCAGCGCGATTGAGCGAGCAGAATTCGAGAAGTGGTTTGCCGCCGATGAAGAACACGCCCAGGCCTGGATGCAACTGGGCATGCTCGACCGGCGCTTCAGTGCCGCTGCCGGCCCTGCTCGCCAGGCGTTGCTGGAATCGCGCGCCGGGATTCGCCAGCGCCTGCGCAAAATGGGCAGCGGGGTTGCCAGTGTCGTGCTGGTCGGTGGCCTGACACTGGTGATCGGCGAGCACTATTTCCCCGTTGGGTACTGGCTGGCCGACCAACGCACCGCCACCGGCGAACAGCGCACCCTGCATCTGGACGACGGTACCCTGATCAGTCTCAACACCCACAGCGCCATCGACGTACGCTTCGATGACCAGCAGCGCCTGATTGTGCTGCAGGACGGCGAAATCTCCATCGAGACCGGGCACAAGGACGAACGTCCGTTTTTGGTCAAAACCCCCGACGGCACCCTGCAAGCCCTCGGCACCCGCTTCCTGGTGCGGCGTGAAGACGACGGCACGCGCCTGAGCGTGCTGCAATCGGCCGTCGCCGCCCGCCCGCAGGCAAGCCACGACGAACGCATCGTCAAGGCAGGGGAGCAGGTGTTCATGCGCGAAAACGGCTTGAGCGCCAGCCTCGCCCTGACCCCGGGCGCCGATGCCTGGACCCGCGGCATGCTGGTGGTCGACAACGTGCGCCTGGCCGACCTGATCGAGGAACTGGGGCGTTATCGCAGCGGCCACCTGAGCGTCAGCCCGCAGGTCGCGGACCTGCGCATCACCGGCAGCTTCCCCCTGACCGACACCGACCTTGCGCTCAAATCGCTGCTGCCGACCCTGCCGGTGCAGATCGAGCAACGCACGCCTTGGTGGGTCACGGTGATGGCCAAAAACACGCCGTAGAATCTGAATCGAAATTATTTTCGATCAGCCCTATCACTTTTTCATTCTCGTGCGGCAAGGAGGCAATAAGCACCGTTTCTCTCAGGAGTTGCCGCATGTCCCGCGCCATCCAGACCCTTCTTCGCCCCAGCCTTCTGGCTGTGGCCATCGCGGTTGCCGCGCCGCTGGCCAGCGGCCCGCTGCTCGCCGCCGAACAGTCCGGCACCCGTAGCTACAATCTGCCAGCCGGCCCCCTGGCCAGCACCCTGAACCAGATCGCCAGCCAGTCGGGCCTGGCCCTGTCGCTGAACCCGGCGCTGGCCTCGGGCAAAACGTCTGCCCCCGTTCAGGGCCAATATGATGCCGTCGGCGCCTTGAGCGCTGCCCTGCGCGGCACCGGCCTGCAACTGCAACAGAGTGCCGCCGGAACTTTTACCTTGGCGGCAGTGCCGGAAGGGAGCCTGGCCCTGCCAGAGACCAGCGTGAACGCCCGCCAGGACTCTGAAAGCGCCTGGGGCCCGACCACCGGTTACCTCGCCACCCGCACTGCCGCCGGCACCAAGACCGACACCCCGATCGTCGAAGCGCCACGCTCGATCTCGGTCATCACCCGCGAGCAGATGGACGACCGTTCGGTCCTCAACCTCAATGATGCCCTGCGCTACACCGCCGGGGTGCAAAGCAGCGGCTATGGCTCCGACTCCCGCGCCGACTGGCTGCGCGTGCGCGGTTTCGACCCGACCCAGTTCCTCGATGGCTTGCCATTGCCACGCGGCTCATTCGCCAACCCCAAAGTCGAGCCCTGGAACCTTGAGCGCATCGCCGTGCTGCGCGGCCCGTCTTCATCGGTGTACGGCCAGACCCCGCCAGGCGGCATGCTCGACATGGTCAGCCGTCGCCCGGACGCCGAGAGCAGCCATGAAATCGAAGTGCAGGCCGGCAGCAACAACCACAAGCAGATCAACTTCGACAGCACCGGCAAGGTCGATGATGACGGGCGCTTTCTCTATCGCGTCAGCGGCGTCGTGCGTGACAGCGGCGCCCCGGTCGATCACGTGCCGGACAAGCGCTACAACATCGCCCCCAGCCTGACCTGGAACATGGATGAAGACACCCATCTGACCTTCATTTCCCAGTACACCCGCGACGATACCGGCATCACCGGCCAGTTCCTGCCCCTGCAAGGTACTACCCTGGATTCGGCGGCCGGCAAGATTTCCCACCACAAGAATCTGGGTGACCCGGACTGGGAATTCTACGACCGCACCTACTACGCGCTGGGTTATGCCTTCGACCACCGCCTGAATGACGTCTGGCAGTTCCGTCAGAACCTGCGTTACACCAAGAGCGATTTATCGTTCCAGGGCATCAACGTGGCGACCCTCAACACCGTGGCCGATGACGGCACGGTCAACCGCGAAACCGGCATCGTCGATGAAGACATCAGCCAGTTCGCCGTGGACAACAACTTCCAGGCCGATTTCAGCACTGGCGCCTTGACCCATACGCTGCTGCTGGGCCTGGACCATCAGCGCTCCAACACTCACTACCAATGGCTCTACGGCTTGAGCGGTTCGGTCCCGACCAGCAACGTGAACAACCCGATCTACGGCCAGGATTTTTCCAACGTGTCGTACTTCACGATGTACGACTACAACCAGAAAATTCGCCAGACCGGCCTCTACATCCAGGACCAGATCGCCCTCGACAACTGGCGCCTGACCGTGGGCGGGCGTGAAGACTGGATTCACACCTCCACCGTCTTCCACAACAACAACGATGCCACCAGCACCGAGCGCGACAAGGCCTTCAGCGGCAACCTGGGCCTGAGCTATGTGTTTGAAAACGGCATCACCCCGTACCTCTCCTACACCGAGTCGTTCCAGCCGACCACCGGCGCCAGCGTCAAAGCCGACGCCTCGTTCAAACCGACCGAAGGCCGCCAGTACGAAGCCGGTATCAAGTACCAGCCACCGGGCAGCAGCACCCTGCTGACCGCCGCCGTCTACGACTTGCGTCAGAAGAACGTGCAAGTGACGGAAGGCAACATCACCCGCCCGGTCGGCGAACTGCAGGTCCGCGGCCTGGAGCTGGAAGCCACCGGTAACGTCACCGACAACCTCAAGCTGGTCGGCTCCTACACCTATACCGACACCGAAATCCGCAAGGGCGCGGCCGCCGAACAAGGCAATCGCATGGCGCTGATCCCACGCAACCAGGCCACCCTCTGGAGCGACTACACCTGGCACGCCGGCGTGCTCGACGGCTTTGGCGTGGGCGCGGGTGTGCGTTATGTCGGCGACACCTACGGCAACACCACCAACACCGAGCTGGGCCACGTCGGTTCCTACACCATCTATGACGCCTCGGTGCATTATGACCTCGGTCGCCTGAGCAACGCCCTCAAGGGCGCCTCGGTGGCGGTGGATGCCAAGAACCTGTTCAACAAGGACTACCTGGCGTCGTGTGATGGTTACTGGTGCTACTACGGTGACGAGCGCAACGTCGTGGCCAGCGTGAACTACACGTTCTAAAAGCTTCGCAGGCCCCAATGCCGGTCAGTTAAGCAATTGAACGACGCAACCCTTGTAGGAGCGGACCTGGCCGCGATGGGCTGCGCAGCAGCCCCGGCGATTCTGAAACCGCCGGCACTCGCAAGCTGATTCGCAGATGTCACAGGCCCAAGGGGCCGCTGCGCGGCCCATCGCGGCCAGGTCCGCTCCTACATGGATCTCGCCTTAACTGACCGGCAATGGGGCAAGCCCGCGAAAACGGCCTGGAGCCCAAATGAAAAGCCACACCATTCGACGCTGGTCCTTCATCCACACCTGGACCAGCCTGATCTGCACCTTGTTCCTGCTGCTGCTCGCCCTCACCGGCCTGCCGCTGATCTTCCACCACGAGTTGGAACACATTCTCGGCGATGCCCCTGAACTCAAGGCAATGCCCGCCGACACCCCGCATCTGGACCTCCAGCAGCTGGTGCTCAAGGCCCAGGCCCATCGCCCCGGCGAAGTGGTGCAATACCTGGGCAGGGACGAAGACGACGCCAATGGCGTGGTCGTCATCATGGCCGCCACCGCGGGCGCCGACCCCAACACCTCACACACCTTCATGCTCGACGCCCGCACCGGCGAAACCGTTGAAATGCCTTCGGCCAACGGCGGCTTCATGCTGACCATGCTGCGCCTGCATGTGGACATGTTCGCCGGCCTGCCGGGCAAGTTGCTGCTGGCGTTCATGGGCCTGTTGTTTGTGGTCGCGATCATCTCCGGCGTGGTGCTGTATTCACCGTTTATGCGCAGGCTGGAGTTCGGCACCGTGCGCCAGGCCAAATCCACCCGCGTGCGCTGGCTCGACCTGCACAACCTGATCGGCATGGTGACCCTGAGTTGGGCATTGGTGGTAGGCGTGACGGGCGTGATCAGCGCCTGCGCCGACCTGATCATCGCCGCCTGGCGCAACGAAAGCCTGGCCGCCATGGTCGCGCCGTACCGCGATGCGCCGCCATTGACCGAACGGGCTGCGGCCACTGCCCTGCTCGACATCGCCAGCGAAGCAGCGCCCGGGATGAAAGCGGACTTCATTGCCTTCCCCGGCACGCGCTTTTCCAGCGAGCACCATTACGCGGTGTTCATGAAAGGCAGCACGCACCTGACCTCGCACCTGCTCACGCCGGTGCTGATCGATGCCAGCACCCTCAAGGTCACGGCCATCGGCGAGCGACCCTGGTACATGGACGCCATGGGCCTGTCGCAGCCGCTGCACTTTGGTGACTACGGCGGTCGGCCGATGCAGATCCTCTGGGCAGTGCTGGATGTACTGACCATCATCGTGCTCGGCAGCGGTGTGTATTTGTGGTGGGTTCGCCGTCGGGCAACTGCCATTGTCGGCCGGACGGAGCTGGCCCGATGAAGAAAAACGCGTCCACCTTCTGGCCGGTGTTCGGCATGCCGAGCCTGATCGCCGTGCTCGGCTTTGCCGGGCTGGTGACAGCGCTGCTGGGCGATGGCGGCTGGGATGTGCTGGCCTGGATCGGCCTGGGCATCCCGGCGCTACTCAGCTTGCGAGGTTTGTGCCGATAGCAGGCGTCGCGCCTGATCCCCTACTATGGTGTTCTCATCCAGCCAGAGGGAACACCATGTCCACCCCGAGCATGACCCTATTCCACTCCCCCGCCTCGCCCTTTGTGCGCAAGGTCATGGTGCTGTTGCACGAGACCGGCCAGCTTGACCGGGTGGCGCTGAAGACCATCGTGCTGAGCCCGGTCAACCCCAATGCCGACCTCAACCAAGACAACCCCGCCGGCAAGATCCCGGCCCTGCGCCTGGCCGACGGCACGGTGCTGCACGACAGCCGGGTCATCCTCGAATACCTCGACCAGCAGCACGTTGGTAACCCGCTGATCCCCCGTGAAGGCAGCGCCCGCTGGCGGCGCCTGACCATCGCCTCGCTGGCCGACGCGATACTCGATGCCGCAGTGATGATTCGCTACGAAACCTTCCTGCGTCCGCAAGAAAAACACTGGGACCTGTGGCTGGACAATCAACAGGACAAAATCGAACGCGCACTCACGCACCTGGAACAGGACGCCATCGCCGAACTGAGCTCAGCCTTCGACATCGCCGCCATCAGCGTCGCCTGCGCGCTGGGCTATCTGGATTTCCGCATGCCGGACCTGGCCTGGCGCAAGCGTCATCCGAAGCTGGCCAAGTGGTTCGCCGAAGTCAGCGAGCGGCCGTCGCTCAAGGCGACCGAGCCGCCGGTGGCGTGAGTTCAGCCGATCAGCACTCCGGCTTGCCGGCCGTAAACCGCCGAGCCGGGTTCACCGCCGCGCCAAACTCACGCAACGCCTTGGCACCGATCAGCAGCGGGTAGTTGAAACTGCTGCGGTCGGTCAGGTTGACCTCGACGGTGCGCTTGACCCCGCCCAGACACAGTTCCAGGTCGACCACCGGGCGCTTGGCCACTTCGGCGCCTTCACCGTCTTCGTCTTCATCGGCGCGGCTTTTGATTTTGCTGATGCGCGCGATCTTGTGTTCGTAGACTTTGCCATCGGCATCCTTGGTCGCCAGGCGGAAGCGCACCCAGTCGTCGCCATCGCGGGTAAAGCGCTCGATGTCTTTGGCCGACAGCGATGCGGTCAGGGCGCCGGTGTCCATCTTGGCTTTGAGGGTTTCGCCGATTTCCGGCAGGCCGATGTATTCGTAGCGGCCATAGAGGGTCGGCTCGGCGGCCATGACTGGCAGCGCCAGCACAGCTAACAGTGCAAGAAGGGCTTTCACGTGCAATGACTTCCTCGGAAATAAGAATGGGCGCCCGACGTTAGACCCGGGATGTGGGAATCGTTCGCCGACGAAAAACCCAGTGTATCGGACAATTCGTAAAACTTTTGTAGGACCGGTCCCGCCCTCGGGTTTGGCGCCGCGCCCTTCCCTGCTTATCATTGCCCACCGACAAAAACTCAAGAGTTTGCTTATGCGCCGCCTGCTCACCGGCAGTTTCACCACCCTGCTGCTTCTGCTCAACACGCTGGTACTGATCGGCCCGCTGCTGGCGTTTGCCCTGCTCAAGCTGGTCTTGCCGGGGCGTTACCGCGATGACGCCTCAAAGGCCGTGATGTGGATTGCCGAGACCTGGGCCGAGGTCAACAAACTGATCTTCGCCCTGTGCATCCCCACCCGCTGGGAGGTACGCGGTGCCGCCAGCCTGCGCACCGACACCTCCTACCTGGCCGTCTGCAATCACCAGACCTGGGTGGATATTCCGGCGCTGATCCAGTCGTTGAACCAGCGCACGCCGTTCTTCAAGTTCTTCCTGAAAAAGGAGCTGATCTGGGTGCCACTGCTGGGGCTGGCCTGGTGGGCGCTGGACTACCCGTTCATGAAGCGCTACAGCAAGGCCTTCCTGCACAAGCACCCCGAGCTCAAGGGCAAGGACCTGGAGATCACCCGCCAGGCCTGTGAGCTGTTCAAGCGCCAGCCGGTGACGGTGGTCAACTACCTGGAAGGCACCCGCTTCACCCAGGCCAAGCATGACGCCCAGCGCTCACCGTTCAAGCACCTGCTGCAGCCCAAGGCCGGTGGCGTGGCCTTCGTGCTGGCGGCCATGGGCGAGCAACTGGATGCGCTGCTGGACGTGACCCTGGTGTACCCGGGCGATTCGCCTCCGGGTTTCTGGAACCTGCTGTGTGGCGATGTCTCCAGCGTGATCATCGACATTCAGGTGCACGAACTGGACCCGGCCCTGTGGGCCGGTGACTACGAAAACGACCCGGTCTTCCGCCAGTTCGTCCAGGACTGGGTCAACCAGCTCTGGAGGCAAAAGGATCAGCGCATCGACGCCCTGCGCGCCGAGCTCAAGCCTTAACCGCCCAGGCCTGCGGCCACTTCAGTGCCCAGGCCGCCCACGCCCCAGATATTGCCCAGGTTCTGCAGCAGCGAGGCGCCCACGCCCTGCTGGCCCAGATACTGGAGAATCAGCGGGGCGAACTGGCCGATCATTCCGATCTGCATCCCCAACGCGTCAAAGGCCTTGTTCAGGTCGTCCTTGTTCTCCACACCGCCCAGCGCCTGGCTCAAGGGCGACTGCTCGCCACTGCCCTTGCCCAGCAGCGCGCCGAGGCCAATGAGGCCACCCAGGGCATTGTCGCCCGAGAGCAGGTCCAGGCCCGGCACGGCCTTGCTCAATTGCGAATAGTCATCGCCGCTCAATTGATTCCTGGCCAGGCCCAGCAACGCGCCGGTGCCGCCCACCGCCTGCTGCGGGGTGATCTGCAATTCGCTGCCCAGGGTATTGAGCAAATTCGCCGATGCCGGCGCCGCACTGACCGCTGCGCCATCCTGATTGTTGCCCTGCATGGCCGAAACCGTGTTGGCCGCATCGCTCAGATTGAAAGCAAAGGCCGAGCTTGCGGCCAGCGCCATCAAGGATGCCAGGGCGAGGGGACGGGTAATCTTCATGAAATGACCTCGTAAGCCGGGAACGGCAAGAAACAGCGGTTGGACTGGATGGAGGGGGGAATGTTCCCGCGCCGGGCAAATGGTGTACACGATCGAATGTAGGAGCGGACCTGGCCGCGATGGGCCGTGAAACGGCCCCGGCATTGTTCGTTCCATCACCGTTCTTGATCCCATAATTTGGGGCTGCTGCGCAGCCCATCGCGGCCAGGTCCGCTCCTACAACGACCGCGCTTGCCCACGAAGCCTCTGACCCTCCCTTGCCTGTATCAGGATCTGGCGTTTATAGTTTGCCCCGTCGTCCACATGGCGGCCGGGTTTGGCGACTCGCAATCACAGAGTGCAAATGATCTCCAACCCAACAGAGAACTTCATATGCCTCAATACATCCCCCTGACCGACATCGATCTGGACACCCCTGCCCTGATGATCGACAGCCAAGCGTCGCTTGTCAGCATCCATGCCACCGCGCTGTACCGAATCCGTAGTGCGACACAAATGATGGAAAGCCTTGCCCGTACCGAAATCACCCACGTCGACGGCACCGACCTGCAGCATATTGCTCAGGCGGCCACGATGTTGCTGCGCGATGGGTGTGATCTGCTGGATGTGCTGGGCCGGCAGTTGAAAGCGTAATACAGAAGGGGCTGCTTAGGGGCGCTGTAAGCCATCACCCCTAGCGTGGATCAAGATCGGCATCCGGGGCCGCGATGCGGCCCTTCGCGACTGAAGTCGCTCCTACCGCCTGGACCGTCAGGTCAATCGCCAGCGCACTGCATCCAGCACCTCTCCCCCATCCTGCAACAACAGATAAGCCACATCCGCCACGGCACTGACATCACGGCGTTCCATCGCATCGGCATTGAGGCACGACAGGCTGATCATCAATTCCTTGGTGGTCTTGATTCGCAGATCGGTATAGGCGAGAAGGTCTTGCAGGGTTGCGTCCGGGTTGATGAGCATCACCGGGACTTTGGTTGTTTCAAGTGGTGAAATAGGGTCAGTCATTCAAGGCTCCAAAAGCTGTTAAGCCGCCCATAGGTACGAATACCTGCAGGCAGTGGCTGATGCACCTTAAGTTTTTCGGGCTTGCACTCCCGGCCGCTGATTTTGCAGCGACGGGGCGAACTATAGGGGAGACGCTTGCGGCGATGCAAGCGAGCTGGCGGTAGGAGCCGGCTTCAGCCGCGATGGGGCGCGCAGCGGCCCCTATCGTTGGGCCTGCGGTGCAGGCCATCGCGGCTAAAGCCGGCTCCTACATGCCGGTGGTTTACGCTACTCAGGCAGCACTAAACGTCTTATGCGGATCAATCACAAACTTCTTCGGCACACCCGCATCAAACTCGCCATACCCTTCCGGCGCCTGATCCAGGCTGATCACCTGCACACCCACCACTTCAGCGATGTTGATGCGGTCCCACATGATCGCTTGCATCAGCGCGCGGTTGTATTTCATCACCGGGGTCTGGCCGGTGTGGAAGCTGTGGGATTTGGCCCAGCCCAGGCCGAAGCGGATGCTCAGGCTGCCGATTTTGGCGGCGGCGTCTACGGCGCCCGGGTCTTCGGTGACGTAGAGGCCGGGGATGCCGATTTTGCCGGCAACACGTACCACGCCCATCAGGGAGTTGAGCACGGTGGCGGGGGCTTCGTGTTGGGCACCGGCATGGCCGTGGCCACGGGCTTCGAAGCCTACGGCGTCGACGGCGCAGTCGACTTCCGGCTCACCCAGCAGGGCGGCGATTTGTTCGTGCAGCGGGGTGTCCTGGGACAGGTCGGCGATTTCGAAACCCTGGGCCTTGGCGTGGGCCAGGCGGACCGGGTTGACGTCACCGACGATGACCACGGCGGCGCCCAGCAGGCGTGCCGAAGCGGCGGCGGCCAGGCCGACCGGGCCGGCACCGGCGATGTACACCGAGCTGCCCGGGCCAACGCCTGCGGTGACGGCGCCGTGGTAGCCGGTGGGGAGGATGTCGGAGAGGCAGGTCAGGTCGCGGATTTTCTCCATGGCCTTGTCGCGGTCCGGCAGTTTGAGCAGGTTGAAGTCGGCGTAGGGCACCAGCACGTATTCGGCCTGGCCACCGGTCCAGTCGCCCATGTCGACGTAACCGTAAGCACCACCGGCACGGGCCGGGTTGACGGTCAGGCAGACGCCGGTGTGTTGTTCCTTGCAGCTGCGGCAGCGGCCGCAGGCGACGTTGAAGGGGACGGAGACCAGATCGCCAATCTTGAGGTTTTCGACATCGCTGCCTTTTTCGATCACTTCACCGGTGATCTCGTGGCCGAGCACCAGGCCGACCTGAGCGGTGGTACGGCCGCGCACCATGTGCTGGTCGGAGCCGCAGATGTTGGTGGAGACCACTTTCAGGATGACGCCATGCTCAATCTTCTTGCCACGGGGATCCTGCATCTTCGGATAGTCGATTTTCCGCACTTCGACCTTGCCCGCGCCGAGATACACCACACCACGATTGCCAGACATGCTTTCACCTCGCTGTATTGTTTTTGTAGCGCTGTAAAGCGTTCGCCGAGTCGGCGTAACGCCGGTTGCTCTGGAAACTGGTTGTATTGCGTGAAGCTAGAAACGATGCGATTCCCTATGGGAATGCATTCTCCTGTGGGAGCGGATTTATCCGCGAATAAGGGCACCGCGGTAGTTTTGAAAGACCTCAGGGGCCCTATTCGCGGATAAATCCGCTCCCACATTAAAAATCAAAAGCAATCCAATGGTGCCGGTTAGAGCACCACCGTCCGGTTGGCGTTTAGGAACACGCGTCGCTCGATGTGGTAGCCCACCGCCCGGGCCAGGGTCAGGCATTCGATGTCGCGGCCGCAGGCGATCAGGTCTTCGGGGTAGTGGCTGTGGTCCACAGCTTCCACGCCCTGGGCGATGATCGGGCCTTCGTCCAGGTCATTGTTGATGTAGTGCGCCGTCGCCCCGACCAGCTTCACGCCCTTGTTGTAGGCCTGGTGGTAAGGCTTGGCACCCTTGAAGCCCGGCAGTAGCGAGTGATGGATATTGATCGCCCAACCGTCGAGTCGGCGGCACAGCTCGGGTGACAGCACTTGCATGTAGCGGGCAAGGATCACCAATTCCGCGCCGGACTCTTCGACCACCTGCAACACCTTGCGCTCTTGCGCCGGTTTGTCGTGTGGGTCGAGGGGGAAATGGTAGTAGGGGATTTCGTGCCAGCGCGCCAAAGGTTCCAGATCAGGGTGATTGGAGATCACCGCGACCACGTCCATCGACAGTTGGCCAATACGCTGGCGATACAGCAAATCGTTCAGGCAGTGATCGGCCTTGGAGACCATGATCACCACTTTCGGCCGGTACTTGGGTGGCGTCAGTTCGAACAGCATGCCGAAGGCTTCACCGCGCTCGGCCAGGCCTGCGCGGAAGGCCGTTTCATCGAAGCCTTCGGGTTGGCGAAACTCCACGCGAATGAAGAAACGCCCCGACACCCGGTCATCGAACGAATGGTGCTCGGTGACGTAGCAGCGTTGCTCGTACAGGTAGCGGGTCACCGCGTCCACGGTGCCAAGCACGCTGGGGCAGTCGGCGGTGAGAATCCAGGTATCCGGGGCGCGGCTCATGCTTAAACTCCTGTGTAGACGATCAAGCCTGGATGCTCAGGCCGTATTCAGCGGATGCATCCTGCAACCACAACCACCAGTAATCGGCGAAGCTGCGACGGATCAGCAGTTCCCAGGTTTCATCGCCCGTGCGGCGAATCACCAGTTGCGACTTGGCGAACACGGTGCCCACGGCTTTGCCGACCGGGAAGTTGTTCGGGTGCACGTCGTAGCTGGTGGACTTCATCAACACGTCGCGCACGTTCGGGCCGCTCAACTCCAGCAGGCTCTGACCGCCGCTGACGTTGACGATCTGGATATGCAGGTCGCCCAGCGCCGCGCGCAGTTTTTTCTCGACCGCCACTTCCTGGCCGCCGGGGACGATCAACAGCCACTCGTCCGGGCCGAGCCATTGCAGTGACATGTCTTTGTTGGCGACCACGGTCAGGGCCACCGGCAGTTCCAGGCCCAGGGCCTTGAACACGCCGCTGCTGAAGGCGGGGTCCTTGCCATCACCACGCAGGGTGAGGTGGCCGAGGAGTTTTTTCTCGCGCAGGGTCACGCCTGCGTTTTTACGGCCCTTGCCGACCAGGCTGGGAAGGTCTGCGTGGTGCAGCGAGGACTCGGCTTTGGCGCCGTTGTCTGGGCGTTGCTGGTAAACGTTGACTGCTGTCATGTGACACCTGCCTTGAATTTTGTGTCGTGCCTATCGCGGGCGAGCCCTGCTCCTACGTTCGGGGAATGTAGGAGCAGGGCTTGCCAGCGATGCTCTTAAATGTTCTGGCGATCGCCTTTAGGGTCGAAGAACACCGACGAGCAGATTTCTGCTTCGATGAAGGTGCCGTCCGCCAACGGAGCGAAGACCCGCTCACCCATGCGCTTGAGTCCGCCCTTGACCACCGCCAGTGCAAACGAGTGACCCATGGTCGAACTCATGTAGCTGGAGGTGACGTGGCCGACCATTTTCATCGGGATGGTCTGGCGGGTGTCGAACACCAGCTGCGCGCCTTCTGGCAGAACCTTGTTGGATTCAACCGGCTTGAGGCCGACCAGCTGCTTGCGGTTCTCGCGCACGCAGTCTTCGCGGTTCATGCCACGCCAGCCGATCCACGAGAACGGCTTGGTGCGACCGACACACCAGCCCATGTTCAGGTCGTCCGGAGTCATCGAGCTGTCAGTGTCCTGGCCGACGATGATGAAGCCCTTCTCGGCCCGCAGCACGTGCATGGTTTCGGTGCCGTACGGGGTCAGGTTGTACTTCTTGCCGGCCTCGGCGATTTTCTCCAGCACACCCATGGCGTAGTCGGCCTGCACGTTCACTTCATATGACAGCTCGCCGGTGAACGAGATACGGAACACCCGCGCCGGTACGCCAGCGACGTTGCCTTCCTTCCAGGTCATGAACGGGAAAGCGTCCTTGCCCAGGTCGATGTCGGTGACTTCAGCCAGCAGCTTGCGGCTGTTGGGTCCGGACAGGGTCAGGGTCGCCCAGTGGTCGGTGACCGAGGTGAAGTACACCTTCAGGTCCGGCCATTCGGTCTGCTGATAGATCTCCAGCCATTGCAGCACGCGAGCCGCACCGCCGGTGGTGGTGGTCATGACGAAGTGGTTGTCGGCCAGGCACGCCGTCACACCGTCGTCGAAGACCATGCCGTCTTCCTTGCACATCAGGCCGTAGCGGGCCTTGCCCACGTCGAGCTTGGTCCAGGCGTTGGTGTAGACGCGGTTGAGGAACTCGCGCGCATCCGGGCCCTGGATGTCGATCTTGCCCAGGGTCGAGGCATCGAGCAGGCCCACGCTGTCGCGCACGGCCTTGCATTCACGGGCCACGGCGGCGTGCAGGTCTTCACCGGTTTTCGGGAAGTACCAAGGGCGCTTCCACTGGCCGACGTCTTCGAACTCGGCACCGTTTTTCACGTGCCAGGCATGCAGTGCGGTAAAGCGCACCGGCTCCATCAGGTGCCCGCAATGACGCCCGGCGATCGCGCCGAAGGTCACCGGCGTGTAGTTGGGGCGGAACATGGTGGTGCCCATCTCGGGGATGGTGATGCCCATGGACTTGGCGGCAATGGCCAGGCCGTTGACGTTGCCCAGTTTGCCCTGGTCGGTACCGAAGCCCAGTGCGGTGTAGCGCTTGACGTGCTCGACCGACTCGAAGCCCTCGCGGGTCGCCAGTTCGATGGCGGCAGCGGTCACGTCGTTCTGCTGGTCGACGAATTGCTTCGGCGCCCGTGCAGTGGATTTGTCGTGTGGCACCTGGAACAGCGCAATCGTGGCTTCTTCCTTACGGGCCACGGCTTTCGGCAACACGCCTTCAACCGCCTTGAATCCGGCTTCTGTCGCTGCCAGAGCACCGCCTGCGAAACCATCGGCCAAGGCATCGGCCAGCGGGTAAACGCCGTTGATACCACCGACGCAAACGCGTTTTTGCGGCGCTTCGCCAGGGACGAAACCGAGAATGTCTTCACGCCAGATCGGCTTGCCGCCCAGGTGCGAAGCCAGGTGCACCACCGGGCTGTAACCGCCGGAGCTGGCCACCAGGTCGCACTCCAGCCACTCGCCGGGGCTGGTGACTTTATGGGCGCGTACATCGATGGCCGCCACGCGGGCAGCCGTCACGTGCTTGCTGCCACGGGACTCGATCACTGCGCTCGACGTCAGGATGCGAATGCCCTTGGCGCGGGCTTCTTCAACCAGCGCACCACGTGGGTTGTGGCGTGCGTCGGCAATGGCGACCACTTGCAGGCCGGCGTCGTGGCAGTCCAGTGCCACGCGGTAGGCGTAATCGTTGTTGGTCGACAGCACCAGTTTTTTGCCCGGTGCCACGCCATAGCGGCGCACATAGGTCGACACCGCACCGGCCAGCATG
Source organism: Pseudomonas sp. R5(2019) (assembly GCF_009905435.1). Taxonomy (GTDB): domain Bacteria; phylum Pseudomonadota; class Gammaproteobacteria; order Pseudomonadales; family Pseudomonadaceae; genus Aquipseudomonas. The sequence continues at coordinate 50,512 of NZ_JAAAMT010000022.1, forward strand.
TTGCCTGGCACATCGTTGTTGCCATACACCAGCGGACGCTCGTGGGTACCGGTGGCCAGCACCACGCGCTTGGCGCGGACACGGTGCATGCGTTGGCGAACCTGGCCGATCGGCGCGCGGTCGCCCAGGTGGTCGGTCAGGCGCTGGTGAATGGTCAGGAAGTTGTGATCGTGATAGCCGTTCACGGTCGAGCGTGGCAGCAGGGTCACGTCGGAATAGCCCTTGAGCTCTTCGATAACGCTGGCGACCCACTCGGCCGCAGGCTTGCCATTGAGGGTTTCACGGCTGTCGAGCAGGCTGCCACCGAACTCTTCCTGCTCGTCGGCAAGAATCACCCGGGCACCGCTACGGGCAGCAGCAAGGGCCGCGGCCAGGCCAGCAGGGCCGGCACCGACGATCAGCACATCGCAGTGCTGGTTCATGTAGTCGTAAGTGTCCGGGTCGTTTTCCAGCGGCGAACGGCCAAGGCCTGCCGCCTTACGGATGTACTTCTCGTACGTCATCCAGAACGACTGCGGATACATGAAGGTTTTGTAGTAGAAGCCCGGCGGCATCAGCTTGCCGCCGACCTTGCCGAGAATCCCCATCACGTCGTTGTTGACGCTCGGCCAGCCGTTGGTGCTGGTCGCGACCAGGCCTGCGTACAGCGCCTGTTGGGTGGCGCGCACGTTCGGCACCTGGGTCGCTTCGGTGGCACCGATCTGCAGCACCGCGTTCGGCTCTTCGGCACCGGCGGCAACGATGCCGCGTGGGCGCGAGTATTTGAAGCTGCGACCAATGATATCGACGCCGTTGGCCAGCAAGGCCGCGGCCAGGGTGTCACCGGCATAGCCCTGATAACGCACACCGTTGAAGGTGAAATTCAAGACCTGGCTGCGGTCGATACGACCGCCGTTGGACAGGCGATTGACCTGGCTCATACCTTTTCCCCCTGACCACTGGCAACCAATTGCGGGCTTGTGCTCTTGCCTGTCACTTGCGGCTTGGCGCCGATCGGATAGGTTTCAAGAATTTCATAGGTAACGGTGTCACGGGTGGCGTTGAAGTACTGGCGGCAACCGGCGGCGTGAATCCACAGTTCGTGGTGCAGGCCACGCGGGTTGTCGCGGAAGAACATGTAGGTGCCCCACTCTTCATCGGTGCAGGCACCGGGGTCCAGCGGGCGCGGAATGTGCGCCTGGCCTGAGGAATGGAACTCTTCTTCGGAGCGCAGCTCGCCGCAATGAGGACAGAAGATGTGCAACATGATGAATTTCTCCTGTTAGTGGGCGACAGCGGCAGCGCCGTGTTCGTCGATCAGGGCGCCGCTGTAGAAACGGTCGATGGAAAACGGTGCGGCCAGCGGGTGCATTTCACCCTTGGCAAGGCTTGCGGCAAAGACGTTGCCCGAACCCGGGGTGGCCTTGAAGCCACCGGTGCCCCAACCGCAGTTGAAGAACATGTTCGCAACCGGCGTTTTGGAGATGATCGGGCAGGCGTCCGGCGTGGTGTCGACGATGCCGCCCCACTGACGGTTCATGCGCACGCGTGACAGGATCGGGAACATTTCCACGATGGCCTGCAGGGTGTGCTCGATGATCGGGTACGAGCCGCGCTGGCCGTAGCCGACCCAACCGTCGATACCGGCACCGATGACCAGGTCGCCCTTGTCGGACTGGCTGATATAGCCGTGCACGGCGTTGGACATGATCACGCTGTCGATGATCGGCTTGATCGGCTCCGACACCAGTGCTTGCAGCGGGTGCGACTCGATCGGCAGACGGAAGCCCGCAAGCTTCGCCATGTGCCCGGAGTTACCGGCGGTGACCACGCCGACGCGCTTGGCGCCGATAAAGCCCTTGTTGGTTTCAACGCCGATGACCGCGCCGTTTTCCTTGCGAAAACCGATCACTTCGGTTTGCTGGATCAGGTCCACGCCCAAGGCGTCGGCCGCACGGGCAAAGCCCCAGGCCACGGCATCGTGACGGGCCACGCCGCCGCGCCGTTGCACGGTGGCGCCGAGGATCGGGTAGCGGGTGTTTTTCGAGCAGTCCAGGTACGGAATCTCGTCCATCACTTGCTGGGTGTTGAGCAGTTCACCGTCCACGCCATTGAGACGGTTGGCCGACACCCGGCGCTCGGAATCGCGCATGTCTTGCAGGGTGTGGCACAGGTTGTAGACGCCGCGCTGGGAGAACATCACGTTGTAGTTGATGTCCTGGGACAGCCCTTCCCAGAGTTTCATGGCGTGTTCGTACAGGTGCGCCGACTCGTCCCACAGGTAGTTGGAACGCACGATGGTGGTGTTGCGGGCGGTGTTACCGCCGCCCAGCCAGCCTTTCTCGACCACGGCCACGTTAGTGATGCCGTGCTCCTTGGCCAGGTAGTAGGCGGTCGCCAGACCATGCCCGCCACCGCCGACGATGACCACGTCGTAGACCTTTTTCGGGGTCGGCGTGCGCCACATGCGCTGCCAGTTTTCGTGGTGGCTGAGCGAGTGTTTGAAGAGGCCAAAGCCAGAGTAGCGTTGCATAGTCATTACTCCTGAACCCACTCAGCGGTAAACCGGGAAGTCTGCACACAGGGCGGCGACATTCTGCGCAACATCGGCTTCAACGTCGGCATCACCGAGGTTGTCGAGGATGTCGCAGATCCAGCCGGCCAGCGCGGTGCACTGGGCGACCTTGAAGCCACGGCTGGTGACGGCCGGGGTGCCGATGCGCAGGCCCGAGGTCACGAACGGCGATTGCGGGTCGTTCGGCACGGCGTTCTTGTTCACAGTGATGTGCGCACGGCCCAGGGCGGCGTCGGCGTCTTTGCCGGTCAGGCCCTGACGGATCAGGCTGACCAGGAACAGGTGGTTGTCGGTGCCGCCGGAGACTACATCGTAGCCGCGCTCGATAAACACACTGGCCATGGCCTGGGCGTTGTCGATCACTTGTTGCTGGTAGGCCTTGAATTCAGGCTCCAGGGCTTCCTTGAAGCACACCGCCTTGGCGGCGATCACGTGCATCAGCGGGCCGCCTTGGCCGCCGGGGAAAACGGCTGCGTTGAGTTTCTTTTCCAGCGCTTCGTTGGCACGGGCCAGAATCAGGCCGCCACGCGGACCGCGCAGGGTCTTGTGAGTGGTGGTGGTGACCACGTCGGCGTACGGCAGCGGGTTCGGGTACAGACCAGCAGCGACCAGGCCGGCCACGTGGGCCATGTCGACGAACAGGTAGGCACCGACCTTGTCGGCGATTTCACGAAAGCGTGGGAAGTCCAGGGTCTTGGAGTAGGCGGAGAACCCGGCGATGATCATTTTTGGCTGGTGCTCGACCGCCAGGCGCTCGACTTCGTCGTAGTCGATCAGGCCGGTGTCGGTGTCGATGCCGTACTGCACGGCGTTATACAGCTTGCCCGAGAAGCTGACCTTGGCGCCGTGAGTCAGGTGGCCGCCGTGGGCCAGGCTCATGCCCAGCACGGTGTCGCCGGCTTGCAGCAGCGCCAGGTAGACAGCGGCGTTGGCCTGGCTGCCCGAATGCGGCTGCACGTTCGCGTAGTCGGCACCGAACAGCTGTTTGGCGCGGTCGATGGCCAGTTGCTCGACTTTATCCACATGCTCGCAGCCACCGTAGTAGCGCTTGCCCGGATAACCTTCGGCATATTTATTGGTCAGGCCGCTGCCCTGGGCCTCCATGACACGCTTGCTGGTGTAGTTTTCCGAGGCGATCAGCTCGATGTGATCTTCCTGGCGCTGCTCTTCGGCGTTCATGGCCGCCAACAGTGCATCGTCGTAACCCTGGATCTGGTCTTGCTTGCTAAACATCGCATCTCTCCTGGCAGCGGATCGGTGGGCACCGGACCGAACGGGTTGGGCCTCATTGGATGCGATGGTATGGCCGGGACAGGCACGCGGAATGCCTACACGCGCCACACAAAGGTGCGTTTACGACATGGCTGTAGCGCACTCGCTACAGCCTGTCAAAAATGCCCCGTAGGCGACGTCCGAAAGCATGGTTTACAGTGCGTTCCATCATCGAACAAAGGACAGGGCCATGTCAGAACAAACCCAGCAGTTCGCCAGCGACAACTATTCCGGAATCTGCCCCGAGGCGTGGGCCGCCATGGCGCAAGCCAACCACGGCCACGAGCGCGCCTATGGCGACGACCAATGGACGGCCCGCGCCGCGGATCACTTCCGCGCCTTGTTCGAAACCGACTGCGAAGTGTTTTTCGCCTTCAACGGCACGGCGGCCAACTCACTGGCCTTGTCGTCTTTATGCCAGAGCTACCACAGCGTGATCTGCTCGGAGACCGCCCACGTCGAAACCGACGAATGCGGCGCGCCGGAGTTCTTCTCCAACGGCTCCAAGCTGCTCATCGCCCGCACCGAAGCCGGCAAACTGACCCCCGCCTCGATCCGCGAAATCGCCCTCAAGCGCCAGGACATCCACTACCCCAAGCCGCGCGTGGTCACCCTGACCCAGGCCACCGAAGTGGGCAGCGTCTACCGCCCGGAAGAGATCAAGGCGATCAGCGCCACCTGTAAAGAGCTGGGCCTGAACCTGCACATGGACGGCGCCCGCTTCGCCAACGCCTGCGCCTTTCTGGGCTGCTCACCGGCCGAACTGACCTGGAAAGCCGGGGTCGACGTGCTGTGCTTTGGCGGCACCAAGAATGGCATGGCGGTGGGTGACGCGATTTTGTTCTTCAACCGCGACCTGGCGGTGGATTTCGACTATCGCTGCAAGCAGGCCGGGCAACTGGCGTCGAAGATGCGCTTCCTCTCCGCACCCTGGGTCGGCTTGCTCGAAGGCGGGGCCTGGCTCAAGCATGCCGGGCATGCCAACCACTGCGCGCAGCTGCTGAGCGCGTTGGTGAAGGACATTCCCGGGGTTGAACTGATGTTCCCGGTGGAGGCCAACGGCGTGTTCCTGCAGATGTCGGAGCAGGCGCTGGAGGTGCTGCGGATCAAGGGCTGGCGGTTTTATACCTTTATCGGTAGTGGGGGGGCGCGGTTTATGTGCTCGTGGGATACCGAGGAGGAGCGGGTAAGGGAATTGGCGGGGGATATTCGGGCGGCGATGGAGGGGTGATAACTCTGTTCATTCGGTCATCGGGTGTTGCACCCGATGACCGAAGCACACGCTTGATTACGCCGTTGCTGAACAGTCAAAAACCATGATTATTGATTAGGGATGGGGACGTAATCCCATTTTTGCCCATTCATACCGCACCGAGCCAAAGACAACGGCTTAGATCCAAATGAAGCAGCGCCTGCTGTCAAGCAAGTATCATCTTGTTTTATTGTCGGCGGCGAAGAAGAAAAATCCACCTTCAATGCAGGTGTTGCCGTCGAGGGAGTGCCTAGCACGGCCTTATCTCCAGCGCGAACGACAAATAAATCACCGCGAGCGATCGTTCCATTGGGCAAGACCGTCCAATGCGCTGATGGATCAGCACCGTGGCAGGCTGCCCCTGTGACTATTTTCACCGCGAGCACCCCTTCGTCCAACAAACAGTAGTTCTCGCTCAGGAATCTAACTTTAGGAAGTTTCGTCTGCCGAATTGAAATTGAAATCGTCACCGGCGTTTCCCAGTTAGGGGCAGCCGCATCAATGGCCTTAAGTTTCAAGACACCGTTGAACATGCCTTCGGGAATCTGGGGGTTATCGGTGGCGAGATACTGAAGCGTGAAGAATAGCGCTCCTCCTCCCTGGCACCCGGCATTATTATTCATACCACTCTGAGAGCATCCGCCAATAGAACGCTGTGCTCGCAGCTTGACCGGAAACTCAACACCTGCGTCATTCTTCAGTTTCACTGTCAGCGTCGTATAACCACCCCCCGGCAGCGCTTGCAACTGCGTTGGCCCAACACTCGGGTCAAGAGCTACCAAGCCCGCTCGCGGGTTTGCCACTGAGGTATCCATCCGCAAACGGGCTGTTTCCTGTTCGCCAAGGCCTGCGAGAATCAAGCGCTCGCCGGGTAGTTCAGGCTGATACCCCGTTAACCGAGCGATGTTTTCTCGCCACACCCTGGCCATATCAGCTGTATTCGCATTACCCAGAGGTAGGCCATGCGCATCACGAACCGCGGGCGTTGAGACATAGGGAACGTTGTTACCACATAAAAAAGTGGCCGACCTGCCATTGCTGTAACCGTATTTATAATTCTTTGAATCTGGATCGCCATTACAGTGGTCCCCCCCTGCGTTATGGCTGATCTCATGACGAAACGCTGATGGCGCGTACCATAGATTCACACTCGTGTGTCCGGGCATATAGGCACGGCCTCCGGGACCATTCCCTGACCCATAAGACGTACTGACATCAGCATGCAAGGCCACCTTGTCGTTCTGAAGATTATTTTGCCAATTTCGCAAGCCCTCACTTGACGTACCGTAATCAGGCGTTTCATCAATGATTTTAATACCCACCAGTCGCAAAGAAAGCCCTGACACTAAGGAATTACGAAGTCCCAGATTCAGCGTTTCAAGTTGTGCCAGTGCATAACCCACGGCATCTCCCCCCAACTGGCCGAGCGTGTAGTTCGTATAGCCAACAAGCATATCGACATACTTGTGCTCACCAGAGCTCGGTGGAGGCGCTGCCAACCGCAGCTCCTCAGCGCCTGGAACGGTGTCAGCGGTCATGTAATTCAGCGGCGGTTCTGGGTGAAATGTTCTTTCACCGTTGCGATTTACCAGCAATATGCCGCGATTGCCCGGCTCATCAATGATCGCAACGACCGAGTTATCCGGCGCACGAACAACCACCAGCGACCCCGTGTCACCATCCTTGGTCAGCAGGTTTCCGCTTTCTACGGTATACCCTTGCACCTCCTTGATCCCCGACCGCTCAAACCGCGCCGAGCCAATCTCCTTTGCATACACCTGCGGCGGCGTTGCCATCGGCACCGCACTGGTCTCTTTTTCAATGGGCACGTCATTGGCAGGTTTGCCTTCGCTACTCACACACCCCGACATCAACGCCGCAAGCGATAGCGCTGCCAGGCCAGCCCCCAGCGTTCTAAATCCCTGAGCAAATCGTGAATCTTGCATAAGCGTGCACCCCCAATCGAATTCCATGCGCCCGCAGGCGCCTCCATGTCTGGCCCACCTCAAGGGAAGGCCTGTGATCGAGTGTGTGATGGATGGCGAGGCGTGCCTAGCTAGCAGAACTGCTAGGTAAGGGCCTGAAAAGGGCTGTCGGGAGCATGGCTGTATAGGCGCGGGAAGGGCATTGGCGGCGGATATTCGGGCGGCGATGGCGGTGATACCCTGCTGTGAAGCGCGGGGGCAAGCGCAACGCATGCCCCCGGTGCTATAGCGAAAAAACAGGCCCAAATATTTTCGCTGATCCAGCTACGTCTTACCGATCCTGTAGCCTCCAGACTTGCCCATGATTCGCTGCTGAGCAGACATCCAGATATAACGCTCTCGGATTAGGGGCATAGGTCATGCACTGACCTCCATTTTCTATTCTTACCGAGTCGCCGCCCAGATACCTGACATGGAGCGGCGGCTTACCGGTGTTCAATTCATTAAGTTCAGGCCTGCGATTACCGTGCAAAAAGTATAAGCCGAGATTGTACGTTATCTTCTGGTCTGCGGTTATGTGCCACTGGGCAGGATCAGTGAGGGAAGATTCTGGCTTCCGATTACATTCGTCTCGCCCCAACCCAAGCATTCCAGGTGCTCCGAAATCCAGGACAACACATGCATCCTCATGTCGAATAGTAACGCTTTCCCTGGACCCAGAAGATCCGGAAACCGCCACGGAGACAGAAATCGTGACCGGCACTTGCCACCCAGGCGCAGCAGCATCCATCGCTTTCAACTTCAAAACACCGTTATAAAAGCCATTGGCGAGGTGTTGATTATCAATATTGAAATACTGAAGTGTGAAAAAGAGCGCCCCCCCTCCCTGGCAAGCGGCATTATTATTCATCCCACTAACCGGGCAGCCACCAATAGAGCGCTGTGCTCGCAGCTTGACCGGAAACTCAACACCTGCGTCATTCTTCAGTTTCACTGTCAGCGTCGTATAACCGCCCCCCGGCAGCGCTTGCAACTGCGTTGGCCCGACACTCGGATCAAGAGCTACCAAGCCCGCTCGCGGATTTGGCACTGAGGTATCCATCCGCAAACGGGCTGTTTCCTGTTCGCCAAGGCCTGCAAGAATCAAGCGCTCGCCGGGTAATTCGGGTCTGTAACCTGTCATCCTGGCAGTATTCTCTTCCCAGACTCTCGCCATATCCGCGGTTTTTGCATTTCCCAATGGATTTCCGTCCGGATCACGAACACGGGTCGTTGAGTAATAGGGGACATTGTTGCCACAGAGAAAGGTGTTGGACTTGCCATTGCTATGGCCAAACCTATAATTTGTGGAATTCGGATCATTATTACAGTGACTACCACCGGCGTTATGACCAATCTCATGCCTGAATACAAGTGGCGCCCAATACACATTCGCACTGGTCCAGCCGGGGTTATATGCCCAGCCATTGGCAGTAGCGTTGCCACCGCTGATGGCGGCACTGACGTCCGCATTGTATAACGTACGGTAAGGTTCAAGAGTATTCTGCCACCACCTCAACCCTTCCGCGGTCACGCTTCCACCTTCATTAAATATGCTCACGGCCACTAATCGCAACGAAACGCCAGAAACCAGTGAGTTCCTCAGCCCCAGATTTGCAGTCTCCGTTTGGGCAAGCGCGTAAGCAATTGGGTCACCCCCGATTTTTTCCGCTGACCACGCTGTGAATGCAAATAGCATGTCCACATACTTATGCTCACCCGCCTTTTTCTCGTCGCCCTTGGCCGGCTGAATGACTTCAGCCTGCTCCACTGTATCCAGCTGCATGTAATCTGACGGTGATTCCGGAATAAACTTCCGATTGTTGTCCTTATCAACCAATAGCAAACCGCGCTCACCCGGTTTATCGACGATGGCGAGGACCGCTCCTGTGGCGGACCGAACCACTACCAGCGACCCCGTGTCACCATCCTTGGTCAGCAGGTTTCCGCTTTCTACGGTATACCCTTGCACCTCCTTGATCCCCGACCGCTCAAACCGCGCCGAGCCAATCTCCTTTGCATACACCTGCGGCGGCGTTGCCATCGGCACCGCACTGGTCTCTTTTTCAATGGGCACGTCATTGGCAGGTTTGCCTTCGCTACTCACACACCCCGACATCAACGCCGCCAGCGATAGCGCTGCCAGGCCAACCCCCAGCGTTCTGAATCCCTGAGCAAATCGTGAATCTTGCATCTGTGCGCACCCCGATCGAATTCCATGCGCCCGCAGGCGCCTCAATGTCTGGCCCACCTCAAGGGAAGGCCTGTGATCGAGTGTGTGATGGATGGCGAGGCGTGCCTAGCTAGCAGAACTGCTAGGCAAGGGCCTTCGGGAGCATGGCTGGATAGGAGCGGGTAAGGGCATTGGCGGCGGAGATTCGGGCGGCGATGGCGGGCTGACCATCTTTGTCTATTAGATCCTGCGCCCGCTCCGCGGGCGATCGCGGCCAGGTCCGCTCCTACATGTGTTGCGCTGTCGTTGCAGGAGCGGCAGTCCGGCGTCCCGGCCTGGCCGCAATAGTCTGCGAAGTGGCCCCAAGCTTCACCGGATCACAACCTGAACCCACCCATCTGCCGCGCCAGGTCATCCGCCAACCCACGCAGCACCCGGCAATCCTCCCGACTGGCCTGCACCTCCCCCACCGTCTCGCGGGCAAGATCCGAAATGCCCTGCACAGTCCGGTTGATCTCCTCGGTCACCGCCGACTGCTCTTCCGTCGCCGTCGCCACCTGATGATTCATATCACTGATGTGCTCAACCTGCCCGGTAATCGCCGTCAACGACACCCCGGTGCGCTGGCTTGATGCAACCCCGGCCCCGGTCGCTGCCTGCCCCGCGTGCATCGACGCCACGGCATTGTGGGCACCCTGCTTGAGGCGCTGGATCATCTGCTGGATCTCATTGGTCGAGGCCTGCGTACGCTGCGCCAGGGTGCGCACTTCATCGGCCACCACGGCAAAGCCCCGGCCCATCTCACCCGCCCGCGCCGCTTCAATCGCGGCATTGAGCGCCAGCAGATTGGTTTGCTCGGAGATGCTGCGAATCACCGCCAACACCTGGTCGATGGACGCCACTTCCGTCGCCAGTTCCCCCACCGCTCCGGCGGCGACGCCAATGTCGGTCGACATCCCTTCAATCTGCACAATCGAGTGCTGCACCACTTCGCGCGCCTGCAGTGCCTCATCCCGGGCGTTCTGGGAGGCCACCGCCGCGTGGCCAGCATTCTGGGCGATGTCGTGAACCGTCAGGCCCATTTCATGCACAGCGGTGGCAACCATCTCGGTCATTTCCTGCTGTTGCTGGGAGCGCTCAGCGGTATTTTCCACCACCAATGCCACCTGCCCCACCGCGTTGCGCAACCGCTCACTGGTGCTCAATACCTGAGTGATCAATTCACGCTGACTGTCGAGAAAGCGGTTGAAGCCACGCGCCAGATCGCCCAGCTCATCGGCCCGTGAATCGTCCAGCCGCCGGCTCAGGTCACCCCCGCCGCTACCAATGTCGGTCAAGGCGCTGGTCACCTGCCGCAACGGCCGCACCAGCCCGCGCGCCAACAGCACCACCAACAGCAACGAGAACAGCGCCACCGCCACGCCCACCAGGCTGGTCAGCCACAGGGCTTGCCTGGCCTGTGCATAAATCTGCGCTTCGGGCACTTCGGCCACCAGCGTCCAGTTCAGGTCGCGCAGTGGCAGGCTCAGGGCCAGATAGTCTTCACCGTCGCGCTCGAAGCGACTGCTGCTCAGGCCCTGATGCTGTCCCAAAAGCGATTGCGCCGTGGTCGCCCCGAGCTGCTCGGCGAGCTGGCGTTTACCGCTGAATTCGGACTGCGGGTGCACCTGGATCAAGCCGTCATTGCGCACCAGGTACACCAGCCCCCGCTCGCCAAATCGAAAATCATGAATCAGCGCCGACAGCTCGCGCATCCGCAGGCCAAGGCCGGCAATGCCCACCAACTGCCCCGCCTGCCGCACCTTGAAGTCGATAAACAGCGCCAGCTCGCCGGTGCTGCCATCGGTGTCAATGTTGAGCATGCGCGTGTCAGCGCTGTCGACGAAGCGGTAGAACCAGTTGTCCGCCGGGTTGCTGCGGCTCAAGGTCCGGTCCAGGCCTTTTTCGTTGTAGTAATGGTTGGAAGCGGTGGCCGCGAACAAGGCAGTGAACGCCTGATTTTCTTCGCGCAGGCCTTCGAGGTACTCGATGAATTGCGGCGCCTGGGCGGGGTCTTCGCCCTCGGCCAGCCAGCGACGCAACAGGCTGTTGTTGGCGATATCGGCAGCGGCGGTGAGCGGCCGGGTCAGCATGCGTTCGATATCATTGCGGATCGATTCGACGCTCGACGGCAACGCCGTGTCGATCAAATAGCGCTCGGTCAGGCGATTGACCACCGCCGTGTAGATGCCCACCACAATCAGGATACTGGCCAGCAGGGCCGCGCCCATGCTCAAGGTCAATTGCCACTGAATACTGCGTCGCCACACTCGCATGCCCGTCTCTCCCCCAAGAGTGAGCTGTCACTGACCAACAGCCCGGCAGACTGTATACAGTTATTTGCGAAATTGTTCGACATCAGAATTGAATTTGTAGGAGCCGGCTTTAGCCGCGAAGGGTCGCGTAGCGGCCCCAATCGATGGGCCTGCTGTGTAGGCCATCGCGGCTAAAGCCGGCTCCTACAGGATTGATGGCGCTCTTTAGCGTCGCGCGCAGAAAATCTGCCCACAGATTGCAATCAATCCGTGGGCAAGCATTCAGCGGGGAAGTAGCGCAAGCCTTGGGGGGCTCAGTTGTTCGCGATGGTCCGCGAAATGACGTCGACCGTGGCGTTGACTTGCTCTTGGTAACGGTCGAGGGCCTGGCGGTGTTGCTGCTGCAGTTCGATCTGCCTGGAGCACAGGTTCAGCGCTGCCAGCACCAACAGTTTGTCGCCGATCAGGCTCGGGTATTTGCGTTTGGTTTCGGCCAGAGCGACCTTGAGCATGTGGGTGGCATCGAGCAGAGTCTGCTCCTCGCCTACCGGGGCCTTGATCGAATAGTCGTTGCCCAGAATCGAGACGACTTTGATCGATTCTGCCGCCACCGTCATGCGCTTACGGTACCGGCGCTTGCGCGATCAACCAGGGCCTGGATGCGGCTGGCGGTCGCGTTCTGCTTTTCTTCCTGTTCCAGCAGGCTCAGTTGCAGGGTTTCGTTTTCGTCCTTGGCCTGGGCCAGCTCGGCGCTCAGTTGCGCGTTGGCGGACGTCAGGGCGCTGTTTTTTTCTACCAGTTCGCTGACCAGTTGTTCCAATTGGCTGAGGGTTGCTTCCAACATAATGATTTCTCGGCAGTTTCAGGGGGCGGACACGATAAAGAAAACTGGGTCGGCAAGCCACTGATTCCGGGCCTGCTGACACAGTTTTCATGCGTGCGGGTTGACCCCGGTATTGCCGGTCGGTTCCCGTTGTTCGTCGGTCAGCGTGCGCAAGCCTCAGTATTCGATGCGTACATCGCTCTTGGGCACGCTGCAGCACGAGAGGATATAACCCTCGGCCACGTCGTCATCGGTGATGCCGCCGTTGTGGTCCATCTCCACTTCGCCGCCCAGTTTCATCACCTTGCAGGTGCCGCAGATGCCCATGCCGCAGGCCTTGGGGATCATCAGGCCAAGCTTGGCGGCCGCCGCGTGCACGGTCTCGCCGGGGGCGATGCGGATGCTCTTGCCGGTGGCGGTGAATTCGACCTGGTGCTGGTCGGCGATGTCCACTTCCGGTGCATCGGCAGCCTGTTCGGCGTGCTCCAGCGCATCGGCCTTGACCTCAGGCGGGGTCGCCCCGAACGACTCCTCGTGGTAGCGGCTCATGTCGAAGCCGGCGCATTCGAGCAGGTGTTTGACCGCGTGCATGTACGGGGTCGGGCCGCAACAGAAAATCTCCCGTTCCTTGAAGTCCGGGGCGATCAGTTCAAGCAGCTTGTGGTTCAAGTAGCCGCGATAACCGGCCCACGGATCGCCATGGCCGTATTTCTCGCAAATGATGTGCAGGTTGAAGTTCTCGATCCGCGAGGTCATGTGTTCCAGCTCGCGGCGGTAAATGATGTCCTTGGGCGAGCGGGCGCTGTGGACGAAGACCATGTCGACGTTGCCGTTGGTGTCGTAGAACCAGCGCGCCATGGACATCACCGGCGTGATACCGACGCCGCCGCTCAGATACAGCACTTTGGTGGCCGGGAAATCCATGGCGTTGAACAACCCCACCGGGCCGTGCACGGCCAGCTCCTGGCCTTCCTGGAGGTTGTCGTGCAGCCAGTTGGAGACCTTGCCGCCGGGCACGCGCTTGATGGTCACCGAAAAGCTGTAAGGCACCGACGGGGAGCTGGAGATGGTGTAGGAGCGCATGATCGGCTGGCCTTCGATCTCAAGCTCCAGCGTGACAAACTGGCCGGGCTTGAAGAAGAACATGATCGGCTGGTCGGCCATGAAGCAGAAGGTGCGCACATCCCAGGTTTCCTGGATCACCTTGACGCAACGGACGATGTGCCGGCCATTGGCCCAGGTCTGGGTGGTAACCGGATTCAGAAAGCTGTTCGACATGCTCATCTCCACGGCCGACTGCCGGCCTCATACTGGCGATTCTGATCAAGCTGCACGACGGTCACTTTCCTATCCGCGACATTGACGTGCTTATCGCGACCAGCCGCCTGCCATAAGGGCTTGGACGTCGGGAACTGATTCGACCATGTCGCCCATAGGTAAGGTCATCGGCGCGCCTGAACGCACACTCCATCGCAAATGATCCTGCTGATTTTTCAGCCTTGCGTCGCACCACAACCGATTAGCCACTTTCGCCGGCCACACTGTATGGCCATGAGGACCACAACGATGGACGTCACCGCAACCTTGAGCCTGGGCGATCCACTGGAACCCGCACGCAAGGCCACCGCCGAGATGCTGCAGAGCCGTGAGCGCACCTTTTCGCTGCCGCAGCCCTTCTATAACGACGAACGCCTGTTCCAGATCGACATGCAGGAGATTTTCCAGAAGGAATGGTTGATCGCGGGCATGACCTGCGAGATCCCTGCCAAGGGCAACTTCATTACCCTGCAGATCGGCAACAACCCGATCATTGTGATTCGGGGTGCCGAAGGCCAGGTGCACGCCTTCCATAACGTCTGCCGCCACCGTGGCTCGCGCCTGTGCACTTCGGACAAGGGCAAGGTTGCCAAGCTGGTTTGCCACTACCACCAGTGGACCTACGAGCTGGACGGTCGCCTGCTGTTCGCCGGCACCGAGATGGGCGCCGACTTTGACATGAAGCAATACGGCCTAAAGCCTGTGAAGGTGAAAACCTCGGGCGGCTACATCTTCATCAGCCTGGCCGAGAACCCACCGGCGATCGACGACTTCCTCTCCACGTTGAACCACTACATGGAGCCCTACGACATGGAGAACACCAAGGTGGCGGTGCAAACCACCTTGATGGAAAAGGCCAACTGGAAACTGGTGCTGGAAAACAACCGTGAGTGCTACCACTGCGGCGGCTCGCACCCTGAATTGCTGAAAACCCTGCTGGAGTGGGACGACGTCACCGACCCGCGCGCCGACCAGACCTTCAAGGACCACGTGGCTGCCTCCGCCGCCGCCTGGGAAGCCGAGAAGATCCCATACGCACACGCCAGCTTCGGCCTGCGCAACCGTATTGTGCGCATGCCGTTGCTCAAGGGCACCGTGTCGATGACCCTGGACGGCAAACAGGGCTGCCAGAAGCTGATGGGCCGGATCAAGAACCCGGACCTGGGCTCGATGCGCATCCTGCATCTGCCGCATTCGTGGAACCACTGCATGGGCGACCACATCATCGTCTTCACGGTGTGGCCGATCAGCGCGCAGGAAACCATGGTCACCACCAAGTGGCTGGTGCACAAGGACGCGGTTGAAGGGGTTGACTACGACGTGGAGCGCATGCGCCAGGTCTGGGATGCTACCAACGACCAGGACCGTCGCCTGGCCGAAGAGAACCAGCGTGGGATCAACTCCACCGCATACCAGCCGGGGCCGTATTCCAAGACCTATGAGTTTGGCGTGGTGAACTTCATTGACTGGTACAGCGAGCGGATGCTGAACAACCTCGGGGCTGCGCCGGCGCCGTATTTGAAGGGGGTTGCTGCGCAGTAACATTCGCGGCGCCTTTTGGGGCTGCTTTGCAGCCCATCGCGGCCAGGTCCGCTCCTACAGATTCGCGCGTTAATCACAAACAACGCGGGCTCCATGTAGGAGCGGACCTGGCCGCGATGGGCCGTGCAACGGCCCCAGAGGTCACCACCGACTCAACTGGCAACCTTGTCTTGCTCAGCCTCTAGCCCATCCAGCAAACCATCCACCAACGCCTTGGCCATTTCGGCCAAATGCACCGTCGACCACAACATTCCCCGGCCTTCTTCGCTGGCATGGGCCACGGCCTGCTGGGAGGTGGCGAGGACGCCGTCGAGGTACAGCGAGGTGTGGATCAGCGCGTCTTCAATGCCGATGCCGCCGAGGACGGCGAACATCGGGCCATGCGGGGCGTCGCAGGTGCCGAAGGGGGTTTGGACGGTTTTGATTGAAGAGAGGGGTGGGTCGGGGATTGCTTTTGTCATATTCACATTCCTGGTGAAGTCGCGCCCGTTCGATTTCCACTCGATTGGGTGGCAACTGTGCGCGGGGTGGAAAACCGGTAGGAATTGGAAAACCCGGCAGGGCACAAAGGCCCTCCCGCGCACAGCCGCCATAAAGCATCGCAAGCGTGCGCTTTCCAAAACCTAAAACCCGGGTTTCCACACCCGACCGCTGAACATTCAGCGGCCGAGGAAGACTAGGGATCGGGCTTCCCAGGGACAAGGTCATGGCAGGCGACAGGTTTCGTAGGGTATTTCTTAGTGCTCGTCGCCCGCCAGGGAAATGCAGAAAAAACCTGGAAGATTACCGCCCTGATTGAGTAGGAATATTCTTTTGACGTTAACGGCTTCGCCTAGACCATAGCCGTTGGATTCCTACCTCTGATTCGTTCGTGCACCCTCAGCAACCTGCCCAGGCCTCGAGCCCCTTGCCTTATCATTCCTTCGCCAGGGGTCAATGCGTGGTTGATCAGGCGCAACGCTACACTGGTGGCAGTAAAAGCCGGACCAGCAGCGGCAACCGCAGGAACAATCGCTCCCCCCCACGCCAGCAAGAGTCAGTGCCGTCGCTGTAAATGAAGCCGTCGCCCCAAATGTGCCCGCGTAATTTGCGGTCGTTATCAGCGGCCCTGGGGGCGGGTTCGCACCTGCACTCACAAGACTGAATCCACCGGAAAAGCGCTGGCCGTTGTCAATGCTATTTGTCTGGCTGTGGTAGCTACATCTATTGGCACCAAGGTCGATGCCGCTGTGGTTGCTGCATCGGGGTGGTGAATTTCATTGACTGGTACAGCGAGCGGATGCTGAACAACCTCGGGGCTGCGCCGGCGCCGTATTTGAAGGGGGTTGCCGCGCAGTAACATTCGCGGCGCCTTTTGGGGCTGCTTTGCAGCCCATCGCGGCCAGGTCCGCTCCTACAGATTCGCGCGTTAATCACAAACAACGCGGGCTCCATGTAGGAGCGGACCTGGCCGCGATGGGCCGTGCAACGGCCCCAGAGGTCACCACCGACTCAACTGGCAACCTTGTCCTGCTCGGCCTCTAACCCATCCAGCAAACCATCCACCAGCGCCTTGGCCATTTCGGCCAAATGCACCGTCGACCACAACATCCCCCGGCCTTCTTCGCTGGCATGGGCCACGGCCTGCTGGTAGGTGGCAAGGACGCCGTCGAGGTACAGCGAGGTGTGGATCAGCGCGTCTTCAATGCCGATGCCGCCGAGGACGGCGAACAGCGGGCCGTGCGGGGCGTCGCAGGTGCCGAAGGGGGTTTGGACGGTTTTGATTGAAGAGGGGGGTGGGTCGGGAAGTACTTTGGTCATTCTAGGATCTCCTGATGGCGTTGCACCCGCTCGTTTCCACATGAATGGGTGGCAACTGTACGCAGGGTGGAAAACCGGGGGAGACCTAGAAACCCGGCAGGACCCGAGGGCCCTCCCACGCACAGCTGCCATTAAGCACTGTCGCTTATCTAGATCTAACCTGGGTTTCCACACCCGACCGCTGAACATTCAGCGGCCGAGGAAGACTAGGGATCGGGCTTCCCAGGGACAAGGTCATGGCAGGCGACAGGTTTCGTAGGGTATTTCCTAGAGCCCGTGACCCGTTACAGGAATAGAGAAACTCCAACCAAGATGTCAGTCGAAACCATGTGGGAATATTCCTCTGGCTTTATACCGACGTCCCAATGTCTCTTGGATAGGGGTTATTCCACCCAGTCAATCGAACAACACCACCCCTGACACGACGGGCCATCTCCATTGCTCCGTCGACTTTCCGCCACGCACCCACCATTCTGAGTGCAGCGCCGGCGGTCGAGACCGTATTAGCGGCCATGGAAACGTAAACCCCCTGTGGCACACCTCCTAACTGCATTGCCCCACCTATTGCACTGAGTGTCGGGCCTAGCACGCCTAAACGCGCTGCCGCCAGTGAAAGCCCTGATGGCGGAGGCGTCGCCGACGCTGTCGCAACACCTGCAAGAAACGAGAAAATATTGAGCGCAACGGAAAACCCCTGCTGCACGTACGAAACAACCGATTGAGCCGTTAAGGGCGCCAGGGTTGTCAAGGGAGCAGTAATGGGAACTCGTGGGAAATATCGGACATGGAATTTACCCGAAGGGTCCCAAGCATTCACCGGATCGCCCAGACAGTACGCATAGGCATTAACTCCGCCCTGGCGAAAAGGGCTCAAAGCATCCGGGCTATGAAATCGCATCAATGCCGGGTTATAGGCCCGATGGCCATTGCCCAACAGATAAGCCCCACTGGCAGCCTCTCTCAAGAGCCCATTAAAGCCCAAAAGGATTTGTGGAGGGCACGGTGCACTCCGCTCGCCATAAGGCGTAAACACCAGGCGATTGGACGCTTCAGATAATGGAGTTCGTTGCTGATCAACCGCTAGCAACACTGCCTGCGAGGCTTGCTGAAGTCTCTTTGAAACGACCATTTAATGCCTCTGTCTTTCGGCTTTGCGGCAGGATCCTGGCAGTCACCAAATATGCCTGGCTGGTACTAGCAAATCTGCTGGCTAGTTCCCAGGCAAAAGGCTCGAATGTCTAAAACTACGTACGTCTAGTTTCAACGACGACATCCTGCAGTGGTACTTCGGGAGACCTTGACGGAACCTGTCCTGGAGGTTGCCGCCGGAGCAGATTCCAACCACTTGCCTCTTTGACCGCCTCCCACACTACCCGCGGCCTGGACTGACCGTTTGTACCCGCTGTCGCCCACCATTTTTTGGCAATAACATGGTTTTGCGCTACCGCCCCAGCGCCTGTCAGAACCTGGGTTCCAATGACACCCGCGTTCGATGCAATCGATATGCCGCTGGTCGGGAGCGCAGCACTCGCAGAAGATGGAACGCCCAGCATTCGGGAAGGCAAACCCCCTGCCCCTCCCCAGAAACTTAACACGTTGCCAACACGCGTCGTCATCGGGGACGGTATGCCGGAAACAATCGTGGCGGCAGCCCTGTTAATTGCGGCTCCTGCGAAGATCGCATTCAACAGAGACCCTACGCCTTGACCCAATAGGGCTAGCCAGGATGCGCCTGAGGGATCGATCCGATTAACAGGGGAGCCGGCGCAGTAGGCATAGGCATTCAAGCCGCCCTTTCCAAAGGGGCTGAAATGATCCGAACTGTTGAAACGCATCAAAACCGGGTTATACGCCCGATAGCCGTTACCCAGCATATAAACGACGCTGCTGTGTTCCCTGAGCTGCCCATTGAATCCCAGTTGAGTCTGCAACTGGCGCTCTCTGCTGTGCCAACCATAAGGCGTATAAGCCTGCCGTTGGACACCTTCAGAAAATGATTCAAATAAGGGGCTTTGCTGCCGGTCAACCGCCAGCAGCAGCGCTCGCGGTGTACGTTGTGAGGTGTGCATGGCTAATGCCCTGTGGTAGCTGAATCAACGCCTGATCCTAGCAACCTCAGGGCATGCCCGGTACTGACAGAACTGCTAGGTTCAGCGCACCACCCCCTCCTCGATCAACAACTTCAAGATCGCCTCCGCCCCCGCCTGCGGGCTGACATCCTTGAGCACTTGCCCACCGCCGCCACTGGCCTTGGCCGTTGCCGCCTTCATGCGATCGGCACCGCTTTTGGCCTTGATCACTTTCAGCCGCTTGGGCCGAGGTTTGGCCGGCAACAGCTGCGCGGTTGTGGATAACTCGTCTTCGACAATCTCCACTTCCCGCGCCGCCAGCACACCCCGTCGCGCCGGGCCGAACGCGCTCTGGCGCGGCTTGGGTGCGGCGTTGTCCACCGTGGCCAGAAACGGCAGGCGCACTTTCAGGCGGCGGCGCTGGCCACGGGGCAAGGCTTGCAGCACGTGGGCAATGCTGCCGTCGATGGATTCGACCTGGGCCAGGCCCACCACCAGCGGCCAGCCCAGTTGCTCGGCCAGCAGAAACGGCAGCATCCCTGAGCCCTCGCCGGTTTCGGCCTGGCTGCCGGTCAGCACCACTTGGGCACCCGCTTGGCGCAAGTACTCGCCGAGTACGCCCAGGGCATCGGCGCCGGCCGGTTGTTCCAGCACGTGCAGTTGCGCCAGGCCCATGCCCAGGTAAGAACGCAAGGCCGGCTCCTGCGGGTCGCCGGCGTGCAGCACCTGCAGGTTATCCCCAGCCAATTGCAAACCCAGCTCTACGGCGCGGGCGTCCTGCTCGGCGCGGCGCGCGCGGCCGGAGGTGGGGTGGGCACCGATTGAAACCAGGCTGATGACCTTTGTGTTCATGCTTTCATCCTGCGTTAAGCGGCATCGCGCTTGGCTTGGTTACGGTAGCCTTCGATGGCATCGATCAGGGCCTTCAGGATCGCGGCGCTTTCGCCGATCACCGACAGGTCGGCCCGCTTGATCATGTCGCAGCCCGGGTCCATGTTGATCGCCACCACCTTGTCGCAGGCGCCGATGCCCTGCAGGTGCTGGATCGCGCCCGAGATACCGACGGCCACATACACCCGTGCCGTGACCCAGGTACCGGTGGCACCGACTTGCCGATCACGCGGCATGAAGCCGTCGTCCACCGCCACCCGTGAGGCGCCTTCGGTGGCGCCCAGGGCGGCGGCCGTGCGATGGAACAGTGGCCAGTCCTTGACCCCGTTGCCGCCAGAAAAAATGAACTCGGCCTCGGCCATCGGAATGGCTGCCGGGTCCACTGCCACCGCGCCCAGATCCTCGATGCGCGAGAGACTGCGCGCCACGGTTGTGGACAACTCCACCGGCAAAACTTCGTGACGGGTATCGCTGACCGGGTCCGCGCACTCGGCGGCGGCCAGGATCAGCCGCGGTACGGCGCGTTGCAGGTCCTGCTGGCCGGCACCGGCACGGCCAATGCACTGGCCGTCCTTGACCTGCCAGACCCGCGTCGCCGGGCGTTCGCCCAGCGCTGCGGCAAATCGGCGACCCAGCTCACCGCCACCGGTGCGGCTGTCTGGCAGCAGCCAGTGGCGCGGGCTGAACTGGTTATCCACAGCCCGCAGGCCCTGGATACGTTGCTCCGGTGCATAACCATCGAATTGCTCGCCTTCGATGACCAGCAGGCGGTCAACGCCTGCGGTCGCGAAAGCCGATTCCTTGTGCTCACCGAAAACGATGGCCAGCACCGCACCGTCGCTGCCGGCCAGGCTATGAGCCAAACCGAGCAGGTCACGGTCGTGGCTACTCAGGCGGCCACCGACCATGTCGGGCGCCACCGCGATGTAAAACGCTGGCGACGGCACTTGATGCAGCGGCAATTGCACTTCGGCCGCTGCCGTGCGCTTGGTTGAACCGCCCTGCTGTGCGCCGCTGCGGTCGATGCGCTTGATGCCATTGGGGCCGATAAAGCCCACTGCATGGGGGTTCTTGCGGATGATGCCGTTGGGCCCCATCCAGCTGGTTTGCGCCGGTTGCATGGCCGCGTGCAGCGGGTGCAGGCGGTTGCGGGCGATCCATTCAGCGCGCGGATCGCGGCGGATAATGTCGCTCATCAGTGCACCTCCGCAGGTTCACGTTTACTCGGTACCGACTTTGGGGCGATGGCTTCCTCGATCAGCACGTCGGCCACCAGCTCGGCAATGTCCTTGATGGCCGGGCGCGGTTCGACCACGCCTTCGAGCATCACGGTGCACTGTGGGCAACCCACCGCTACCAGCTCGGCGCCGGTGCCGCGAATGTCTTCCATGCGCATGTCGGGAATCCGCTGCTTGCCGGGGATGTCGGTAATCGGCGCGCCGCCACCACCACCGCAGCAGCGTGAACGGAAGCCCGAGCGCTCCATCTCCTTGACCTCGATGCCGAGGGCGCGCAGCACATCGCGCGGGGCCTCGTATTCGCCGTTGTAGCGGCCCAGGTAGCAGGGGTCGTGATAGGTCACGCTGCCGCCCTTGTGTTGCCCGAGGTTCAGGCGATTGGCACCGATCAGTTCGGCGATGTAGGTGCTGTGGTGCTGCACGTGGTAGTGGCCATCGAAGGCGCCGTATTCGTTTTTCAGCACATGGAAACTGTGCGGATCGCAAGTGACGATGCGCTTGAAGTTGTACTTGGCCAGGGTGTTGATATTGCGCCGGGCCAATTGCTGGAAGGTCGCTTCATCCCCCAGGCGCCGGGCCACGTCACCGCTGTCGCGCTCTTCCAGGCCCAGCACCGCGAAGTCGACCTTGGCCGCTTTCAGCACTTTGACAAAGGCCCGCAGGGTGCGCTGGTTGCGCATGTCGAAGGCACCGTCGCCGACCCAGAACAGCACGTCGACGGTTTTCTTCTCGGCCATCAGGCTGAGGTTCAAGTCCGCTGCCCAGTTCATCCGCCCGCCCGGGGCAAAACCGCCCGGGTTGTCGGTGGCGATCAGGTTGTCCAACACTTCGGCGCCCTTGTTCGGCGTGGCGCCTTTTTCCAGGGTCAGGTGACGGCGCATGTCGACGATGGCATCGACGTGCTCGATCATCATCGGGCATTCCTCGACGCAGGCGCGGCAGGTGGTGCACGACCACAGGGTTTCAGCATCGACCAGGCCGTTGACAATCGGTTGGTGCGGGTTGCCGCCATGCTCGCCGATCGGTTTCCCCGGGTACGGGCTGCCGGCGAACTTGGCATCGGTACCGCCGGCCAGGCCGACCACCATGTCTTGAATGAGTTTTTTCGGGTTCAGCGGCTGGCCAGCGGCGAAGGCCGGGCACGCGGCTTCGCACTTGCCGCACTGCACGCAGGCATCGAAGCCGAGCAGCTGGTTCCAGGTGAAGTCCTTGGGCTTTTCCACGCCCAGCGGCGCTTGCGGATCATCCAGGTTCAGCGCCTTGAGGCCCGTCGAACGGCCACCGCCAAAGCGCTCGGCGCGGCGGTGCCAGGCCAGATGCAGGGCTCCGGCGAAGGCGTGCTTCATTGGCCCGCCCCAGGTCATGCCGAAGAACAATTCGGACACGCCCCACAGCACACCCACAGACAGAATCGCGGCCATTACCCAACCGCCGAAATCGGCCGGCAGAATACCGGCCACCGGCAGGGTCGCCAGAAAGAAGCTGACCGAGAACATCAGCAGGCTTTTCGGCAGGCGCATCCATGGGCCCTTGGACAGGCGCGCAGGCGGGTTGCGACGGCGGTTGTAGACGAACAACGCGCCGACGAACATCAGCACCGTGGCGAACAGCAAGGCATAACCGAGGATGCGGTTATGCAGGCCGAAACCGTGTACCAGGATCGCCAGCACCGCCGCCAGCACAAAGCCGCCGGCGGTGGCGACGTGGGTGTTGGCCATGTATTTGTCGCGGGCGACCACGTGGTGCAGGTCGACCATGTAGCGACGCGGCATGGCCAGCAGGCCCTTGAGCAGCTCGACCTTGGCCGGCCGCCCCTGGCGCCACAATGAAACCCGCCGCAATGCGCCGAGGGCGGCAAGGCCCAGGGCGGCGAACAGCAGGATGGGAAGAAGGGTGTTTAGCATGGTGTAGCTCCCAAAGATCTCGGGGCTCTGTGTAGGAGCGGATTTATCCGCGAATGCAGGCGCTGCGATGTATCTGTTAAACCGCGTCGCCTTTATTCGCGGATAAATCCGCTCCTACATTGGGGTTTGTGTACGACCGGTCAGAAATCCTTGCACAGCCGCAGTGCGTCATAGATCGCCGCATGGGTGTTGCGCTGCGCCACGCAGTCGCCGATCCGGAACAGCAGGTAACCGTCGCCGCTCTGGCTCAGGCATGGCTGCGGCTTGATCGCGAACAGCGCCTCGATGTCGATCTGGCCCTTGTTGCGCGAGCCTTCCTTGAGCGCGTAATACAGCTCTTCGTCAGGCCGCACGCCGTTCTCGATCACCACCTGATCGACCACGCGTTCTTCCTTGGCGCCGGTGTATTCGTTCTCAAGCACAGCAATCAGCTTGTCGCCCTCGCGGTAGACCTTTTCCAGCATCATGTCGCCGGTCATGATCACTTCCTTGGGGTACATGCTGCGGTAGTAGGTCGGGAACGAGGTACCGCCCACCGCCACGCCCGGCTTGATGTCATCGGTGACGATCTCGACCTGGCTGCCCTTGTCGGCCATGTAGTCGGCCACCGACATGCCGGTGAATTCGCAGATGGTGTCGTACACCAGCACGTTCTTGGCCGGCGCCACCTTGCCGTCGAGCACGTCCCAGCTGCTGACCACCAGCCCTTCGGCCGCGCCCCAGTGCTCGTTCTGCTCCACGAACGGGTGCCCGCCCACGGCCAGCACCACGACGTCGGGGCGCAGGTCCATGATGGTCGCCACGTCGGCCGCCGTGCCCAGGCGCAGGTCGACTTTCAGGCGCGTCAGTTCCAGCTGGAACCAGCGGGTGATACCGGCGATCTGGTCGCGCTGCGGCGCTTTGGAGGCCGTGGTGATCTGCCCGCCGATGGCGTCTTTTTTCTCGAACAGGGTCACGTCGTGGCCACGCTCGGCGGCCACCCGCGCCGCTTCCATCCCGGCCGGGCCGGCACCCACCACGACCACCTTGCGCTTGGGCCCGGTGGATTTCTCGATGATGTGCGGCACGCCCATGTACTCGCGGGACGTCGCGGCGTTCTGGATGCACAGCACATCCAGCCCCTGGTATTGGCGGTCGATGCAGTAGTTGGCACCGACGCATTGTTTGATCTGGTCGACCTGGCCCATCTTGATCTTGGCGATCAGGTGCGGGTCGGCGATGTGCGCGCGGGTCATGCCGACCATGTCGACGTAACCGCCCTCCAGAATCCGCGTGGCCTGGTTCGGGTCCTTGATGTTCTGTGCGTGCAGCACCGGAACCTTGACCACTTCCTTGATGCCGGCCGCCAGGTGCAGGAACGGCTCCGGCGGGTAGCTCATGTTCGGGATCACGTTGGCCAGGGTGTTGTGGGTGTCGCACCCGGAGCCGACCACGCCGAGGAAATCGATCATCCCGGTGGCGTCGTAATACTTGGCGATCTCCTTCATGTCCTCGTGGCTCAGGCCATCGGGGTGGAATTCGTCGCCGCAGATACGCAGGCCGACGCAGAAATCCGGGCCGACTTCCTTGCGCACCGCCTTGATCACTTCCAGGCCGAAACGCATGCGGTTCTCGAAGCTGCCGCCCCATTCATCGGTGCGCTTGTTGACCCGCGGGCTCCAGAACTGGTCGATCATGTGCTGGTGCACCGCCGACAGCTCGACGCCGTCCAGGCCACCGGCCTTGGCACGTGCCGCGGCGCTGGCGTAGTTGCCGATCACCCGCCAGATTTCTTCCGGCTCAATGGTTTTGCAGGTTGCACGGTGCACCGGTTCACGGATGCCCGAGGGCGACAGCAGGGTCGGCCAATGCTCGCCGTCCCAGCGCGAGCGCCGGCCCATGTGGGTAATCTGAATCATGATCTTGGCGCCATGCTTGTGCATGGCGTCGGCCAGGTTCTGGAAGTGCGGAATGATGCGGTCGTCGGCCAGGTTCACCGACTTCCACCAGCCCTGCGGGCTGTCGATGGCGACGCTCGACGAACCGCCGCAAATCGCCAGGCCAATACCGCCCTTGGCTTTCTCCTCGTAGTACTTCACATAACGGTCAGTGGTCATGCCGCCATCGGTGGCGTACACCTCGGCGTGCGCGGTACTGAGGACGCGGTTGCGGATGGTCAGTTTGCCGATCTGGATCGGCTGGAACATTGCTTCGAAAGCCATGGCAGGGTCCTCGACTTACAGCGGCTTGACGATGAACAGGCCGTCGTCGTGGCCTTCTTCCGAACCGCCGTAGACTTGCTCGGCAACGGTGCGGATCGAACTGCCACGGGCTGCCAGGATCTGGTCCATGGCGCCGGCAAACCAGCCGGTGAACATGTAGTCGACCTTGCGCCCGACCTTGCCGTACACGTAGACGAACGCGGAGTGTTCGAGCTTGACGCTGGCGGTGCCTTTGTCCAGGTCGATGTCCTGGATCTTGAACAGGCCCCAGCCGCGTTGCGACAGGCGCTTCATGTAGTGTTCGAACACCGCCACGCCTTCCAGGCCATGGCATTCGGCTTCTTTCTCGCACCAGTGCCAGGCAGACTTGTAGCCGGCCTTGTAGAGGATCTCGGCATAGGCGTCGGCGCCCAGCACTTCCTCGATGCCCATGTGGTTATTGACGAAGAAATGCCGTGGTACGTAGAGCATTGGCAGGGCATCGGACGTCCAGACACCGGTCTCGCTGTCGACTTCGATTGGCAATTGCGGGGCGATCTTGGCCATGGAAACTTAACTCCAGAAATTTTTTATAGGGATTGGGTGGTTGGGGCGGGGGTTTATTCGCCCCAGACGTCCTTGAGGACGTTGACCCAGTTTTCGCCCATGATCTTGCGCACCACGCGTTCGCTGTGACCGCGCTTGAGCAGTGTTTCGGTCAGGTTCGGGAACTCGCCGACAGTACGGATACCCAGCGGGTTGATGATCTTGCCGAAGCTGGTCAGGCGGCGGGCGTAGCCTTTGTCGTGGGTCAGGTATTCGAAGAAGTCCTGGCCGTGGCCCTGGGTGAAGTCGGTGCCGATACCGATCGCGTCTTCGCCGACGATGTTCATGGTGTACTCGATGGCTTCGGCGTAATCGTCGATGGTCGAGTCGATGCCCTTGGCCAGGAACGGGGCGAACATGGTCACGCCGACGAAACCGCCGTGGTCGGCGATGAACTTCAGTTCTTCATCCGACTTGTTGCGCGGGTGCTCCTTGAGCCCCGACGGCAGGCAATGGGAGTAGCAGACAGGCTTTTTCGATTCGAGGATGACTTCCTCGGAGGTCTTGGAACCAACGTGGGACAGGTCGCACATGACCCCGGCGCGGTTCATTTCGGCAACGATTTCGCGACCGAAGCCAGACAGGCCGCCGTCGCGCTCGTAGCAACCGGTGCCGACCAGGTTCTGGGTGTTGTAGCACATCTGCACAATACCGACGCCCAGTTGCTTGAAGACTTCGACATAGCCGATCTGGTCTTCGTAGGCATGCGCGTTCTGGAAGCCGAAGAGGATGCCGGTCTTGCCCAGCTCCTTGGCCTTGCGGATGTCGGCGGTGGTGCGCACTGGCATGACCAGGTCGCTGTTCTCGCGGATCAGCTTCTGGCTGGCGGCAATGTTGTTGACGGTGGCCTGGAAGCCTTCCCAGACCGACACGGTGCAGTTGGCCGCGGTCAGGCCGCCCTTGCGCATGTCTTCGAACAGTTCACGGTTCCACTTGGCAATGATCAGCCCGTCGATAACGATGCTGTCGGCGTGTAACTCGGCTGGGCTCATCAGGCTGTCCCCTTTCTCGATCTATCCCGCGCCGAATCGTCTGCCGGCGCTTTGGAGCCAGCATATGCCTAGGGGGCGACAGGCCCCGATGCAAAAACGACAGGGGAATTGCCGAAAGCGTCAAAGGGGGGGATCGGCGCTGCCAAATCTGCGGCAAGCCGTCACCAACGGGTGGCGGCGATGCCTTTGATTCTCAAAATGAATAGATGTAATTCAGATAAAACCGCTCGGCGTTATGGGTAATGATCCCGGCCGGCCCGCGTGATGTCGTCAATCGTGTGTCGCCGTCAGGTACGCCCTTGGTATGGAACTCGTCGTGCAGCCACACCAGGCTCAGGCCCTTGAGCAGGCCTGTGAAGTTGTACTGCAGCAGGCTCTGGAATTCGCGGCGGGAAAAGCCTTCGTAGCCGGCGGCGTGATCCGACAGCGCGTAGTAGAGATCCAAACTCAGCTGCGGCAGGCCCAGCTCGGCGAAGTTCATCCCGCCGCTGACCTTGTACATTTCCTCATCCTTGAGGCCGAAGTAGTAGAACAGCTTGGCGCTGCTGTTCCAGGTGCCGTGGTCCTTGGCGAAGAACAACCGGTCGAAGTCGTCGCCGCTGACCTTGTTGTACGCCGCGCCGAGGTAATACGCGCCAAAGCGGTACTTGGCCGACACGTCGATGTAGCGCGCATCGTGGGCGCTTTCCGGGTCGTAGAGCCCCGGCACGCCGCCGTATTCGAACAGTTTGCCGGCGTCCTGCTGCCTGCCGTGCGTGACGTACAGATCCAGATTCTTGCCCTCGCCCAGCGCGAAGCTGTGTTCAAGCTTGACCATCGCCTCGCGCAGGTAGTCCTCGGATTCGGCGTACTCGGCTTGCAGGCTGGTGCCCCAAGGCAGCTTGTAGGCGGCGGCATAGAGCTGCAGGTCGTCGATTTTCTGGCCGCGGAAGTTGCTCAGATCTTCGCTCCAGCCGGATTCGTTGCGCGGGCTGAACCCGTTGATGCGGCTGTAGCGCAGGTCCAGCGCCTTGAGCTTGTAGCCCAGGTCATAACCGAGCGTGGACGCCGGCAGGATGCGCGTGCTGTCGTCGCGGTACTGGGCGTAGCGGCGGATCTTCTTGCCGGCCCCGCCGTAGACCTCCCCCAGGTCGCCGACCAGATGGCCGCGCACATAGGCCTCGATCGGTTTGGCCATGCCATGGGGCGACTGCACCGAATGGTGGGCTTGAAGGTTGCTGATGCTGGTGGCGTTGTCGCCTACGTACAGGTCCTCGGCCAGGCCGTAGCTGTAATCCACGCCCAGCAAGTCCTGGAACCAGCCGGAGTTGAAACTGAACTGCGCAGCCTGCACCCACTCATTGCGGGTCGGGCCGACACCCTCGCCGTTGTTTTCCTTCCAGTAGAACTGGCTGTAGCGCAGCGTCGTCTTGCTGTCCTCGATAAACCCCGCCGCCTGCGCCTCGCTCAACAACACACCGCACACCATCGCCGCCAGATACTGTCGTTTGTTCCACATGTCGGGCTCACCAGTTTTTATTATTCGGGCGAGGTCCATTCTGAAAAGTTGCCGAAATTGCGCAATGCAATGCGGTTCCACGAGGTGGAATCGATCTGGATCTACATAGAAACTAATGTGGGAGCGGATTTATCCGCGAATGAATGCACCGCGTTTTTTCAGGCATTGCGCGTCGTCATCATTCGCGGATAAATCCGCTCCCACATTACCCGCCCAGCATTTGTGGGCACTCAGGTGATTCAGACGACGGCGGACAAAGTGGCGCCGACTTGGCTCACGGTCGCCGCCAACGCCCCCATATGCTGGCGCTGCACTTGCTCCACACACCCCTGATCACTGGGCCAGTGCAGGGCAATGCTGCCCACCAGCCGCTCGCCGGCGTACACCGGCAAGGCCACGGCACGGATCAGGAACGGTAGCTTCACGGGGTATTCCCAGACGCCTTCGGTGCGTTCGCCAAAGCCTTGGCTATGGGTTTGTCGATGGGCCTGTTGCAGGGCATCGACAGCCACTTTGTGACGCTGGGCCAGGCGCTCCATGTCGTCCTCGCCCAACTCGCCCAGGCAGGCCTTGCCCATGGCCGAATGAAACAGGCTGGCGGACTGACCGACGATCATGCGGTTGAGCGGGTAGCGCTTGCGCAGCACTTGCGGGATACAGCTTTCGACCACGAACAGGTCGTTGCCGTCGAAATAGGACAGGTCGGCCACCAGCCCCGTGCGTTCACTGAGGTCGCACAAGAACGGCGCCGAATGCTCCACCAGGCCCCGGCGCAAGCGCTTGCCGGCATCACCGAACAGGCGCCGGGCGCAGAGTTGGTAGCGCCGGTCGGTGGGGCTGCGGTACAGCCAGCCCTGCTCTTGCAGTGTGTGCAGCAAGCGCGACACAGTGGCCTTGGGCAGCCCGGTCAGGTAGTGCAGCTCTTCCAGCCCGAGGTCATCGTGTTCACCCAGCAACTCGACAATCGCCAGTGCGCGCTCGACCGACCGTACGGTGCCTGCTCCGTCTTTGCTCAGCATGTCTACTCCCTCTTCAACCCCGTGCTGAAGACCGTGGCTCATGCTGCAAGATGCAGGCCCGAACGTGGCTAGCGGGTCTTGCCCAACATCCCCGGCGGGCAGTTGGCGACCCACTGGGTCAGCTGCTCGTGGGCGTGGGCCAGTTGCAGCACCGCCAGATCCGCCTGCGCCGGGCCTATGATCTGCATTCCCATGGGCAGGCCGGCCGGATTGAAGCCTACCGGCACGTTCATCGCCGGCAAGCCTGCGAGGGTCGCGCCGATCACCACCTCCATCCAACGGTGATAGGTATCCATTTCCCGCCCTGCGACAAAGCGTGGCCAGTGCACATCTGCATCAAAAGGAAACATTTGCGCGCTCGGTAGCAGCAGGTAGTCGTAACACTCGAACAGCTTGGCCAGCGCCCGATACCAGTCGCTGCGGTCCACCGAGGCCTGATAGACATCGGCGGCGCTGAGGTTCAGGCCGCTTTCCACTTCCCAGATCGCTTCCGGCTTGAGCAGCGCCCGCTTGGCCGGGTCGGCATAGAGCTTGCCGAGGTTGCCCTGGACCAGGAATTGACGGTGGGTCAGCCAGGTGCGCCAGAGCCGCTCCATCGAATAGTCCGGCTGGCAGGCCTCGACCACGCAGCCCAGGTCAGTGAAGTCGGCCAGGGCACTTTCGCACAGGGCCATCACCCCGTGTTCCATGGGCAAGTAGCCGTTGAAATCACCGAGCCAACCGATGCGGGTACCTCTGAAGTCACGTTGCAAAGGCCCGCCGAGCCGGGCCGGGTCGTCGTTGATCGACAGCGGCGAGCGTGGGTCGTAGCCGGCCTGGGTCTGCAGCAATCGGGCGACGTCGGCGACGCTGCGGCCCATCGGGCCTTCGGTGCCCAATTGCTGCATGAACAGCTCAGGCGCCGGGCCATAGGGCACCCGGCCCTGAGACGGGCGCAGGCCATAGACATTGTTGAACGCCGCCGGGTTGCGCAGCGAGCCCATCATGTCGCTGCCATCGGCCACCGGCAGCATCCGCAGCGCCAGCGCCACGGCGGCGCCACCGCTGCTGCCACCGGCACACAGGCGCGGGTCGTAGGCATTGCCGGTGGTGCCGAACACCGTGTTGTAGCTTTGCGAACCGAGGCCGAATTCCGGCACGTTGGTCTTGCCGATAAAAATCGCGCCGCTGGCCCGTACCCGCGCAACACTGATCGCGTCATGCGCGGGCACCTGATCAGCGAAAATCGGCGAGCCCATCGTGGTACGAATGCCGGCTGTCGCCGCCAAGTCCTTGATGGCCTGGGGCATGCCATGCATCCAGCCCAGCCACTGGCCGTCGGCGAGTTGGCGGTCGCGCTCATCGGCCTGGGCCAGCAACTGCTCGCGCGGTTGCAGCGAAACAATGGCGTTGACCTTCGGGTTGTAGCGCTCGACCTGTTCCAGGTAAGCCCGCATCACCTCAACGCAGGACACCTGTCGGGTGCGGATCGCGTCCGACAGCTGCAAGGCATCCAGGCCCACAATCTGCGCCTGGGGAGTGGTCGAGTACTTCGTCTCAGGGGTGCTCATAACAGTCTCGGGCAGGTTCATTCAGATACTCCGTGACGCAAGCGTAGTGTCACGACGGCGACGACGTTCAAGCACGGCCGGCGCCGCTTCACGCAGGAAGCAGATGGCGATCAGGCCGATCAGGGAGGAAAACAGCACGTAATACGCCGGCGCCACGGCGCTGCCGGTGGTCTGGCTGAGCCAGGTAACGATAAACGGCGAGAAGCCGCCAAACAGCATGACCGCCACGTTGTAGGCCAGGGCAAGACCGGTGGAGCGAACCTTGGTGGGGAATTGCTCGGCCACCGAAGTCGGTGCCGGGCCAAAACAAACGCCGATGATCGCGCAGAGCAGCAATTGCATGATCAGCAAACGCTCCACGCTCGGCGCCGCCGCGACCCAGTTGAACATCGGGTACACCAGCAGGAAGAACGCCAGGTTACCGGCAAACAACACCGGCCGCCGGCCGATGCGGTCCGAGAGCAAACCGGCCAGAGGGATGATCACGGTCATCAGGGCCACGGCGAGCATCTGCACCATGAACACCTGGTCCAGCGCCAGGCCGAGCTGGCGGTGGGCGAAGGTCGGCATGTTGACCAGCATGACGTAGAAGGTCACGGTGCCGCTGATGGTCGAACCCATGGTCACCAGCACGCCGCGACGGTACTCGCGCAGCACGTCCAGCAAGCCCATGGGCTTGTCGGTGCTGGCCTTGCGGGCGTCGATAAAGTCGTCGGTTTCTTCCATGTGACGACGCATCCACAGCCCCACCGGGGCGATCAGCAAGCCGACCACGAAGGGCAGCCGCCAGCCCCAGCTGTCCAGCGCTTCCGGCGACAGCAGGTGGGTGACCAACGCCCCCATACCGGCACCGGCAAATACCGCCAGGCACTGCCCGAACAACTGCCAGGCGCCGTACAAACCCCGGCGATTGGCCGGAGCGCTTTCCACCAGAAAGGCAGTGGCACTGGCGTACTCGCCGCCGGTGGCAAAGCCCTGGAGCATGCGCGCCACCACGATCAGCACCGGGGCGCCGATGCCGATGGCGGCGTAGTCGGGGGCGAAGGCAATCATGGCGATGGCGAGGGTCATCAACAGGATGATCAGTTGCATGGCCGCCTTGCGACCCTTGCGATCCGCGTACAGGCCCAGTAACACGCCACCGACCGGGCGCATGAAAAAGCCCACGCCGAAGGTCGCCAGCGCCATCAGCAACGAGGTGTATTCATTGTCGGAGGGAAAAAACAGCCGGGCGATGATGCTGGACAAAAAGCCATAAACGATAAAGTCATACCACTCCAGGGCGTTGCCGATCACGGCAGCGGTGACCTGTCGGGTTCGCGACGTTCCACGCTGTGCAGGGTGCATGTTGTTTCTCCAGGGCTCGCGGCAGGACTGTAGTCCGGTCTTATTGATGAGCTGTCAGCTAACCGCGAGTGAGGAGCAAGAACAATCAAAGGTGGTTCCACCCTGTGGAACGCAGGTTGCTGACAAACCCCTGTAGGAGCTGGGCCAATGCCAGTCAGTTAAGGAGCTGAACTCGCAGCTTTTGTAGGAGCGGACCTGGCCGCGATGGGCTGCGCAGCGGCCCCTGAGGCCATTGGCATTTACGATTGAGCCAGCGAGTGCAGGTGATTTCAGAATCGCCGGGGCCGCTGCGCAGCCCATCGCG
>NZ_JAAAMT010000023.1 GCF_009905435.1 Pseudomonas sp. R5(2019)
TCGCGCCACCAGCAACACGCCCGCTTATACAGAGAAGTATTACCCGCGAATGCTAAAAGGCCACCCGAAGGTGGCCTGTAGTTGTTTTACCTGCTTTTCGCCATTCCCATGGCGGCATTACTTTAGCAGTTGACGGTTGATCGGCAGAGTACACCCTTAGGTGCCTTGACCAACCCTTGCACGGTTTCCACCCCGTAGTCTGCGTTGGACGCTGGGGTCTGTGTCCAAACCAGTCATCTAAGTTGAGGATTTTGACCATTGCGTCTTTTTTGGCTTGAGCCCCAGTATTTCCCAGTTCTCACGCGGTTCCCAATAATAATATTAAAGAGAAGGAATGCTGACTCGGCACAACTCTTTGGTCGCAAGCTCCCCTTTAATGCCTGACCAGGCGTTGAGAATGTGCTTTTTCGAACAAAGCTATCGTGCCGAACCTGTCAGGCCACAGCCAGCGCTGTTGCGGATTCCGGATCTGACTAATAAGAGAAGCCCTTGCCATGACCACAGTGCATTCAAGCATCGTGCAGCCCGTACAATCGGCACGTCCGTTGACCCACAATGATTACAAGACCCTGTCGCTGTCTGCCCTGGGCGGTGCGCTGGAGTTTTACGATTTCATTATCTTTGTGTTTTTCGCCGCAGTGGTCGGCAAGTTGTTTTTCCCGCCCGACATGCCGGAATGGCTGCGCCTGATGCAAACCTTCGGCATCTTTGCCGCAGGTTATCTGGCGCGGCCGTTGGGCGGCATCGTCATGGCGCACTTCGGCGACCTTTTGGGCCGCAAGAAGATGTTTACCTTGAGCATCTTCATGATGGCCGTGCCGACACTGATCATGGGGTTGCTGCCGACCTACGCACAGATTGGCATGTGGGCGCCAATTCTGTTGCTGCTGATGCGGGTGATTCAGGGCGCGGCGATTGGTGGTGAAGTGCCGGGGGCCTGGGTATTCGTTTCCGAACACGTGCCGCAACGCCACATGGGTTACGCCTGCGGCACGCTGACCAGCGGTCTGACCGCCGGGATCCTGCTCGGCTCGCTGGTCGCTACGGTAATCAACAGCATCTATACCCCGACTGAGGTCTCCGATTACGCCTGGCGGGTCCCGTTCCTGCTTGGCGGTGTGTTCGGTCTGTTCTCGGTCTATCTGCGCCGCTGGCTGCATGAAACCCCAGTGTTCGCCGAGCTGCAGCTGCGCAAGGCCTTGGCCGAAGAAGTGCCGTTGCGTGCGGTGCTGCGTGACCATCGCGGGGCGATTGCGATCTCGATGCTGCTGACCTGGTTGCTCTCGGCCGGGATTATCGTGGTCATTTTGATGACCCCGACCGTGCTGCAAACCATCTACCACTTCTCGCCGACCACTGCGTTGCAAGCCAATAGTCTGGCGATCGTATTTCTCAGCCTCGGTTGCGTGGCCTCCGGCGCGCTGGCGGACCGCTTCGGCGCTGGCCGGGTATTCGTATTCGGCAGCGCCGCGCTGCTGGTCACCTCCTGGACCTTCTACCACAGCCTGTTCGACCACCCCGACTGGTTGTTCCCGCTGTACGCACTGACCGGCCTGTTCGTCGGCACCATCGGTGCGGTGCCGTTCGTGATGGTCAAAGCCTTCCCGGCGGTGGTCCGTTTCAGCGGTCTGTCGTTCTCCTACAACCTGGCCTACGCGATCTTCGGTGGTCTGACCCCGATGGCTGTCACCCTACTGCTCAAGGAAAGCCCGATGGGCGCGGCCTACTATGTGGCGATCATTTGCAGCATAGGCATCCTGGTGGGTGGCTATCTCTGGAAGAAAGGCCGCTGATGTGAGGGCAGGCAAGCGCCCTCGCCACCGGTTCTGAGCCCGACCCCGCGCTATCTGGCCGAGTTCACATATCGCTTCAATCGCCGCTTCGATCTCGGCTCGATGATAGAGCGTTTCAGCCATGTCGCCCTGCGGACACCACCCAAGCCTTACCGACTGCTCAGGCTGGCTGAGGTTTATGAGTGATCAGAAAAATAAGAAAAAAATAAGAAAAATAATAATAGCAAGAGGAAGACTTTCCATGCAGTACGACTTGAAAACCATCATTCATGTGCTCTGCACGGGTTCTGCCATGGGCATTGCCGGATCGGCCAGTGCCGCTTTTGTGGGCGACAGCAAGGCCAGTCTCGATATGCGCAATTTCTACATGAACCGCGACTTCCGGCAGGACGGTGCGGCGCAGAGCAAAGCAGAGGAGTGGGCTCAGGGATTCACTTTGCGATTTGAGTCCGGCTTTACAGAGGGCCCCATCGGCTTGGGCATCGATGCCAGCGGTCTGCTCGGTATCAAACTGGACTCCAGCCCTGATCGGGTCGGAACCGGTCTGCTCAAGACCAATAGCGAGGCGCCAAAGCGCGCCAAGGACGAATACGGTGAGGCTGGCCTCACGGCCAAAGTACGCGTCTCCAAAAGCACCCTCAAGCTCGGCACCCTTCAGCCAGTGCTGCCGCCATTGATGCGCAACGACTCCCGTTTGTTGCCGCAAACCTTTCGGGGTGCCTGGGTGAACAGCAACGAGATCGATGGCCTGAGCCTCGACCTTGGCCGTATTGATCGCGTCAACCAGCGTGACTCCTCGAACAACGAGGTATTGACGGTATTCAATGCCGGCAAGCGAAACATCGTGCTGGGTCAGGCCAAGACCAGCAATGAGTTCCTGTTTGGCGGTGGTCGCTACCAATGGAATCCGGAGTTGGCCACCAGTTACTACTACGGCGGCCTGGACGGCATCTACAAGCAACACTTGGTAAACCTGGTGCACCAGCTGCCGTTGGGGGAAGGTCAGAGCCTCAAGTCCGACCTGCGTTTTGTCCACTCCAGCGGCGACGGTGGCAGTAACGTGGATAACAATGCCTTCGGCGCGCTGTTCACCTACAAGCTCGGCGGCCACGGTTTTAGCGCCGGTTACCAGCATCTGAGCGGCACCACCGGCTTCGCCAACGTAAACGGTGCCGACAATGCGCTGCTCAACCAGGTGCAGATCAACGATTTTGGTAACCAGGACGAGCACTCCTGGCAGGTGCGTTATGACTACGACTTTGCAGCGCTGGGTGTGCCCGGACTGAATCTGATGACCCGTTACCTGTCAGGTGACAACGTCGATCGCGGCCCAGGCCTGAGCGACGGTAAAACCTGGGAGCGGAACACCGACCTGGGCTATGTCATTCAAAGCGGGCCGCTGAAGAATCTTGGGTTGAAGCTGCGTAACGTCACCACGCGCAGCAACTTCCTCAGCGACATTGACGAGAACCGCTTGATCATCAGCTACAGCTTGGCGCTTTGGTAAACCCGTGTGCTTGCGGCCAGAGGACGTTTAATCATGCTCTGGCCGCGAGCTTTACGTCACGTGAGAAGCGACGCTTCAGTTTGGCGAGATTGGCACATAAAATGTCAATGTTGCCAATGTCATGACGCAGAGAGGTAACCCCGGCGTAACCCCAGTTCAGAAACAAAAAAGGCCCGCATCGCTGCGATGCCTTTACTTTACTGGTGCCGGAGACAGGAATCGAACCTGCGACCTTCGCGTTACGAGTGCGCTGCTCTACCGACTGAGCTACACCGGCGTGGCGATAACGCTACCACCGCCGTGGGCGTTACGCAAATCACTGTTTAATAACGGCTTTGAAAACCTCGCAGGCGTCACGAACGGGTGCAGCCCTTGGGCGCGAAGGCGGCGCCGCTGTTGGTGGTGCAGACCCAGCCGTTGGCGTTGGAACGGGTCAGGGTGATGGTTTTGCCTTGCACTTGGGAGGGGGCGTTGGTGAGGGTGCAGACGATGCTGCCGGCGCCGGTGGCGGCGGTGCCTGTGGAGACGATGGTGCAGTGGGTGGTGCTGGCCTGGCCGCCGAGTGCGGCGGTGTCGAAAATGTCGACACCTTCGTCGAGGCTGATCTGAAAAGGCGAGCGTAAGGCATTGATCTCAGCCAAGCCTGCTGCCACTTTGGCGCGAGCCTGCCAGTTGCTATAACTCGG
Organism: Pseudomonas sp. R5(2019); assembly: GCF_009905435.1. Taxonomy (GTDB): domain Bacteria; phylum Pseudomonadota; class Gammaproteobacteria; order Pseudomonadales; family Pseudomonadaceae; genus Aquipseudomonas. The sequence continues at coordinate 3,987 of NZ_JAAAMT010000023.1, forward strand.
GACAGCAATCATAGCCAAAACTCCGATGATTGCTACGACGATCATGACCTCAATCAGCGTGAAGCCGCTTTGATCTTTCATCGCCACATCTCGTGTGTTTTCGGAGATTAGGGCAGCCGCATAAATGAAATCCCCGCCGAAAAGCGGGGATTCCTCCATTATGCTGCCAGCGATTCCTCTACAGCTCGCTATGCAGTCAGGATCGAATCACGAGCAGCCCTTAGGCTTGTAATCGGCGGGGATACTTGCGTTAGTGGCGCATGTCCAAGTGCCCGCAGCACCCCGGGTCAAAGTAATCTCGCCACCAGCGACAATAGTCGGAGCGTTAAGCAACGTGCACTTCAAAGTCGCTGCAGTACCATCCGCTGCCAACGTACAGTTCCCTGTTGTGGCGTTCGCCGCACCCACTGCAGTAAGCGAGATTGCAGTGCCCGTCATAAGTGCATCTTCATAACCAGTCTTCAGCGCCGATACTTCGGCCAGACCAGCCGCCACCTTCGCCCTCGCCTGATACTTCGAATACGCCGGAATCGCGATTGCCGCGAGAATACCGATGATCGCCACGACGATCATCAGCTCGATAAGGGTGAAACCTTTCTGATTCTGACCTTTCATAGAACGTCTCCCTGAAGTGAACTCTGTTGACCTGCAAAGGGTAGAGCAAGTGCCATGCCATGGCTTTTTTTTCAACGACTTGCGACAGAAAGCGTGTTTACCTCGCTTCACCAGCTGACTCACCGGGAGTAAAACTGACACTTTTTGTCACCCACCAACCCGCAAGTTGGCACCCACGCTCGTCTAGGCTATAAACCACTGACCGCAGGAGCCTGGTATTCAAATGAATGATGTCGCTCTCACAGGTCTGGCCAGGCAGTTGGTCGAAGCCGAACTGCTGACCGAGAAGTCCGCGCAACAAGCCGCACAGCAGGCCCATCGCAATCGCGTCCCGCTGGTTCATTTTCTGGTGCAGGCCCGGCTGTTACACAGCCGCGAAGTCGCCGAGATTGCCACCGAGCATTACGGCGTTGCCTTTCTGGACCTCAACTGCCTCGATCAAGAAAGCCAACCCAAGGGCCTGGTCAGCGAGAAGCTGGTACGCCAGCACCACGCCCTGCCTTTGTGGCGGCGTGGCAACAAGCTGTTTGTCGGCCTCTCGGACCCGACCAATGACCAGGCCATTACCGATATCCAGTTCAGCACCGGGCTGACCACCGAAGCGATCCTCGTCGAGGAAGACAAGCTCGCCGAGGCCATCGAGCGGATGTTCGACAGCGGTCAAACAGGCCTGGAAGACATGGCCGATGTGGACCTGGATGGCGTCGACGTCGAGGCCGTGGACGAGAATGAACACGACCCCCACGCCGTTCAGGATGCCAAAGACGCACCGGTGGTGCGCTTCGTCAACAAGATGCTGCTGGACGCAATCAAGGGCGGCGCCTCCGACCTGCACTTCGAGCCCTACGAAAAAACCTACCGGGTGCGGATGCGCACCGACGGCATCCTGCGCGAGGTCGCCAAACCGCCCACACAGATGGGCATCGACGCCCTCGGCTACGAGCCCGAACAGAAAGAGCTGTACCTCAATGCGCTGCGCCAGCCGCAGGGCATGATTCTGGTCACCGGCCCTACCGGCTCGGGTAAAACCGTGTCGCTGTACACCGGCCTGAATATCCTCAACACCGTCGACATCAACATCTCCACCGCCGAAGACCCGGTCGAGATCAACATGGAAGGCGTCAACCAGGTCAACGTCAACCCCAAGCAAGGCCTGAACTTTGCCCAGGCGCTGCGCTCGTTCCTGCGTCAGGACCCGGACGTGATCATGGTTGGCGAGATCCGTGACCTGGAAACCGCCGAAATCGCCATCAAGGCCGCCCAGACCGGCCACCTGGTGCTTTCGACCCTGCACACCAACAGCGCCGCCGAAACCCTCACGCGCCTGCAGAACATGGGCGTGGCCGGTTTCAATATCGCAACCTCGGTCAACCTGATCATCGCCCAGCGCCTGGCGCGCAAACTGTGCCCACACTGCAAGCGGCCGATCGACATTCCCCGCGAAGCGCTGATCAAGGAAGGCTTCGAGGCTGAACGCATCGGCACCTTCACGGTCTACGAACCCGCAGGGTGTGAGCACTGCAACAACGGCTACAAGGGCCGTGTCGGCATCTACGAAGTGGTCAAGAACACCCCGGCCATGCAACGGCTGATCATGGCCGAAGGCAACGCACTGGACATCGCCCGGCAGATGCGCGAGGACGGCTTCAACGACCTGCGCAAGTCCGGGCTGCTCAAAGTCATGCAAGGCGTCACCAGCCTTGAGGAAGTCAACCGCGTCACCAAGGACTAAACGATGGCGGCGAAAGCGGCGAAAGTCAGCACGTATGCCTGGGAAGGCGTCGACAAGAGAGGCGCCAAAATCTCCGGTGAGCTCAGCGGCCAGAGCCCTGCCCTGGTCAAGGCGCAGTTGCGCAAGCAAGGGATCAACCCAGGCAAGGTGCGCAAGAAAGGTTTGGCGCTTTTCAGCACCGGCACGCGCATCAAGCCGCTCGACATCGCCCTGTTCACCCGGCAGATGGCGACCATGATGAAGGCCGGCGTGCCGCTGCTGCAGTCGTTCGACATCATCGGCGAAGGCTTCGACAATCCGAACATGCGCAAGCTGATCGATGAGGTCAAACAGGAGGTGGCGGCCGGCAACAGCTTCGCCACCTCGCTGCGTAAAAAGCCGCAGTATTTCGATGAGCTGTACTGCAACCTGGTGGACGCCGGTGAGCAGGCCGGTGCGCTGGACACCCTCCTTGAGCGGGTAGCGACCTACAAAGAAAAGACCGAAGCCCTCAAGGCCAAGATTCGCAAGGCCATGGCCTATCCGATCATGGTGCTGCTGGTGGCCGTGGTGGTCACCGGCATCCTGCTGGTCAAGGTGGTGCCGCAGTTCCAATCGTTGTTCGCAGGCTTTGGCGCCGAACTGCCGTGGTTTACCCAGCAAGTCGTCAGCTTGTCCAATTTCGTCCAGCAAACCTGGTGGGCGATTCTTATCGGCCTGGTCGCGGCCTGGTTCGGCTTCCGTGAGGCGCACCGAAAAAACCAGCGCTTTCGCGACTTTATCGACCGCGCCCTGCTTAAGTTCCCGGTCATTGGCGGGCTGATCTACAAGTCCTCCGTGGCCCGTTATGCACGCACGCTGTCGACCACTTTCGCCGCTGGCGTGCCGCTGGTCGAGGCGCTGGATTCGGTGGCCGGCGCCACAGGCAACGTGGTCTTTCGCAACGCGGTCAAACGCATCCGCCAGGATGTGTCGACCGGCATGCAACTCAACTTTTCCATGCGCAGCACCACCGTGTTCCCCACCCTTGCCGTGCAGATGACCGCCATCGGTGAAGAGTCCGGCGCACTGGACGACATGCTCGACAAGGTCGCCAGCTATTACGAAGCCGAGGTCGACAACATGGTCGACAGCCTCACCAGCCTGATGGAACCGCTTATCATGGTGGTTCTCGGCACACTGGTCGGCGGCCTGGTGGTTGCCATGTACCTGCCGATCTTCCAACTGGGCGACGTTATCTAAGCATGACTTTCTTCGATCTACTGGCGCAGTATCCGCCGGCCTTTGTCGCCAGCGCGTTTATCCTCGGGCTTATTGTCGGCAGTTTCCTCAACGTGCTGATCCACCGGCTTCCCACGATGCTTGAGCGCGACTGGCAAGCCGAGGCCCGCCAGATCTTGAGCCTGCCGGCAGCGCCCGAACAGCCGCGTTACAACCTGATGTTCCCACCCTCGGAGTGCCCGCACTGCGCCCATCGCATCCGCGCCTGGGAAAACCTGCCGCTGATCAGCTACCTGTTTCTGCGCGGACGCTGCTCCAGTTGCAAGTCGACCATCAGCCCGCGCTATCCGCTGATTGAATTGGCCAGCGCCGGCTTGACCGCCTTTATCGCCTGGCATTTCGGTTTCGGCTGGGCGGCCTTGAGTGTCATGCTGCTCAGTTGGGGGCTGCTGGCGATGAGCCTGATCGACGCCGACCACCAATTGCTGCCGGACGTCCTCGTGCTGCCCCTGCTGTGGCTGGGACTGATCGTCAATGCGTTCGGGTTGTTCGTGCCGCTGCAGGAGGCGATCTGGGGCGCGGTGGCCGGCTACCTCTGCCTCTGGTCAGTGTCGTGGGTGTACAAATTGATCACCGGCAGGGATGGCATGGGCCAGGGTGATTTCAAGTTACTGGCGATGCTGGGCGCCTGGGGCGGCTGGCAGATTCTGCCGCTGACCGTGCTGATGTCATCGCTGGTGGGCGCTGTGCTGGGCCTGTTGTTGTTGCGCTTGAGCAACCGCGATACCAGCACCCAGATTCCCTTCGGGCCCTATCTGGCCATTGCGGGCTGGATCGCATTGCTCTGGGGTGGTCAAATAACCACTTCTTATCTGCAATTGTCTGGCCTGCGATGACAACACCCGCTTTTACTCCCTGGATTCTCGGCCTCACCGGTGGCATTGGCAGTGGCAAGAGTGCCGCCGCCGAACGCTTCGTCGAGCTGGGCGTACACTTGGTGGATGCCGATCAGGCCGCCCGCTGGGTGGTTGAACCTGGGCGGCCGGCGCTGGCAAGCATCGCCGAACGCTTCGGCCCGGGCGTGTTGCAAGTCGACGGCCAACTGGACCGCGCGGCCCTGCGCAAGCTGATCTTCGAAAACCCGGAGCAACGCCGCTGGCTTGAAGCCCTGCTGCACCCGCTGATCGGCCAGGAAATATTCAGCTACCTGGCCAAGGCAGAATCACCATATGCCGTGCTGGTCTCGCCGCTGATGATCGAATCAGGGCAAGTGCGCAATACCCAACGCCTGCTGGTGATCGATGCGCCAGAGGCCTTGCAGATACAACGCACGCTCAGGCGCGATGCGACCACCCCCGAGCAGGTGGCGGCCATCCTCAAGGCCCAGACCAGCCGCGAGGAACGCCTGCGCCATGCCCACGATGTGGTGGTCAACGACCGCGACCTGGCCTGGTTGCATTCACAAATCGACCGCCTGCATCACTTTTACCTGACTTTACGTGGAGGCCAGCCATGAGCCAGCCCTTGACCGTTGAATGCCCGACCTGCGGCGCCCCGGTGGAATGGACCACCGCCAACAAAAACCGTCCTTTCTGCTCCGACCGCTGCAAGCTGATTGACCTGGGCGCCTGGGCGTCCGAGGAGCACAAGATTCCGGTGGCACCGGACGCCGAAGACGATCTGTTTTCTGAAGAGCTCACGCCTCGCGGGCACTGAATACCCTCACGAACCGCCACGCGGCGGTTCGTCATCTTTCCAGGGCGCTTGCAGGTAACGGGTGCGGTTGAACGTCTCGAGCCATTCGGGGCTGAACACCACCAGCGCACTGACGATCATGCCGTTGATAAACGCCTCGGGGAAAATGATCAGCCACAGGTAGCCGATAAAGTCCGTTATCCACTCGGGCATGGCAAAGCGACCATCCACCCACAGCAAACCCAGCCCCGCCAGCAAGCAGCACAAGGCCGACAGCGCCGCCGCCAGAAACCCCGAACAGAAGATATACACAAAGGGATTTTTCGGCTGTTTGTGCTCCACCAGCATCGCGCAGGCTTCGGTGACCAGCACCGGCAGGACGATCAGCAATATTCCGTTCACGCCCACCGCTATCAGATCCTGACGCCCCAGCGCGACCAATCCCATCTGCGCAACCAGCCCGCCGAGGATTGCCAGCGGCCAGTCAAGCACCAGGGTCACTACGGTCATGCCGATCAAGTGGTACGACACACCGGTATCGAAATCCCGGCGCACCAACCAGAGTATGAACAGCGCAAACACCGTACCGAACAGCAGGTGCTGGCGGCGGCTGTCGCTGAACAGCTCGACCCACGGCGCCTTGGCAATCGCCCAGGCCAGTAACGGCACATAGGCCAGCCAGCCGAAGGTCAGGCTCTGGTCGGACAGCACCTGGGCGGAAATCATGCGACGGGTTCCTTCGCGGACGGTGTAAGACAAAGTCTACACCGCCTGCCCAAGCCCGGAATGCTTCAGTAGCTGGCGCGCAAAGACAGCGTCAGATTGCGTGGGTCGCCATAGAAGTTGATGCCCCAGGCGGCATCGACCCGGCGCTCATGGCGGGGCCTTAGAGTTCGCCGAATCCGACGTATGTCGGAGCAGCGCCGACACCAGTGGTGTGGCGGTCGGGACTCAATATGATTTTGCGTACAGAGCCCAAGTGCGTGTGGGTTGGCCGGTAAATGGGCAAATAGCCTCTTCCTGGGAGTGGTGCAGTGGAATGCAGCGTACGGTTACTCCTAATTCGGCAATGGCTTTTTCGACCCTTTCGTCATCAATGAAGGGAGCCATGACGAACGTGCCAAGTTTATCCTTGCGCTCGAATTCCTGCTTGAAGCTTTCAACGGTAGTTACTGTCTTGATATTTCCCGACAACTTTGACCTAGCACTCTCCAACATACTTAATTGAATATTAATAAGTATCTTAGATATATCTCTCACAAAGCAATCCGTAGCGACTTTCATCATAGTCGAGCTATTATTTCGACACGAATAGGAAACCACGCTCTCGTGCAGCTCCTTCGCCCCAATCTCCACCCGAATGGGAACTCCGCGCTTAATGTGATACCACTTCTTTTCACCGCCATTCATCTCCCGCTTATCAATACTGACCCGTATGTTCTGCCCTTTGAGTTTTTTACGGAAAATCTGCTTCTGCAACTGTTCGCAGTAGGCATGGATGGCTTCAGCACCCTCTTCGTTGCGCAGGATAGGGACAATGATCACTTGTGTCGGAGCGACTAAAGGCGGAATCTGCACTCCATCATCGTCGCCATGGGTCATGATCATGGCACCGATCATGCGTGTTGAAACTCCCCATGAGGTGGTCCAGGCCAGTTCCTTGACCCCCTCCTTGTTGACGAAGCGGATATCGGACGCCTGCGCGAAGTTCTGGCCCAGAAAATGGGAGGTACCGGCCTGCAAAGCTTTGCCATCCTGCATCATCGCCTCGATGGTGTAAGTGCTGACTGCACCTGGAAAGCGCTCCCATGAGCATTTGATGCCTTTTATCACGGGGATTGCCAAGTAATCGGTGGTGAAATCTGCATAGATATCGAGCATCTTCAGCGTTTCCTCGAGGGCTTCTTCACGGCTGGCATGAACGGTGTGCCCTTCCTGCCAGAGGAACTCCGAGGTGCGCAGAAAGATTCTCGGGCGCATTTCCCAGCGCAGGACGTTCGCCCACTGATTAATGAGTAGGGGAAGGTCGCGATAGCTCTGGACCCAGCGGGAGAAAGAAGCGCCAATTACGGTCTCACTGGTGGGCCTGATGATCAGCGGCTCCTCCAACTTTCCCGCTGCAATCAGCTTGCCTTCGCAGGTCTGTTCCAGACGATGATGAGTGACCACCGCGCACTCTTTGGCGAAGCCGTCGACGTGGTCAGCTTCCTTTTGAAGAAAGGACAATGGAATCAGTAGCGGAAAGTACGCATTTACATGCCCTGTCTCCTTGAACTTGCGATCAAGTTCGCGTTGTATATTCTCCCAGATGCCATAGCCCCAGGGACGTATGACCATACAGCCTCTTATGGGAGAGTTTTCTGCCAACTCAGCCTGAATGATGACTTCTTGATACCACTCGGAAAAATTTTGACTTCGCGTAGGACTTATTGCGTTCCTCATAAAATCTCGCTGCGCAGAAAGTGGATGGGAAGAGTTCATATCAGACATGTAGCCCCAGGTCTTTGGATTGCGAGCCTGAGTGTATGCAGGACGTGCCCATGATTCTCACCCAAAACCACGCAAATGTGTGTAGGGGTATTTTCCGAAGTATTTGTGGGAAATTTCTTTTTGGAAGCGCTCAACATTGCAGGGGTGTCTTCTGCCAGCGCTGAAATCGCATCGTGCATCAACGCCGCTTCCTGTTGCGCCACCAATTCATCCACCGCCGTCGGGCGGGTGCAGGCCGCATCGGCACTGGAATCGACGTCTTCAAGGCGCTCGCGACGAATCGTCTGGCGCTGATGATCGCGCACCAGATACTGCCGATGGTGAACAAAAAGGCAGGAAGATTCTCGATCTTGTCGCCTTTGGGCAGCCGGGCCAGACGCAGGAAAAATTCCTGGGTCTGGTCTGCCGCCACTTGGGCACTGCCGGTATGGCGCGCGACAAAAGCTTCCCGTGCTTTTTTCTGCTCGGCGAACAAGCGGGGCGATATGCGTATTCCAAGACGGCACAGCGCTACCTTCCCTGGGGACCACAGGGGGAAGGCGCGCAACTTGGCGCTAATGCGATTGACTCGCAATAATGTTTGATTTCGAGGCTGCTGCTCGAAGCCGAATTTCTTGCAGCCTGACCGCTTTTAATCATTTTCCTCAACAATTGGGCGCTAAGCTGTCTTTCATGGATGACTCAGATTACTTGCGCCTGCTCACGATTCAGGCCGAACAAGCCAATGCGTTCCTCTCCAATGCTCGTAAATGGGAACGAGAGCGTTGGGTCTGCCAGCGCCTGCTGCAAGGCTTGAATATTCCCTACCGCGGCGAGGACTTCACGGCCGCTGGCCAGGAACCGCCAGACGTGTTGTTTCGAGATGCCAGTTTCGAGGTGTTTTTCGTGCTCGATGAGGGCCGGCGCCTCAACGACGAATGGCGCGAAGAACTGCAACGTCGGCGCAGCGCCTTCTCGCTCAGTCAATTGGTGCGCCGCGAAGCCAAGCCCCGTCGCATCAGCGCCCAGGAGCTGTTGGAGCGGCTGGCACCGACATTGCGCAAAAAATCGCACAACTACCGCGAACGCGGACTGGACTTGAGCGAGTTGGACATCATTGCCTTCGCCAGCCTCAAGCGCGAGGTGCTGGACCTCAATAGCCATTTTCCGCCCCCCACCGAATACCTGCGCCAGGGCTGGCGTTCGTTGTCGCTGGTTGGGCCAACCTTTGCCCGAGTGCTGTTCGCCCACCCGGATGCACCCGACTTCTTGCGCGGCAATCTGGGCCGCAGCATCGTGTTCGACGTCGGGATAAGCCTGTAATTCCACTCACGCGGCATAGCGAAAACCCTTGGCGAATGATACAAAGCGCAATCATTTCGCCTCGTCTGCGCCGGTGCGCAGCCCCTTCTGATGATGGCAGCCCGACTACAGTGAACGGTGTAGCTTTCCCACAGTCTGATGCGTCTACTGACGAGGCCCCCAATGACCAGTCGCCTGAATCCCGACGACCAGCAACGTGTCGATCAATACCTGCAAGCCCCACAGCATCAAGTCGAGCGCAAGCCTTTCCGGCCGTGGCTGCTCCTTTGCCTGGTGGTGCTGGCCACTATTGGCCTGGGCCTGTTGAGCCGTCTTCTGAGTCAACTGGTGCTATGAGCTGCCTTGCGCTCGCCCAGTCCGGCCCCCTGTCGCGGCCGCGTACTCATTACCCGAATTCCGTAAACCTTATGAGATATCCCCATGACTCACCGTATTGTCATTGTCGGCGGCGGCGCCGGCGGCCTGGAACTGGCGACCCGCCTGGGTAAAACCCTGGGCAAGCGTGGCAAGGCCAGCATCACCTTGGTCGACAGCAACCTGACCCACATCTGGAAACCCCTGCTGCATGAAGTCGCCGCAGGCTCGCTGAACACGTCCGAAGACGAGCTGAACTACGTGGCCCAGGCCAAGTGGAATCACTTCGAATTCCAGCTCGGGCGCATGAGCGCGCTTGACCGTGACTCACAGCAAATCCAGCTGGCCGCGACCCTCGATGAAAACGGTGTCGAGTTGGTGCCTGCGCGCACGCTGGGTTATGACAGCCTGGTGATTTCGGTCGGCAGTACCACCAATGATTTCGGTACCCGTGGCGCCGCCGATCACTGCCTGTTCCTCGACACCCGCAAACAGGCCGAACGTTTTCACCAGCGCTTGCTCAATCACTACCTGCGGGCTCATGCGGGTACGGATAGCAGCTCGCAAATCAGCGTGGCGATTGTCGGCGCCGGTGCGACCGGCGTTGAACTGGCGGCTGAATTGCACCATGCCGCCCATGAGCTGGCCGCTTACGGGCTGGACCGGATCAAACCGGAAAACATGCGCATCACCCTGATCGAAGCCGGGCCTCGGGTGCTGCCAGCCTTGCCCGAGCGCATCAGCGTTCCGGTGCACAAGACCCTGGAAAAACTCGGGGTGACGGTCCTCACCAGCGCCTCGGTCAGTGAAGTGACTGTCGAGCATCTGGTTACCGCAGACGGTCAGATCATTCCCGCCAGCCTGAAGGTCTGGGCAGCGGGTATTCGTGCACCAGGCTTTTTGAAAGACATCGATGGCCTGGAAACCAACCGCATCAATCAGCTGGTGGTACGCCCGACGCTACAAACCACCCGCGACGATAATATTTTTGCCTTTGGTGACTGCGCGGCCTGCCCGCAGCCGGGCACCGACCGCAACGTACCGCCACGCGCACAAGCCGCGCACCAGCAGGCTTCGCTGTTGGCAAAATCGTTGAAATTGCGGATCGAAGGCCAAGCCCTGCCGGAATACCGCTACCAGGACTACGGCTCGCTGATTTCCCTGTCGCGCTTCTCGGCGGTGGGTAACTTGATGGGCAACCTGACCGGCAGTGTGATGCTCGAAGGCTGGCTGGCGCGGATGTTCTATGTGTCGCTGTACCGGATGCACCAGATGGCGCTCTACGGCACCTTCCGCACCCTGATGCTGATGCTCGGCAGCCGAATCGGCCGCGGCACCGAACCCCGCCTGAAGCTGCATTGATTCAACCGCGGTAGCCCCCTCCCCACAAATCCGTCCCCTCTCCCCCACGGGGAGAGGGCCAGGGTGAGGGGAAAACGCCCAACCACATAAACATCAGACGAAAAAAAAAGGCGCCCCGAAGGACGCCTTTCTTTCTGAAACCAAAGCCATTGTCTTCGGTTTCCAATTTTCTACCCATGGTACAGCCTGGGCGAAAATGGTCGGGGTAAGGGGATTCGAACTCCTGACATCCTGCTCCCAAAGCAGGCGCGCTACCGGACTGCGCTATACCCCGGTAAAAAAAAGGCACCCATCGAGGCGCCTTTTCATGGCAAGACGCAAATGGCGCCTTACCTATTAAGATTCGACTTCAGCGTACCGAAGTCAAAAATGGTGGGTCGTGTAGGATTCGAACCTACGACCAATTGGTTAAAAGCCAACTGCTCTACCAACTGAGCTAACGACCCAAAAATGGTCGGGGTAAGGGGATTCGAACTCCTGACATCCTGCTCCCAAAGCAGGCGCGCTACCGGACTGCGCTATACCCCGGCTTGAAATTTGGCTCCGTGACCAGGACTCGAACCTGGGACCCAATGATTAACAGTCATTTGCTCTACCGACTGAGCTATCACGGAACTATCAATTTCATTTACTGCAACATCTACTGCCATTTCAACGACTGTATCGCTACCGCGTTGACTCTTCGACGTTTCCGCATCTCTGCGTTAGTGCCTCTGAGGCGCGCTATTCTACAATCTTCAAAACCCTTGTCAACCCCTAATTTTCTTTCAACACACTGATTTACAACTTTTTTTCAGTGCCCCGAACGAATCGGAAATTAGCTTGGTGACGTGCAGCGGGGCGCATTCTAAGAGCACTCGCGGAAAAATGCAAAGAAAAAAATCCACGAAATCGGGGGGTTACGGAAAAGGTGCGTAAATCGGGGTTTTGCGCTGTCCGTAAGCGCTTCGCGGGCAAGCCCTGCTCCTACCGATTGTGGGAGCAGGGCTTGCCCGCGACAGGGTCACCGCAAAATCAACTGAACTCGATGCCCTCGCCCACCACCTTGGCAGTAATGCCGGTGCCAGGCAGGAACCGACCCGAAAGGATCAACTGCGCCAGCGGGTTTTCGATCCAGCGCTGGATGGCACGCTTCAAGGGCCTTGCGCCATAAACCGGGTCGTAACCCACCGCAATCAGCTTGTCCAACGCCTCGGGGCTCAGCTCAAGGCTCAGTTCCCGTTCAGCCAGACGGCTGCGCAGGCGGCCGAGTTGAATCTGGGTGATACCGGCGATCTGTTCGCGGCCCAGCGGCTCGAACACCACCACTTCGTCGATCCGGTTGACGAACTCCGGACGGAAGTGCGAGCTCACCGCATCCATGACGGCTGCACGTTGCGCCTCGCGATCACCGACCAGGTCCTGGATCTGGGCAGAACCCAGGTTGGAGGTCATCACGATCACCGTATTGCGAAAATCCACCGTACGGCCATGGCTGTCGGTCAGGCGCCCGTCTTCCAGCACTTGCAGCAAGATGTTGAACACATCCGGGTGAGCCTTCTCGACCTCGTCCAGCAGCACCACCGAATAAGGTTTACGCCGCACGGCTTCGGTCAGGTAACCGCCCTCTTCATAGCCGACATACCCTGGAGGCGCACCGATCAGACGAGCCACGGAGTGTTTCTCCATGAACTCGGACATATCAATGCGCACCATCGCCTCTTCGGTATCGAACAGGAATTCCGCCAACGCCTTGCACAGCTCGGTTTTACCGACGCCGGTCGGGCCCAGAAACAGGAACGAGCCGCTTGGCCGGTTCGGGTCGGACAACCCGGCCCGCGAACGCCTCACGGCGTTGGAGACGGCCACCACCGCTTCCTCCTGGCCAATCACCCGCTGATGCAGCAGGTTTTCCATCTTCAACAGTTTTTCCCGCTCACCTTCGAGCATCTTCGAGACGGGAATGCCGGTCCACTTGGAGACGACTTCAGCAATTTCCTCTTCAGTGACCTTGCTGCGCAACAGCTGGTTATCGCTCTTGCCATGCTGGTCGACCATTTGCAGGCTGCGCTCCAGGTCCGGAATCACGCCATATTGCAGCTCGGCCATGCGGCTCAGGTCGCCACGACGGCGAGCGGCTTCCAGCTCCTGGCGCGACTGCTCGATTTTCTGCTGGATCTGGGCCGAACCCTGGACTTCGGCCTTTTCCGAGTTCCAGATTTCTTCCAGGTCCGAATATTCGCGCTCCAGCCGAGCGATTTCCTCGGTCAGTTTTTCCAGGCGCTTGATTGCCGCTTCATCGTCTTCTTTCTTGAGCGCCTGGGATTCAACCTTCAGTTGAATCAGGCGCCGCTCAAGACGGTCGAGCACCTCCGGCTTGGAGTCGATCTCCATGCGAATGCGGCTGGCTGCTTCGTCGATCAGGTCGATGGCCTTGTCCGGCAGCTGGCGGTCGGTGATGTAGCGATGGCTGAGCTTGGCTGCGGCAATGATTGCGCCGTCGGTGATCGCGACCTTGTGGTGCACCTCATAACGCTCCTTGAGGCCGCGCAGGATAGCGATGGTGTCTTCTTCACTCGGCTCATCCACCAGCACTTTCTGGAAGCGGCGCTCCAGCGCCGCGTCTTTCTCGATGTACAGGCGGTACTCATTCAAGGTGGTGGCGCCGACACAGTGCAGCTCGCCACGGGCCAGGGCCGGCTTGAGCATATTGCCCGCATCCATGGAACCTTCGGCTTTACCGGCACCGACCATGGTATGCAGCTCATCGATAAACAGAATGATCTGGCCTTCCTGCTTGGTCAGCTCATTGAGCAGGGCTTTTAGCCGCTCTTCAAACTCACCACGGAACTTGGCACCGGCGATCAGCGCGCCCATGTCCAGCGACAGCAGACGCTTGCCTTTAAGACCGTCGGGCACTTCGCCGTTAATGATGCGCTGGGCCAGGCCTTCGGCGATGGCGGTTTTACCCACGCCAGGCTCACCGATCAGCACCGGGTTGTTTTTGGTTCGCCGCTGCAGAACCTGAATGGTGCGACGAATCTCATCGTCTCGGCCGATGACCGGGTCCAGCTTGCCGTCTTCGGCGCGCTTGGTGAGGTCAATGGTGTATTTGTCCAGCGCCTGACGCGCCTCCTCGGCATTCGGATCATTGACCGCGGCACCGCCGCGCAGGTTGCCAATGGCGTTTTCCAGGGCCTTCTTGCTGACGCCCTGGCCCAGCAACATCTTGCCAAGTTTGCTGTTCTCATCGGCGGCGGCAAGCAGCACCAGCTCGCTTGAGATGAACTGGTCACCTTTTTGCTGGGCCAGCCGGTCAGCCTGATTGAGCAGGCGCGCCAGATCCTGGGACATGTTGACGTCGCCGGTCGGGTTCTGGATTTTTGGCAGATGGTCGAGCTCTTTGCTCAATGCCTTGCGCAGGCTGTTGATATCGAAGCCCACTTGCATCAGCAGGGGCTTGATCGACCCGCCCTGCTGTTCAAGCAGTGCCTGCATCAAGTGCACAGGTTCAATGGCGGGATGGTCCATGCCGACGGCCAGGGATTGTGCATCGGACAAGGCTAATTGCAGTTTGCTGGTAAGACGGTCTATTCGCATGTGTCACCTTCCTTATGGGCAGGCCGGCGCGGTCAACAGCGCCTACTGACGAAAACCTGCCAGAGATACCACTGTAGATGCGGACGATTGTGGAAGATTCAAGCGTAGCGGGACTGACGCAGGTCAACCGTCAAGAACGGTCCAGCCAGACCAGAGAGGCGAAGCGGCCCGTGCAGGCGGCGCGTCGATAGGAGAAAAAGCGCGGATCGGTCACGGTGCAATAGCCGCCACCATAAACCGCTGTCACCCCTATGGCGGCCAGACGCAGCCGGGCAAGCTCATAGATGTCGGCCATGAAACGCCCGGCATTGACACTGGGCACAAAGGCATGCTCGGTTTGCGGATGCGGACCGATGAACGCCTCGCGCACTTCCGGCCCCACTTCAAAGGCCATCGGGCCAATGGCTGGCCCCAGCCAGACCATGACTTGGTCCGGCGCCACACCCAGGCGCTCCACCGTGGCTTCCAGCACGCCCGCGGCCAACCCGCGCCAGCCGGCGTGGGCAGCGCCAACCCGGCTGCCGGTCTTGTCGCAGAACAGCGCCGGCAGGCAGTCGGCGGTCATGACGGTGCAGGCAATGCCCGGGGTCGCCGTCCAACTGGCGTCGGCCTCGGCGATTACACCGGGGTCGGCATCGGCCACCACGACGCCGTGGACTTGCTTGAGCCAGGCAGGCGATATAGCGAAGGTATCGGTCAGGCGCCGCCGGTTGTGGGCCACCGCTGCTGGCTCGTCGCCGACATGGTCGCCCAGGTTGAAGCTGTCGAACGGTGCCAGGCTGACGCCGCCGGCACGGGTGCTCACGCAGGCCTTGACGCCCACTGGCGCAGGCCAGTCCGGAATCAGCAGGTCAGGCGTGAGCGGGTTCATCCGACGAAGGCCTCGCGGTCTTGCTTGAGCAGCGACAGCAGCCAGACGAAATCATCCGGCAGCGGCGATTCCCAGCTCATGCGCTGACCG
Organism: Pseudomonas sp. R5(2019); assembly: GCF_009905435.1. Classification (GTDB taxonomy): domain Bacteria; phylum Pseudomonadota; class Gammaproteobacteria; order Pseudomonadales; family Pseudomonadaceae; genus Aquipseudomonas. Next base: position 19,277 of record NZ_JAAAMT010000023.1, read on the forward strand.
GTCGTCGGATGGTTCAACTCCAGGAAGCGAGCATGCAAGGCCTGGCGCGGGAACGTCTTGAGCGCTTCGACCATGGTCAGGCTGGCGGCCGGCGGAATACGGAAACGACCACCGTACGTCGGGTCGCCGACCAGCGGGAAGCCCACGTGGGACATGTGCACACGGATCTGGTGAGTCCGGCCGGTTTCCAGCTTGACCCGCACATGAGTGTGCGAGCGGAAGCGCTCCAGCACGCGGTAGTGGCTGACGGCAGGCTTGCCGCCTTCCATCACGGCCATGCGCTGGCGCTGGGAGCCATGACGGCCGATCGGGGCGTTGATCTTGCCCCCGGCTGTCACCACCCCGATCACGATGCATTCATAGATGCGGCTGACCGACCGGGCTTGCAACTGCGCCACCAGATTGGTCTGGGCCTGAATGGTCTTGGCCACCACCATCAGCCCTGTGGTGTCCTTGTCCAGGCGGTGCACGATGCCGGCACGCGGGACGTTGATGATGTCCGGCACGTGGTGCAGCAAGGCATTGAGCAGCGTGCCGTCGGCGTGCCCGGCAGCCGGGTGGACGACCAGGCCGGCGGGCTTGTTGATGACCATCAGCTGGTCGTCTTCATAGACGATATCCAGCTCGATGTCCTGGGCCACCCACTCGCCTTGCGCTTCCTGCTCGGCATTGAGCGCAAGCACGGAACCGCCATGGACGGTGTCACGCGGACGCAGGACGGCGCCATCCACAGTCAGCAGCCCCTCCTTGATCCAGGCGGAAAGGCGCGAGCGTGAATGCTCAGCGAACAATTGGGCGGCGACTTGATCGAGGCGTTGCCCGCCCAGTTCGGACGGCACCTCAGCGCTAAGTTGTATGATCTCGGACATGCTCGGACTAGGCGGCGGCACAGCCTTTGGTTTCAGCTGCACGCTTGTGGTTAAATACGGCGTCTTTTGCCCCGAGGGTTCCACGGGGCGCTCATCATAACAGGACGGCCACGCCCAAGACAGCTGCCGTCATAGGGACGCAAGCCGCCATGCAAGTGAAACACCTGCTGCTGATCGCCATCCTCGGACTCACCGCTGCCTGTTCCTCGAAGGAAGTCGTCGACGAAAACCTGAGCGAGTCCGAGCTGTACCAGCAGGCGCAGGCCGACCTGGACAACAACAGCTACACCAGCGCCACGAGCAAGCTCAAGGCTCTGGAGTCGCGCTATCCGTTCGGGCGCTACGCCGACCAGGCCCAGCTCGAGCTGATCTACGCGAACTACAAGAACGCCGAGCCCGAAGCCGCCAAGTCGGCCGCCGAACGGTTTATCCGTTTGCACCCCCAGCACCCGAACGTCGACTACGCCTACTACCTCAAGGGCCTGACCTCGTTCGACCAGGACCGCGGCCTGCTGGCGCGCTTTCTGCCACTGGACATGACCAAGCGTGACCCGGGCGCTGCCCGCGACTCCTACAACGAGTTCGCCCAGCTGACCAGTCGCTTCCCCAACAGCCGCTACGCGCCAGACGCCAAGCAGCGCATGATTTACCTGCGTAACCTGCTGGCGTCCTACGAAATCCACGTGGCCGACTACTACCTGACCCGTCAGGCCTACGTTGCTGCCGCCAACCGTGGTCGCTACGTGGTGGAAAACTTCCAGGAAACCCCATCGGTCGGCGACGGCCTGGCGGTAATGACCGAGGCTTACCAACGCCTGCATCTGGATGACCTGGCCGCAACCAGCCTGGACACCCTGAAGCTCAACTATCCGAACCACCCGAGCCTGGTCGATGGCCAGTTCGTGCCACAGCAGGACGAAGCGGACAACCGCTCGTGGATATCCAAGGCCACCCTGGGCCTGATCGAGACCGACGTGCCGCTGCCGCCGGGCGAAACCCGCGCCAACCAGGACGTGATCAAGCAGTACGAAGATGCCAAGGAAGCGATCCCAAGCGAGCTGTTGCCTAAAGAAGGCGATGCGAGCGACGCGGTCGAAGAGGAAAACCACGAAGCCGAAGGCAACAACACTGATCGGTCGTGGTTCAGCCGCATGACGTTCGGGATCTTCGACTGATTCAAAATCGGTACAAACCTTATCGCGGGCAAGCCCCAATGCCGGTCAGTTAAGGAATGGAGCGCCGAAAACCTGTGGGAGCGGATTTACCGGATCGCCGGACCGCCGCGAATCCAGACACCGCGGTTTTTCTGGCATTGCGCGGTGCCTTCATTCGCGGATAAATCCGCTCCCACATGGATCTCGCCTTAACTGACTGGCATTGGGGCTTGCCCGCGATGCTTTATAGCCCCTACACAACCGCCCGTCATCTTGGCTAAACTGCTCTATCTCTCCTGACGACGCTGGACACCATGGTTCGCCTACTGTTTTGGATCGCTGTGATCGCCGCTGCCATCTGGCTCTGGCGCAAGTTCAAGTCGGCACCGGTTGCCAAGCCGGACAAATCGCTCGATAGCCCATTGAAAATGGTCCGCTGCGCCCATTGCGGGCTGCATGTACCGGATACCCAGGCCATCCGCACCGGTAGTCTGTGGTATTGCAGCCAGAAGCACCTGGAACAGGGCCCTCGTGAGCGCTGAGCCGCTCACACCCCCTCCGTTGGTGGCCCAACGTGTGTTGCGCCTGTATCACCTCTATCGATTGACCGTCGGCATTACCCTGGCGCTGCTGATCTCCAGCAATCTGGACGACACATTGCTGGAGCCGACCGACGGTGAGCTGTTCTACGCCGGCGGCGGTATTCCCAGCGGCATCGGCAACCTGATGATCGCCTCGGTCGCCATCGGCAATCTGCTGCTGAGCCGACGCATCGGCCTGTTGATGGCCGCACTCGCCGCGATTGGGCAAGCGCGACATCATTGGCCAGCCGCTGGTCGACGCCGCCGAACAGTTGCTCGACCGCCTGCACCGCTGGCGTGCCAACCCGACCTTGCGGCCGATGGCCGTGAAACTGACGGCAACCGGGCCACAGGTGCAGCCCAGTTTTATTGCCCTCGGCCAAGGCTCGGCACCGCAGACCATGCGCAAGTGGCGGCCGAACGCTTTCGCCAGGACCTCTACTACGGTGTTCCCGTCACCACGTTGTCACCCCAGGCCTTGGCGGCGCTCAAGGCTTATCACTTTCCTGGCAACGTACGCGAACTGGAAAACATCCTGGAACGTGCGTGTACTCTCTGCGATAACGCGCAAATCGAGGCCAGTGACCTGCGGCTTTCCGAAAGCAGCCTGCTGCCCGTCGGCGAACCGGACCTGACCCGGATCGACGATCTGGAAGCCTATCTGGAAAGCATCGAGCGCAAGCTGATCCTCCAGGCCCTGGAAGAGACACGCTGGAACCGCACAGCCGCGGCCCAGCGCTTGAGCCTGTCGTTTCGCTCGATGCGCTACCGGCTGAAAAAACTAGGCCTGGACTGAAGCCAGGCGCCCTGCCGGTGCATAAGGGGTGGGGTCGATGATCGGCGCGCGCTCCAGCAGCAAGTCGGCAAACAGCTGGCAGGAGGCTGGGGCCAGCACCAGCCCGTTGCGGTAATGACCGCAGTTCAGCCACAGGCCGTCATGCCCAGGCACCTGGCCAATGTAGGGGATGCCTTCCGGTGAACCCGGGCGCAAGCCGGCCCAATGGCCGACTGGCGTCGCGTCTGCCAATGCCGGCAACAGCTCGATGGCCGAGGCCTTGAGGCTTTCAAGCGCAACATCGGTGGGGGTTTTGTCGTAGCCGGCGTGCTCCAGGGTACTGCCGATCAGGATATGCCCATCGCGACGCGGGATCGCATAGCGCCCCTTGGCCAGCACCATGCTCGGCAAGAAGTCCTCCGCGCATTTGTAGAGAATCATCTGGCCCTTGACCGGCTCGACTGGCAAGTCCAGCGCCAGCGTGCGCAGCAAATCGCCACTCCAGGCGCCAGCGGTCAATACCACCTGATCTGCCAGCAGGTCGCCCCCGGCGGTCCGCACACCCCGGATTCGGGTGCCATCCTGAATAAAGCCCTGCACTTCGCAGTGCTCACTCAAGGTAACGTTGGGCAAGGCTTGAAGCGCGGCCTTGAGCGACTTGACCAGGCGCGGGTTGCGCACGTTGGCCACATCCGCCATGTAAATCGCCCGCTCGAAGCCCGGGCCCAGCACCGGCACGGCATCGTATACAGCCGACATGTCGACCGGGCGCAGCGGGCGTTGCTCCCGTACGGCCCAGTCAAGCGCCTGCTGCTCGTCATCCAGGTCCAGCCAGTACAGGCCGGTGACATGCACTTGCGGGTCAAGCCCGGTGCTGGCGAACAAGCGTGCGCCGAGTTCCGGATAGAAATCCTGCGACCAATGCGCCAATGCCGTCACGGCCGGGCTGTAGCGCCAGGGATAGAGCGGCGACACGATCCCGCCGCCTGCCCAGGAAGACTCCTGGCCCACCGCGTTGCGGTCCAGCACCGTCACGTGCTCGACATGTGCCGCCAGGTTGAACGCAGTCAGCAGGCCAATAACCCCGCCGCCGACAATCACTACTTGCTTAGCCATCTGTTGATCCAACTGCTGGCGCGGTCAGCGCCCCCAACAGGTTTTGCTGGTGACGCCTCTGGCGCTATTGGGGTTAGTGCGTGCACCGGTCTGGGTGAGCACGAAATCGCCGCACTTGTCACCGGCCATCAGGGTGCCAGTCTTGCGGGTTGCCGTCAGGGTGAAATCCTGGGCATTGCGCGTGGCGACCAACGTGTAATAGTCGGTGCCGGCCGAAACCGCCGTGATAATCGTCGAAGTGTCCGAATATTGCCCGGTACGGGAATAATGCCGTTCAAGGTTTTGCGCGGTTTCGGACAACAGTCCGGCCACTTCCGTACGCCGGGCTTTCTTGATGTATTCGGTGTAACTGGGATAAGCGATGGACGCCAGAATGCCGATAACCGCCACGACGATCAACAGTTCGATCAAGGTGAAGCCTTTATTCGTTCTTCGCATGGGTTTCCTGCCTACATTATCTGTCGCCACATGATCCGCCGAGAGGCTGCGGCTTCGCTGGCGCCCTTCTCTCGCACCCGCACCACCGTGCCGTTGGACAGGGTGATGGTCTTGTAGTCAACGTAAGGGCTCGTGGTAGTGGTGGAACTCGAACTGGCGGAGTGGCTGAGAATGCCCGCCAGGTTCGGCACACCTTCACCGAAGTTGATCCCACTGGCCCGGGTGTCGCCGGTGTTGATGAACCCATCGCCGTTGGTATCGAGCACCGCGTAACTGAGCATCTTGCCCTTTTCCGGGTCGAGCTCGACCAGCTTCCCGGTGCCCGAGCTTTCGCAAGGGTCAGAGGTATCCACTGCTGCCGTGGTAAAGACGATACGCCCACGGGTGGTCTGCGCCGGGTAGATTACCCGCTCACCCTTGAGCAGGCTGTTGTAAACGAGCGGCAGGTACCAGCCTTTCTTGCTGGCCCAGCCCACGTCGTTTTCGCTGGTGGTGATGAACTCGCCGCTGGAGCCGGTGAACACGCCGGTGATCGACTGCGCCTGCAACTGGCTCTCGGTGTAGTTGCCAGCGCCGTTGTCGGCGTCCCAGATCGCATAGAACGCCTGGCGAGCGGTCGACAGTTTGTCGACCGCCTCGTTGAATTTGCCGGTACCGAAGTACACCAGCTTGCCATTGGTGGGATGGTCGAGCAGCAGCGGCTGGGCACTGATCGGCTGATTGACGCCGCCAGAGGCCGTGAACAACGGCTTGCCGGAGAACGCCAGGCCCCAACTGGTGGTCGATGTCGAGCTCAAGTCGAACTTCCACATCCGCCCCTTGAGATCACCGCCGTAGGCCGCCTGCACCACGTTCTGGGCATTGACCTTGAGTTTGACCGAGGACAGCCCGTTGTCCTTCTCGGTGGCGTCGATGACGATTTTCTTGATCAGCGAGCCATCGCGGATGTCGACCACATACAGCGCCGCCACACCGGTGTTGCTGCCATAGCCGTTGCCGATAAAGGCGGCCCAGGTACCGTCGGCCAGTCGGGCCACGGCCGGGCGCGAGTAGGCATAACCCAGATCGTTGAAGGCGTTGGCGGCGCTGGCTACATCCGGCGCGCGAATTTCCCACAGCGCCTGGGCAGTGTTCCCCGCCGTAGCGTCATATAACTGCACCGCATAATAGGCCTTGCCGGCCCCGCCCACCCCGCCCAGCGCCACGGTTTTCCAGGCCGTGTTGGTGCTGCCGAACTGGGCGTCGAACACGGCCACCTGGCCGTCGACGGTGAATTTGTGCGACTGGCCGTCTTTGTAATCAACGTCGGAAATCAGGTACAGCGAAGGCAATACCGTGGAGGGCATGTAGGCGTAGCGGCGGGCACCGTTACTGGCGTTGAGTACTTGCATGAAGCCGTCGTTGGCATTGACCACCAGGCTGCTGGTCATGCCGTTCTGCTTGGTGGTCAGGTAGCTACTGTAGCTGGTGTCACCCACCAGGTCGCTGGCGGTCTTGTCGCTGGGCAGGGCCGCCACCAGCGGCGAGTTGATGACATCCCCCAGCAGCACGCTGCGCACCTTCAGGCCGGCCTTGTGGGTGCCCTTGGTCCACTCCACCAGATCAGTGGCGCTGATGCCGGTCGGCAGGTTCTGGCCAAGCACGGTTTTCTGCGCGTCGGAAAAGTTGGCGAACGCCAGGGTGATGGGTTTGTTGGTGTCGGTGCGCCAGGACTGGAAGGTGGTCGAGGTGCTGCCCGGAACCATGGTGGTGTCGGTGGTCCAGACAGGCGTGCTGGAAGTGGCATTGACGCTGCCGGTGCTGTCGATGGTCAGCGCCTTGATCGTCCCGCGCCAGTCCTTGGGGTCGTACAGGGTCAGGTAGAAGCGCGTATCGGACTGCAGCGTCGCCGAGCTGGTCGCCCCGCCACCGCCGGAGCCCGCCTTGGCGTTGATGTCGCCGATGGCCGAGGCCAGTGCCGCGCTCAACGCCGCACTGTCATTGGCCTGGTAATACTGGCCATTGCCGTAGTGGGCGGCATCGGACAGCATGTCGTTGGACACCGCAAAACCGACGGTGTAGGTGTTCAGGTTCTGCTTCTCGAAGCCGACCCCGTTCCAACTCTTGCCGGCCGCATCGTTGCCGGTCTTGCGCATATCGATATCGAAGCCGAACTTGGCGATGTCGTCCAGGTACAGGGTATCGCCCTCACTGTCACCGCTCGGGTCGGCACCGTCGTTGCTGACTCCATCCCAGTTCGGCAGCTTGCCGGCCCCGTCCGGGTCATTGCTGGGAAAAGTGCGGTCATAGGTCAGCAAACCGTCGGTAATCACCACCCCGTAGTTTTTCTGGCACCGGTACTGGATCGGGCTGGTGTAGGTGGAAGGTGTCGAGTTGTAGTACGGAGCCAGCCCTCGGAAATAACGGCTGACGTCGTAGTAGGTTTCGGCCAGCGGCGTGTTGGCCTCGGCGTCCAGCCCGTTGATGGCGGTGATAAGGGCGTTGTAGTTGGCGTCCGCCTGCGCCTGAGTGACGCTGTTGGGCACCACGGACAGGTCGGTGATCGGCTTCTGGATGTTGCCCCCCGGGCCCCGGTCGCCGGTCCTGGGCGGGTTGACACTGGCAAGACCCATGCGCAAGCTGCGGTTGTTGTTGATCAGGGTTTTGGACACCTCACGGGCGACGTTGATCCGGTAGTCGTTGGGGATGGAGCCTGTGGTGTAATCCCGGTTGACGCCGCCCGACAGCGTTACCAGATAGGACAGATAATCAGCGGTATAGCGGGTAGCACCGCTTCCGACAGGGTCGGGCAATTTCAGGCAGACGCGGGACAACAGCCCCCGATAGAACCCTACCCAACCACTCGAGCAACCACCACGGTTCAGGCTCGACAGCGAAATGTTGCCACCCTCCAGCGAGTCGCCAGACAAACAGCTTGTGCTGGAACTGCAGTTGGACACCGACACGCGACTGACATCCGGATCAAATCCGGTAGCCCAAACGATGTTGTACATACTCCCGGAGTTATCCACCAACAACATCACATTGGGCGCTACCGCCGCCGCACTCAGCAGCGGCGATTCGGAAGGTGTGAAGGCATAGACCGGTGCGCTCAGGTAGAGCCCCAGCCCGATACCGGCGAGCAGTCCCTTAATACTTCGCATACACACTCTCCAGCACCGAGCGCGAATTGCCTTGCAGCCCCACCGCCGTGACCCGGTACAAGGTCGCCGCCGAGCCTGTGGGTACATGCACCGCCGTAGCGGTCGTTCCAATGTTCTGAATCATGTAGAAGCCACTATTGGCGGCGACCCAGGCCACCCCCGAGCTTTGCCCGGTGCCGCTGTAGACACCGGCTGCGGTGACCTTCACCGACTCCGGCGGCGGCAGGCAATAGCTGCACAGCGCGAGCGTGAAGGTACCGGCCTGAACCGCGGTCTCTCCTGCCCGCAGGGCCGCTTCGGCGATCTGGAAGGATTCATTGCGCTGCTTGACGCTGCCGGCCATTTTTTCCTGCAGGGTGGCGCTCTGCATCGACGAAAGACCGATCAAGGTGAGCAACAACAAAAAGATCAGGCTGACTACCAGGGCCATGCCCTGTTGGTGCTTCTGCCCGCGCCAGTGACTGCTGTTCATGGGCAAGCCTCTACTTGAGCCGGTTGCGAAGGGATGCAACGACGTTATAGGTCTGGTCCGCCACACGAGCATTCGGATCTCTGAGGGTCAGGCTCAACCGTACGCTGCGAATGGTCGCCGCGTTGCTCGGCGTGGTGGAGTAGCTGGACACCGCATTGTCGGTGGCGGTACTGGCAATGCCGAACGAGATCGCCATCGACGCAACGTTGTCCACCAGCACCTGCTTATTGGTATCAGCGCCGAGTTTCAGCTGGTTGTTTTCCACGGTGTAGACCACCTTGCGCAGCGGCAGGGCAATTTGCCCTGCCCCGGGTGTCTGTGCCTCCCGGTAGGCACGAGCAAAGGTCACGCAGTCAGTGACCACCGTATAGCTCGGCGTGCTGCCGCTGCTGCCAACGTCGGCGGTAATGAACGTCAGCGTCTGGGTGCTGCCATCGGATGCGCGGGCGAAGGTGATCGGGTTGCTGAATTCGGTCGCGATCGATGCATCGGCGTAGGTCATGGAACTGGTGGTCAGGCAGCCAAACATCCCGACCATGCGCAGTTCCTGAATCATCTTGCTAAAGGCAAACCGAGCATCTTCCTGCAAGCGTGCCGAGGCGTTCTGGGCCAGGTAAGTGTTCTTGGCGGCAATGAAAATCTGGGTGATGCCGAGCACCACGATCAGCCCCAGCAGCATCGCCACCATCACTTCCACCAGGCCGAAACCGCGTGAGCGTCGTTTCATGGCGTCACCGCCACCGGGTCGACCGCTACCCGGCTGGCCAGCGTGAAGGTCTGGGTGCCTCCGCCCGCGCGGCTGTCATCCCAGGTGATGGTGATGGTCACCAACCGGTTGACCACCGTGATCCGCCCGGTTGCCGTTGTGCCGGCAAAATGGTTGATGTTGGTCTTGAAGTCATAGAAGTCCTGCTGGCGCGCATCGCTGCCGGTGGCGCTTGAAGGCGCGGCGGAAAGACCGGTGAGGCTGTAGTCGACATCAGGGTTGGCACGGATACGGTCCATCATGTCGTAGGCAATGAACGTGGCCTGACTGCTCATCAATGAGCTGTCGGTGTATTTCAGGGCATTGAGCTGAATGGCGGCCGCACCCAGCAGGCCGATCGCGAGGATGAACATCGCCACCAGCACTTCGATCAGTGTCCCCCCCCGCTGCCTTGCTCCCTGCATCAGCAACTGCCTCCCTGCACGATGCGGCCATTCAAGCAGATAGTCAGGGTTCGGGTCACGGTGCCCAAGGTATACGTAAGTGTCAAAGCGCTCGACGGCGCGGCCAAACCGCCGAAATTATTGAAGTCGATCGCTGTGATGCTACCCGCGTTGAGCGTCGCCCCGCTGGTCATGGCCGGCACCACGCGCAAGGTGGTGGCGGTGTCGGCCACGGTGACGGCTTTCAGTTCAGTGTTCCAGGCCGCCCCGGAGGTCGCGGGGGCGATGCGCAGGCTGGTACCACGATCGATGGCCTCAAGCCGCGCGTAATGGAGCGCACGGGTAAGTTCACTCAGTTCCGCATCGGCGCGGTTGCGCTGGATCAGGCCGCTATAGGCGGGGATGACCATGGTTGCCAGGATCGTGATGAAGATCACGACCAGCAACAATTCAACCAGGGAAAAGCCCCGGCAATCCTTGCGCATCACACATCTCTCGCTGGAAAACTGAACTATAAACAGCGGCGCAGCTGGTTTTTCGGGCACCTTCCAGGGAGGAAAGTTCATGAGACAGAATGGCATTACTTTGATCGAATTGCTCAGCGCCTTGGCCTTGATTGCTATCTTGGTCCATCTAAGTGCGCCAGCGTTCCGTAAGCTGGTCGAATCTGCGCAACGTCAGGAGATGGCAAAGCAGCTGGCCAGTGGCTTGCGCATGGCGCGCAGCGAGGCGATGGTACGCCATGAGCGGGTGATCGTGCAGGCGATCGGGGAGGACTGGAGCAACGGCTGGAGAATCATCGTCGATGCCAGCGGAAAGGGGCATGAGGATGTGGATAACCCGGTTCTGCTGGAGTATGGAACCCGCAGCCGTGTGCCGGTGATCGGCAATCATCACCTGAAGGTCAACGTTCAATTCAGCAGTTTGGGTGAACCGTTGGGGAGTAAGGGATACCAGCTTGGCACCCTGCATATCTGCGCCAAACGCGAGCCGGTCAGCCACTACCAAGTGGTACTGGCCAAGACCGGCCGCATCAGCCTGCGCTCGAACACGGACGAGCAGCCCCTGTGCGAGCGCCGAGGGTCAAAGCAGGGAGCGAACGCGTAGTTCCTTGGGCATGGAGAACGTGATGTTCTCCTCGCGGCCGGCCAATTCATCGGCACCGGTCGCACCCCAGGCTTGCAACTGCTGGATCACGCCACGCACCAGCACCTCAGGCGCCGAAGCCCCTGCGGTGATGCCGATGCGCTCGACACCGTCGAACCAGCTGCGCTGCATGTCTTCGGCACCGTCGATCAGGTAGGCCGGGGTGGCCATGCGTTCGGCCAGCTCACGCAGGCGGTTGGAGTTGGAGCTGTTGGGGCTGCCGACCACCAGAACCACATCGCACTCGTTGGCCAGTTGCTTGACCGCGTCCTGGCGGTTCTGGGTGGCGTAGCAGATGTCGTCCTTGCGCGGCCCACCGATGCTTGGGAAGCGCGAACGCAGTGCGTCGATCACGCGGCTGGTGTCGTCCATCGACAAGGTGGTCTGGGTCACGAAGGCCAGGGCTTCCGGGTTTTTGACCTGCAGGTTGGCAACATCTTCCTCATCTTCGACCAGGTAGATGGCGCCGCCATTGCTGGCGTCGTACTGGCCCATGGTGCCTTCGACTTCCGGGTGCCCGGCATGGCCGATCAGGATGCATTCGCGGCCATCGCGGCTATAGCGGGCGACCTCGATATGCACCTTGGTCACCAATGGGCAGGTCGCATCGAACACCTTCAAGCCACGCCCGGCCGCTTCCTGGCGAACGGCCTGGGACACACCGTGGGCACTGAAAATGACGATGACATCGTCCGGCACCTGTTCCAGTTCCTCGACGAAGATCGCCCCGCGCGCGCGCAGGTCTTCGACCACGAACTTGTTGTGAACCACTTCGTGGCGCACATAGATCGGCGGGCCGAAGACTTCCAGCGCGCGGTTGACGATTTCGATCGCCCGGTCCACGCCTGCACAGAAGCCACGAGGGTTGGCGAGTTTGATTTGCATGCGGGACTCCTGGCTCAAAGCGCCTTTACGTCGATGATGTCGACTTCAAACGTCAAGGTCTTGCCGGCCAGCGGATGGTTGAAGTCGATGGTCACTTGCGCGTCATCGAACGCCTTGACCACACCCGGAAGCTCGGTGTTGGCTGCATCGTTGAAAATCACCAGCAAGCCTTCGGACAAGTCCATGCCGTCGAACTGCGAACGCGGCATGATCTGCACGTTCTGCGGGTTTGGCTGGCCGAAGGCGTTTTCTGGCGGCACGGTGACGCTGCGTTTATCGCCAGCCTTGAAGCCGAAGATCGCTGCTTCAAAACCTGGCAACAGGTTGCCATCGCCCACTTTGAACACCGCCGGCGCCTTCTCGAAGGTGCTGTCGACGGTGTCGCCGTTTTCCAGATGCAAGGCGAAGTGCAGGGTCACTTCGGTGTTCTGGCCGATACGCGGCTCAGTCATGGACGGGTTCTCCGGACTTCTTACTCTTGAACATATCCAGTGCCAGCATCACGGCGCCAACGCTGATTGCGCTGTCGGCCAGGTTGAACGCCGGGAAATACCAGCGGTTCTGCCAGTGCACCAGAATGAAATCGATCACGTGGCCAAGCACGATACGGTCGTACAGGTTGCCCAGCGCGCCGCCCAGCACCAGGGCCAGGGCGACGGCCAGCCAGGTCTCGTTGCGCCCCAGGCGCTTGAGCCAGACGACCAGCACCGCACTGACCACCAAGGCGATCAGGGCGAACAGCCAGCGCTGCCAGCCGGAGCTGTCAGCCAGGAAGCTGAACGCCGCACCGGTGTTGTAGGCCAGCGTCCAGCTGAAGTAGTCGGGGATGACCACAATCTGCTGGTACAGGCTTAGCGTGCCTTCAAAGTAGAACTTGCTGGCCTGGTCGAGGACCAGGACCAGCAAGCTCAGCCAGAGCCAGCTCAGGCGCCCGAAGCGCCCGGCAGCAGGGTTAGGCATAGTGACGCACCTCGCCATCACCGCTGATGTTGTCTACGCAGCGACCGCAGATTTCCGGATGTTCCGGGTTGACCCCGACGTCTTCGCGGCAGTGCCAGCAACGGGCGCACTTGGCGTGACCGGACTTGACCACCTTGAGCTTCAGGCCAGCCACTTCGGTCACCACGGCTTCGGCCGGGGCCTGGGCGAAGGGTGCGACGCTGGCGGTCGAGGTGATCAGCACGAAGCGCAGTTCGTTGCTCAGCTTGCTCAGGTCGGCGCTCAGGGACTCGTCGGCGAACAGGGTCACTTCAGCTTGCAGGTTGCCACCGATGGCCTTGGCCGCGCGCTGGTTTTCCATTTCCTTGTTGACCGCGGTCTTGACCGCCATGATCCGCTCCCAGTAGGCGCGGTCCAGCTCGAAGCCTTCCGGCAACTCGCTCAGGCCCTGGTACCAGGTGTTGAGCATGACCGACTCGTTACGCTCGCCCGGCAGGTACTGCCACAGCTCGTCGGCGGTGAAGGCCAGGATCGGCGCGATCCAGCGCACCAGCGCTTCAGAGATGTGGTACAGCGCGGTCTGGCAGGAACGCCGCGCGGTGCTGTTGGCACCGGTGGTGTACTGACGGTCCTTGATGATGTCCAGGTAGAAACCGCCCAGCTCCTGCACGCAGAAGTTGTGGATTTTGGAGTAGACGTTCCAGAAGCGGTATTCGCCATAGTGCTCTTCAAGCTCACGCTGCAGCAGCAGGGTGCGATCGACGGCCCAGCGGTCCAGCGCCAGCATGTCTTCGGCCGGCAGCAGGTCGGTGGCCGGATTGAAACCGGTCAGGTTCGAGAGCAGGAAGCGTGCAGTGTTGCGGATACGCCGGTAGGCATCGGCGCTGCGCTGCAGGATCTGCTCGGAAACGGCCATCTCGCCAGAGTAGTCGGTGGCCGAAACCCACAGGCGCATGATGTCGGCGCCCAGGGTGTCGTTGACCTTTTGCGGCGCGATCACGTTGCCCAGCGACTTGGACATCTTGCGACCGTTCTCGTCCACGGTGAAACCGTGGGTCAGCAGCTCGCGGTATGGTGCGTGGTCATCGATGGCACAGCCGGTCAGCAACGAGGAATGGAACCAGCCGCGGTGCTGGTCGGAACCTTCCAGGTACAGGTCGGCACGCGGGCCGCTGGCGTGGCCCATCGAGTGCGAATCGCGCAGGACGTGCCAGTGAGTGGTGCCCGAATCGAACCAGACGTCGAGGGTGTCGGCGATCTTGTCGTACTGGGCAGCCTCGTCACCCAGCAGGGTGGTGGCGTCCAGGTTGAACCAGGCGTCGATGCCTTGCTGCTCGACCAGCTTGGCGACTTCTTCCATCAGCTCAACGGTGCGCGGGTGCAGCTCGCCGGTCTGCTTGTGCAGGAAAAACGGGATCGGCACACCCCAGTTGCGTTGACGGGAGATGCACCAGTCAGGACGGTTGGCAATCATCGAATGCAGGCGCGCCTGACCCCAGGTCGGCACGAACCTGGTGTCTTCGATGGCTTTGACCGCGCGCTTGCGCAGGGTTTCGCCGCTGTTCGGCTGCTTGTCCATGCCCACGAACCACTGCGCGGTGGCGCGGTAGATCAGCGGGGTCTTGTGGCGCCAGCAATGCATGTAGCTGTGGCTGATGGTTTCGGTGTGCAGCAGCGAACCGACTTCGGCCAGCTTGTCGACGATGTTCGGGTTGGCCTTCCAGATGAACTGGCCACCGAAGAACTCCAGCGCCTCGACGTACACGCCGTTGCTCTGCACCGGGGTCAGGATGTCGTCGTTGACCATGCCGTAGCGCTTGCAGGTCACGAAGTCGTCTTCGCCGTAGGCCGGGGCCGAGTGAACCACACCGGTACCGGCGCCCAGTTCGACGTAGTCGGCCAGGTACACCGGCGACAGGCGGTCGTAGAACGGATGACGGAAGTTGACCAATTCCAGTGCCGAGCCCGGTGCGGTGGCCAGCACCGAACCTTCAAGCTTGTATCGGCTCAGGCACGACTCGACCAGTTCTTCAGCCAGTACCAGCAGGCGGTCACCGACGTCGACCAGGGCGTAGTTGAACTCTGGGTGAACGTTCAGGGCCTGGTTGGCCGGGATGGTCCACGGGGTGGTGGTCCAGATCACGATCGCGGCCGGCTTGGCCAGCGAGCCCAGACCGAAAGCGGCAGCCAGCTTGGCTTCATCGGCAATCGGGAAGGCCACGTCGATGGTGGAGGATTTCTTGTCGGCGTATTCGACTTCTGCTTCGGCCAGGGCCGAACCGCAATCGAAGCACCAGTTCACAGGCTTGAGGCCCTTGAACACGAAGCCGTTCTTGACCATTTCCGCCAGGGCGCGAATTTCGCCGGCTTCGTTGGAGAAGTTCATGGTCTTGTACGGGTTGGACCAGTCACCCAGCACGCCCAGACGGATGAATTCGGACTTCTGCCCTTCGATCTGCTCCGCCGCGTAGGCACGGCACAGCTCGCGGGTTTTTTCGGCGGTCAGGTGCTTGCCGTGGGTCACTTCGACCTTGTGTTCGATCGGCAGGCCATGGCAGTCCCAGCCCGGCACGTACGGCGCGTCAAAACCGGCGAGGGTCTTGGAGCGGATGATCATGTCCTTGAGAATCTTGTTGACCGCATGACCGATGTGAATGCTGCCGTTGGCGTACGGAGGGCCGTCGTGCAGGACGAACTTTGGACGATCCTTGCCAATTTCGCGAAGCTTCTGGTACAGGCCAATGCTGTCCCAGCGCTGCAAGGTTTGCGGCTCGCGCTGGGGCAGGCCGGCCTTCATCGGGAAGGCGGTGTCCGGAAGGTTTAGCGTGGCTTTGTAGTCGGTCATTTCAGGCTCTTTGTTAGCGGTTGGCTGTGCCAGTGGGCACGAGCGGCGGCGACATCCGCATCGATCGCCGACTTCAGCGCCTCCAGGGAGGCGAAACGCTGCTCATCACGCAGCTTTTGGTGGAAGGCCACCGTCAAACGCCGGCTATAAAGATCGCCGGCAAAGTCCAGGAGGTGTATTTCCAGGTGGGCACTGCCGTCTCCGGAAACGGTCGGGCGCACGCCGATGTTGGCGACCCCCGGCCACGGTGTGCCGTCGATCTCGGCGCTGACCAGGTAAACCCCGGCCAAGGGCACGCGACGGCGCTTGAGCTGGATGTTGGCGGTCGGCCAACCCAGCTGCCGTGCCAGCTTCTGGCCATGCAGCACCCGCCCGGCAATCCGGTACGGACGCCCCAGCAGTTGCTCGGCCAGGGCAAAATCGGCATTGGCCAGCGCCTTGCGCACCTGGGTGCTGCTGACGCGCACATCGGCCAGCTCGACGGTCTGCGCCGCCTCCACGGTAAAACCCTGCACGCAGCCTGCCTGCAGGAGAAAATCGAAATCGCCCAGCCGGTCGCAGCCGAAGCGGAAGTCGTCACCGACCTCCAGATGGCGAACTCCCAGGCCGTCGACCAGGATGGTATCGACGAACTCGGAGGCGCTGAGCTTGCTCAGGCGCTGGTTGAAGGCCAGGCACAGGACCCGGTCCACGCCCTCCTCGGCCAGCAGCGCGATCTTGTCGCGCAGCCGGGCCAGACGCGCCGGAGCGGTCTGGGGGGCAAAGTATTCACGCGGCTGCGGCTCGAAAATCACCACGCAGCTGGGCACGCCCAACTCCGCCGCTCGCTCGCGCAGTCGCGCCAGGATAGCCTGGTGACCACGGTGAACACCGTCAAAGTTGCCAATAGTGGCGACACAGCCCCGATGCTGGGGCCGCAGGTTGTGAAGGCCTCGAACCAGCTGCATAACGCGCTTCTTGCTCATAAAGTGGTCGATTATAACCACACACGACGGTTGACGACAGGCGACACCATCACCCAAAGCGGCCGAAAGCACAAAACCGACGTTCGGCCCGACCGCCTCCCCTTAATGCAACGCCTTGCGGGCGAAATCTTTCAAGCGAAAACCGAGTACCAGCAGCGTGCCGAAATACGCCAGCACCCCGGCAAGGACCAGGCCGCCAAGGCGCAGGAAGCGCTCAAGCATCTGCCCCTGCTCCCACGCTGGCATCAACTGCATCAAACCGAACAGCACAGCGGCCATGACCACCACCGCCACCACCAGCTTGAGCAGAAACCTTGTCCACCCCGGCTGCGGCTGGAACAGCTGCTGCTGGCGCAACTTCCAGTACAGCAGCCCGGCATTGAGCATGGCGCCGACGCTGATCGCCAGTGCCAGGCCTGCATGTTGCAGGTGGCCGATAAACGCCAGGTTGAGTAGCTGGGTGCTGATCAGGGTGAAAATGGCGATCTTCACCGGCGTGCGAATGTTCTGCTGCGCGTAGAAGCCGGGCGCCAGGACCTTGATCAGAATAATTCCCATCAACCCGACCGCATAGGCGATCAAGGCACGCTGGGTCATGGCCGCGTCAAAGGCACTGAACTTGCCGTACTGGAACAGCGACACCGTCAGCGGCTCGGCCAGCAGCGCCAGGGCTACCGAGCAGGGCAGCACCAGCACAAAGCACAGGCGCAGGCCCCAGTCGAGAATCCGCGAATATTCATGGCGATCGCGGTTGGCGTAAGTCTTGGCCAGCGTTGGCAGCAGGATGGTGCCCAGCGCCACGCCCAGCACGCCGGACGGCAGCTCCATCAGGCGATCAGCGTAGTACATCCAGGACACAGAGCCTGCGACCAGGAACGAAGCGAAAATGGTGTTGATGATCAGCGAAATCTGGCTGACCGACACACCCAGGATGGCTGGCAGCATTTGCTTGAGCACTCGCCAGACCCCAGCGTCACGCAGGTTCAGGCGCGGCAGCACAAGCATGCCGATCTTTTTCAGGTGGGGCAGCTGATACAGCAGTTGCATCAGACCGCCGGCCAGCACCGCCCAGCCCAGCGCCATGATCGGCGGGTTGAAATACGGGGTCAGGAACAGCGCAAAAAAGATCATCGCCACGTTCAGCAGCGTCGGCACGAAGGCCGGCACCGAGAAGCGGTTCCAGGTATTGAGAACCGCTCCCGCCAGCGAAGACAGCGAGATCAGCAATATATAGGGGAAGGTCACCCGCAGCAGATCGGTGGTGAGCTCGAACTTTTCCGGGCTGGCGACAAAGCCCGGCGCTGTCACCCAGATCACCCAGGGCGCCGCCAGAATCCCCAGCGCCGTCACCAATGCCAGCGCCAGCGTCAGCAAACCGGAAATATAAGCAATGAAGGTGCGGGTCGCCTCCTCACCCTGCTGGCTCTTGTACTCGGCCAGAATCGGCACGAACGCTTGGGAAAACGCGCCTTCGGCGAAGATCCGCCGCAACAGGTTGGGCAGCTTGAAGGCAATAAAGAATGCGTCCGTCGCGGTGCCTGCGCCAAAGATGCGCGCAAGGATGGTATCGCGCACAAAACCCAATACACGCGAAACCATCGTGATAGAGCTGACCGCGGCCAGAGATTTGAGAAGATTCATCGAAAGATTTTCGCGCCTGAAGATAAAGAGCGGGCCTGAAGGCATCCGGTTGTGCGATACTCCGCGCCGCAACGCAGACAGAGCCAAAAAATCGCGAGTTTACAGGTCGTGCGCCAGAAGGGAATCACCCTCTCTGAAGAATGACCACTCAGCGGAACGTCTCAAGCGCCCTTGACAAGACTTCAACTCATCGGCATGATTCGCGGCCTATTTTGTTTGCTATTCCCAAGTCTTTCGAGGAGCTCGACGGTGGCCAACTCACCTTCCGCCAAAAAACGTGCAAAACAGGCTGAGAAGCGTCGCAGCCACAACGCCAGCCTGCGTTCCATGGTTCGCACCTACATCAAGAACGTAGTCAAAGCCATCGACGCAAAAGACGCCGAAAAAGCGCAAGCTGCTTACACTCTGGCTGTTCCAGTTATCGACCGTATGGCCGATAAAGGCATCATCCACAAGAACAAAGCTGCTCGCCATAAAAGCCGTCTGAATGGCCACGTTAAGGCACTGAAAGAAGCTGCCTAAGCGACACGCTTTGTGAAAAACCGACCTCAGGGTCGGTTTTTTATTGCCTGAAATTTGAACCAGACGGGCATGACACAGGCAAAAACCGCTAGTTCAAGCCGATCAGTTCGAAGAAGGGGCACGTATCTTCCCACGATGGGGAGCGCTGGCGGCGCATATCAGAAGCCATGCATAAAATTGCAGGCCTACTGTAGGAGCGGACCCGGCCGCGATGGGGCGCGAAGCGGCCCCGGCATTCTCGGCGACGGACCGGAGAACGTGGGGCTGCTGCGCAGCCCATCGCGGCCGGGTCCGCTCCTACAACGTATCGCGTCGCCCTTGGAATTTGAAGGTTACTGCGCCCAGGGCAGGATGGGGATGGCGGTCACGGCGTTTTGCGGGCTGCCTTCGATCAGGCGATCGCTGTAGACCAGGTACACCAGCGTGTTGCGCTTTTTATCGAGAAAGCGCACCACCTGCATGGTCTTGAACACCAGCGAGGTGCGCTCCTTGAAGACCTCTTCGCCATCCTTCAACTCTTGCGAGATACGGATCGGCCCGACCTGCCGACAGGCGATGGACGCCTCGGCACGATCTTCAGCCAACCCCAGGCCACCCTTCACGCCGCCAGTCTTGGCGCGCGACAGGTAGCAGGTCACACCCTCGACCTTCGGATCATCAAACGCTTCGACTACGATCCGGTCGTTCGGCCCGACGAATTTGAACACCGTCGAGACCTGGCCGATTTCCTCGGCCGAAGCCAGCAGCGGCAATGCCACCAGCAGGCCCAGCACACCCTTGAGCATTCGCACTGTGCGCTCCCTTAAACCAGAATCAGATTGTCGCGATGAACCAGCTCGGGCTCTGCAATGTAGCCCAGCAAGCCCTCGATAGCCTCAGACGATTGACCGATGATCTTCTGCGCTTCCAACGCGCTGTAGTTGGCCAAGCCACGCGCCACTTCCATGCCATCCGGCGCCACACAGACCACCATTTCGCCACGACGAAAGCTGCCCTGAACAACTTTGACACCCACCGGCAGCAAGCTCTTGCCACCCGAGCGCAAGGCCTGGACAGCGCCCGCATCCAGCACCAGGGTGCCACGGGTCTGCAGATGCCCGGCCAGCCATTGCTTGCGCGCTGCCAGCATGCCGCGCTCTGGCGACAGCAATGTACCGAGGCGCTCGCCTGCCTTGAGCCGATCCAGTACGCGCTCGATACGCCCACCCACGATGATCGTGTGAGCACCCGAGCGCGCCGCCAGGCGCGCGGCACGCAACTTGGTCTGCATGCCACCGCGACCCAGCGCACCGCCCGTGCCGCCCGCCACCGCATCCAGCGACGGATCATCGGCGCGCGCTTCGTAAATCAGCTGGGCATCGGGGTTGTTGCGCGGGTCGGCGTCGAACATGCCGTCGCGGTCGGTCAGGATCACCAGCAGGTCAGCCTCGACCAGATTGGCCACCAGCGCCGCCAGGGTATCGTTGTCGCCGAAGCGGATTTCGTCGGTGACGACGGTGTCGTTTTCGTTGATGACCGGTATCACACCCAGCTCGACCAGGGTGCGCAAGGTGCTGCGCGCATTCAGATAGCGCTTGCGGTCAGACAGGTCGTCATGGGTCAGCAGAATCTGTGCCGTGTGCCGGCCATGCTCGGCAAAGCTCGACTCCCAGGCCTGCACCAGACCCATCTGGCCAATCGAGGCCGCCGCCTGCAACTCGTTCATGGCACTCGGTCGCTTGACCCAGCCCAAACGGCTCATACCGGCCGCCACCGCCCCGGAGGACACCAGCACCAGCTCGACGCCCGCCTCATGCAGCGCCACCATTTGCTCGACCCAGACGCCCATTGCGGCGCGATCCAGACCCTTGCCATCAGCCGTCAGCAGGGCACTGCCGATTTTCACGACCCAGCGCTGCGCACCCGTCACCTTGTCCCGCATCGTCTTCCAACCTATGCCTGCGAGTGACGCGAGCCGGCGCCACCCGTGAAATTGATTCGTAGATACCAAAACGCCGCTTTAAAAAAGCGGCGTTTAGTGTACTGCAATGAATCAGTCGCGCACGTAAATGATTTCCGGACCGTCTTCAGCGTCCTCTTCATCCCAATCGTCATCGTCACCGATGTCGTGCACGCTCTTGACGCCGCTGCGGCGCAGGGCACGCTGGTCATCCAAGGCCTGCAGCTGGGCACGCGCTTCATCTTCGATACGCTGATCCAGGTCGGCCAGCTCTTCGGCGTAGGCCGGGTCATTGGCCAGACGGTCGGCGCGGTCTTCCAGGTAGCGCATGATGTCGCGGCTCAGGCGCTCAGTCCCTTCCTTGGCGATGGCCGAGATCACGTAGACCGGGCCTTCCCACTCAAGGCGATCCACCACTTCCTTGACGCGCGCTTCGTGCTCTTCTTCAAGCAGGGTGTCGCACTTGTTCAGCACCAGCCAGCGATCACGCTCGGCCAGCGACGGGCTGAACTTGACCAGCTCATTGACGATCACCTCGGCGGCGTCGGCAGCACTGCTTTCGTCGATGGGCGCCATGTCCACGAGGTGCAGCAGCAGACGCGTACGCGCCAGGTGCTTGAGGAAGCGAATCCCCAGGCCAGCGCCGTCCGAAGCCCCTTCGATCAGGCCCGGAATGTCGGCAACGACGAAGCTTTTCCAGCGATCGACACTGACCACGCCCAGGTTCGGCACCAGCGTGGTGAACGGGTAGTCGGCGACTTTCGGCTTGGCCGCCGAAACCGAACGAATAAAGGTACTTTTACCGGCGTTCGGCAAGCCCAGCAGACCGACATCCGCCAGCACTTTCATTTCCAGCTTCAGGTCGCGCTGCTCGCCCGGCTTGCCCGGCGTGGTCTGGCGCGGCGCACGGTTGGTACTGGACTTGAATCGGGTGTTGCCCAGACCGTGCCAGCCACCCTGCACCACCATCAGTTTCTGCCCCGGCTTGACCAGGTCTCCGATGATTTCCTGAGTGCTGGCGTCGATCACCGTGGTACCGACCGGAACGCGCAGGAACAGATCCTCACCCTTGGCGCCGGTGCAATCGGTACTGCCACCGTTGGAGCCGCGCTGAGCATCGAAATGCCGGGTGTAACGGTAGTCGACCAGGGTGTTCAGGTTCTCGTCGGCGACCATGTAGATCGAGCCGCCATCACCACCGTCACCACCATTGGGACCACCATTTTCAATGAATTTTTCCCGCCGAAAGCTCATGCAGCCATTGCCGCCATCACCGGCTTTCACCCGGATCGAAACTTCATCTACAAACTTCATAAAAAACGCCTCTCGCCACACGGACGAGCCGAAAAACACAAAGACATAAGGCTCTTGCAAAAATGAGCGCCGCAGCCCCAATCAACGACCGTAACAACCAGCGCCGGCAGCTCTGACAAACAGCTTTGCAAGAGACTCACCCCACAAACGAAAAAGCCCCGTCGTGAGACAGGGCTTCTCCAGCGATCGCGCGATTAAGCCGCGACAACGCTCACGTAACGACGACCGAAGGCGCCTTTTACTTCAAACTTGATCACGCCTTCGATTTTAGCGAAGAGAGTGTGATCTTTACCCATGCCAACGCCGTAGCCAGCGTGGAATTGGGTGCCGCGCTGACGCACGATGATGTTGCCGGCCTTGATGACCTGGCCGCCATACATCTTCACGCCAAGGCGTTTGGCTTCTGAGTCGCGACCGTTACGGGTACTACCACCAGCTTTTTTGTGTGCCATGAGTTCAATTCTCCTAGTGAGGAATTAGGCTGAAATTAAGCCTGAATACCGGTGATTTTGATCTCGGTGTACCACTGGCGGTGGCCCATACGCTTCATGTGGTGCTTACGACGACGGAACTTGATGATGCGGACTTTATCGTGACGACCCTGGGAGATCACTTCAGCCACAACGGTAGCGCCAGCAACAACTGGAGCGCCGATATTCACGTCGTCACCGTTGGCGACCAACAGAACGCGATCAAAGGTAATGGATTCGCCGGTAGCGACTTCCAGTTTTTCGATCTTCAGGTATTCACCTGGGGCGACCTTGTATTGCTTGCCGCCAGTAACGATTACTGCATAAGACATGGTATTTCTCCGATAATCCTGCTCACCCAGCTCTTTATAAGTAGAGTAGTCGGCTGGCATGGCTGCACAGGGCTGGAAAGGCCCGCATGCAATTGCGTAAGGCAGGTGCTGCCCAGGAAGTTAGGGTGCGCGATTGTACGCAAGCGCCTGGCAGCTTGCAAGTGCAGGCCCAATGCCGCAGGCGCTCGCCTTGACAGGCTCTGGCCTGAGACCTAGCATGCCGCGCAACCTATCTGGAGCAACTGTCGCTGATGCAACCCCAAGCTTTCTACCGCGCGGTGGCGGACGATTTTAGCGCCGTTGACGAGATCATCAAGAAGCAACTGACGTCGCGCGTACCGTTGGTGTCGAAAATCGGCGATTACATCACCTCGGCCGGCGGCAAGCGCCTGCGCCCGTTGCTGGTGCTGTTGTGCGGCAAGGCCCTGGGGCGCGAAGGCGACCAGCTGCGCCTGCTCGCCGCCACCATCGAGTTCCTGCACACCGCTACCCTGCTGCATGACGACGTGGTCGACATGTCCGGCATGCGCCGTGGCCGCGCCACTTCCAATGCCCTGTGGGGCAACGCGCCGAGCGTGCTGGTGGGCGATTTCCTGTATTCGCGCTCGTTCGAGATGATGGTTGAACTGGGCTCCATGCCGGTGATGCAGATCCTCTCCAAGGCCACCCGCGTGATCGCCGAAGGTGAAGTGCTGCAGCTGTCGAAGATTCGCGACGCCAGCACCACGGAAGAGGTCTACATGGACGTCATTCGCGGCAAGACCGCGATGCTGTTCGAAGCCTCGACCCACAGTGCCGCCGCCCTGGCCGAGGCCACGCCCGAACAGATCGAAGCGCTGCGCACCTTTGGCGACCACCTGGGCGTGGCCTTCCAGCTGGTCGACGACCTGCTGGACTACAAGGGCGATGCCGAA
This sequence comes from Pseudomonas sp. R5(2019), assembly GCF_009905435.1. GTDB lineage: Bacteria > Pseudomonadota > Gammaproteobacteria > Pseudomonadales > Pseudomonadaceae > Aquipseudomonas. The sequence goes on from NZ_JAAAMT010000023.1 coordinate 42,886, forward strand.
ACCCTGGGCAAGAACGTCGGTGACGACCTGGCCGAAGGCAAGCCGACCCTGCCGTTGATCTACACCATGCGTGAAGGTACGCCGGAGCAGGCTGCGCTGGTTCGCCAGGCCATCCAGAAAGGCGGCATCGAAGACCTCGAGAGCATCCGCGCCGCCGTCGAAGCCGCCGGCGCGCTGGAGTACACCGCCCAGTTGGCCCGTGAGTATGTCGCCCGCGCCATTGCCTGCCTGGAAGTGCTGCCTGCCAACGAGTACCGGGATGCGCTGGTCGAGTTGAGCGAGTTCGCGGTCGCCCGCACGCACTGATACCCCCGGCCCATCGCTCGATGGGCCCTACCCTGCGACGTGCAAAACCCTATACAATGTGGGCTTTATTTCTGCACGTCCCGAGGAACCTTAGTGAGCACTTTGCCTCCCTGCCCTGAATGCAATTCCGAATTCACCTACGAAGACGGCAGCCAGCTGATCTGCCCGGAATGCGCCCACGAGTGGTCGGCCACGGCTGAAGCCGAGACCGAGACCGACGCGGTGAAGAAGGATTCGGTGGGCAATGTCCTGCAGGATGGCGATACCGTCACCGTGATCAAGGACCTCAAGGTCAAAGGCTCCTCACTGGTGGTCAAGGTCGGCACCAAGGTCAAGAACATCCGCCTGTGCGATGGCGACCACGACATCGATTGCAAGATCGACGGCATCGGCGCGATGAAGCTCAAGTCCGAGTTTGTCCGCAAGGTGTAAGCCTTCCGAGGTGGCCTTCGCGCAACCTCACCTCCCCGCTTTACACGAAACTTTCAAATCGTCTCTTGCTATTCAGATAATAAGAATTATTCTCATTAAGTGTTTTCAAGGAGACTAATCATGACTTATCTGATCGACGCCTGGCTGGACCGGCCACACCCTTACCTTCGTATTCTGCATCGCGAGACCGGCGAGGTCTGTGCCGTGCTGGAAGAGGAAGCGCTTGACGAACTGCGGGATCAGGGTGACCTGGATATCGATGGGCTGAACTCCAGCGAGCCGGTGGTGCTCAAGGAGTTGGTGCGCAATCTGTTTCTGTTCTGCTATGCCCGGGCGTTGCGCCCGACCAGCGAGTTGCGGTGTTGAACAGGTAAAAGCATCGCAGCGGTGCGGCGATCCGACAAGCCTTGCTCCTACGTAGGAGCAAGGCTTGCCTGCGATGGGTCACACACGAATCTTACAGAACGTCGAGCAGCTCAACGTCGAATACCAGCGTGCTGTGCGGCGGGATGCTGCCAACGCCCTGAGCGCCGTAAGCCAGCTCGCTCGGAACGTACAGGCGCCATTTGCTGCCGGCGTTCATCAGTTGCAGGGCTTCGGTCCAGCCAGCGATCACGCCGCCGACCGGGAATTCTGCAGGCTGACCGCGCTCGTAGGAGCTGTCGAAGACAGTCCCGTCGATCAGGGTGCCATGGTAGTGGGTGCGAACGCTGTCTTCAGCGGTCGGCTTGGCGCCTTCACCTGCGGTCAGTACTTCGAACTGCAGGCCGGACGCCAGGGTGGTGATGCCTTCGCGCTTGGCGTTTTCAGCCAGGAACTCACGACCGGCGCCAGCAGCGACTTCAGCCTTGGCTGCAGCTTCTGCCTGCATGATCTCACGAATGACTTTGAAGCTGGCCGACAGCGCTTCTTCGCTGACGCGGCTGGCCTGGCCATTGAACGCGTCGGTCAGGCCGGCCAGGATGGCTTCCAGGCTGACACCCGGTGGCGGGTTGTCGCGCAGCTGGCCGCCCAGTTGGCGACCGATGCCGTAGCTGACGCGGGTTTCGTCGGTAGACAGGTTGATTTCGGACATTGTCTCGCTCCGCTGCAGGGCGCACGTGAACCGCGCCCTTTATGAAAAGGGCGAGCAGCCTAGCACACTGCGGCAAAGCAGATCAGCACCCGGGGCTAACGGCGGGAAATCGGCAGCTTCAGGTCTTCCTCATTGGCGCTGCTCATTCCGCACATCTCATCCTGTATCGACCAGTGCACAAGATTGAGCGGTAAATCCGGAACCCGCTGCAACCAGGCGCGCGCCTCGATGACCGAATGCACACGCACACGCTGACCCTTGGCATCCGACAGCGGATGAGCACGGCCATGGACGCGCGCTTCAATCAGGTAGTCTCCGCCTTCAATGGCGATCAGGTTGAGCTCCTCGACATGGCCAGCCTTGGCCTGTGTGTTCAGATCGTGCAGGTTCATTGCAACACCTCACTACTGGGACATTCGAGTGGTCTGTTTATTTTTCGTACAGCCCCGTGCAAAGCACAAGGCAAAAACGCAACCGCCCGTCCGTTTTGCAATGGACGGGCGGCGGGTGTAGCGCCAGAGCAACAGTGATCAGTGCTTGGTCAGCTTGTCCAGGTAACCCATGGCGAAGGCCGAGATCACGAAGGTCATGTGAATGATCACGTACCACATCAAATATTGAGTCTCGATGTTGCGAGCATCCATGAACACCCGCAGCAGGTGGATCGAGGAAATAGCCACGATGGACGCAGCCACTTTCATCTTCAGGGATGAAGAGTCCATCTTGCCGAGCCAGCTCAGCTTTTCCGAACCTTCGTCGATGTCCAGTTGCGAAACGAAGTTCTCGTAACCGGAGATCATCACCATCACCAGCAGGCCACCGACCAGCGCCATGTCGATCAGCGACAGCAGCACCAGGATCAAGTCGGCCTCGCCCAGAGCGAAGACGTTAGGCAAGACATGGAAGACTTCCTGGAAGAATTTCAGAGCCAGCGCCAGCAATCCCAGGGACAAACCGAAGTAGATAGGCGCGAGTAACCAGCGCGAGGCATACATCGCATTTTCAATAAAGCGTTCCATTGGATCTCACTGATGGCCGGAAAAAACGTGCGCGAGTATACCAGCCACCCATGACAGAAAAAGCCTTGAGCGTGCGTCAAACGGTCCACCCGGTGGCGGTCAGCTTTCCGGATGAAACTGGAAATCACCCAAATGCCGCGAGCGTTCGCCGTTGATACGGCGCAGTTGCGCTTGCAGGTGCAGGCACCAGATCTGTGGCCCTTCGCTGACCTGATATCCGTGCAGGGTCAGACTGTCGACGATGGCGGCGAGCACCGACTCGGCGACGAAGGGGCCGTGAAAGGGGCCTTGGGCTTTGATGGCGGATGGCTGCTCACCGGCCATGCCGGCCGCGAACAGCAGGGTCCACAGACCGTTATCGCCCGACAACGGGCGAATGGTGCATTCGATGCGGGTGACCAGACCCAGGCATTGGCGTGTAAGGCTGAGGGTGCGCGGCATGGCGACGATCCTCGGTGAAACGATTGTTCAGCCTTGCGGTGAAGGCTGTTTCGATCCTGTGACCTGTGGCTGTCCCTGACCTGAGGATAGAAGAAATCCAGCGATCGCAACGTTTTTGCGAAGCGAAGGGCGCCGAGCGGTCATGCCACCGTCGTCCTCCTGAACCAATGCTGGCCTTGTAACCCTGTGGGAGCGGATTTATCCGCGAATAGTTGTCACCGTTAGTGTCAGGCACACCGCGATGACCTATTCGCGGATAAATCCGCTCCCACAGGTAAACATCAGGTTGGCTTGATCTCGGCCAGGGCCCGTTCGGCGTGCTCGCGCTCAGCCTCCTTGAGGTCCTCCTCGCTGATCATTTCGGCGATCACCCGCAGGCGTTCCACCACCCGCGCGTTGACGCTGCCTTCCGGGAACTGCCCCTGCTCATCCGGCGCACCGGCAGGTTCGCCCACCAGCAAGCTCAGGGCCTCGTCGGCCTGGCGCACTGCGTACACATGGAACTGACCGTTACGTACCGCCTGCAACACACGCTCATCGAGCATCAGCGTGGCCACGTTGGCGTGCGGGATGATCGCGCCCTGCTCACCGGTCAGGCCGCGGGCTTCGCACAAGCGGAAAAAGCCTTCGATCTTCTCGTTGACCCCGCCCACCGCCTGCACTTCACCGAACTGGTTGATGGAGCCGGTGATGGCAAAGCACTGCTTGAGCGGTGTTTTCGACAGGGCCGAGATCAAGGTGCAAACCTCGCCCAGCGACGCGCTGTCACCGTCCACGTAACCGTAGGATTGCTCCAGAGCGATGCTCGCGGAAATCGCCAGCGGGAATTCCTGGGCATAGCGACTGCCCAGGTAACCGGTCAGGATCATCACGCCCTTGGAGTGAATCGGCTGGCCGAGGTTGACCTCACGCTCGATGTCGACGATACCGCTGCCGCCCGGGTAGACCGTGGCGGAAATCCGCGCCGGTATACCGAACGCCGAATCGCCCACCTCCAGCACGGTCAGGCCGTTGCACTTGCCTACCGCCGCGCCTTCCGTGTCGATCAGGATGATGCCGGCGAGCATGTCATCGAGAATCCGCGCCGAGACTCGCCCGGTGCGGGTGGCCTTGGCCTTGAGGGCGCGCTCGATGTGACCGGCGTCCGTCATCTCATCGTTGGCCAGGTGACGAATGAAATCCGCTTCACTGACCAGCTGGAACAGATCACCGATTCGCGCCGACAGGCGCCCCTGGTGCTCTGCCAGACGTGCGCTGTAGGTCGCCAGGCGGGCCACCGCATCCACGGTCAGCGGCGCCATGCCTTCCTCGCAGGTGCGGGTCTTGAGCAGCTGGGCGAACTGCTCCAGGCTCTCGTCGACCATCGGGATGTCTTCGTCGAAGTCCACCAGCACCCGGAACATCTCCTGGAAGTCCGGATCATGGTCCTGCAAGGCGTAGTACAGCTGCCGCGCACCGATGATCACCAGCTTGATCTGCAGCGGAATCATCTGCGGGTTGAGGGTCACGGTCGCCAGGCGGCCGAATTCGCCCAGCGGCGATTCCATTTTCAGCTTGCGCGATTGCAGGGCGCGCTTGAGCGCATCCCAGACAAACGGCTCGCTGAGCATTTTCTCGGCTTCCAGTATCAGGAAGCCACCGTTGGCCCGGTGCAACGCACCCGGGCGCAGTTGCCGGTATGTGGTGTACAGCGCACCCTGGTCGGTGCTGTATTCGATCCGACCGAACAGGTTGTCGTAGGTCGGGTGCGGCTCGAACACCACCGGGGCACCGCCGCTGACGTGATGACCGACCACCAGGCTCGGTGCGTACTGCTCTTCGAACAGTTTGCGGGCCTGGGCATCGGTCTTGCTGTCATCGACGACCTGCTCGACCACCGTGCGCAGCAGGTACACCTGCATGGCTTGCAGGTAGGCGCAGACAGCAGCGTTTTCGGCGTACTTTTCCGACAGCGGTGCGAGCAACGGCTGCAATGCCAGGGTGATGGTTTCTTCGTTGAGATGGCGCAGCTGGTTGTTCGACTCGCGCTTCCACTGCGGCAGGCTGGCCAGCTCCTCGTTGAGGCGCTCCTCCAGGGCCGAAATATCGTCGTGGAAACGGTCCCGGTCGGCTTCCGGCAATTGCGCGAACTCGGCCTCGTCCAGCGCCTTGCCGTCCATCATCGGGGTGAAGGCGACGTTGCTGCTGTCGCGGTAAAGAGCGACGTCCTTTTCCAGCGACAAACGCTCGATCACATCCAGCGCGCGGTCGTAGCGCTGATTGAAGGCACGGTCGATCGCGCTCTTTTTCTGCTGGTAGGAGGGGTGCTCGAACACTGCCGGGAAGGTCGCCAGCAGGTTGTCGATCAAGCCGTTGATGTCGTTGGTGAGTGCGCCGGCGCTGCCCGGTGGCAGCTCCAGGGCGCGGGGCTCGCGGGGCTCGTCGAAATTGTTGACGTAGACCCAGTCAGAAGGGGTTTTCAGGCGTTTGCCTTCGGCCTTCAGATAGCGTTTGACGAACGAGAAACGGCCAGTGCCAGGCTCTCCCATGACGAACACGTTGTAGCCGGGACGAGGCATGGCGACGCCGAATTGCAAGGCTTCGACAGCACGCTCCTGGCCGAGGACACCGCGAAAAGGCTCCAGATCATTGGTGGTGGTAAAAGCGAACTGTTCAGCGGAAAACGGACGGGTCAGCGCTTCAGGCGCAAGACGCAGGCTCGCAGCGACAGGATCGGGCATCGGGCATCCTTACTTCAGGCGGGACAGATGAAGGCATTCTGGCGCCGCACGCGAGCGGCTGGCAAGGCACTTGCGCTCCCCAGCGCTGCATATTCCGCATAAGCCGCGACTTTCAGACAATGTTTCGCAATTAATCACGCAGCCGCCAGATCGTGCCTAAACTCCAGGCTGTGCGGCCGGGCGCATAACCGGCCCGCCTGGCGCCTGCAGCCGCTGAGGCACCAGGTAACCCTGAACCTTGGTTTGCAAATCCAATAGAGAACAAAGCTATGAAACGGATTCTTCTGGGTACTCTGTTCACCGCGGTCTCGATAAACGCCATGGCCCAGGCGCCCGGCGGCCCGGACTGCGGTTGGGGCAACATGCTGTTTGAAGGCCAGCGTGGCACCCCGGCTCACTTCCTTGCATCCACCACCAACGGCACCTCCGGTAACGCCACATTTGGCATGACTTCGGGCACCAACGGTTGCTCGACCACTACGGCGCTGACCTACGGCGGTAAATCCTGGATTGCCATGAATGGCATGATGAATGAACTGTCCGAAGATATGGCCAAGGGCCAGGGCGAAGCGCTGACCACCTATGCCGTGATACTGGGTGTGGCGCCGGAAGACCGCGCGCATTTTGCCGCCGTCACCCACCAGCACTTCCAGGAAATTTTCAGCAGCGCCCAGGTGACTGCCGACGATGTCCACACCAATACCCTCGCCGTACTCAAAAGCGATCCACGTCTGGCCAAATACGCAACCCAGGCTTAAGCTCGGCCCACCCGCCCCTGCCGGGGCGGGTATTTTCAAGTGCCGACCGTGACGGATCACCCATCGACTTAGTTGCCTTTGTATGCTCAAACGCCTTGCCTACCTGGCGCTGATTGCCTGCGCCCCGCTGCATGCTGCTCCCCTTGTCGACAACGCGCGTTTACAGCAACTGGCCGACGATCCGTTCTGGATCGCCCTGGGTCATTACGAGACCGCCAGGCTCGGTGGCTGGCGCAGCCACGTGGATGATCCCAAGTTCTTCCTGTCTGCCGATGGCGGCCATCACCCCGGGGAAGAATTGGCCGCGACCCTCAAGGCCCTGTACGCCCCCGCCAGCCTGAAAGACAAACATGCCCAGTGCGTCTTTCCAGCCCGCACCCGCTGGTTGCGCGAGCAGATGCAGCTCAGTGATCTGCCCACCGTCGAGTGCCAGGAATATCAACAGTGGTTCAAGGATGTGGCCCCGCACAGCGCGGTGCTGATCTTTCCGGCAGCCTATCTGAACAGCCCGTCGTCGATGTTCGGGCACACGCTGTTGCGTATCGATCAGGCCGACGTGCAAAGCAACCAGACCGCCCTGCTCAGCTACGCGGTCAACTTCGGTGCCTACATCGAAGGTAACGACAACAGCATTCTCTACGCCTGGAAGGGCCTGATGGGAGGCTACCCCGGCCTGTTCGCCTTCGTGCCGTACCAGGAAAAACTCTCTGAATACCGCAGCCTGGAAAACCGCGACCTGTGGGAGTACCGGCTGAACCTTTCGCCGGAAGAAACCGGGCTCATGGTTGAACATATCTGGGAGTTGCGGCAGATCCGCTTCGACTACTACTTCTTCGATGAAAACTGCTCCTACCGCCTGCTCGAACTGCTGCAGGTCGCCCGCCCCGGGCTCGACCTGACTTCGCAGTTTCCCCTGACAGCCATCCCCACCGACACGGTCAAGGCGGTCAAACAGGCCGGGCTGGTCGAGCAGGTGCAGTACCGCCCCTCCCGCGAGCGTGAGCTACTGGCCCGTGCCGAACCGCTGAGCTTTGATGAACAGCAATGGGTACACCGCGTAGCTGCCGATACCACACAATTGCAGGCCAGTGCGTTCAACGCGCTGCCTACCGAACGCCGCGCGCTGATCCAGGACGCCGCTTATCGCCTTGAACGTTACCGCGCCAACGGCCAGGCGCGCGATGAGGCACGCAGCCAGCGCAGTTTCGAGTTGCTGCGCGCCATCAACCGCAACCCGCCGCCCCCGCTCGACATCGAAAAACCGGGCTTTCCCGAAGACGGCCATCAATCGCGCACCGGGCAGCTGGGCGTCGGTACCCGCGAAGACAAGGCCTTTGCCGAGTACGGCCTGCGCATGGCCTATCACGACCTCAACGACAACGTGTACGGCTTCCCGCTGGGCGCGCAGATCGAAATCCTCCAGCTCAAACTGCGCCAGTACGAGGACAACCGCTGGCAAGTGCAGCGCCTGGACCTGGCGACCATCCGCTCGCTGACCCCGCGCAATGAACTGCTTCAACCCTTGTCATGGCAGGTCACAGGCGGTCTTGAGCGTGTGCTGGGCAAGCATGAAGACGAGAATCTGGTCAGCCATGTCAATGGTGGCGCCGGTGGCACCTGGAAGCTCGGAGATGAAATGCTGGGTTTTGCCCTCGGCACCGTACGTATCGAGCACAACAACGATTTCGCCGAGTTCGTCGCCCCCGCCGCCGGCTTCAACACAGGTGTGCTGTGGCGCAACGGCCTGGGTAATTTAAGCGTCGAAGCCAAGGGCGACTATTTCACCAATGGCGAGATTCGTCGAAGCCTGAGCCTGAACCAGCAATGGGAGCTGTCTTCCAACCTGGGGCTGCGCCTGAGCGCGCAACGGGCCTTCAGCCAGCTCTCGTCGCCACAGAACGAAGTGATGCTGGAACTGAAGTGGTACCACTACTGAACACTTTCATCACACCGTATTGACGATTCACTGACCAATACCGGCCTAGACTTCAGAGAGAGCGCCGGCTGTTCGGCGCGGGAGTCGAGCGATGTGGCAGTACGGGGCAGCGATAGCGTTTGTGGCGATTCTCACGGGCTGCCAGCCGGGTCATGCGCCCTTGCATGAAGAGGGCTACAACCAGGACTGGCAGAATTACTACGATCGTGTGCGCGACAAACGCAAAGAACGCGACGACCGGTGGCAGCGCGAAGTGGACCGCGATCGCGCTCGCATCTACCGCTCACGGTAGGTCGCTCTCAGACATTCGGTGCAACTTGATACCTGTCAGCATGGCCAAAAACTCCATGACTGGAGATATGCCATGAGCCGTGCATTCGTCAATGAAGATCAAGCCGCCGACCAGGTCATCCCGCCTGTTGAACGGCGCGTCAGCGAGCAGCCCAACTACGTCACGCCAGCAGGCCTGAGCCAGTTACAGGACAAGGTCGCCCTGCTGCAGGCGCAGCGCCGCGAGCAGCTCGATCAAGGCGAGGCGGGCGACAAACAGCGGGTGGCAGAACTGGAGCGTGATTTGCGCTACTTCAACGCCCGGCTGCAAAGCGCGCAGCTGGTGCCGATGGCAACGTCCAGTGAGAAAATCCAGATCGGCAGTGTGGTGACCTACGCCGACGAACACGGCGAAGAGCAGCGTGTTCAGCTTGTAGGAGAAGATCAGGCCGATGCCAGCAAGGGCCTGATCAACTGGGGCTCACCCCTGGGCCGCGCGCTGTTGGGCGCCCGGCCGGGTGATGAGGTGCAGTGGCGACGACCGGCGGGCGATCAGTTGATCGAAGTCATCGCCATCGAACCTCAAATCTAAAGGCTGGAGCCTACTGTAGGAGCCGGCTTTAGCCGCGATGGGTCGCGCAGCGGCCCCAATCGATGGGCCTGCTGCGCAGGCCTTCGCAGCTAAAGCCTGCTCCTGCAGGATTTGTTTCAGTCGACCTGAATGCGGAATGCCTCAGACCACGCCTTGAGCCAGCATGGCGTCCGCCACTTTGACGAAGCCTGCGATGTTGGCGCCTTTCACGTAGTTGATACGACCGTTCTCTTGGCCGTAGTGCACGCACGCGTGGTGGATCGACTGCATGATGTTGTGCAGCTTGCTGTCCACCTCTCCGGCCGTCCACAGCAGACGCATGGCGTTCTGCGACATCTCAAGCCCGCTCACTGCCACGCCGCCGGCGTTGGAGGCCTTGCCCGGCGCGAAGAGAATGCCGGCTTCGATAAAGATATCCACCGCCGTGAGCGTGGTCGGCATGTTGGCGCCTTCTGCCACGCACACGCAGCCATTGGCCAACAGCGCACGGGCATCGTCGGCATCCAGCTCGTTCTGAGTGGCGCACGGCAGGGCGATGTCGCAGGCCAGGCTCCACGGGCGCTGGCCTTCACGGAATTCCAGGCCAAACTGCCCGGCCAGGTCACGAATACGACCGCGCTTGACGTTCTTGAGCTCCATCACCGCCGACCATTGTTCTTCCGTCAGCCCGGCTTCGCAGAACAGCGTGCCTTCGGAGTCAGACAGGGAGATGACCTTGCCGCCCAGATCCATCACCTTGCGCGCCGCATATTGCGCCACGTTGCCGGAGCCGGAGATCGCCACGCGCTTGCCTTCAACCCGCTCGCCTTGGCGCTTGAGCATTTCTTCAGCGAAGTAGACGCAGCCAAAGCCGGTGGCTTCAGGGCGAATCAGGCTGCCGCCGTAGGTCATGCCTTTGCCGGTCAGCACGGAAGTGAACTGGTTGGCCAGGCGCTTGTACTGCCCGAACATAAAACCGATTTCGCGAGCGCCCACGCCGATGTCACCGGCCGGCACGTCGACGTCAGCACCGATGTGGCGGTACAGCTCGCTCATGAAGGCCTGGCAGAAACGCATGACTTCCGCGTCGCTCTTGCCCTTCGGATCGAAGTCCGAGCCACCTTTGCCGCCGCCCATGGGCAGCGAGGTGAGGGAGTTCTTGAAGACTTGCTCGAAGGCCAGGAACTTGAGCACGCCCAGGTTGACCGACGGGTGGAAGCGCAGGCCGCCCTTGTAAGGGCCAATGGCGCTGTTCATCTGGATGCGGAAAGCACGGTTGACCTGGACCTTGCCCTGATCGTCGACCCACGAGACACGGAACACCACCGCACGCTCGGGTTCGACCATGCGCTCGAGAATGCCCGATTGCAGGTAGTGCGGGTTGGCTTCCAGGAAGGGCCACAGGCTGCGCAGCACCTCTTCGACCGCCTGGTGGAATTCAGGCTGGTCCGGGTCGCGTTTTTTCAGGCGCGCCAGGAAATCTTCGACGGATTCGATCATGGAAAGGTCTCGGCAAATTGTTGTCGTTAGGGAAAATTTGCGCGGACTTTAACAATTCATTGAGCCCCACAACAGGGCGATATGTCGTATTTATGAAATTATTTGGTGCAAATCTATAAATACAGACCCCGGAAACAGGAAAGCCCACCCCCACAAAACCCTTCAGGGCCTTGCGGGAGCGGGCTTTCCCGAGAAGCTTTCAGCGCACCCGGAAAGTGCGCTGCAATGCCCTATTACTGAGCCAGCTTCTTGTAGCGAACACGGTGCGGTTGGGCAGCAGCATCGCCCAGACGCTTCTTGCGGTCCGCTTCGTACTCGGTGTAGTTGCCTTCGAAGAACACCGCTTGCGAGTCGTCCTCGTACGCCAGGATGTGGGTAGCCACACGGTCCAGGAACCAGCGATCGTGAGAGATCACAATGGCGGCGCCCGGGAAGTCCAGCAGCGCTTCCTCCAGCGAACGCAAGGTTTCAACGTCCAGGTCGTTGGACGGTTCGTCGAGCAGCAGGACGTTGGCGCCTTCCTTCAGGGTCAGGGCCAGGTGCAGACGGCCACGCTCACCACCGGAGAGGTCCTTGACGAACTTCTGTTGGTCGCCGCCCTTGAAGTTGAAACGGCCCACATAGGTGCGCGACGGGATCTCATAGTTGCCAATGCGAATCTGGTCGGAACCATCGGAAATCATCTGGAACACGGTCTTGTTGCCTTCCAGGTCGTCACGGCTCTGGTCGACGCAGGCCAGCTGCACGGTTTCACCGATCTCGATGGAGCCGGAATCCGGGGTTTCCTTGCCCATCAGCATGCGGAACAGGGTCGATTTACCAGCACCGTTACCACCGATAACTCCGACGATCGCGCCTTTTGGCATGGCGAACGACAGGTTGTCGATCAGCACGCGATCGCCATAACCTTTGTTGACGTTCTTGAACTCGATGACCTTGTCACCCAGGCGCGGCCCGGCCGGAATGTAGATCTCGTTGGTTTCGCTGCGCTTCTGGAATTCCTGCGATTGCATTTCTTCGAAGCGTTGCAGACGGGCCTTGGATTTGGACTGACGAGCCTTGGCGCCTTTACGCACCCACTCCAGTTCTTCCTTCATGGCTTTTTCGTGAGCCGACTGCTGCTTGGATTCCTGCGCCAAGCGCTCGGACTTGGCTTCCAGCCAGCCCGAGTAGTTGCCTTCGTACGGGATACCCGCGCCGCGGTCGAGTTCCAGGATCCAGCCGGCGACGTTGTCGAGGAAGTAACGGTCGTGGGTAATCGCAACCACGGTGCCTGGGAAGTCATGCAGGAAGTGCTCAAGCCAGGCCACCGAATCGGCGTCCAGGTGGTTGGTCGGTTCGTCCAGCAGCAGCATGTCAGGGGCCGACAGCAACAGGCGGCACAGGGCCACACGACGCTTCTCACCACCGGACAAGTGTTCAACCTTGGCATCCCAGGCTGGCAAGCGCAGCGCATCGGCGGCGACTTCCAGCTGGCGCTCCAGGTTGTGACCATCGCTGGCCTGCAGAATGGCTTCCAGCTTGGCCTGTTCGGCTGCCAGCTTGTCGAAGTCGGCATCCGGCTCGGCATAGGCTGCGTAAACTTCGTCCAGACGCGCCTGGGCATCCTTGATGACGCTGACCGCTTCTTCGACCACTTCACGGACGGTCTTGGCCGGATCCAGTTGCGGCTCTTGCGGCAAGTAGCCGACGTTGAGCTCTGGCATCGGACGGGCTTCACCGTCGAACTCGGTATCAACGCCCGCCATGATTTTCAGCAAGGTGGATTTACCCGAACCGTTCAGGCCGAGCACGCCGATCTTGGCGCCCGGAAAAAACGACAGGGAGATATTTTTGAGGATTTCCCGCTTCGGCGGCACAACTTTGCTCAGCCGATGCATGGTGTAGACGTATTGAGCCATGGAGGAACCTAGCGTCAGAGACGGATGAAAAAGAGGGGGATTCGGGTCCAGGGTGCTTTGCGCGCCCGCGTGGGGGGCAAAGCTACCGGAATGCGCGTGACAGGGCAAACCGCGACGAACAGAGCTGGCACTCTGCCACACTTCAGGGCATGCTAGCCGCCCTTCGGGCGTCCAGCTTATAGTGCACGCCTCACGTTAACCTTGGCCCGGGCCCGCCAGGGCACGCGAAGCCGACACTCCCTGCCACGGACAGCCATACCGCAGGATCACAGTTTGACCAATCTCACTCAGCCGTCCTTGCCACTCCCCGCGGATGCGACAGGCATGCCTCTGCGCGGCTCGTTGAAAGGTGCCCTGGCGATCCTCGTGCTGCTATTGCTGGCCCTGCTGTTCTGGCAGCTGCTGGATCAGTTCCAGCGCACCCAAACTGAACAACGGCGCGCCAGCATCAGCTACAGCGAAGACCTGGCGGACCACCTGAACCTGAACATGGCACTCAATGCCCAGGTCAGTCGCAGCCTGCTGCCGACCAACGGCCAACACACCCGCGCCACCGAGCTGGCGAAATCGGTCGCGAAACTGCGCACCACCCTGCCCGCCTTGCACAGCCTGGCCTGGCTGGATGCCAGGGGCGAGATGATCAGCGACAGCGCCGCGGCAAGCCAGGACCAGGTTACCTTGCAGAACCTGGTCACATCGGCCGGCGGTCAGCCCTGGTATTTCAGCGGTGGCGCTGAAGGGGCACCGATCTATCTGCTGATACGTCCCTACGACGACGCGGTCGACGGCTACTGGGCCCTGCGCCTGGACGCGGCCTACCAGGTCGCCCTGCCCCATCGCCACGACCGTGGCACGCAAGCGCTCTGGCGCCTGGAAAACCTCAGGGGCCAAACCATCAGTGCCACCGAAGGCGCAGCGCTGGCCGCGGACATTGCGGCCAACAGTGTGCTGCTGGCACCGCTCGCTCACAGCGACTGGCAGCTGCGCGGGTTGTTCGACGCCGAACGCGAACGCCTGAAACTACTGCCCGCCCTGATCGGTAAATGCCTGATGGTGCTGGTGTGCTCACTGCTGCCGTTGCTGGCGCTGTTCAATATGCGTAAGCGCCAACGCGCCCTGCAGGAAGGCCAGCGGCGCTATCAGGATATTTTCGAGGGCACCGGGGTCGCGCTGTGCGTGCTCGATCTGTCCGGGGTTCAGGCACTGCTCGAGCGCCATCGCCTGCACACCAGCGCCGATCTGGACCGCTGGCGGCAACTCAACCCCGATGAGCGCAACGGTCTGCTGCAACAGTTGAAGATCACCGAGGTCAATCAGGTGGCCCTGCAACTGCTCGGGGTCAACGGCACCGAAGGCGCCTGGAAGATCCTGTTTCAAGGCTGCCCGCTGGATGTGAGTGCCATTGGCTACCAGTTGATCGAGGCACTGCTGGACCGGCAAAGCCAGCGCGAATTCGAGATCAAGCTCAGCAATGGCCAGGGCCAGGACCTGCATTTGTGGCTGATGGTGCGCTTCCCGGCGCAACCGCGTGACGATCAGGCGATCATTCTCAGCATCAGTGACATCACTAGCCGTAAGCGCGTCGAGCTGTCGTTGCTCGAACGCGAAAGCTTCTGGTCGGACGTGGTCCGCACGGTGCCTGACCACCTGTACGTGCAGGATGTGCAAAGCCAGCGGATGATTTTCAGCAACCATCACCTGGGCCAGACCCTGGGCTACGACCGGGCTGAGCTACAACAGATGGGCGAGTATTTCTGGGAAGTGCTGCTACACCCCGAAGATGCCGAGCATTACCACAAAATGCGCCATCGCCAGCGCCTCTGTGGCCATGCAGAACTGCTGCAGTGCCAACTGCGCTTCCGCCATCGCGACCTGCGCTGGCGCCGCTTCGACGTTCGCGAACAGGCCCTGGCCCGCGATCGCAGCGGTCAGGTCACACGCATCATCGGGGTGGCCAAGGACGTCACGGAGCAGATCGAGGCCAGCGAATCGCTGCGCGACAGCGAACACCGCTACCGCATGCTCGCCGAAAGCATCAGTGATGTGATCTTCTCGACCGACAGCGCCTTGCGGCTCAACTATGTCAGCCCGTCGGCGCATTCAGTGCTCGGCTACGACCTCGACTGGATCTTTGCCAATGGTTGGCAGACCACCATCGCCAACCCGGCGCAGCTGACCGGGATCTATTCGCTGATCGAACGGATCAACCGCGCCCTCGGCGATCCCCGGCAACTTGCGTTGTTGCGGCAGATTCCGACCCAGCTGTACCTGTTCGACTGCCTGCGCGCGGACGGGCGCAAGATCCCGATCGAGCTGCGGCTGGTGCTGGCCTGGGACGAAAACGATCACTTCGAAGGCATTCTTGGCGTCGGCCGCGACATCAGCCAGCAACGTCGCGCGGAAAAAGACCTGCGCATGGCCGCCACGGTGTTCGAGCACTCGACTTCGGCGATTCTGATCACCGATCCGGCCGGCTATATCGTCCAGGCCAACGAGGCCTTCAGCCGGGTCAGCGGCTATGCCGTGACTCAGGTGCTCGACCAGCTGCCGAACATCCTCACGGTTGACCAGCAACAGGAAGCGCACCTGCGTTATGTGCTCAAGCAGCTGCACACCCGCGGCACCTGGGAAGGCGAAGTATGGCTCAAGCGCCGCAGCGGCGAGCATTACCCGGCCTGGGTCGGCATCACGGCCGTGCTGGACGACGAAGGCGACCTGGCCAGTTACGTGTGTTTTTTCAGCGACATCAGCGAACGCAAGGCCAGCGAGCAGCGCATTCACCGCCTCGCCTATTACGACGCGCTGACCCACCTGCCCAACCGGACGCTGTTCCAGGACCGCCTGCACACCGCGCTGCAACAGGCCGAGCGGCAGAAGTCCTGGGTGGTGCTGATGTTTCTCGACCTCGACCGCTTCAAGCCGATCAACGACTCGTTGGGCCACGCCGCAGGCGACCGCATGCTCAAGGAAATGGCCACGCGCCTGCTGGGCTGTGTGGCCGATGACGACACCGTGGCGCGCATGGGCGGCGATGAATTCACCCTGCTGCTGCAGCCTCGCGCCACCCGTGAAATGGCCTTGAACCGTGCCATCAGCGTGGCTGAGCAAATCCTCGGCAGCCTGGTCAAACCTTTTGTGCTGGAGAACCGCGAGTTCTTCGTCACCGCCAGCGTCGGCATCGCCTTGAGCCCCCAGGACGGCAGCGAGCTGAGCCAGCTGATGAAAAACGCCGACACCGCGATGTACCACGCCAAGGAACGCGGCAAGAACAACTTCCAGTTCTACCAGGCTGACATGAACGCTTCGGCGCTGGAGCGCCTTGAGCTTGAAAGCGACCTGCGCCATGCCCTGGAGCAGGAAGAATTCGTGCTCTACTACCAGCCACAGTTCAGCGGCGACGGCAAACGCCTGACGGGTGCCGAAGCCCTGCTGCGCTGGCGCCATCCTCGCCGTGGCCTGGTGCCGCCGGGTGATTTCATCCCAGTGCTCGAAGAGCTGGGCCTGGTGGTGGATGTCGGCGACTGGGTGCTGGCCGAAGCCTGTCGTCAACTCAAGACCTGGCACCAGAACAAGGTGCGGGTACCGAAAGTATCGGTCAACATTTCCGCCCGGCAGTTCTCCGACGGCCAGCTGGGCGAGCGCATCGCCAACATCCTCAAGGACACGCGCCTGCCGCCGGCCTGCCTGGAACTGGAGCTGACCGAAAGTATCCTGATGCGCGAAGTCAACGAAGCCATGCTGATTCTCGACCGTTTGAAGTTCCTCGGCCTGAGCATTGCGGTCGATGACTTTGGCACCGGCTATTCGTCGCTCAACTACTTGAAGCAGTTCCCGATCGATGTGCTGAAAATCGACCGTACCTTCGTCGACGGCCTGCCGGAAGGCGAACAGGACGCCCAGATCGCCCGCGCCATCATTGCCATGGCCCACAGCCTGAACCTGGCGGTGATCGCCGAGGGCGTGGAAACCCACGACCAGCTCGATTTCCTCCGCGAACACGGCTGCGACGAGGTTCAGGGCTACCTGTTCGGGCGGCCGATGCAGGCCAGCCAGTTTGAAGCGCACTTCAGCAACGAAGCCCTCTTCATGTTCGATTGAGGGCGCAAGCCGCACTATGACTTCCGCTTGTCTGCGACATGATGCCCTTTCATATGCCAGACAAAAGCCGATGGGGTAGAATGCCCCCCTTTTCAGCACGATCCTTGAGGACCGCCATGTTCAGCCGTGATTTGACCATTGCCAAGTACGACGCCGATCTCTTTGCCGCCATGGAGCAAGAAGCTCAGCGCCAGGAAGAGCATATTGAGCTGATCGCCTCGGAAAACTACACCAGCCCAGCCGTCATGGAAGCCCAAGGCTCCGTGCTGACCAACAAGTACGCCGAAGGTTACCCGGGCAAGCGTTACTACGGTGGCTGTGAGTACGTCGACGTGGTCGAGCAACTGGCTATCGACCGCGCCAAGGAGCTGTTCGGCGCTGACTACGCCAACGTCCAGCCGCACGCAGGCTCGCAAGCCAACAGCGCTGTTTACCTGGCCCTGCTGCAAGCCGGCGACACCATCCTGGGCATGAGCCTGGCCCACGGCGGTCACCTGACCCACGGCGCCAGCGTTTCGTCCTCTGGCAAGCTGTACAACGCCGTCCAGTACGGCATCGACGGCAACGGCCTGATCGACTACGACGAAGTCGAGCGTCTGGCGGTCGAGCACAAGCCGAAAATGATCGTGGCCGGTTTCTCTGCCTACTCGCAGGTTCTGGACTTCGCCCGTTTCCGCGAAATCGCCGACAAGGTCGGGGCCTACCTGTTCGTCGACATGGCTCACGTCGCCGGTCTGATTGCCGCTGGCGTCTACCCGAACCCGGTTCCGTTCGCTGACGTCGTGACCACCACCACCCACAAGACCCTGCGCGGTCCACGTGGTGGCCTGATCCTGGCCCGTGCCAACGCCGAGATCGAGAAGAAGCTGAACTCGGCCGTATTCCCGGGCGCCCAGGGCGGCCCGCTGGAGCACGTGATCGCGGCCAAGGCGATCTGCTTCAAGGAAGCGCTGCAGCCTGAGTTCAAGACTTACCAGCAACAAGTGGTGAAAAACGCCCAGGCCATGGCCGGCGTGTTCATCGAGCGCGGTTTCGACGTGGTTTCCGGTGGTACTCAGAACCACCTGTTCCTGCTGTCGCTGATCAAGCAGGAAATCTCCGGTAAAGACGCCGACGCCGCTCTGGGCAAAGCCTTCATCACCGTGAACAAAAACTCCGTACCGAACGATCCACGCTCCCCGTTCGTCACCTCCGGCCTGCGCTTCGGCACCCCGGCTGTGACCACTCGTGGCTTCAAGGAAGCCGAGTGCCGTGAACTGGCTGGCTGGATCTGCGACATCCTGGCTGACCTGAACAACGAAGCGGTGATCGACGCCGTTCGCGAGAAGGTCAAGGCCATCTGCGCCAAGCTGCCGGTATACGGCGCTTGATAGCGGTTGCTTGAACTGAAGAAGCCCGGCCCTTGCGCCGGGCTTTTTTGTGCACAACATACATCTGGGTAGGAGCCAGGCTTGCCTGCGATGGCGCCCGCACCGACGCCATCGCAGGCAAGCCTGGCTCCTACCGGGATATGAACATTCAGGCAGTGAGGGCTGCGAAGCCTGCCCGAATCTTTTCTTCGGGCAGTTCATCGGCGATGAACACCATCACGCTTTCCCGCGTTTCACCTTCAGCCCATTCGGTATCCCAGTCGAAACCGTACAACTTCAGCACCCCCTGAAACACCAGCCGCCGTGGCTCACCGGCGATGTTCAGCACACCCTTGTAGCGCAGCAATTGCTTGCCATGGGCTTCTAGCAGTTCATTCATGAACTCGCTGAGCTTGTCGATATCCAGCGCCTGATCCGTGCGCAACACCAGGCTGGAGATCCGGTCGAGGGAGTTGCCCTTGAGCAGCGGGCGCAGGTTCAGGCCGCCGCCCAGATCGGCATTGAGGTTGAAGCCGCGTACATCCAGCAGTTCTGCCAGATCGATCTTGCCGTGTTCCACCACCCGAACCGGCGCACGCCGGTTGATGCGGGTCAGGCGCTCGCTCAGGGCTTCGAAGCTGGCCTTGTCGACCAGGTCGGTCTTGCTCACCAGCAGCCGGTCGGCAAAGCCGACCTGGGCCTGCGCAATGGTCTGGGCCAGGTGCACATCGGCATGCGCGGCATCGACCAGCGTGATGATGCCATCGAGGATGTAGCGCTCACGCAGCTCTTCATCAATAAAAAAGGTCTGGGCCACCGGTGCCGGGTCGGCCAGGCCGGTGCATTCGATCACCAGCCGGTCGAAGGCGATTTCGCCGTTGTCCAGCCGCTCGAGCAACAGGTACAGGGCCTTGGTCAGGTCGGTGTGAATGGTGCAACAGACGCAGCCGTTGGCCAGGGTCATGACCTGCACCGGTTCGTCGCCCAACAATTGGGTGTCGATGCCGGCATCGCTGAACTCGTTCTCGATCACAGCGATTTTCAGGCCGTGCTCGGCCTTGAGCAGGTGACGCAACAAGGTGGTCTTGCCCACACCAAGAAAGCCGCTCAGCACCGTGACAGGAATAGGGGTGAATTCGGACATTGAACGCTCGCTAACGCTTGATGGCTCTTTATAAAAGAAAACGCGCCACGACAAAGCGTGGCGCGTGGGGTTACGACGGACTCAGCAGCAGCGCGGGGAACCCTTGCCGCCGCCGTAGCGCGCCTCCTGACGCTCGCGGAAGAACTCCTCGTAGGTCATCAGCGGCTTGTCCGGATGCTTGGTTTGCATATGCTCGACGTAGTTGTCGTAATCGGGCATCCCCACCATCAGGCGCGCGGCCTGACCGAGGTATTTGCCGAGCCGACTCAGGTCATTGAACATGCTTGCAATCCTCTGGTTTATGCATCTGGAATCGCCTGGAATGGCGTCTCCTTGTCGGTACGTTCCTTTTTACCCCAGGACGCAATACCGACCTTCAGGGCATAGAACAGGATGCTGAACACCACGAACAGGAACAACACGGTCAGCGTTGCGTTGGTGTAAGCGTTGAAGATCACGTGCTGCATCTGCGTAATGTCCTTGGCCGGGGCCAGAACCTGCCCTGCATCCAACGCTACGCTGTATTTTTTCGCCAGGGCCAGGAAGCCGACCGCCGGGTTCGGGTCGAACAGCTTGATGAAGCCCGCGGTGGTGGTGCAGATCAGCAGCCAGGTCGCCGGCAGCAGGGTGACCCAAATATAGCGCTGACGCTTCATTTTGATCAGCACAACCGTGGCGAGCATCAGTGCGATACCGGCCAGCATCTGGTTGGAGATGCCGAACAGCGGCCACAGGGTGTTGATACCACCCAGCGGATCGATCACGCCTTGATACAGCAGATAGCCCCACAGGGCCACGCAGCCTGCGGTGGCGATCAGGTTGGCAGTCCAGGATTCGGTGCGTTTAAGTGCTGGCACGAACGAGCCAAGCAAGTCTTGCAGCATGAAACGTCCGGCACGGGTACCGGCGTCCACTGCAGTGAGGATAAACAGCGCCTCGAACAGAATCGCGAAGTGGTACCAGAACGCCATGGTGTTCTCACCCGGCAACACAGCGTGCAGGATCTGCGCGATCCCCACCGCCAGGGTCGGCGCACCGCCGGCACGGGCCAGGATGGTGGTTTCACCGATATCCTTGGCGACCGCCTCCAGGGCCTCGGGCGTAATGGCAAAGCCCCAACTGCTGACCGTCTGGGCGACCGCGACGACATCAGTACCGACGATGGCAGCCGGGCTGTTCATCGCAAAGTACACGCCAGGCTCGATCACCGAGGCTGCAACCATGGCCATGATCGCCACGAACGATTCCATCAGCATGCCGCCGTAACCGATGTAACGGGCGTTGGTTTCGTTATCCAGAAGCTTGGGTGTGGTCCCGGAAGAGATCAGCGCGTGGAAGCCGGACACCGCACCACAGGCGATGGTGATAAACAGGAACGGGAACAGGCCGCCCTTCCAGACCGGGCCAGTGCCGTCGGTAAACTGGGTCAGGGCCGGCATTTTCAGATCGGGCATGGTGACCAGGATGCCAATCGCCAGGGCCACGATGGTGCCGATTTTCAGGAAGGTCGACAGATAGTCACGCGGCGCCAGCACCAGCCAGACTGGCAGCACCGCCGCCACAAAGCCATAACCGACCAGCATCCAGGTAATCTGGATACCGGTGAAGGTAAAGGCCTTGGCCCAGACCGGATCCGCTGCAATCTGGCCCCCCAGCCAGATCGAGCCGAGCAACAGCAGCACCCCGACAATCGAGATTTCGCCGATGCGGCCCGGGCGGATGTAGCGCATGTAGACGCCCATGAACATCGCGATCGGGATAGTCGCCATGACCGTGAAGATCCCCCACGGGCTCTCCGCCAGGGCCTTGACCACGATCAACGCCAGCACCGCGAGGATGATGATCATGATCAGGAAGCAGCCGAACAGGGCGATGGTGCCCGGAATCCGGCCCATTTCCTCACGGACCATGTCACCCAGCGAACGGCCGTTGCGGCGTGTGGACAGGAACAGCACCATGAAGTCCTGCACGGCACCGGCCAGCACCACGCCGGCGATCAGCCACAGCGTGCCCGGCAGATAGCCCATTTGCGCGGCCAGAACCGGCCCGACCAATGGGCCCGCACCGGCGATGGCGGCAAAGTGGTGACCGAAAAGAATGTGTTTGTTGGTCGGCACATAGTCCAGACCGTCGTTGTTGAGAACCGCCGGGGTGGCCCGCCGAGGGTCCAGTTGCATCACGCGCGTGGCGATGAACAGACTGTAATAACGGTACGCGACCAGGTAGATGGCAACCGCCGCTACCACGATCCACAAGGCGTTAATGGCTTCGCCTCGACGCAGGGCTACCACACCCAACGCGCACGCTCCTAAAACCGCCAGCACCAGCCAGGGCAAATGGCGTAGCGGGCTATTATTATTTTTCATGATTTGATTCCAGCTAAGTGGATACGAAAGAACAACGGTTGAAGTCTAGCGAGTGTAGAGAGAAATAGCGCCCTTTGATCTAGAGCCTTCACCTACGACCAAAGTCTAGTTATCCGACCAATACACCCTTCTTGACAAGCGACAGCCTGCCCCCTCGAGACTATAGTCAAATCATCGATCAGGAGGCCGCCATGACCGAGCCCCAACTGGAGCGCCGCCGTTTCAAACGCATCCCTTTCGATGCCCCTGTCGAACTGGTTCGCGAGGGGCATCGCTGGCGCACCACATTGGCGGATGTGTCACTCAAGGGGTTGCTGGCCAAATGCCCTGAGGATTGGTCCGCCACCGTTCATCAAGTGTTCGATATCGATATTCAGCTCAGCCCCGAGGTGCACGTGCACATGAAGGGCGAATTCAACCATGAGACGAATGATCAGCTGGGGTTCACCTGCCGCTATCTCGACCTCCATTCGAGTGAACATTTGCGGCGGTTGATCGAACTGAACCTGGGTGATGAAAAAGAGCTCCTGCGCGAACTGCGCCAATTCATCGAACTTTAGAATCTTTTAGCCAGCTATCGACCTGCCCCGCTCTCCTGCCCTTCTGTCGCGCAGTGGCCGAAAGCCGCTGCGAATGCCCGCATAACCCCGTAAATCAACGGGTATTCTTGTATACCGTATTACCCGCAAGCTCGGCTCAGCGACGTGAAAAATCGTGCCAAAAGAGCTGACCGATCGATCAGGATCTAAAATGTAAAACTGTATACAGTTTGTCTGGCAATCTGTAACGGTTGTTGTCTACAGTAGGCCGACAACAATAAAACGAGATGCCGTCTCCATGAATACGTCCGCCCCTAGCACGTCTTCAGTACAACGTCCCGAAGACGAAAACCTGGGCCTCGGCGCCAACCTGGCGTATGGGCTGCAGCACGTCTTGACGATGTACGGAGGGATTGTCGCCGTACCCCTGATTCTCGGGCAGGCCGCAGGCCTTGCTCCAGCTGATATCGGTCTGTTGATTGCCGCTTCGCTGTTCGCCGGTGGCCTGGCGACCTTGTTGCAAACCCTGGGTATTCCGTTCTTCGGTTGTCAGTTACCGCTGGTACAGGGCGTCTCGTTTGCCGGTGTGGCGACCATGTCGGCGATTCTCACTACAGCCGACGGTGGAGGGCTGCCCTCGGTGCTGGGGGCGGTGATGATTGCCTCACTGATAGGGCTGGCAATCACGCCAGTGTTCTCGCGGATCACCAAGTTCTTTCCGCCACTGGTCACCGGTATCGTCATTACCACCATCGGCCTGACCCTGATGCCCGTCGCGGCACGCTGGGTGATGGGCGGCAATAGCCGCGCCGAGGATTTTGGCAGCATGGCCAACATTGGCCTGGCCGCCCTGACCTTCGTGATTGTGCTGGTACTGAGCAAACTGGGCAGCGCGGCGATCTCGCGCCTGTCGATTCTGCTGGCCATGGCGATCGGCACCCTGATTGCCTGGTCGCTGGGCATGGCGAACTTCTCCAACGTCGGCAACGGCCCGATGCTGGCGATGCCTTCGCCCTTCCACTTCGGCCTGCCGACCTTCCACATCGCCGCGATTCTGTCGATGTGCATCGTGATCATGGTGACGCTGGTGGAAACCAGTGCCGACATCCTGGCGGTCGGTGAGATCATCGACACCAAGGTCGACTCCAAGCGCCTGGGCAATGGCCTGCGTGCCGACATGCTGTCGAGCATCCTGGCGCCCGTTTTCGGCTCCTTCACCCAGAGCGCCTTCGCCCAGAACGTCGGCCTGGTCGCGGTGACCGGGGTGAAAAGCCGTTATGTGGTCGCCACCGGCGGCTTGATCCTGGTGGTGCTGGGCTTGCTGCCAGTGATGGGCCGGGTGATCGCAGCGGTCCCCACCTCAGTGCTCGGCGGTGCCGGTATCGTGCTGTTCGGCACCGTGGCGGCGAGCGGTATCCGCACCCTGTCCAAGGTCGACTACCGCAACAACATGAACCTGATTATCGTGGCCGCGTCGCTGGGCTTCGGTATGATCCCGATTGCCGCCCCGAATTTCTACGACCACTTCCCGGGCTGGTTCGGCACCATCTTCCACTCGGGCATCAGCTCGGCGGCGATCATGGCGATTCTGCTGAACCTGGCGTTCAACCACTTCAAGGCCGGCAACTCCGACCAGCAATCGGTATTCGTCGCGGCTTCCGAACGGACCTTGAATGTGCTGGACATCGCCGCACTGCGTGATGGCGACTACTTCCAGGACGGCAAGCTGTACAACGCCGATGGCCAGGAGGTGCCGGTACTGGGCGGGGATCACGACCATGCACCCGCGCAGGCCAAGCGAAAGGTTGAGTCGGTGCCGGTGACTGGAGGCTGATCAGAACATCACTGTAGACCCCATTCGCGGGCAAGCCCTGCTCCCACATCCGCAAATTTTCAATGCGGAATGTGGGAGCAGGGCTTGCCCGCGAAGCTTTTGAGGGGCTACTCGAACAACGCATCCAGCGCCTGTTCCAGGCGAGTCACCGCCACCACCGTCAACCCCGGTGGTGCTTCCTTCGGGGCGTTGCCCTTAGGCACGATGGCCCGTTTGAAGCCGTGCTTGGCTGCCTCTTTCAAGCGTTCCTGCCCACTCGGCACGGGGCGCACCTCACCCGACAGCCCCACCTCGCCAAACACCAGCAAGCCATGGGCCAACGGCCGGTTGCGCAGGCTGGACATGACCGCCGCCATCAAGGCGAGGTCCGAGGCGGTTTCCAGCACCTTCACCCCGCCCACCACGTTAAGGAACACGTCCTGGTCGTGGGTCGGAATCCCCCCGTGGCGGTGCAGCACCGCCAGCAGCATCGCCAGACGGTTCTGATCCAGCCCCAAGGTCACGCGGCGTGGGTTGGACAGATGGCTGTCATCGACCAGAGCCTGGACCTCGACCAGCATCGGCCGGGTGCCTTCCCAGGTCGCCATCACCACACTGCCCGGGACTTCCTCCTGAGCACGAGTCAGAAAGATCGCCGAGGGGTTGGAGACTTCTTTCAAGCCGCGATCGGTCATGCCGAACACGCCCAGCTCGTTGATTGCACCAAAGCGGTTCTTCACCGCCCGCAACAGGCGCAGACGGCCATCGGATTCCCCCTCGAAATACAACACGGTATCCACCATGTGTTCGAGTACCCGCGGTCCGGCCAGGGCGCCTTCCTTGGTCACGTGGCCAACCAGAAAGATCGCCGTGCCGCTCTGCTTGGCGTAGCGCACCAGCAACGCCGCGCTCTCGCGCACCTGGGAGACACCGCCCGGCGCCGACTGCAGCTGTTCAGTGAAAATGGTCTGGATAGAGTCGATCACCATGACCTTGGGCTTTTCGACCTTGGCCGTGGCGATGATGGTTTCGATGCAGGTCTCGGTCATGACCCGCAATTGATCCTGGGGCAGCCCCAGGCGACGGGCGCGCATGGCAACCTGCTGCTGCGACTCCTCGCCGGTCACATACAGCGCTGGCATGCGCGTGGCGATATTGCACAGGGTTTGCAGCAGGATGGTCGATTTGCCGATACCCGGGTCGCCGCCGATCAACACCACCGAACCGTCGACCAGGCCGCCACCGAGCACCCGGTCCAGCTCGGCACTGGCGGTGGTGAAGCGCGGGATCTCTTCAACGCTGACTTCGGCCAGCGTCTTGATCTGGGCCTGCTGCCCGGCCCAGCCGGTACGCCCGCTTGGGGGCGCGGCGGCACCGCTTTCGATCACGGTTTCGACCAAGGTGTTCCAGGCACCGCACTCGCCGCATTGGCCGGCCCATTTGGGGAAGGTCGCGCCGCATTCGGTGCAGCCGTACATGCGCTTGGCCTTGGCCATTTCGAATTCCTGCCTGCAAAAGCCGCCATGATAGCTGAGCCCAGCCACGCCATGGGCAATGATGGTCTTGAGGAAAATCGAACAAAACGATTCGGCATGACGCCGATCAGTTGCAGCAGGCGTCAAGCACTAATCGCATAGCTGAATTACACTGGCTTGACCAACCTCCACCTGTAACAGGGAATTAACCATGGGCGTAATCAGTGAGTTCAAGGCCTTCGCAGTCAAAGGCAACGTGGTCGATATGGCCGTCGGTATTATTATCGGCGCGGCCTTCGGCAAGATCGTTTCATCTTTTGTCGGCGATATGGTCATGCCACCGATAGGTCTGCTGGTTGGAGGAGTCGATTTCAGCGATCTGGCGGTTACGCTAAAAGCGGCCGAAGGCGATGCACCGGCAGTGATGCTTGCCTATGGCAAGTTCATTCAAACCGTCATCGATTTTCTGATTGTGGCATTCGCAATTTTCATGGGCATTAAGGTTATCAATCGACTCAAACGCGAAGAGGCGGTCGCGCCAACATTGCCGCCCGTGCCAAGTAAGGAAGAAGAACTGTTGAGTGAAATACGCGACTTGCTGAAAACCCAGAATAATCGACCTTAGAACCAGCCAGTCATTAATAGAACACGGCGCGCAAGCGCCGTCATTCTTTCAGACTTACCAATAGTTCTCGACGGCGACCTGCCCAGGCCGTCGCGACAAACTCAAGTGCAATTCCCGTTGCTTTAACAGGCGCCGGGTGTCATCAATCATTTGCGGATTACCGCAGAGCATCAAACGTGAATGTTCCGGCGTCAGTTCAAGGCCCGCCGCACGCTCTAAAATGCCCTTTTCAATCAAATCAGTGATCCGCCCGTTCAGCACGCCCGGATGCTGCTCGCGTGTCACCGTCGGTATAAATTGGAGCTTGCCGGCATGCTCGGCGAGGTAATCGCGATCGGTCAGGCCGGCAATCAGCGGCTGATACGCCAACTCCCGCGCTTCGCGTACCGAATAGACCAGTTTGATCTGCTCGAAACGCTCCCACACCTCGAAATCCTGCAGGATCGACAGAAACGGCGCGATGCCGGTTCCGGTCGCCAGCAGCCATAGATCGCGGCCGTCCCCAAAGCGATCCAGGGTCAGGTAACCAAAGGCCTGACGGTCAATCAACAGGCTGTCGCCTTCTCGCAAGCGACTCAATTCACTGGTGAACTCACCGCCCGGCACCACGATGGAGAAAAAGTCCAGGTACTCATCAAACGGTGAGGACACCATCGAATAGGCCCGCCAGACCACGCTGCCATCGGCCTTGGTCACCCCAAGCCTGGCGAATTGGCCGGCACGGAAACGAAAGCCCGGGTCGCGGGTGGTACGCAACGTAAACAGACTGGGGGTCAGTGGCTGTACGTCGAGCAAGGTTTGACGAGTGAACTTCTCCGCGCTGGCAGTCATGACGTGCTCCATGGGACCGATGCTGACAGTGTGGCGCAAAGCGCGGTCGACAAACACCGGTGGTTTGTGTGGTATCGGCACACGCCCCCGTCTGGTGCTACACACAAGATTGAAATAAAACGCTGCAAGAGGCACTCATTAAGTGCTGTTCTTGCGTTATTAACCAAATTGCTAAATAGACACTGCAAGTTGCTCTTGCGAATTGTTAGACAATCTATCCGATTTGGATAATGCCATTTTGGCATGACGAAAAATTTCCTACCCACACTCTAGGAGATATCCTACACTCGCACTTCGTGCAGATGGATCCATATCTGAGCCACAGGAGGGCATGCTCGTGGAACTATGGACGGAGGATCAACTGAAGCAGTTGATGGACACTAAAAATCCCGAAGCATCCTTTGCTTTCGCTCTTTCGATGGCAAAGCAACTGGGCTTCGAGTTCATGGCCTTCGGCATGCGTACGCAAGTAGCGACCATGCATCCAAAAGTAGTCATATTCAACAACTACCCATCCGAGTGGATGAATACCTATTACGCGAAAAATTACATCACGATTGATCCCGTGGTCATCCACTGCCACACCTCATTGATGCCCCTCCTTTGGAGCGATGAGACTTTCAAAGAAGCCCCGGCCTTCTGGCAAGAGGCGCAAAGTCATGGTTTGAAGTTCGGCTGGTCGCAATCGGCCCGCGACTATCGCGGCTGCGAAAGCATCTTGAGCGTTGCCCGTAGTGAACCGCCAGTCAGCCCCCAAGAGTTCTACGAAAAGTCACCGCATACCGTCTGGCTGTGCAATATCCTGCATACCTTGATGAGCAGCCATGTTTCGTTGAACCCCGAAGAAACCGCGCACCTGAGTGAGCGCGAGATCGAAGTGCTGAAATGGTCGGCGATGGGAAAAACTGCCGCTGATATCGCCATCATCCTGCGTTTGTCCGAGCGCACTGTTAACTTCCACGTCAAGGGCGCCATCAGCAAGATGAACGCCGCCAACAAGACCAGTGCCGCCGTGCGCGCTGCACTGGGCGGGCTGTTTTGAATAAACCGGGTCCGCGACCACTTGTGACTCACTCTGGGGCCAAAAGCACGTAGAATCGCGCCTTGTTGCATTCAAGCCGATATCCAGAGCCCCGCCCCATGCCCTTGCTGACCAGCCCCTTCGCCGAACTCGACCTGATCCGCCAACCTGAGCAAGCGAACGAACCGCTGCAAGCCTTTGACGCGGCCGATGAATACCTGCTCGCTGCGCTGCATGCCCAGGCGCTGCCGGCCAGCACGCGGGTGCTGATCCTCAATGACAGTTTCGGGGCACTTGCAATCAGCCTCAATGCCCACTTCCAAATCGTGACCAGCGGTGATTCCTACCTGGCCAACCTGGCCTTGCAGAAGAACCTGGTGCTCAATGGCCAGCCATTCGATGCGATCTCCCTGCTGCCGGCCAGCAGCAACTGGACAGGTGAGTTCGACCGTGTATTGGTCCGCGTGCCGAAAACCCTGGCCCTGCTTGAAGAGCAACTGATCCGTCTGCAGGGCCACCTGGCACCGGGCGCGCAAGTCATTGCCGGCGCCATGGTCAAGCACTTGCCGCGCGCCGCAGGCGACTTGCTGGAAAAGTACATCGGCCCGGTGCAGGCTTCACTGGCTCAGAAGAAAGCTCGCCTGTTGACCGCCAGCCATGAGCCCAAGGCCCCCGTGCGCTCCCCCTACCCCACGCGCTACCGCCTCGAGCAACCGCCCATCGAGCTGCTGAACCATGCCAACGTGTTCTGCCGTGAAGGTCTGGACATCGGCACCCGTGCCTTCCTGCCACACCTGCCGAAAAATCTCGGTACTGCGCGGGTTGCAGACCTGGGATGCGGCAACGGTGTGCTGGCCATTGTCAGCGCCCTGGAAAACCCGCAGGCCCACTACACGCTGGTCGATGAGTCGTACATGGCCGTGCAATCGGCCCTGGAAAACTGGCAGGTGGCACTGGGCGAGCGCGATGTCACCGCCCAGGCCGGCGATGGCCTGGCTGGCCTGCCCGCCCAGTCGCTGGACGTGGTGCTGTGCAACCCGCCCTTCCACCAGCAGCAGGTGGTGGGTGATTTCCTCGCCTGGCGGATGTTCCAGCAGGCGCGCGAAGCCTTGGTGGTGGGGGGCGCGCTGTATATCGTCGGCAATCGTCATCTGGGTTATCACAGCAAGCTGGCGCGCTTGTTCCGCGGCGTCGAACAGGTCGCAGCAACGCCGAAGTTCGTGGTGCTCAAAGCCCGCAAATAGCCGGAAAAAAACCCTCCGAAGAGGGTAGGAAAGCCACTGCAAGCGCAGTGGGATGGGAGAGTGAGCGGCGGCTCAGTGGGACTTCATCCCGGCCGCCGCCATGAACAGTCGCATCAGCCAGGCGGCAATGCCCAGCGCGGCAACACTGCCGCACCAGATCAACACCAGCCAGCCCAGACGCTGCCAGAGCGGTTTTTTCTGCTCGGGCGTTGGAAGCGTTTGCTTGTCGCTCATCGACGGGCCTCCGGACTAGTGGTAGCCATCTTCGTGGGTCACCTTGCCGCGGAACACGTAGTAGCTCCAGAAGGTGTAACCGAGGATGAACGGGATGATGAACAGCGTGCCGACCAGCATGAAACCCTGGCTTTGTGGCGGCGCCGCGGCATCCCAGATTGAAATCGACGGAGGCACGATATTCGGCCACAGGCTGATACCCAGGCCGCTGTAGCCGAGGAAAATCAGCACCAGCGTCAGCAGGAACGGCGTGTAATTGGCATTGCGCGCCACCGCCCGCAGCAAACCGTACATAGTCACCAACACCAGGATCGGCACCGGCAGGAACCAGAACAGGTTCGGCAGGCTGAACCAGCGCGTGGCGATTTCCGCATGGGCCAGCGGTGTCCAGATGCTGACGATACCGGTCACGGCCAACAGCACGAAGGCCAGTGGACGGGCCAGGTCGTGCATCTGCCGTTGCAGCTTGCCTTCGGTTTTCATGATCAGCCAGGTGCAGCCGAGCAAGGCGTAGGCGACGATCAGGGCCAGGCCGCAGAACACGCTGAACGGCGTCAGCCAATCCAGCGAGCCGCCAGCGTAGGCGCGGTTGACCACCGGCAGGCCATCAATGAAGGCACCCAGCGCGACGCCCTGGAAAAACGTCGCCACCAGCGAACCGCCAATAAAGGCCTTGTCCCAGATGTGGCGCTTGTCGTCTTTGGCCTTGAAGCGGAACTCGAAGGCCACGCCGCGGAAAATCAACCCGATCAGCATGAAGATCAGCGGCAGGTAGAGGGCCGACAGCACCACCGCGTAAGCCAGCGGAAAGGCCCCGAACAGCGCCGCGCCGCCCAGTACCAGCCAGGTTTCGTTACCGTCCCAGACGGGGGCGACGGTATTCATCATCACGTCGCGGTCAGAATCGCCCTTGATAAAGGGAAAGAGAATGCCGATCCCCAGGTCGAAGCCATCCATGACCACATACATCATGATCCCGAAGATGATGATCACAGCCCAGATCAGCGGAAGATCCATACCCATGATTCAGTTCCCCTTGCTCAGGCTATCGCTGTAACCGTCTTCGCTGCCTTCTTCGGCGGCGGAAAGCGGACGTGCCGGTGTGCGTGCCTTGCCTGGGCCACCAGGCGTGTGTTCCTTGCCCTCGTCGGTCTTCGGCCCTTTTCGCACCAGGCGCATCATGTAGCCAAGGCCCACGCCGAACAGCGAGAAGTACACCACCACGAACAGCGCCAGCGTCAGGCTCATCTGCCCGATGCTGTGATTGGAGGACGCATCGACCGTGCGCTGCAGGCCGTACACGACCCACGGCTGACGGCCGACTTCAGTGGTGAACCAGCCGGCCAGGATCGCAATCAGGCCTGAAGGCCCCATCCACAAGGCCAGTTTGAGGAACGCACGGTTCTCGAACAGAGTGCCGCGCTTGCGCAGCCACAAGCTCCAGAGCCCGGTCAGGATCATCAGCATTCCCAGGCCGACCATGATCCGGAACGACCAGAATACGATGGTCGAGTTGGGCCGATCTTCTGGCGCGAACTCCTTCATCGCCGGGACTTGCTTGTCCAGGCTGTGGGTCAGGATGAGGCTGCCCAGATAGGGAATTTCAACCGCGAAGCGGGTTTTCTCTGCTTTCATGTCCGGCCAGCCGAACAGGATCAATGGGGTCGGCTCGTCGCCGACGTTCTCCCAGTGGCCTTCGATCGCCGCGATCTTCACCGGCTGGTGCTTGAGGGTGTTGATGCCGTGGAAGTCGCCGATCACGGCTTGCACCGGGGCAACGATCAGGGCCATCCACATCGCCATCGACAGCATTTTGCGAATCGCCGGGTTGTCGCGCCCACGCAGCAGGTGCCAGGCCGCCGAGGCGCCGACAAAGAAGGCAGTGGCCACGAAGGCGGCGGTCGCCATGTGCATCAGGCGATAGGGGAAGGACGGGTTGAAGATCACCGCGATCCAGTCCACCGGAATGACCCGGCCATCGATGATTTCGTAACCTTGAGGCGTTTGCATCCAGCTGTTGGAGGCCAGGATCCAGAAGGTCGAGACCAGCGTGCCGATCGCCACCATGACCGTGGAGAAGAAGTGCAGGCCACGGCCAACGCGGTTCCAGCCGAAGAGCATGACGCCCAGGAAGCCGGCTTCGAGGAAGAACGCAGTGAGTACTTCGTAGGTCAACAACGGCCCGGTCACGGCGCCGGCGAAGTCGGAGAAGCGACTCCAGTTGGTCCCGAACTGATAGGCCATCACCAGCCCCGAAACCACGCCCATACCGAAGTTGACGGCGAAGATCTTCGACCAGAAATGGTACAGGTCACGGTAAACGTCTTGTTGCGTTCTCAGCCACAGGCCTTCGAGCACCGCCAGGTAACTTGCCAGACCGATGGTGATGGCCGGGAACAGGATGTGAAAGGACACGGTGAACGCAAACTGGATTCGGGCGAGATCGATAGCCTCCAAACCGAACATATGGCTTCCTCTGTCAAGTGTACCGGCGAAAGGCTGGATGGCCTGCGCCAACAGTCCTCATGAATGTGAGTACAGCCCGTTGCAAAGGGTTCTTTGCAACGTCACATCCAAGGGAGTCCGGCCTGTAGGCCGTCACGTCAGACACCCACGGGAGGTGTTGATGTGGATCAAGAGATCGTTGAAAGAGTAGTCCTAAACAGACGTAAGGCTTGCGTGGTTGATTGCCGCGTGACCGGTTGTCTCACCCCCTTTACCTGCTCTCGATTCGGTGCGCTGAACGCACAGGACCGCGGTTTCACGCAACCTGCTGTTACAAACTGGTGGTAATCTCGGCGTTTTTCCGCGCCTGGGACGTCCGTTTTCCATGTCCAGCTCCTCCCCTTTGTTGTTGCGTCATCATCGCCCGTTCATGGCGTTCTGGCTGGCGCGGGTGTTTACCGCCAGTGGTTTTCAGATGCTCACCGTGGCCATCGGCTGGCACCTCTACCAGCTGACCGGCAACGTGCTGGACCTGGGACTGGTCGGGCTGGTGGAGTTCACCCCGCGGGTATTGTTCATGCTGCACACCGGGCATGTGGCCGACCGCTACGACCGGCGTCGGGTGGCGGCCCTGTGCCAAAGCGCCCAGGCCTTGATCGCCCTGGCGCTGGTGCTGGGCAGCAGCACCGACAATGTCAGCCGCGAGATGATTTTCGTGCTGGCCTTTTTGCTCGGTACCGCCCGCTCGTTCGAGATGCCCGCCACCCAGGCGCTGCTGCCGGCCATCGTCCCCGCCGAGCTGTTTCCACGTGCGGTAGCGGCCTCGGCATCGGCCATGCAATCAGCGACCATCGTTGCGCCAGCGCTGGGCGGCTTTTTGTATGCCTTCGGCAGCGTCTGGGTGTACGGCCCGACTGTCGTCCTATACCTGATCGCCTGCTGCCTGATGCTGAACCTGACCTCACGCCAGGTGCCCCTGAACACAGGCCGCGCCAGCATGGAATCGCTGCTGGCCGGGATTCGCTTTATCCGCAGCCGCCCGGACATTCTCGGCGCCATCTCGCTGGACCTGTTTGCCGTACTGCTGGGCGGCGCCACGGCGCTGCTGCCGGTGTTCGCCAAGGACATCCTGCTGACCGGCCCCTGGGGCCTGGGCCTGTTGCGTTCGGCGCCCGCGGTGGGTGCGTTGTTGATGTCGCTGTGGCTGGCGCGCTTTCCAGTGGAGCGCCAGGTCGGGCGCATCATGTTCACCGCCGTCGGTGTGTTTGGCGTGGCGACCATTGCCTTTGGCCTTTCCACCTCGTTCTGGTTTTCCCTGGCGGTGTTGGCAGTACTGGGCGCCGCCGACATGATCAGCATGGTCATCCGCGGCGCCTTTGTGCAGCTGGAAACGCCCGATGAAATGCGCGGCAGGGTCAGTGCGGTGAACGGTTTGTTTATCGGAGCTTCCAACCAGCTGGGCGAGTTTGAGTCCGGGGTAACGGCGCACTGGTTCGGGACCGTGCCGGCGGTGGTGCTCGGCGGGGTGGGCACGCTGGTGGTGACGGGGGTGTGGATAAAGTTGTTCCCGAGCTTGGCGGGACGGGATCATATGCATACTCGGCGATGATGCCTTTGCGGCAAACGTAGGTCACGTTCAACCGGTGGGAGATTCTTGTTCAAGGGCAAATCTTGTTATTGAGGCGTCTCTTTCTGTGGGAGCGGATTTATCCGCGAATAGCTTCAAAACGGTGTGTCAGGCAAACCGCGTGAAACTATTCGCGGATAAATCCGCTCCCACATCAAAGGCGACTCGCACTTCAAACCCGAGAAATTCAAGCCCCCAAAAGGGCCGCCGTCTGCGCCCTCACCCCCTTGCCACACACCTGCTCCACCAGACTCAAGGCAAACGCCAGGGCTGCGGCAGAGTTTTGCGCGGTAATGCAGTTGCCATCCACCACCACCGGCTGATCAATGAAGTTGCAACTGGACAGCCCATGGCTGAAGTCCGGATGACAGGTCATGCGTCGTTGCTTCAATACGCCGTAGGCCATGAGCGCCAGCGCCGGCGCTTCGGCGATCCCGGCATAGAAATGCCCGCCCGCTGCTTGCTCCTGCACGCGCTGGCGCAACGGTTGATGACCGGCAAGGTGAAGACAACCCGGCTCCCCGCCCGGCAGCACAATCAAGTCGAAGGGCTGGGCCAGTACATCGACCACCATCGCATCGGCGGTCAGGCGCGTGCCGCGCACGCCCGTGAGCATTCGCCGCGACTCGACACTGGCGACCACCACCTCGATTCCGGCACGGCGCAACACATCGATCAACGTCACGCTTTGCAGATCGTCGATACCATTGGCAATCGTAATCAAGGCTCGTTCAGTCATGGATAAACTCCGGCTGGCTATTCACCAAGCGTAGTCCATTCACCTTACAGACCTGCCCATCGGACGATTCATACCCCGGCCCGAGCCATGCTGGTATGATGCGCGGCTTTTTCCCGACCCATGGAAAATCCACGGCCTGCGGCACAGTCTGTGCTTTGATTTGTGGGTCGAATACATTCACGGCGCCCCTTGGCGCCACGGGGAGCAGGCATGCTGGAAAGGCTGTTTCAACTCAAGGCACACGACACCAATGTGCGCACCGAGATACTGGCGGGCGTCACCACCTTCCTGGCCATGGCCTACATTCTGTTCGTCAACCCGAGCATCCTCGGCGAGACCGGTATGGACAAGGGCGCGATCTTCGTCGCCACCTGCCTGGCGGCGGCCATCGGTTCGGCCGTCATGGGCCTGATCGCCAACTACCCGATCGCGCTGGCGCCGGGCATGGGCCTGAACGCCTTCTTTACCTATACCGTGGTACTGAACATGGGCCACACCTGGCAAGTGGCGCTAGGCGCGGTGTTCATTTCGGCCGTGCTGTTCTTTCTGCTGTCGATCTTTCGTATCCGCGAATGGATCGTCAACAGTATCCCGCTGCCCCTGCGCTCTGCCATTGCGGCCGGTATCGGCCTGTTCCTGGCGCTGATCGCCCTGAATAACGCCGGCATTGTCGTGGATAATTCGGCGACCCTGGTGGGCCTGGGCGACCTCAAGCAGCCGGCACCGGTCCTTGCCACCCTGGGCTTTTTCCTGATCGTTGCACTGGAAGCCATGAAGATCCGTGGTGCCGTGCTGATCGGTATTCTCAGCGTCACCGCGATCTCAATCATGATGGGCTTCACTCCGTTCGGCGGCGTGATGTCGATGCCGCCTTCGCTGGCCCCGACCTTCCTGCAACTGGACATCAAGGGAGCGCTGGATATCGGCCTGGTCAGCGTGATCTTCGCTTTCCTGTTCGTTGACCTGTTCGACAACTCCGGCACCCTGATCGGTGTGGCCAAGCGCGCCGGGCTGATGCGCAAGGACGGTCACATGCCGAAAATGGGCCGCGCCCTGATCGCCGACAGTACCGCGGCCATGGCCGGTTCGCTGCTGGGCACCTCGACCACCACCAGCTACATCGAATCCGCCGCGGGCGTGAGTGCCGGTGGCCGCACTGGCCTGACGGCCATTGTGGTGGCGGTGCTGTTCCTGCTGGCGCTGTTTTTTGCTCCGCTGGCGAGCAGCGTTCCGGCGTTTGCCACCGCGCCTGCACTGCTGTTCGTCGCCGTGCTGATGACCTCGGGCCTGGCCGAAATAAACTGGGACGACGTCACCGAAGCCGCTCCGGTCGTGGTAACGGCCCTGGCCATGCCACTGACCTATTCGATCGCCAACGGCATCGCCTTCGGCTTTATTTCCTGGACAGCGATCAAGCTGATTTCCGGTCGCGGCCGCGACTTGAACTCGGCACTGGTGATCCTGTCGATTCTGTTCGTTATCAAGCTGGGCTGGTTTAACGCATGAGTGCTGTCCTCGACCCTTCCGACTACACCCGTCAGCTCGACGCCAAGGTTGAACGCCTGCGCGAACTGCTGGCGCCGTTCGATGCGCCGCAGCCTGCAGTGTTCGATTCGCCGCGCGAGCATTACCGCCTGCGCGCCGAATTTCGCCTGTGGCGCGAAAACGAGCAGCGCTTCTATGCGATGTTCGCCCCAGGTGAAAAACACACGCCGATCCTGATCGAAGACTTCCCCATCGCAAGCCGGCGCATCAATGAACTGATGCCCCGGCTCAAGGCGGCCTGGCAGGCCAGCTCAGCCCTGAGCTTCAAGCTGTTCCAGGTGGAGTTCCTGACCACGCTGGCGGGTGACGCAATGATCACCCTCTGCTATCACCGCCCGCTGGACGAGCACTGGCAGGTGGCGGCCGAGCAGTTGGCCGCCGACTTGAACGTCAGCATTATCGGCCGCTCCAAGGGCAAGCGCGTGGTCATCGGCCGCGACTATGCCGTGGAAGAGCTGACCGTTGCCGGGCGCAGCTTCCGTTATCGCCAGCCCGAAGGCGCCTTCACCCAGCCCAACGGCGAGGTGAATCAGAAGATGCTGAGTTGGGCTTATGACGCCTTGGGCGATCGCCAGGATGACTTGCTGGAGCTGTATTGCGGCAACGGCAACTTCACCCTGCCCCTGGCCACCCGCGTGCGCAAGGTGCTGGCCACGGAGATCAGCAAGACTTCGGTCAACGCCGCCCTGCACAACCTGGCCGACAATGACGTCGACAACGTCACCTTGGTGCGCCTGTCCGCCGAAGAGCTGACCGAAGCGCTCAATGAGGTTCGACCCTTCCGTCGCCTGGAAGGCGTTGACCTGAAAGCCTACGAGTTCGGCAGCGTTTTCGTCGACCCACCGCGCGCCGGCATGGACCCGGACACCTGCGAGCTGACCCGCCGTTTCGACAACATCCTGTACATCTCCTGCAACCCGGAAACCCTGGCGGCCAACATCGCGCAACTGCACGACACCCACCGGGTAGAGCGCTGCGCGCTGTTTGATCAGTTCCCCTATACGCACCATATGGAAAGTGGTGTGTTGCTGGTTCGTCGCTGACCCTCCCGCCTGGAGGGGCCGACCGCCCCTCCAATCTTGTTCGCTGATCGAACAGTAAATACGTTTGCATCGCTCACGCGATTGACCGAATTAACCAGTTAGTACAATTTATCGGAACTCACTCCTTCTTCCCCAAGAACAACACCGGAGTCTTTCCCGATGAGTCGTACTGCTTTGGTACTCAACGGTCCCAACCTGAATATGCTCGGCACCCGCGAGCCCGCCAACTACGGTCATGAAACCCTCGCAGACGTCTCGGCGTTGTGCAGCCGCACCGGCGAAGCGCTGGGCCTGGACATCGAATTTCGCCAGACCAACCACGAAGGCGAGATGATCGACTGGATTCACCAGGCCCGCGGCCGCTGCACCGCGATCGTGATCAATCCCGGCGCCTGGACACACACCTCTGTCGCCATTCGCGATGCCTTGGTGGCCAGTGAAGTGCCGGTGTTCGAAGTGCACATCTCCAATGTCCACAAGCGCGAAGAGTTCCGCCATCACAGCTATGTCTCCGGCATTGCCGTGGCGGTCATGGCAGGCTTCGGCACCCACGGCTACGCTCTGGCTCTGCAGCATGTCGCCCACCTTCACAAAGGCCAGGAGCAATGAGCATGGCGAGCAAAAACAGTGTACTTGCCGGCTTGATCGGCGCCGGCATCCAAGCGTCGCGCACTCCGGCCCTGCATGAACATGAAGGGGCGGCCCAGGGCCTGGGTTACCTGTATCGGCTGATCGATCTGGATCAACTCCAGCTCGACAGCAGCGCGCTGGAAGAGCTGCTGACCGCCGCCGAGCGCATGAGCTTCACGGGCCTGAACATCACCTTCCCTTGCAAGCAAGTCATCCTGCCGCTGTTGGACGAGTTGTCTGATGAGGCCCGCGGGATCGGCGCGGTGAACACCGTGGTGCTCAAGGACGGCAAACGCGTTGGCCACAACACCGACTGCCTGGGCTTTGCCGAGGGCTTTCGGCGCGGGCTGGGCGATGTCGCTCGCGAGCGCGTGGTGCAGATGGGCGCTGGCGGTGCCGGTGCCGCGGTGGCCCATGCGCTGTTGAGCGAAGGCGTCGGCCAGCTGAGCATCTTCGATGTGGACTCGAGCCGCGCCCAGGCGCTGGCGGACAACCTCAACCAGCATTTCGACGGCGGCCGTGCGCGCGTCGGCAATGACCTGGGCAGCGCCCTGGCTGCCGCCGACGGGCTGGTCAATACCACGCCGATGGGCATGGCCAAACTGCCGGGCATGCCGGTGCCCAGGGAACTGCTGCGGGCGCAAATGTGGGTTGCCGAGATCGTCTACTTCCCGCTGGAAACCGAACTGCTGCGCGAAGCCCGGGCCTTGGGTTGCCGCACGCTTGACGGCGGCACCATGGCGGTGTTCCAGGCGGTGAAAGCGTTTGAGTTGTTCAGCGGACGTGAGGCGGATGCCGAGCGCATGGTGGAGCACTTCAACAGCATGAATGGCTGATAATGAAATGGCTACCCCCGCCGCCCCCTGTGCTAGCCCACTAAGCTTCCACAGGGGGCTCATCGGAGATTATTGCCATGAACGAAGCAGCTATCGCCGCCATCGATCTGGGAAAACACTCTTTTC
>NZ_JAAAMT010000024.1 GCF_009905435.1 Pseudomonas sp. R5(2019)
AAGCCGAACTGCGCGAGAAAGGCATGAATGAAGAAGCGATCCAGAAGCTGGCGCCGCACAAGGTGATCCCGGGCAACCGCCCGAGCAACACCCTGGTGGCCGAACGCATCAGCCCGCGTCGCCTGGGGGCATTGGTGGCGATGTACGAACACAAGGTGTTCGTGCAGAGCGTCATCTGGGGTATCAACGCCTTCGACCAGTGGGGAGTCGAGCTGGGCAAGGAGCTGGGCAAGGGCGTGTACCAGCGCCTGACCGGTGAACTTGACGCATCCGCCGAGGATGCCTCGACCCAAGGCTTGATCAACTTCTTCCGCAGCCGTCACCGCGGTTGATTGCGCGTGGCCGCTACCGCCCCGGTAGCGGCCTTTGCCGCTTCTCCCCCTTGATCCGTCCGAACACTGGGTGCACCCTTAGGGCTTGTTGCAAAACAAGAATAAGGATCCGCCATGTTCGATATCAGTGCTTATCCACAAGCCGATGCCGTCAGTAAAGCGGCGCAACCCAGTCAGGCTGACTTCCAGCGTCTGTACCAGCAATCCATCGAGCAACCCGAGCAGTTCTGGGCCGACCAGGCCCGGCAATTGCTGGACTGGAGCACGCCCTGGGAACAGGTTCGCCAGTTCGATCTGAAGACCGGTGCCGCCAGCTGGTTCAAGGGCGCGCAGTTGAATGTCAGCGTCAACTGCATCGATCGGCACCTGAAACAACGCGGTGATCAAGTGGCGATCCTCTGGGAAGGAGATGACCCGAAAGACTCCACTGCCATTACCTACAAAACCCTTCATCAACACGTCTGCCGCCTGGCCAACGTGCTCAAGCAGCGCGGGGTCAAGAAAGGCGACCGGGTGTGCATCTATATGCCGATGGTGCCAGAAGCGGCCTACGCCATGCTCGCCTGCACGCGCATTGGCGCTATTCACTCGGTGGTATTCGGCGGCTTCTCGTCGGATGCGTTGCGCGACCGGATCCTCGATGCCGACTGCCGCACCGTTATCACTGCTGATGAGGGCGTGCGCGGCGGCAAGAAGATTCCTCTCAAGCAAAACGTCGACAAAGCGCTGCTGAGCTGCCCGAACGTCAGCACTGTGCTGGTCGTGGCGCGCACCAAGGGCGACGTGCAATGGGTAGAAGGCCGCGATATTGCGTATCAACAAGCGGTCGACCAGGCCAGCGATGATTGCCCGCCTGAAGCCATGGAGGCCGAGGACCCGCTGTTTATCCTCTACACCTCAGGCAGCACCGGCAAACCCAAAGGGGTACTGCACACCACCGCAGGCTACCTGCTGCAGGCGGCGATGACGCACAAGCTGGTGTTCGATTACCGCGACGGCGAAGTGTTCTGGTGCACCGCCGACGTCGGCTGGGTGACCGGCCACAGCTATATCGTTTACGGCCCGCTGGCCAATGGCGCCACTACCCTGATGTACGAAGGCGTGCCCAACTACCCGGATGCCTCGCGCTTCTGGCAAGTGGTGGACAAGCATCAGGTCAACATCTTCTACACAGCCCCGACCGCACTGCGCGCACTGATGCGCGAAGGCAGCGCACCGCTCCAGACCACCTCGCGCAAGAGCCTGCGGGTACTGGGCAGCGTCGGCGAGCCGATCAACCCGGAAGCCTGGGAATGGTACTTCAACGAGGTCGGCGAGCAGCGCTGCCCCATCGTCGACACCTGGTGGCAGACCGAAACCGGGGGCATCATGCTCAGCCCGTTGGTCGGCACGCGCCGGATCAAACCCGGCTGCGCGACACAGCCCCTCTACGGCGTCGAGCCCGTGCTGCTCGATGAAAAGGGCAAACCATTCGAAGGCCCGGGCAGCGGCATTCTGGCCATCAAGGCCAGCTGGCCAGGGCAGATCCGCAGCGTCTATGGCGATCACCAGCGAATGATTGACACCTACTTCAAGCCCTTCCCGGGCTTCTACTTCACAGGCGACGGCGCCCGCCGAGACGAGGATGGCGATATCTGGATCACTGGCCGCATCGATGATGTGATCAACGTCTCCGGCCACCGAATCGGCACCGCCGAGGTCGAAAGCGCACTGGTGTTGCACGACAGCATCGCGGAAGCGGCGGTGGTCGGATACCCTCATGACCTCAAAGGCCAGGGCATCTATGCCTTTGTCACGCCCATGAACGGCGTCACGCCAGACGATGCCTTGAAACAGGAGCTGTTGACGCTGGTCAGCAAGGAAATCGGCAGTTTCGCCAAACCGGAACTGATTCAATGGGCGCCCGCTCTGCCCAAGACCCGCTCAGGCAAGATCATGCGCCGGATCCTGCGCAAGATTGCCTGCAATGAACTGGACAACCTGGGTGATACCTCAACCCTGGCCGACCCCAGTGTGGTCCAGGGGCTGATCGATAAACGCCTGAACCCATGACCCGCCGGGTGCCGTCAGACGGCACCCGGCCTCAACTCAAGTCGCCATGGAATTTATTCGCCGCCGTATCGAAACCCAAGTCCTGAGCCTGACCGGCCTGTCGCTTGGCCAACTGGATCTTGAAAACCCCAAGGGCGACCCCGGCCTGTTTGGACCGAACTCGGTGTGCTGGCAAGTGCATGGCGATTTCACCAGCATGCTGATCGGCGGGATCAGCGCCTTGCTCCTGCAGGTCCTGCATCCACTGGCCTTGGCGGGAGTGTGGGATCACTCGAACTTTCGCCAGGACATGCTCGGCCGATTGCGTCGTACGGGGCAGTTCATCTCCGGCACCACCTTCGGCGCGACCGGTGACGCCAACTGGCTGATCGACAAGGTCCGCACCATCCACCTGCAAGTGGTGGGCATTGCCGAAGACGGCCGCCCCTATGCCGCCAGCGACCCCGACCTGCTGACGTGGGTGCATGTCGCCGAAGTCAGCAGCTTCCTCGCCGCGCACTTGCGCTACCGTAACCCGCACTTGAGCGCTGCCGAGCAAGACCGCTACTACGATGAAATCGCACTGGTCGCTGAACGCTTGGGCGCTCGCAACGTACCCAGGTCACGTCAGGCCATCGCCGACTACCTGCAACGCATGCGCCCGGCGCTGGTGTGCGATCACCGCAGCCGTGAAGTGATTCGCGTGCTGCTCGACGCACCAGCCCCCAGCCGCCTGACCAAGCCTTTCGGCACCTTGATGATGCAAGCCGGTATCGACTTGTTGCCACTCTGGGCCAGCACCTTGATCGAGCGTTCACCGGGAAGCGTGCAGCGACACCTGATCCGCGCCAGCATCGGCGCCACCGCCCCGATCCTGCGCTGGGCGGTCCGCGACGGCTCGGTACACCGCGCCCGGCGGCGTATGGGCATCCGCTAGACGCTGTACAGTGGGGGGCAGCACGGCCCCCTCCTGCATTTTTCTGAAACCGCTGTAAAAATCCCACCTTGAAAATTCATCTTTCCGATCCGTTCCGTGGCCAATTCTTCGGAACCGAATTCGCGTGCCATACTCCAAACACCTCCGATCGAGACAGATGACGCCTCAGATGCCCAAAGGATTGAAACGCGCCATTGGCGCCGTGTTGACTGTCTTGGCCCTTTATAGCTTGCTAGGTTTTTTGATACTGCCGGGCATTGGACTGCGCGTCGCCAATCAACAGCTGGCCAACTATGCGACCACGCCTGCACACCTTGAGCGCCTTGAATTCAATCCATTGAGCCTTGAGCTGACGTTGTGGGGCCTGAAGATTGGCGAACCTGGCAAGGAGCAGCTGGGTTTCGAGCGCCTGTACGCAAACCTTCAAATCGACAGCCTGTGGACAAAAGCCCTGCACCTGGCCGGCATCGAACTGGACAAGCCGCGCACCGAACTGTTGTTCAACAAGGACGGCACACTCAACCTTGTCCGGCTGTTCAAACTGCCGGCCAGTGAAGCCACGCCTGAAGACCCCGAAAGCAAACCCTTCCCCCTGCGCGTCGACCAGATAAAGCTGGCCGGTGGTTACCTGCATTTCAAGGACATGCGCCCGAGCGAACCGATCGAGTTCCTCTACGACGACATGAATCTGGAGCTGAAAAACCTCAGCACCCTGCCCGACGACAACGCCGACATGACCCTGGTCGCGGCTGGCCCCGAAGGCGGTCGCGTCGACTGGAGCGGTCGGATCAGCCTGGTGCCCATTACCTCCGAAGGGAAGCTGAAAGTCACCGACGGCAAGATGAAGGTCTGGTGGCCCTATGTGCGTGACGCGTTGCCGCTGGTACTCGAGAACGGTGTGCTGAACTTCAGCACCGACTACAAATTGAATCTGGCCAAGGATACTCAGCTGCTGCTGGAGAACACCTCCGTCAGCATCGCCCCGTTTGCCATCAAGGCGCCCGACGGTCGCCCGCTGGTGCGGCTTGAACGCCTGGACGTGACTGAAACCTCGGTCGACCTGGCCAAACAATTGGTCACCGTCGGCAAGATCCGCAGCCAGAAAATGGAAACCTGGGCCGCGCGCGAGGCCGATGGCGAGCTGGACTGGCAGAAATTGTTTGCCAGCCAACCGGCGAAACCTGCGGCGCAAGAAAAAACCGCACCGCCAACCGCCGACCCCAAACCAGAAAACAAACCCGTGCCGGCAGCCCCCGGCAAGCCCTGGCAGGTGCTGCTGCGCGACGTACAGCTGCGCAATTATCAGGTCCACCTGGCTGACCGCCAGCCCAAGGAACCCGTGGCGCTTGAGCTTGGCCCGCTGAATGTCGATATACAAAATTTCGACAGCCTCAATACCTCACCCTTCACCCTGAATATCGACAGCGGGCTGGGCAAACAGGGCAAGTTGCAGGCATCGGGCGAGGTGAACCTGGCCCCTGTCAGCGCCAGACTCAAGGTCAGCACCCAGGACATCGACCTGCGTGTCGCCCAAGCCTATATCAGCCCATATATCCGCCTTGAGCTGCGCAGCGGCATGCTCGCCAGCGACCTTGACGTCGACCTCAAGGGCACCGAGCCCCTGACGTTGACCGTGACCGGTAAAGCCCAGGTCAATCAACTGCACACGCTGGACACCCTCAAAGAGCGGGATTTTGTGAAATGGCAACAGTTGCTGCTTGAAGGTCTGGAATACCGCCATGGCGACGTGCTTTCGATTGCCAAGGTCGACCTGCAACAGCCCTATGCCCGTTTCATGATCAACGAAGACCGCACCACCAACGTCGACGACCTGTTGATCCCACAGCCGTCCGAGACCAACCCCAAGGCCGCGGCCAAGCCTGCTGCCAGCCAGGAAAAGCCCCTTGGCGTGCACATTGGTGCAATCACCATCAGCGATGGTTCGGCCAACTTCGCCGACTTCAGCCTGACGCCCAACTTCGCCGCTGCCATGCAGCAACTGAACGGCGAAATTGGCACCATCGATAACCGGCTGCCCAAACCCGCCAAGGTCAACATCAAAGGCAAGGTGGACCGCTACGCCCCGGTGACCATCAAAGGCAGCCTGAATCCGTTTGACCCGCTGGCCAGCCTGGATATCGCGGCCAGCTTCAA
Source organism: Pseudomonas sp. R5(2019) (assembly GCF_009905435.1). Lineage (GTDB taxonomy): Bacteria > Pseudomonadota > Gammaproteobacteria > Pseudomonadales > Pseudomonadaceae > Aquipseudomonas. The sequence goes on from NZ_JAAAMT010000024.1 coordinate 5,455, forward strand.
ACGCGTCGAGCTGACCACCCTGACGCCTTATTCGGGCAAATTCGCCGGCTTCCGCATCCGCAAGGGCCGCTTGAATCTCGACCTGCATTATCTGATTACCAAAGGCCAGTTGAAGGCCGAGAACAAAGTGGTGGTCGAGCAGCTGCAACTGGGTGAGAAAGTCGACAGCCCCGATGCGGTTGACCTGCCCATTCGCCTGGCAATTGCCTTGCTCAAGGACACCGAGGGCAAAATTTCTATTGAACTGCCGGTCAGCGGGAACCTGAACGACCCGCAATTCAGCGTCATGCCGATTGTCTGGCAGTCCCTGCGCAACCTGGTGCTGCGGGCCGCCCAGGCGCCGTTCAAGTTCATCGGCGGGCTGATTGGCAGCGGCGATGCGCAGGATTTGGGTACCGTCGCCTTTGCCCCGGGATCCAGCGACTTGAGCGATGGTGCGCAATCGGCGCTCAACAAGCTCGCCGCGGCACTCAAGGAGCGCCCTGCCCTGCGCCTGGAAATCGAGGGCACCAGCGCACAGACCAGCGATGGCCCGCTGATTGCCGAGCAACGCCTGGAGCGCGAATACCAGAGCACCTACTACAAGATCCTGCAACGTCGGGGTGACAAGGTCCCGGCCCAGGCCGCGCTGCTGCAGGTACCGGATGACGAAAAGACGCCTATGCTGGAAGGCATCTACCGCAGTCGCCTGAAACAACAGCCCCCGACTGAATGGGAACAACTGGACAAAACCGGGCGTACTGAAAAACTGCGCGAAGCCGTCCTCAAGTCCTGGGCCGAGAGCACAGCGCTGCTGCGCCAGCTGGGTCAGGATCGGGCCAGCAGCATCAAGGACTATCTGGTGGAAAAGGGTCAGCTCGCGGATGATCGCGTCTACTTTGTCGACGCCACACTGGGCCAGGCCGAATCCGATGGCCGAGTCATCTCGCCTTTGCACCTGGACAGCGAATGAGCCACACACCGTTTGGCATGACCAGACTGGTCATCGCACTGGTCGTGATGACCGCGGCCCATTGCGCAAGTGCCAGCTCCACCTTGCGCTGCGGCCGCGCGCTGATCAGCCTGCAGGCCAGCACGACCGAGGTTGCAAGCAAATGCGGTGAGCCTGTCAGCCGCGTCGTGCTGGGTTCAAGGGACGTTGAGCGGTATGGGCGCTATGACAGCCTGCTGATCGAAGAATGGACCTACGGTCCCATCAACGGGATGTACCAATACCTGCGCTTCGAAGGCAACCGCCTGATCAGGATCGACAGCAAGCGAGGAGGCTGAGATGCCGGTTTCTTGATCGGGTTCAGACTGCTGGCAAACCCAAATCTACCTGCGGGACTCGATGTAGGAGCCAGGCTTGCCTGCGATGCAGGCACCGCGTTGTATCAGGAACACAGCGGTGCCTGCATCGCAGGCAAGCCTCAATGCCAGTCAGTTAAGGCGAGATCTATGTGGGAGCGGATTTACCGGATCGCCGGACCGCCGCGAATGAAGGCACCGCGCAATGCCAGAAAAACCGCGGTGAATGGATTCGCGGATAAATCCGCTCCCACAGAGTCTGTGCCTTAACTGACTGGCATTAAGGCAAGCCTGGCTCCTACAGCAGGTTTGTAAGTGACCAAATCCTTTTGGTCTTCGCATGAACCGTTAAAAGCTCAGCGAAAAACTTTACTGGGATTTCAGGCCATCAGCCGCAACGGCTTTAACGCCTTTGATTTTCTTGGTAATGGCAACCGCTACGTCTTTCTGGCTATCGGTTACAGCGACGGTAGAAGACAGGGAAACCACGCCTTTGTTGGTTTCGACTTTAATGTCGCTACCAGGAATGCCTTTCTCGGTCAGCAAGTCAGCTTTGACCTTGGTGGTGATCCAGGTATCTGAAACGTCTTCCTTGGCTTCGGTCATTTCACCGGCAGCAACCATCATGGGAGCCTGAGAAGTCTGGGCAGGCTGTTGGGCGAACGCCGCGTTGACCAGAGTCAGGGTCAGAGCGGTGGTAGTAGCAGCAGCAATAGCGAACTTCTTCATACGAGTAACTCCTGTTTTTCGAAAGGTCTGCGCCTTGGATCAAACCTGGCGTGAGGGTAAACAGGTAGCTGCAGGGGATGTGCCAACCTGGCTAAAAGAATTAAAACCTTACTAATCAATAAGTTATTGATTACTTAATGATTGCTCGTCGTGCATATTGCAAGCTTGCCTCAACGTCCTGCGTGCAAGATGCATGTCCACCAGGCAATTGCTGCCTACGGATATCGCGCCCCAAAAAAAAAGGACCCCGAAGGGTCCCTTTTCAGCGAAGCTGACGTTAAACGCCAGATGCCTTGGCTGCAGCCACGTCCTTGATGGACAGCTTGATACGGCCGCGGTTGTCCACGTCCAGTACCAATACTTCTACTTCCTGACCTTCTTTCAGAATGTCGGTCACTTTCTCTACGCGCTGATCGCTCAGCATCGAGATGTGAACCAGGCCGTCTTTGCCAGGCAGGATGTTGACGAAGGCGCCGAAGTCGACGATGCGCTCAACCTTGCCGACGTAGATCTTGCCGATCTCGGCTTCGGCAGTGATGCTCAGAACGCGCTGACGCGCCGCTTCTGCAGCGTCTTTGGTCTCGCCGAAGATCTTGATCGAGCCGTCGTCTTCGATGTCGATCGAAGCCTTGGTTTCTTCGCAGATGGCGCGAATGGTGGCGCCGCCCTTGCCGATGACGTCACGAATCTTGTCGGTGTCGATCTTCATCGCGATCATGGTTGGAGCGTTTTCGGACAGCTCGCTGCGCGACTGAGCGATGATCTGGTTCATCTGGCCGAGGATGTTCAGGCGCGCTTCCAGCGCTTGGCCCAGAGCGATTTCCATGATTTCTTCGGTGATGCCGTTGATCTTGATGTCCATCTGCAGCGCGGTAACACCTTTGGAGGTACCGGCTACTTTGAAGTCCATGTCGCCCAAGTGATCTTCGTCACCCAGGATATCGGTCAGAACGGCGAACTTCTCGCCTTCCTTAACCAGACCCATGGCGATACCGGCAACCGGTGCCTTCATCGGAACACCAGCGTCCATCAGTGCCAGGGATGCACCGCAAACCGAAGCCATGGAGCTTGAACCGTTGGATTCGGTAATTTCCGAGACCACACGGATGGTGTACGGGAACACGTCGGCAGCAGGCAGCATGGCCTGGACCGAACGGCGGGCCAGACGGCCGTGACCGATTTCACGACGACCTGCACCGCCCATGCGGCCACACTCGCCCACCGAGAACGGAGGGAAGTTGTAGTGCAGCATGAAGGGGTCTTTTTTCTCGCCTTCCAGGGTGTCCAGCAGCTGTGCATCACGCGCAGTACCCAGGGTCGCAACGACCAGGGCCTGGGTTTCGCCGCGGGTGAACAGTGCCGAGCCGTGGGTCTTTGGCAGAACACCGACTTCGATGTTCAGCGGGCGCACGGTGCGGGTATCACGACCGTCGATACGCGGCTTGCCGTTAACGATGTTTTCACGAACGGTGCGGTATTCGATTTCGCCGAAGATTTCTTTCACTTCGCCGGCAGAAGGCTGGCCTTCTTCACCGGAGAACTTGGCGACAACCTGGTCACGCAGCTCGCCCAGACGCGCATAGCGGTCGGCCTTGACGGTGATGGTGTAAGCCTGGGAAACGGCTTCGCCGAATTCGGCACGGATGGACGACAGCAGTGCGGTGTTGGCAACGGCTGGTTTCCAGTCCCAGGTCGGCTTGGCAGCTTCGGCAGCCAGCTCTTTGACAGCCTGGATAACAGCCTGGAATTCGTCGTGGGCGAACAGTACCGCGCCCAGCATCTGGTCTTCGGTCAGCTCCTTGGCTTCCGATTCAACCATCAGAACGGCGTCGGTGGTACCGGCAACGACCATGTCCAGGCTGGAAGCGGCCAGTTGCTCGTAAGTCGGGTTCAGCAAGTAGCCGGTGCTTTCATGGAAAGCAACGCGAGCAGCGCCGATCGGGCCTTCGAACGGAATGCCGGAGATCGCCAGGGCAGCCGACGTACCGATCATCGCAGCGATGTCCGGATCAGTCTTCTTGCTGGTGGAAACGACGGTGCAGACTACCTGCACTTCGTTCATGAAGCCTTCAGGGAACAGTGGGCGGATCGGGCGATCGATCAGACGCGAGGTCAGGGTTTCTTTCTCGGAAGGACGGCCTTCACGCTTGAAGAAACCACCAGGGATCTTGCCGGCGGCGTAGGTTTTTTCCTGATAGTGAACAGACAGAGGGAAGAAACCCTTGCCTGGGTCGGCTTGTTTGGCGCCAACCACGGTCACCAGCACGGTGACGTCATTATCAACGGTGACCAGCACGGCGCCGGAGGCTTGACGGGCAATACGGCCCGTTTCGAGGGTTACGGTCGATTGACCGAACTGAAACTTCTTGATTACCGGGTTCACGGCTTCCTACCTTCTTTAGTTGCTCTGGGGGAACTGGTTTCTTGCGAAATTCTTGGGCAGAAAGGGGAATCGGCCCCTTTGACCGTCCAGATAAAACTTGAGGCTGGAAGCCTGCCTTGCCAAAGCGAACAAACCGCTCCAGCAAGACAGGCAACCAACCTCATAGATACGCGCGGCGCGTTCATCAAGCCAGGCTGTGAAGCCTGGAATCGACGTGCAGAACCCGCCGCGCACACCACTGGCCGGGCCGCTATTAGCGACGCAGACCCAGACGACCGATCAGGGCGCTGTAACGAGTGGTGTCTTTGCCTTTCAGGTAGTCCAGCAGCTTGCGACGCTGGTTAACCATACGGATCAGGCCACGACGGGAGTGGTGGTCTTTACCGTTGGCCTTGAAGTGGCCTTGCAGCTTGTTGATGTTTGCGGTCAGCAGTGCAACTTGCACTTCTGGCGAACCGGTATCACCGGCTGCTTGCTGATATTCGCCAACGATCTGAGCTTTTTCTTCAACGCTGAGTGCCATCTGGCTTCTCCAAATCAAGGAAACCGAATCATCGGTTTCCAATAGGCCAGGGACGAAACCCTGTATTTAAAAGTGAGGAGTGACCGTGCCTACTAACAGCCACCCTCGTCCGGTCATTCCGACCGAATCAGTCGACGCGGCGCGATACGCCCGTCTTCGCTCACTTCACCGATCCCGATGAAGCGACCATTGTGATCCTGTACCCGTACCATGCCGAACTTCGGCGCGTCGGGGGCACGTACCGGCTGCCCATGCAGCCAATAGAACGCGCTGTGTTCCGAGAATTGCAGCACAGGCCAATCCAGCAGTCCGCTGTCCGAGGGCAGCAGGAACTGATCGACCGCTTCATTGCCACCTTCGGCATGAACCCGCTCCAACTCTTCCAGGGTGACGGTTTGCGCCAACGAGAAAGGGCCTGCCTGGGTTCTGCGCAGTTCGGCGACATAGGCCCCGCACCCCAACTGCTCGCCGATATCTTCGACCAGCGTGCGGATATAGGTGCCCTTGCTGCAATCCACTGCAAGCCGCGCGCGCGTGTCTTCACACGCCAGCAGCTCCAGGCGGCCAATAGTAACAGAACGCGCCTCGCGCTCCACTACTTCGCCTGCACGGGCCAACTTGTACAACGGCTGCCCATCACGCTTGAGGGCGGAGTACATCGGCGGTATCTGACTGATTTGACCACGAAATTGTGGCAAAACCGCTTCGATATCGTCACGACCAACGGTCACCTCGCGAGTGCGCAAGACTTCGCCTTCAGCATCCGCGGTGTTGGTGGTAACCCCCAGCTGCATGACCGTCTCGTACCCCTTGTCGGAGTCGAGCAGGTATTGGGAAAACTTGGTCGCTTCGCCAAAGCACAACGGCAGTACACCGGTAGCCAATGGATCGAGGCTGCCGGTATGCCCGGCCTTTTCGGCATTGAGCAGCCAGCGGACTTTCTGCAAAGCGGCGTTGGATGTGAAGCCCAACGGCTTGTCGAGCAGGATGATACCGCTGACGTTACGACGAATACGCTTGACCTGTGCCACGGGTTACTCCTTGGCTTGCAGGTTCGAACTGCCTTCCTGATGCTGGCTGTCTTCAGCCACGGCGCGCTCGATCAACGCCGACAGGTGGGCACCCCGGGCAACGCTTTCGTCGTAGTGGAAGTGCAATTGCGGAACGCTGCGCAGCTTCATCTCACGAGCCAACTGCATGCGCAGGAAGCCTGCGGCGGAGTTGAGCACTTTCAAGGTTTGCGCGATGTCCTCGGCACTGTCCTGCCCCATCACGGTGATGAAGATCTTGGCGTGGCCAACATCGCGGCTGACATCGACCGCGGTGATGGTGACCAGGCCGACGCGAGGATCCTTGACTTCGCGGCGGATCAGTTGGGCCAGCTCACGCTGCATCTGATCGCCGATTCGTTGGGTACGGCTATATACTTTTGCCATTTCTCACCTGTAACTAAAGCGGCAAACGCCCGGCGAGGCTTGAGCCTGACCGGGCGTTGCGTTCAGAACCCGGGGCTGCGCAGTCTGCACAGCCAACCTGATTCCTTGAGCTCGCGACTTAGAGCGTACGAGCCACCTGGACCTTCTCGAAGACTTCGATCTTGTCACCGACCTTGACGTCGTTGTAGCTCTTCACGCCGATACCGCATTCCATGCCGGCACGTACTTCGGACGCATCGTCCTTGAAGCGACGCAGCGATTCGAGCTCACCTTCGAAGATAACGATGTCTTCACGCAGTACACGGATTGGACGGTTACGGTGAACGACACCTTCGATAACCATGCAACCTGCGATCGCGCCAAACTTCGGCGAACGGAACACGTCACGGACTTCGGCGATACCCAGGATGTTCTCGCGAACATCGCTGCCGAGCATACCGGTCAGGGCTTTCTTGACGTCTTCAATGATGTCGTAGATCACGTTGTAATAACGCATATCCAGACCTTCCTGCTCGACGATCTTGCGCGCGCCAGCATCGGCACGCACGTTGAAGCCGAACAGTACTGCATTGGAGGCCAGTGCCAGGTTGGCGTCGCTCTCGGTGATACCACCGACGCCGCCGCCCACTACACGCACTTGAACTTCGTCGTTGCCCAGGCCGTTCAGAGCGCCCTGCAAAGCTTCCAGAGAACCACGGACGTCGGATTTGAGGACGATGTTGAGCATCTTCTTCTCTTCCTGACCCATGCTCTCGAAGATGTTCTCAAGCTTGCCGGCGTGAGCGCGAGCCAGTTTGACTTCGCGGAACTTGCCTTGACGGAACAGAGCCACTTCACGGGCTTTCTTCTCGTCGGCCACCACGCTCATTTCGTCGCCAGCGTCCGGGGTACCGTCCAGGCCCAGGATCTCGACCGGAATGGCCGGACCTGCTTCCTTGATCGGCTTGCCGTTCTCGTCGAGCATGGCGCGAACTCGGCCATAGTTCGAACCGACCAGGACCATGTCGCCCTGACGCAGGGTACCGTCTTGAACCAGCACAGTGGCAACCGGGCCACGGCCCTTGTCCAGGCGCGATTCAACCACAACGCCACGGCCAGGAGCGGTAGGCGTAGCCGTCAGCTCCAGGACTTCGGCTTGCAGCAGAACGGCTTCGAGAAGCTCGTCGACGCCAGTACCCATCTTCGCCGAGACCGGCACGAACGGGGTGTCGCCACCCCACTCTTCTGAGGTCACGCCGTGTACCGACAGTTCGCTGCGGATGCGATCGAGATCGGCGCCCGGCTTGTCAATCTTGTTCACCGCCACGACCAGCGGAACACCGGCGGCCTGGGCATGCTGGACAGCTTCGATGGTCTGTGGCATCACGCCGTCGTCCGCCGCAACCACCAGGATCACGATGTCGGTCGCCTTGGCACCACGAGCACGCATTGCGGTAAACGCGGCGTGACCAGGGGTGTCGAGGAACGTCACCATGCCACGATCGGTTTCAACGTGGTAAGCACCGATGTGCTGGGTGATACCGCCGGCTTCGCCAGCCGCTACCTTGGCACGACGAATGTAGTCGAGCAGCGAGGTTTTACCGTGGTCAACGTGGCCCATTACGGTCACGACCGGCGCACGGGAAACCGCTTCACCTTCGAACTTCAGGGACTCGGCCAGGGAGTCTTCCAGGGCCGTGTCGCTGACCAGAGTCACTTTGTGGCCCAGTTCTTCAGCAACCAGCTGGGCAGTTTCCTGATCCAGTACCTGGTTGATGGTGGCTGGAGTACCCAGCTTGAACATGAACTTGATGACTTCAGCAGCCTTGACCGACATCTGTGCGGCCAGGTCACCAACGGTGATGGTCTCACCGATTTGCACGTCACGAATAACCGGACCGGTAGGGTTCTGGAAACCGTGGACGTTGCGCTTCTTCGGCTTGCCCTTGCCACGACCACCGCGACGGAAGCCATCGCTTTCTTCGTCGGTAGTGCGCGGGGCAGCGCGTGGAGTCGGCGCTTTTTCCTTGACAGTCGCGCGGTGCGGAGCAGCCTTGCGAGGCTCATCGCGGTCGCTGTTACGCGGCTTGTCCGGACGACGCAAATCGTCCTTCTTGCGTTCTACTGCAGGTGCCGGAGCAGCCTCGACGGCTTCCAGCACAGGCGCAGCAACCGGAGCCGGCGCAGGTGCTGTAGCAGCTGGCTGCGAGGCCGCTGGCGCAGGCTGACGACGCGCTTCTTCCTGAGCACGCAGGCGGGCTTCTTCATCAGCCTTCTGGCGTGCTGCGTTTTCAGCGGCGCGACGTTCTTCCAGCTCGCGCTTTTGCTCAGCCTGGATCTCTTCCGGGCTGCGCTGCACGAATACTTTCTTCTTGCGTACTTCTACGCTGATGCTCTTGCTGCCAGCGACACGCAGGGTACTGGTGGTTTTGCGCTGCAAGGTAATCTTGCGCGGCTCTTCCGCCTTTGCCTTGTGGCTGCTTTTCAAATGAGCCAGCAGAGCCTGCTTCTCATTGTCGGTCACAACTTGTCCGGCGTCGGTGTGCGGCAAACCTGCCTCACGCATCTGCTGCAACAGGCGCTCTACCGGTGCGGCGACCTCTTTGGCCAATTCTTTCACCGTGACTTGCGTCATGCACTTCTCTCCTCAGGCCGCGCCTACTTACTCGAACCAGTGGGCTCGGGCGGCCATGATCAACTTGCCGGCACGCTCTTCGTCAATGCCGTCGATGTCGAGCAGGTCATCAATAGACTGCTCGGCCAGGTCTTCGCGGGTAATCACGCCGCGCACCGCCAGTTCCATCGCCAAATCCTTGTCCATACCCTCAAGCGAGAGCAGGTCTTCGGCTGGATGGGCGTCTGCCAGCTTTTCCTCGGTAGCGATGGCTTTGGTCAACAAACGGTCCTTGGCCCGAGCACGAAGCTCGTTGACGATGTCCTCGTCAAAACCATCGATGTTGAGCATTTCTTCCAACGGTACGTAGGCAATCTCTTCCAGGCTGGTGAAGCCTTCGTCGACGAGCACCTGAGCAAGCTCTTCGTCGACTTCCAGCTCGTCGATGAAGTTGCGCAGGATGTCGCCGGTTTCAGCTTGCTGTTTGGCCTGGATGTCCGATTCGGTCATCACGTTCAAGGTCCAGCCAGTCAATTGGCTGGCAAGGCGTACGTTCTGACCGCCGCGACCAATTGCCTGGGCCAGATTGTCCGCGCCGACGGCGATGTCCATGGCATGAGCATCTTCATCAACGATGATTGCCGCCACTTCAGCTGGAGACATGGCGTTGATCACGAACTGAGCAGGGTTGTCATCCCACAGGACGATATCAACACGCTCACCACCCAACTCACCGGATACCGCCTGGACGCGCGAACCGCGCATACCAATGCAGGCACCTTGTGGGTCGATGCGCTTGTCCTTGGAGCGAACAGCGATCTTGGCGCGCGAACCCGGGTCACGGGACGCTGCCATCACTTCAATCAGACCTTCAGCAATTTCCGGCACTTCGATGCGGAACAGTTCGATCAGCATCTCTGGCGCTGTACGCGACAGAATCAGCTGAGGTCCACGGTTCTCGGTGCGGATTTCCTTGAGCAGCGCACGAACACGCACGCCGACCCGGAAAGTTTCGCGCGAAATAATGTCTTCGCGCGCCAGCAAGGCTTCGGCATTGTTGCCCAGGTCTACGATGACATTGTCACGCGTAACCTTTTTCACCGTGCCAGAGATAATTTCGCCCAGTCGCTCGCGGTAGGCGTCCACGACTTGAGCACGCTCGGCTTCACGGACCTTCTGCACAATGACTTGCTTGGCAGTTTGCGCCGCGATACGGCCGAACTCGATGGATTCGATTTTTTCTTCGATAACGTCGCCGACTTTAGCTTCAGGATAAGTTTCCTGAATTTTGCTCGGCCAGGTTTCGATAGCCGGATCGTCAAGATCCGCCTCTTCGACGACCGTCCAGCGACGGAAGGTTTCGTAGTTACCGGTGTGACGGTTGATTTCCACACGCAGGTCGACTTCGTCTTCAAAACGTTTTTTGGTCGCGGTGGCCAGAGCCACTTCCAGCGCCTCAAAAATTACGCCTGCCGGTACACCCTTTTCATTGGATACCGACTCAACAACCAGCAGTACTTCTTTGCTCATCGTACGCCTCGCCTTTCGCAAGCCCTTGGATCCGCGTGATCCGCAGGATCTGGCACGTCTCAGTCAAATCGGGGAATAATGTTGGCCTTGTCGATCATGTCGATCGGCAACAGAAATTCATGGTCATCAACCTGCACCACGACGTCCTGCTCCTCTACCCCACGCAGAAGGCCCTGAAAGTTGCGACGCCCTTCGAAAGGCGAACGCAGCTTGATCTTCACTTGTTCCCCGGCGTGCGCGGCAAACTGTTCAAGGGTGAACAGCGGGCGTTCCATGCCAGGAGAAGAAACTTCAAGGGTGTATTCAGAAGCGATAGGATCTTCGACGTCGAGAATACCGCTGATCTGACGACTGACAATTGCGCAGTCATCAACCAACACGCCGCCTTCTTTATCGATATAAATACGCAACAGTGAATGACGGCCTTGAGCGGAAAACTCAATACCCCAGCATTCGTAGCCAAGGCCCGTGACCACCGGGGCCAACAAGGCCTGCAACTGTTCTAGCTTGCTCGACACCTGAACCCCCTCGTGCATGCTTGTGCAAATAAAAAATGGGCAAAGCGCCCATCCCGGAAAACGCCGCTGAATATCGGCGTCATGAACTGTCCAGCTAACAAAAAGCCCCTTAAAAGGGGCTCCGCTAAAACTGGTTGCGGGGGCTGGATTTGAACCAACGACCTTCGGGTTATGAGCCCGACGAGCTACCAGACTGCTCCACCCCGCGACAAAGCTGGGGCGAAAGTATACGACCGAACCCCTTCAGGGTCAATCGAACCTCCACCTACAAGAAAGCCCGCTACTGCGGGCTATCTTGCTTAATTGGTACCGAGAAGGGGACTCGAACCCCTACACCCTATGGGCACAACCACCTCAAGGTTGCGTGTCTACCAATTCCACCACCTCGGCAATACTACATTTGAAACCCTTTACTTCTGCTCTGGACTTGCTGGGACATCAGTAGGACTTACTTCAGTCTTTTGCTCCTGGAGCACCGGAACATCATCTGCTGCCGGTTTTTGCTTTGGTACTTCCAACACCGCTGGATCTGGCAAACCTACTTGAGTCAGCTCTTGAGCCTTCTCATTAGCAAAGTAACCTAACCCTAAGCTGGTCAAGAAGAAACTGGCGGCAAGTATAGCAGTAAACTTACTAAGAAAGGTAGAGGAACCTTGGCTTCCGAACACAGTATTTGATGCACCTGCTCCGAAAGACGCGCCAGCATCCGCACCTTTACCCTGCTGCAGCAAAACCAGAGCCACTACGCCCAGCGCACCCAGCAGATGAAAAACGACTACGACTGTTTCCAGCATTTTCTCAGTTTCCCGCGGCGCGACAGATCGCACCGAATTCATCTGCATCCAGGGAAGCTCCACCAACAAGCCCCCCATCGATATCCGGCATGCCGAACAGTTCGACCGCATTGGCCGCCTTCACGCTGCCGCCGTATAGAAGCCTCACACCTTTTGCGACTTCAGGATCCTTTGCTGCCAATTGCGCGCGGATGGCCGCATGCACATCCTGCGCTTGCTGCGGCGTTGCTGTCAGCCCGGTGCCAATGGCCCAGACCGGCTCATACGCGATTACAGCTTTAGCAAAAACCTCAACACCGAACGCTTCGATGATGCTGCCGAGCTGCTGCCCGACCACTTCAAGCGTCTCACCTGCCTGACGCTGCTCCAGGGTTTCCCCTACGCACAACACCGGTACCAGGCCAGCTGCTTGAGCCACTGCAAACTTGCGATTGAGCATCTCGTTCGTTTCGCCCATCTGGCGACGCTCCGAGTGCCCGACCAACACCAGTTTGCAGCCCACATCAGCAAATTGCTCCGGCGAAACCTCACCGGTCAATGCGCCCTGCTTTTGCTCGACTGCGCAGTTCTGGGCGCCTACGGCAACCTTCTTGTCCTGCAGACCCTTGATCGCTTGATCGATGTACACGCCAGGCGGAAAAACCGCTACATCAACACCGCCAGGCAGGGCCTGCTTACCTAGGCCCTTTATCAGCGCAGCGACGCTGGCGCGGGTACCGTGCATTTTCCAGTTACCAGCTACCATGGGGCGACGCATGCTGTACCTCGTCGGTCAAAGTGGGCGCAGATGTTACCCAACCAAATCACGACTGGCAAGCCAAAATCAGGCACAAACTTCACTTACCAGTTTTGCGAGCTCTTCGGCATAGCCGCGGACCTGGGTTTCGTCGTCACCTTCAACCATTACGCGCACCAAAGGCTCTGTGCCGGACTTGCGCAACAGTACCCGCCCGCGCCCCGCCATGGCCTCGGCAACGCGCTCGCAGGCCTCCTTGACCGCAGGATGCTCGACAGGGTCGACACCACCACCGAAGCGCACGTTAATCAGTACCTGAGGGCACTTGCGCAGGCCATGACGCGCCTGCGCCAGGGTTTCGCCACGGCGTTTGAGCGACATCAGCACCTGCAGCGCCGCGATGATCGCATCACCGGTCGTGGTGTGGTGGCAGCACAGGACATGCCCGGAGTTTTCTCCTCCGATCAACCAGTTGCGCTCCAGCAGTTCGGCAACGACATAGCGGTCGCCGACCTTGGCGCGCACGAAGGGAATCGACAACTCCTTCAGGGCCAGTTCCAGCCCCAGGTTACTCATGAGTGTGCCCACCACGCCGCCTTGCAGCTTGCCGCGCTCATGCAGGTCTCGAGCGATCATGAACAGCAGGTCGTCACCATCGACGATTGCACCGGTATGGTCGACCATCAGCACCCGGTCGCCATCGCCATCGAACGCGATCCCCAGATCCGCATGCCCAACCAGAACGGCGGCCTGGAGCGATTCGATATGAGTGGAGCCGCAATTATCGTTGATGTTCAGGCCGTTAGGCTCGGCCGCCAGCACGGTGACCGTGGCACCCAGCTCGCGGAATACGCTTGGCGCGACTTTGTAGGTGGCACCGTGAGCACAGTCGAGCACGATCTTCATGCCGGCAAAGCTGGTGCCGGTGGGCACGCTGCTCTTGCAGAATTCGATGTAACGACCGGCGGCGTCGTTGATACGTGACACCTTGCCTAGCTTGCTCGATTCAACCACGGACATTGGCGCATCAAGCAGCTCTTCGATCATCAGCTCGACTTCGTCGGGCAATTTGGTGCCTTCGCCTGAGAAGAACTTGATACCGTTATCGTCGTGCGGGTTATGCGAAGCACTGATCACAATTCCCGCTTCGGCATGAAAAGTACGCGTGAGATAAGCGATCGCCGGTGTCGGCATCGGGCCCAGCAACATCACGTCAGCACCGGCGGCGGACAAGCCTGCCTCCAGCGCAGACTCGAACATGTACCCGGAGATACGCGTGTCCTTGCCAACCAGCACCTTACAGGCGCCCTGACTGCGAAACGCCATTCCGGCAGCCCAGCCAAGCTTCAACATGAAATCAGGAGTAATGGGGAACTCGCCGACACGACCACGAATGCCGTCGGTACCGAAATATTTTCTACTCATAGATGCTCCATCATTCTTATTCAGCGGCGTTGACTGCTGCGATCATGCGCACTACATCGACTGTCTCGGCCACATCGTGGACCCGCAGGATTTTCGCACCCTTGACCATTGCCAGCGCCGCAAGCGCCAAACCGCCATGCAAGCGTTCGCCGACCGGGCGCTTCAACGCCAGGCCGATCATGCTTTTACGCGACACACCCACCAACAGTGGTCGCCCTAAATCATGGAGGGCTTCCATGTGTTTGAAAAGGCTCAGATTGTGCTCCAGCGTCTTGGCAAAGCCAAAACCCGGATCCAGGATGATTCGCTCCGAACCGATGCCCACCGCTGCGCAAGCAGCCATGCGCCCCTCAAGAAAGCTGGCAACCTCGGCCACTACGTTGCCGTACCGAGGATCGTCCTGCATATCACCCGGCTCGCCCAGCATGTGCATGAGGCACACCGGCAATCCGGTATCGGCAGCAGCATCCAGAGCGCCATCGCGACGCAGCGAACGCACATCATTGATCAGTCCGGCCCCCAACCTGGCCGTCTCACGAATGACCGCAGGCGTTGAGGTGTCAACGGAAATGATGACGTCCAGCTCACGATTGATCGCCTCGACCACCGGCGCAACCCGTTCCAGCTCCTCGAGCGGCGAAACCACTCGCGCACCAGGCCGGGTCGACTCGCCACCCACATCAATCAGCGTAGCACCGGCAGCTACCATCGCAGCGGCATGACGCAAGGCATCGTCGACATGGGTGTAGCGACCGCCATCGGAAAAGGAGTCAGGGGTGGCGTTGAGGATGCCCATTACATGGGTATGGGCCAAATCAAGAACCCGGCTGCCGCAAGGCAACCGGGTTGGGTACTGCTCAAATGTCATGTGGGACCTTAGAGTTGAGCCGCTGGACCACCGATCGGGGTTTCCGGACGATCGCCCTGTGCCGCAGGCGTGCCGGAGGAGCTGCCCGAACCACCTTCCCAGTCACGCGGCTCGCGTGGCTCACGGCCAGCCATGATGTCGTCGATCTGGTCGGCATCGATGGTTTCGTACTTCATCAGGGCATCCGCCATCGCATCGAGCTTGTCGCGGTTGTCTGTGAGGATTTGCTTGGCGGTGCCATAGCACTGGTCGATGATGCTGCGCACCTCGGAATCGATCAGCTTGGCCGTTTCGCCCGACACGCTGGCGTGTTGAGAGCCAACACTGCGCCCCAGGAACACTTCGCCTTCTTCTTCAGCGTACATCAGCGGACCCAATTTCTCGGACAAGCCCCACTTGGTCACCATATTGCGAGCGATCTGGCTGGCTCGCATGATGTCGTTGGAAGCGCCCGTGGTCACGCCGTCGAAACCGAGCGTCATCTCTTCCGCGATACGGCCACCATACAGCGAACAGATCTGACTGATCAGCGCGCGCTTGGACAGGCTGTAGCGATCCTCTTCAGGCAGGAACATGGTCACACCCAGCGCACGACCACGCGGAATGATGGAGACCTTGTAAACCGGATCATGCTCGGGCACGACACGCCCGACGATCGCGTGACCTGCTTCGTGATACGCGGTGTTCTGCTTTTCTTTCTCGGACATGACCATGGATTTGCGCTCGGCGCCCATCATGATCTTGTCTTTGGCCAATTCGAACTCCTTCATCTCGACCAGACGCTTGCCACCACGGGCAGCGAACAACGACGCTTCGTTGACCAGGTTGGCCAGGTCAGCACCGGAGAAGCCTGGTGTACCACGGGCAATAACGGCCGGGTTGACGTCGTCACCCATCGGCACCTTGCGCATGTGAACCTTGAGGATCTGCTCACGACCACGGATATCCGGCAAGCCGACAACCACCTGGCGGTCGAAACGACCTGGGCGCAGCAACGCAGGGTCAAGGACGTCAGGACGGTTGGTCGCCGCAATGACAATGATGCCATCGTTCATTTCGAAGCCGTCCATCTCAACCAGCAACTGGTTAAGGGTTTGCTCACGCTCATCATGACCACCACCCATGCCGGCGCCACGATGGCGACCCACGGCATCGATTTCGTCGATGAAGATGATGCAAGGTGCGTGCTTCTTGGCCTGCTCGAACATGTCACGAACACGGCTGGCGCCGACACCGACGAACATTTCAACGAAGTCGGAACCGGAAATAGTGAAGAATGGAACCTTGGCTTCGCCGGCAATGGCCTTGGCTATTAGGGTTTTACCGGTACCCGGTGGGCCGACCATCAGTACGCCACGCGGAATACGACCGCCCAGACGCTGGAATTTGCCCGGATCACGCAGGAACTCAACCAGCTCGCCCACTTCTTCCTTGGCTTCGTCACAACCTGCAACGTCGCCCAGGGTAGTCTTGACTTGATCTTCGGACAGCAGGCGCGCCTTGCTCTTGCCAAAGCTCATTGGCCCGCCCTTGCCGCCCCCACCGCCTTGCATCTGGCGCATGAAGAACATGAACACGGCAATAATGACGAGAATCGGGAAGCTGGCTACCAGCAACTGGGTCCAGATGCTTTGCTGCTCGGGCTGCTTGCCTTCGACGACGACGTGATTGTCGACCAGGTCGCCGATCAGGCCGTTATCCTGAATGGCTGGGCGGATGGTTTTGAAATTGTCGCCATCGGTACGCTTACCGGTAATGACATAGCCGTCGACTGCGACGCGCTCGACCTTGCCATCCTTGACTTGCTGAATGAAGTCGGAATAGTTGAGGGTCTGCGGCTCGTTCGGACTGGAGAAGTTGTTCATCACAGTCACCAGGACCGCCGCAATGATCAACCACAGGATCAAATTCTTTGCCATATCGTTCAATTCGCTACCCTCTGAAGCCGGCTGACGGCGCAGCCGTGCCTCGCATGATATTCACCGGCGTAACTTACTACATTACCTACACATCTGCAGGCGCCTGTCTGTAACCCTTTGTGAACCTAGACTACACGATGTTCATCCAGGTCAGGCAGCACTGCCGATTGGAAAAAACTATCGGACACTCTGGAAACCGCCGGCCTGACGCCCTACTCGCCGCGATAACCCCTTGCCAGCAAGTATTGCTCGCGGGAGCGATCCCGGGAAGAGTCAGGCTTGATCATCTGGACCTTGTCGAATTTCTGACGAGCGTCCTTCAGGTACACGTCAAACCCTTCGCCCTGGAAAATCTTGATCAGGAAATCGCCACCCGGCTTGAGCACCCGAGTCGCCAGATCGAGAGCCAGCTCGCACAGGAACATGGCCTTTGGGATATCCACGGCAGGCGTACCACTCATATTGGGGGCCATATCGGAAATCACAAGGTCTACGTGCGAATTACCTACCGCTTCGAGGATCTGTGCAAGCACGGCATCCTGGGTGAAGTCACCCTGGATAAAAGTGACATCCGCAATGCTGTCCATTTCCAGGATGTCGGAAGCGATCAGGCGCCCCTGACCGCCGATCAGACGACTGGTCACCTGCGACCAGCCACCCGGCGCCGCGCCCAAGTCGATAACGCTCATTCCGGGCCGAATGATCCGGTACTTTTCCTGGATTTCCAGCAATTTGTAACTCGCACGCGAACGGTAGCCATCCTTCTGCGCCATTTTTACGTACGGGTCGTTGAAGTGTTCTTTCAGCCAGCCAAGGCTTGTCTTGGAACGCGCCACTGGGCACCTCGTTGATAACGGTCGTGATTAGTTGGGCGGATCCAAGGGCCCTCGGGTAAAATGGCCGCCGTTTTTACAAGATCAGACAAAGGGTCAGATTATGCCGCTCACTCAAGAGCAGAAGAAACAGTACAAATCCATTGGCCACCATCTGAAACCAGTTCTGATTGTGGCGGACAATGGGCTGACTGAAGGTGTTTTAGCCGAACTCGAACGCGCCCTGAGCGATCACGAGCTGATCAAGATCAAGCTCAACATCCTGGAGCGCGAAGCCCGCCTGGAATCCATCGCCGAGCTGTGCAAGTCGGGCAAGGCGGAATTGGTACAGGTCATCGGCAAAATGGCGCTGATCTATCGCAAGAACCCGAAGGTCAACAAGCAACTGTCGAACATCCATCGTTTCAACTGATGTTCGCTCCGTTCAGCGGCGCGCCTGGCGCGCCCTGCCCGGGGCTGGTTGCAATACCAGCAGCAGGCCCGTGAGGCCCAGCACCAGATAGCAGAACAGCTGCCAGCGCAGCAGATCGGGCAGACCCAGGCGCAATGCCATATAGCCCGCACACATCAACAACGCCAACAGCAGCAACTGCCCACGCATGTCTCGCCACAGGCTCGTGACGCCATAGGCCTGCATCAATACCAGCGCCTGAATACCGGCGCAAAATGCCGCGAAACCCACCAGTACAGACGCGATCAGGCTACCGATATCCTCGACCAGAAGCGGCGCCAGGCCGATTTTGCCCAAGGCTGGCAACAGCCCGAAGTGCAACATCCACAGGCCGCCAACCCAGAAAACCTGGGTCAGCTGCCAGATAATCGAACCCGCGGCGAAGCCGCTGTGTCGACTAAAGGTGTTTGACTTCGACAATCTCGTACTCGATCAAACCGCCAGGAGTCTTGACTGACACCACGTCACCCTCTGATTTTGCAATCAGGGCGCGAGCGATGGGCGAACCCACAGAGAGCTTGCCAGCTTTGATGTCAGCTTCGTCTTCGCCAACAATCTGATAGGTCACGGTTTCGTCAGTTTCAACGTTCGCGATGTCAACGGTCGTGCCGAAAATCACTTTGCCGTTATGGGGAATCGTTGTCACGTCGATTACCACGGCATTCTGCAGACGGCCTTCGATATCGCGGATACGCGCTTCGACCATACCCTGCTGCTCGCGAGCGGCGTGGTACTCAGCGTTTTCCTTCAAATCACCCAACTCCCGGGCTGTACCGATATCCTGGCTTAGCTTGGGACGGACAACCTTGGTCAGATGGGTCAATTCTTCTTCCAGGGCGCGAGCGCCCTGGACGGTCATTGGGTATTTATTCATGCCTTGAGTCCTGCATGGAGATCCTGCAAGCGGCGAACGGTCTTTTCCGGACCGAACTTCAGCGCTTCGCAAATTGCTTCACCGGCCGCAATGGTCGTGGTGCAGTAGATCTTGTGCTGCAATGCATTGCGACGAATCGAGTAGGAGTCAGCAATCGACTGACGACCTTCAGTGGTGTTGATGATCAGCGACACTTCGTCGTTCTTGATCATGTCGACCACGTGCGGGCGACCTTCGGTCACTTTGTTCACGCGACGGACTTTCAAACCGGCGGCTTCGATGACTTTGGCAGTACCTGCGGTCGCCACGACTTCGAAACCAAGGTTGATCAGGTCACGTGCAACGCTGGCCACTTGCGGCTTGTCATCATCGCGAACGCTGATGAACGCAGTACCGCCGGTCGGCAGCACTTCGCTGGCACCCATTTGCGCCTTGGCGAACGCTTCACCGAAGGTATCGCCGACACCCATGACTTCACCGGTCGACTTCATCTCTGGGCCGAGGATCGGGTCAACGCCAGGGAATTTGGCGAATGGGAACACCGCCTCTTTCACACTGTAGAAGTTCGGGATGATTTCCTGGGTGAAGCCCAATTCCTTCAGGGACTTACCGGCCATGACGCGAGCAGCGATCATTGCCAGCGAGGTGCCAATGCACTTGGACACGAACGGCACGGTCCGCGAAGCACGCGGGTTGACTTCGATCACGTAGATCTTGTCGCCCTGCAGGGCCAGCTGAACGTTCATCAGGCCGACAACGCCCAGCTCCAGGGCCATTTTCTTGACCTGCTCGCGCACTTCGTCCTGCACGTGAGCCGGCAGCGAGTACGGAGGCAGCGAGCACGCGGAGTCACCGGAGTGAACACCGGCCTGTTCAATGTGCTGCATGATTGCGCCGATAACCACGTCAGTGCCGTCGCAGACCGCATCCACGTCCATTTCGATGGCGCAGTTGAGGAAGTGGTCGAGCAGCACCGGGCTGTCGTTGGACACCTGAACAGCTTCACGCAGGTAGCGCTTGAGCTCGTCCAGCTCGTAGACGATCTCCATGGCGCGGCCGCCCAGCACGTAGGAAGGACGCACAACCAGCGGGTAACCGATCTTGCCGGCCGCCTGAATAGCTTCGTCTTCGCTGCGAACGGTCGCGTTTGGCGGCTGCAGCAGGTTCAGGCGCTGAACCATCTGCTGGAAGCGCTCACGGTCTTCGGCACGGTCGATCGAATCAGGGCTGGTGCCGATGATCGGTACGCCGGCTTCTTCCAGTGCGCGCGCCAGCTTCAGTGGGGTCTGGCCACCGTAGTGAACGATCACGCCTTTCGGCTTCTCGACGCGTACCACTTCCAGCACGTCTTCCAGCGTCAGCGGCTCGAAGTACAGACGGTCGGAAGTGTCGTAGTCGGTGGAAACGGTTTCCGGGTTGCAGTTGACCATGATGGTCTCGTAACCGTCTTCGCGCAGGGCCAGTGCCGCGTGCACGCAGCAGTAGTCGAACTCGATACCCTGGCCAATACGGTTTGGACCACCACCCAGAATCATGATCTTGTCACGGCTCGATGGGTTGGCCTCGCATTCTTCCTCGTAGGTCGAATACAGGTAGGCGGTGTCGGTGGCGAACTCGGCAGCGCAGGTGTCGACACGCTTGAAGACCGGGAAGACTTCGAGCTTGTGACGGTGACGGCGCAGATTCTTGTCGGTAATACCCAGCAGCTTGGCCAGACGCTGGTCGGAGAAACCCTTGCGCTTGAGACGCAGCATCAGCTCCTTGTCGATCGAGGACAGAGCGAGGGTTTTGACCTTCTCTTCGTCCTTGATCAGGTCTTCCATCTGGACCAGGAACCAACGGTCGATCATGGTCAGGTCGAAGATCTCGTCGACGGTCATGCCCGAACGCATGGCATCGGCGACGTACCAGATACGCTCGGCGCCCGGTACGGTCAGCTCGCGCTTGAGGATGCTGGCAGCTTCAGGACTGGCCAGATCCACTTTCGGGTCCAGACCGCAGACGCCAACTTCCAGACCACGCAGGGCTTTCTGCAAGGATTCCTGGAAAGTACGGCCGATGGCCATGACTTCACCGACAGATTTCATCTGGGTGGTCAGGCGGGCGTCGGCTTTCGGGAATTTCTCGAAAGCGAAACGTGGCAGCTTGGTGACGACGTAGTCGATGGACGGCTCGAAGGAGGCTGGAGTGCGGCCGCCGGTGATGTCGTTCTGCAGTTCGTCGAGGGTGTAACCGACGGCCAGCTTGGCGGCGATCTTGGCGATCGGGAAGCCGGTCGCTTTCGAGGCCAGGGCCGACGAACGGGAAACACGCGGGTTCATTTCGATCACGACCATGCGGCCGGTGTCCGGGCAGATACCGAACTGGACGTTGGAACCGCCGGTTTCAACGCCGATCTCACGCAGCACCGCCAGCGAGGCGTTGCGCATGATCTGGTATTCCTTGTCCGTCAGAGTCTGGGCAGGTGCGACGGTGATCGAGTCACCGGTGTGCACGCCCATCGGATCGAAGTTCTCGATCGAGCAGACGATGATGCAGTTGTCCTTTTTGTCGCGGACCACTTCCATCTCGTACTCTTTCCAGCCGATCAGCGACTCGTCGATCAGCAGTTCCTTGGTCGGTGACAGGTCCAGACCACGGGCGCAGATCTCTTCGAATTCTTCACGGTTGTAGGCGATGCCGCCGCCGGTGCCGCCCATGGTGAACGAAGGACGAATGATGCAAGGGAAGCCGAGCTTCTCGAGGACGGCGTTAGCCTCCTCCATGCTGTGGGCGATACCCGAGCGCGGGCATTCCAGACCGATGGCCTTCATGGCCTTGTCGAAACGCGAACGGTCTTCAGCCTTGTCGATGGTGTCGGCATTGGCGCCGATCATTTCCACGCCGAACTTTTCCAGGACGCCTTCTCGCTCCAGGTCCAGCGCGCAGTTCAGTGCAGTCTGGCCGCCCATGGTCGGCAGCAGTGCGTCCGGGCGCTCGGCTTCGATGATCTTGGCAACGGTCTGCCACTTGATCGGCTCGATGTAGGTGGCGTCGGCCATGGCCGGGTCGGTCATGATGGTCGCTGGGTTGGAGTTCACCAGGATGACGCGGTAACCCTCTTCGCGCAGTGCCTTGCAGGCCTGGGCGCCGGAGTAGTCGAATTCGCAGGCCTGGCCGATGACGATCGGGCCGGCACCGAGAATCAGGATACTTTTAATGTCTGTACGTTTTGGCATGGGTTGTCACTCAAATCCGCAGGTCAGTCGGAGCTACCCGAAGGCAGTCCGCCTTGAACATTCTCTGGCGGCACCTGGACTCACTCGGGGTTGAACCCGGTGGTCCAGGGCCTCGCTACATAATCGAGACGAGCCGTCAGCGGCGCTTGGCCATGGCATCGATGAAACGGTCGAACAGCGGCGCCACGTCAGTTGGGCCCGGGCTTGCTTCAGGGTGACCCTGGAAGCTGAATGCGCACTTGTCGGTGAGTTCCAGCCCCTGCAGGGTACCGTCGAACAGCGACTTGTGAATGGCGCGCACGTTGCCTGGCAACGAAGCCTCGTCAACTGCAAAACCGTGGTTCTGGCTGGTGATCATGACCACGCCAGTGTCCAGGTCCTGGACCGGGTGGTTGGCACCGTGGTGGCCATGGCCCATTTTCACGGTCTTGGCACCGGATGCCAGGGCCAGCAGTTGGTGACCCAGGCAGATACCGAAAACCGGAATCTCGGTTTCCAGGATGTCCTTGATGGCCTGGATGGCATAGTCGCAAGGCTCCGGATCACCAGGGCCGTTGGACAGGAACACACCATCCGGATTGAGCGCGAGCACTTCGCTGGCCGGCGTCTGTGCAGGCACGACCGTCAGGCGGCAACCGCGTGCAACCAGCATGCGCAGGATGTTCAGCTTCACACCGTAGTCGTAGGCCACGACATGGTAAGGCAGCTCGGAGGCTTCCAGGGTCGGGTGGCTGTCGGTCTTCAAGCTCCAGACACTGGAGCGCCATTCGTAGGAAGACTGGGTGCTGACAACTTTCGCCAGGTCCATGCCTTTGAGGCCCGGGAATCCGCGAGCAGCGGCGATTGCAGCTTCTTCGCTGATGTTATCGCCCGCCAGGATGCAGCCGTTCTGCGCGCCCTTCTCACGCAGGATGCGGGTCAGGCGGCGAGTGTCGATGCCCGCGATGGCAACGACGTTGTTGGCCTTCAGGTAGTCCGACAGGGACAGGGTGTTACGCCAGTTACTGGCAACCAGCGGCAGGTCACGGATGACCAGGCCAGCGGACCAGACACGGTCAGACTCGGCATCTTCAGGCGTCGTGCCGGTGTTGCCGATGTGCGGGTAAGTCAGGGTAACGATTTGCTGGGCATAGGAAGGATCGGTCAGAATTTCCTGATAGCCGGTCATTGCGGTGTTAAACACCACCTCACCAACGGTTTGTCCGTCGGCTCCAATGGCTTCACCGCGAAAAATGCTGCCATCAGCAAGGGCGAGTATGGCTGGCTTAGTCAAGAAGACCTCCCGTAAAAAAAGCCTGAAGGGGCGATCGCAGGTTGTAAAAAAGCGGAATGACGTATAGACACGTCACCCCGCTTCTTTATCGAATTATCTGCGCGCTTTTAGTGGACACACTAAAGCTGTAGCTTACAGAAAAAGGCTTTTTTGGTCCACCGCAAATGTGCCCGAAAGCTGGAAGAATGCGACAGGACGTCGCTGAACAGCAGAAATGAACAAGCAGCCGTGATTCTACACGACCGCTTGAGGGGCGACACGCACTCAATGCAGATCGAGAACGTCCTGCATGTCGTACAGGCCAGGCTCACGCCCGTCCAGCCACAACGCTGCGCGCACGGCGCCCTTGGCGAAGGTCATGCGACTGGAAGCCTTGTGGGTAATCTCGACACGCTCGCCTTCAGCCGCGAACAGCACAGTGTGATCGCCAACCACATCACCAGCACGCACCGTTGCAAAACCAATGGTCTGCCGATCCCGCGCACCGGTCTGGCCTTCACGACCATAGACCGCCACTTCCTGCAGGTTACGACCCAGCGCCTGCGCAACCACTTCCCCCATGCGCACGGCAGTGCCAGACGGCGCATCGACCTTGTGCCGATGGTGGGCTTCGATGATTTCGATATCGACATCATCACCCAGCACGCGAGCAGCGGTGTCGAGCAGCTTCAGGCACAGGTTTACGCCGACACTGAAGTTGGCAGCAAAGACGATCGGGATTTCTTTCCCGGCCTCGGCCAGCAACTGTTTCTCTTCGACATTGAATCCGGTGGTACCGATGACCATGGCCTTGCCAGCTTTGCGGCAGAACGCCAGGTTCTTCAGGGTCACAGTGGGATGAGTGAAATCGATCAGCACATCGAACTCGTCTGCCACCTTGGCCAGGTCGCCCGAAAGCGGAACGCCAATACGACCCAGAGCCGCCAACTCACCCGCATCAGCACCTACCAGCGTGCTGTCAGGACGATCCACCGCCGCCGTCAAACCCGCGCCAGGTGTCTGCTGAACAGCCTCGATCAGCGTTTTGCCCATGCGCCCTGCAGCGCCCATCACAGCTATACGTCGCATGCCCTGAATCCCTCTTACAAATCGCCGAAGAAGCGCTTCACGCCTTCGAACCAGCCATTGGCCTTGGGTGAGTGCGAGCTGTCACCACTCAAGGAATCGCGCAACTCTTCAAGCAGCTCACGCTGACGACGACTCAGGTTGACCGGCGTTTCCACCGCCACCCGACACATCAGGTCGCCAGCGCCGCCACCCCGAACCGGAGCAACACCCTTGCCGCGCAGACGGAATTGCTTGCCGGTCTGGGTACCCTCCGGAATCTTCAGCTTGACCCGACCATCCAGGGTCGGCACTTCCAGCTCGCCACCCAGGGCGGCATCGGTGTAGCTGATCGGTACTTCGCAGTACAGGTGCTTGCCATCGCGCTGGAAGATCGCATGCTCACGGACACTGATCACGACATACAGGTCGCCAGTCGGGCCACCCATGGTGCCCGCCTCGCCCTCGCCGGAAAGCCGGATACGGTCGCCGGTATCAACACCCGCTGGCACCTTGACCGACAGAGTCTTGTATTCCTCGACCCGACCTTCGCCATGGCACGAGTCGCACGGATCGGAAATGATCTTGCCCTGACCCTGACAGCGCGGGCAGGTTTGCTGCACGGCAAAAAAGCCCTGCTGCATACGGACCTGGCCGATACCGCCACAGGTTGGGCACGTCGATGGGGCAGAACCCTTCTTGGCACCGGAACCGTCACACGGCGAGCAGTTGACCAGGGTCGGAACGCGAATGCTGACGGTGGTACCGCGCACCGCTTCTTCCAGATTCAGCTCCAGGGTGTAGCGCAGGTCACTGCCGCGCTGAGCGCCGCCACGGGAACCGCCGCGACCACCACCAAAGAAGTCGCTGAAGACATCGCCGAAGATGTCGGAGAAGTTGGCTCCGCCAAAACCTGCGCCGCCACCCCCCATGCTCGGGTCGACACCCGCATGGCCATACTGATCGTAAGACGCACGCTTGCTCGTGTCAGACAGAACTTCGTAGGCCTCGTTGGCTTCCTTGAACTTCTCTTCCGACTCTTTATCGTCAGGATTGCGGTCTGGGTGATGCTTCATCGCCAGGCGGCGATAGGCCTTTTTCAGGTCGGCTTCGCTCGAGCCGCGCTCGACTCCCAGTACCTCGTAGTAATCACGCTTTGCCATAGGTCTTTGCACTCTCGGGGACGTTCGGCAAACCTCTGCGCCTGTCAGCGCTGTGCCGCCAGCATTCGAACCGTGTCAAATGCTGCAAAAATTCGTGTATTCCAGACACGCCAACGCGGGAGCAAGCCCCCGCGCGGCGACATCCTACCAGTCACCAGCAGAATGCGGGTGACTGACCGACCACAAGCGATACTTACTTGTTGTCTTTTACTTCTTCAAACTCAGCGTCAACGACGTCGTCGTGCTTGGCTTCTTCAGCGGCTGGCTTTTCACCAGCCTGAGGCTTCTCGGCCTGTTCGGCGTACATTTTCTGAGCCACTGGCGCGGAAACTTTCGACAGCTCCTCAACCTTGGCCTCGATGGCAGCCTTGTCGTCGCCTTTGACAGCGGCTTCCAGAGCAACCACGGCAGCTTCGATCGCGGTTTTCTCTTCGGCGGTCACTTTGTCACCCGCGTCGGCGACCATTTTGCGAGTCGAGTGAACCAGTGCATCACCCTGATTGCGGGCAGCAGCCAGTTCTTCGAATTTGCGGTCTTCCTCAGCATTGACTTCAGCATCGCGAACCATCTGCTGAATTTCTTCCTCGGACAGACCGGAGTTGGCCTTGATCACGATCGACTGAGTCTTGCCGGTGGCCTTGTCTTTGGCGCCTACGTGCAGGATACCGTTGGCGTCGATGTCGAAGGTCACTTCGATTTGCGGCACGCCACGTGGAGCCGGTGGAATCTCGGCCAGATCGAACTTGCCCAGCGACTTGTTCTGAGCGGCTTGCTTGCGCTCGCCTTGCAGCACGTGAATGGTCACAGCGCTCTGGTTGTCGTCGGCAGTCGAGAACACTTGCGATTTCTTGGTAGGAATCGTGGTGTTTTTCTCGATCAGCGCAGTCATTACGCCGCCCATGGTTTCGATACCCAGGGTCAGCGGGCTGACGTCGAGCAGCAATACGTCTTTCACGTCACCGGCCAGTACCGCGCCCTGGATGGCAGCACCCATGGCAACCGCTTCGTCCGGGTTGACGTCTTTGCGGGCTTCTTTGCCGAAGAAGTCAGTCACCAGTTTTTGCACCAATGGCATACGGGTCTGACCGCCGACCAGGATCACGTCGTTGATCTTGCCAACGTCGATACCAGCGTCTTTCAGCGCAATACGGCAAGGTTCGATGGTGCGCTGAACCAGGTCTTCAACCAGCGATTCCAGCTTGGCGCGCGAGATTTTCACGTTCAAGTGCTTTGGACCGGTGGCGTCTGCAGTGATGTACGGCAGATTGACGTCGGTCTGCTGGCTCGAGGACAGCTCGATCTTGGCTTTTTCGGCAGCTTCTTTCAGGCGCTGCATCGCCAGCGGGTCCCCCTTGAGGTTCATGCCGCTTTCTTTCTTGAATTCGTCGACGAGGTAGTCGATCAGACGGATGTCGAAGTCTTCACCACCCAGGAAGGTGTCACCGTTGGTAGCCAGTACTTCGAACTGGTGCTCGCCGTCGACTTCTGCGATCTCGATGACCGATACGTCGAAGGTACCGCCACCCAGGTCATAAACGATCACGGTGTGATCGCCCTTGGCCTTGTCCATGCCGTAGGCCAGTGCCGCTGCGGTAGGTTCGTTGATGATACGTTTTACGTCCAGGCCAGCAATGCGGCCGGCATCTTTGGTGGCCTGGCGCTGGCTGTCGTTGAAGTAGGCAGGCACGGTGATG
This sequence comes from Pseudomonas sp. R5(2019), assembly GCF_009905435.1. Lineage (GTDB taxonomy): Bacteria > Pseudomonadota > Gammaproteobacteria > Pseudomonadales > Pseudomonadaceae > Aquipseudomonas. The sequence goes on from NZ_JAAAMT010000024.1 coordinate 32,746, forward strand.
ACCGCTTCGGTCACTGTTTCGCCGAGGTAATCTTCGGCGGTTTTCTTCATCTTTTTCAGGATTTCAGCCGAGATCTGAGGCGGCGCCATTTTCTGGCCATTCACTTCAACCCAAGCGTCATTGTTATCGGCCTTGACGATCTTGTAAGGGACCATCTGGATGTCTTTCTGAACGACTTCTTCTTCAAAACGACGACCGATCAGACGCTTGACCGCGTACAGAGTGTTGTGCGGGTTAGTGACCGCCTGGCGCTTGGCGGACTGGCCGACCAGAATTTCGCCATCGTTGGCGTAAGCGATGATCGACGGCGTGGTGCGAGCACCCTCGGCGTTCTCGATGACTTTGACGTTACCGTTTTCCAGAATGGAGACGCAGGAGTTGGTGGTCCCCAGGTCGATACCGATAATCTTGCCCATGTTAACTCTCCCGAAACTTGAATTTGGTTGCCGCAGCAGTGGTGGCTAACTGCGGTAGCACTTTTACGCTTGACATCTAAATGGGGGCCACTTGGCCGATTTCAAGCCTGCTCGTCGATCGATGGCGAAACCGGTGCGGGCGCCTTGCTGACCACAACCATGGCCGGGCGCAGCAAACGCCCATTGAGCTGGTAGCCCTTCTGGAAAACCTTGAGAACGCTGTTGGGTTCGACGTCGGCGCTTTCCTGCATGGCCATCGCCTGATGGTGCTCGGCATTGAAGGGTTCGCCGTGCGGGTCCAGGGCTTCAAGGTTGTAACGCTTGAGGGTGTCCTGGAACATTTTCAGGGTCAGTTCGATCCCTTCGCGCATCGGACGAATGCTCTCGTCATCCGGGTTCGAAAGCTCCAACCCACGCTCCAGACTGTCGATGACCGGCAGCAGGTCACCGGCAAACTTTTCCAACGCGAACTTGTGCGCCTTTTCGACGTCCTGCTCGGCACGGCGGCGGACGTTCTGCAGGTCGGCCGCGACCCGCAGCGATTGATCCTGGGCGGCGGCCAGTTGCTCTTCAAGCACTTGCACGCGCGCGGTCAAGTCTGCACCGCCGGCGGATTCGGCGGCCTGGTTAGCGTCTGGATTCTGTTCGTCCAGAATCTGTTCGTCAGCCATAGTGTTCTCCTTTGAATATCGTCAGCGAGCTCGACTCGCACATCTGCCCCGGTATATGGGGCCGCAATTTCAAGCTTCAAGGGGCGAGATGACACAAGTAGCAGAACCTTGATGCCCCTTTTGCGATAACCAACAGATCAAACGCAGCCAAATCGAGCTAAGGCAGGCCATTGTCAACGCGAAACAAAACACTGTATAAATAACCAGACTTAACACCTGGAAGCCGCCCGCATGCTGGTGCACCTGTCCGTACACAACTACGCCATCGTCGAACATCTTGACCTGGAGCTCGCCCGTGGCATGAGCGTCATTACCGGGGAAACCGGTGCAGGCAAATCGATCATGCTCGATGCGCTCGGCCTGACGCTCGGCGATCGTGCCGACAGTGGCGTGGTGCGCCCCGGTGCCGACAAGGCCGACATCCTGGCCACGTTCGACCTGAGCGATATTCCAGAAGCACGGGCGTGGCTCGCTGAGCGCGACCTGGACAGCGAAGGGCCATGCATCCTGCGCCGGGTCATCACCGCCGAGGGCCGTTCGCGCGGGTATATCAATGGCTCGCCCTGCCCACTGGGCGACCTCAAGGCGCTGGGAGAGTTGCTGATTGATATCCACAGCCAGCACGAGCACCAGTCGCTGCTCAAAACCGATACCCACCGGCGCTTGCTGGATGAATTCGCGGGGGCGACCGATCTGTCCCGCCAGGTTCAACTCGCTGCCCAGCGCTGGAAGCAGACCCGCCAGGAACTCGATCGGCTGTCCAACTCTGGTGAAGAACAGCGCGCACGCCATCAGTTACTCAGCTATCAACTCGAAGAACTGGAAAACCTGGGCCTGGGCGAAAACGAGCTGGAGCAACTGGAACAGGAGCACAAAAACCTGACCAATGCCGAAGCGCTGTTCGGCATCTGTCGCCAGGTCATCGACCATTGCAGTGAAAATGATTCCGGCAACGTGCTCAGCGCCCTGACAGTCAGTCTGAACCGACTGACCGCTGTGCATAACTCTCCGACGGCGCTGGGCGAAGCGGCCAATCTCATTGCCAGCGCCCAGATCCAGGTAGAAGAAGCCGTCGGTGAACTGAACCGATTCCTTGATCACTTCGATGCCGACCCGGCACGCCTGCAACAACTCGAAGAACGCCTGGATACCATTTATACCCTCGCGCGCAAACATAGAATTCACCCAACGGAAGTCGCCGGCCTTCAGCACAAGCTGTTGGATGAACTGGAAACGCTCAACGCAAACGATGAATCGATCGAGCGCCTGGGCGATGAACTGACGGCCTATGCGCGCCATTATCAAGACAAGGCCCGCGAGTTGAGCGGGTTACGCCAACAGGCCGCAGAACAATTGGCGAAAGCCGTGGAGCAGGAAATCCAGCGACTGGGCATGCCCGGCGGGCGCTTCTGCATCGAGCTGCATCCCAACAATGGCAGCGAACTGCTGCCGCACGGGCTGGAACAGGTTGAGTTATTGGTGAGCGCCAACCCTGGCCAGCCACTCAAAGGCCTGGCAAAAGTCGCCTCCGGTGGCGAGCTTTCCCGGATCAGCCTGGCCATTCAGGTCATCACTGCACAAACATCGCGTATTCCAACCCTGGTGTTCGACGAAGTCGACGTCGGTATTGGCGGCCCGACCGCAGAGATCGTCGGCCAATTGCTGCGCCGACTCGGTGATCGCGGCCAGGTGCTGACGGTGACTCACCTGCCGCAGGTCGCCGCTCAAGGCCACCATCATCTCTTTGTGCACAAGGTCCGCGCCACCGACGCCACCCGCACCGCCGTCGCCAACCTGAGCAAACAGGAACGCGTGGAAGAGGTTGCCCGTATGCTGGGCGGCATCGACCTGACCAAGGAATCCTTGGCGCATGCCAAGAAGATGGTCGTCACCGCCAAAGCCTGATCAAGCCTGATCAAGCTATCGCCATAACGCATAAAGGCGACCCGAGGGTCGCCTTTATGCGTTATGCGCCAGTAGAAGCGCTTACTTTTTCTTGCGTACGTACAGCACGAGATTGTGGTCCACCAGCTCGAAGCCGTGCTCGGCAACGATCTCTTTCTGGCGCTTCTCGATTTCGCTGTCGAAAAACTCGATCACTTCGCCGGAGTCCACGTTAACCATGTGATCGTGGTGACCGCCATCCGCCAGTTCGAAAACTGCGTGACCGCCGTCGAAGTTGTGGCGCACCACCAAACCTGCAGCTTCAAATTGAGTCAGAACCCGGTAAACCGTAGCCAGACCGACATCCTCACCCGCTTCCATCAATGCCTTGTAGACATCCTCGGCACTCATGTGACGCTGCTCGGTGGAGTCGAGCATCTGTAGAATTTTGACTCGAGGCAGGGTCACCTTGAGGCCGACTTTTCGTAATTCGCTATTTTCAACCATGGTCAGCTTTCTCGCCGATGCTGCTTCGCAGCTTCTCTTAATACGGGTATGATCGGGGTTTACGTTGTCCAGCCAAGATAGTGGAAGTCGCCCACCGATGCAAAACACCAAGCTCTTGCTAACCAGCCTCACCTTCGTGGGTCTGCTCGCACTCGCCGGTTGTTCCTTCCCCGGGGTTTACAAAATCGACATCCAGCAGGGCAATGTCGTCACGCAGGACATGATAGACCAATTACGCCCGGGAATGACCCGCCGGCAAGTACGGTTTATCATGGGCAACCCCTTGCTGGCCGATACGTTCCATCCTAATCGCTGGGACTATTTGTACAGCCAGCAGCCTGGGGGCGGTCCACGCCAGCAGGAACGCATGAGCATCTTCTTTAATGATAGTGATCAATTGGCCGGGCTGTCGGGCGATTTCATGCCGGGCGTCAGCAAAGACGAGGCAATCCTTGGCGGCGAAAGCGACACTACCATAACCGCCCCTGTAGAGAGCAAACCCCAGCAGGCCAAACCAGAGACACCACCCAAGCCTGGCTCGCTGCTGGAGAAGATCCAGCGTGATGTGGATGAAGCCGAAGTCGTGCCTGTGCCGAGCCAGCAGCCGCTGGAAACCTCGCCGCAGTAATTCAACAATCAATAAAAAGCCCGGCATGTCCGGGCTTTTTATTGTTCAGGATTTTCCACCCCTGGCCTGTGCGGCCTTGGCCGCCCGTAAACGACGCACCTCTTTAGGGTCTGCCAGCAGAGGCCGATAGATCTCGATTCGATCTCCCACCTCGACCGGTCTTGTCTGCGCGTCGGCAATGACCCTGCCGAAGACCCCAAGCGCACACACCCCTACATCCCACTCGGGAAACTGTTCGGCAATACCACTCAACCGCACGGCTTCACGAAGGGTGGTGCCCGAAGGCACCGACACTTGAAGCAACAATTGCCGCTCAGGCGTTGCGAAGACCACTTCAATATCGATCAAAGACTCAGCCATGCAGTTGCTTGGCCCGCTGGCAGAACGCATCGACCAGGGTATTGGCTGCCTGATTGAACAACGGCCCCAGCGTGGCGCGCACCAGCGGGCCGGCGTAATCGAATGACAGATCGAGGCTGATCTTGCAGGCTTTTTCCCCGAGAGGCTTGAAGGTCCACAGGCCGTGGAGCTGATTGAAAGGCCCCTCTTCCAGGTTCATCTCGATCGACTGCCCCGGCACCAGGGTATTGCGGGTGACGAATTGCTGGCTGACCCCGCCCTTGGCGACCTTGAGACTGGCCCGCATCTGCTCTTTACTGGCCTCAAGCACGGTCGCCGTCGAGCACCACGGCAGAAACTCGGGATAGCGCGCGACATCATTGACCAGGTCGTACAGGGCCCTGGCGGGATAAGGCAGCAGGGCCGAACGTTGAATATGCGTAGTCATGCAGGCGTCACTTCCAAAGCTGGGCGGCAAACGTGACATGAATGCCGATGGGCGCCTAAGGCGCGTCGAAAAGTGCGCGCATTGTCCGGTATTCATTCAAGACGCTCAAGCATGCTGCAACACCGTAGCCGACAGAGCATCGACTGCCTATAATGCGCCCCCTATGGCCAAACAAAAGAAACACCCTACAGGGACCATCGCGCAGAACAAGAAAGCGCGACACGATTACTTCATCGAACATAAATTCGAGGCCGGTCTGGTCCTGGCCGGTTGGGAAGTAAAAAGTCTGCGTGCCGGCAAGGCGCATTTGATCGACAGCTACGTTGTGCTCAAGGACGGTGAGGCTTGGCTGATGGGTAGCCATATCACACCGCTGACAGCCGCCAGCACGCATGTCATCGCCGACCCGACGCGTACCCGTAAACTATTGCTCAACCACCGCGAGCTGGACCGGATCCACGCGGCCGTGCAGCAAAAAGGCTACACCTGCGTCGCCTTGTCGGTGTACTGGAGCAAGCACTTGATCAAGTGCGAAATTGCCCTGGGCAAAGGCAAGAAGGAATACGACAAGCGCCACACCGAGCGCGAGCGTGATTCCGATCGCGAACTGCAGCGTGCCGTACGTAGCAAAGGCAAGGACGAATGACGCCGTCAGTTGCTTAAGCGAAGCTTCTAAAGCTTCGCGGATAAATCCGCTCCCACAATAAAGCACGCCCAGTGATGTTGAGCGGGGAATGTGGGAGCGGATTTATCCGCGAATAAGCATACGAAAATGCTAGAGTCCCTTGCGCCGCTCCGCCCGGGCTTCACGCTGGGCCTGCTGGCGCACTTCTTCGAGCACCTCCTGCACGTACAAAATGTGCCGGCTCGACACTGCACGAGCCTCTTCTGCTCGCCCTTCGATAATTGCCAGATACAACTCTCGGTGCTGAGCGATCAGCATGTCGCGGGTTTCCGTGCGCTGCTTGTACATCCCGCCGATGTTGGTCACCACGTTGCGCTTGAGCAAGTCGAACAGGCCACGAATGGTGTGCAGCAACACCGCGTTATGACTGGCTTCGGCGATCGCCAAGTGGAAGCGGGCATCGGCCACACCCTCTTCGGCACGACTGACCTCATCGGCCCGCGAATAGCAATCCTGTAGTACATCGAAGGCTGCCTTCAACCGCTCGCGGTCCAGGTCGGTTGCACGCATGGCCGCGTAGTACGCGCACGAAGCTTCCAGCGTATGGCGAAACTCAAGCAAGTCCCGCTGCGCTTCCGGGTTGTTTTCCAGCAACTGCAGCAGCGGATCGCTGAAGGTTGAGCCCAGCGACTCCACTACATAGTTACCACCCCCTTGGCGACTGACCAGCATGCCTTTGGCCACCAATTTCTGAATGGCTTCACGCAAGGACGGTCGCGAAACGCCGAATTGCTCGGACAAAACGCGCTCGGCCGGCAACCGCTCGCCGGCCTTCAACGTCCCTTCAAGAATCATCCCTTCAAGCCGCTCGACAATATCGTCGGACAAACGGCGTTGGCGGACCTGATCGAAAACCATCACTCATTCTCCACATGCCCCGCTGCAATGGGGGCTGCCTATTCTGGCCTATTGCGCCCGCGCCGACACCCATCAGATTTCGCTTTTGCCTACAACTCAGACAGACGCGAACTACGCCTTCCGACGAAAGTTGTAGCGCTTCAAATTGACACATGCCCTGCAAGGCCTCTAACCTAGCGCCACGACATTGTAAATTGGTATTACCAATTATCCAATGACGGCCTGACCAACAACAATTAGGGGCCACCCCATATGCAAACCTGGCAACAACTCTATAGTCCGCTTGGTAGTCTTGGCCTGTCCGCATTGGCGGCAGTCATCCCCATCGTGTTCTTCTTCCTGGCCCTGGCCGTGTTCCGCCTCAAAGGCCACGTCGCCGGAAGCATCACCCTGGCACTGTCGATTCTGGTGGCGATCTTCGCCTTCGGAATGCCCGCCGATATGGCCTTGGCCGCCGCCGGCTATGGATTTGCCTATGGGCTTTGGCCGATCGCCTGGATCATTGTCGCGGCCGTGTTTCTGTACAAACTGACGGTCAAAAGCGGCCAGTTCGAAGTAATCCGCAGCTCGGTGCTGTCAATTACCGATGACCAGCGCCTGCAAGTGTTGCTGATCGGCTTCTGCTTCGGTGCGTTTCTGGAAGGTGCTGCCGGTTTCGGCGCCCCGGTGGCCATCACCGCTGCGCTGCTGGTAGGCCTGGGTTTCAACCCCCTGTATGCGGCCGGCCTGTGCCTGATTGCCAACACCGCGCCCGTGGCGTTTGGTGCACTGGGCATTCCGATCATCGTGGCCGGTCAGGTCACCGGCATTGACGCGTTCAAGATTGGTGCCATGACCGGTCGCCAACTGCCACTGCTGTCGATGTTCGTGCCGTTCTGGCTGGTGTTCATGATGGACGGCGTGAGGGGTGTCAAAGAAACCTGGCCAGCCGCATTGGTGGCCGGCTTCAGCTTCGCCGTGACTCAATACTTCACCTCAAACTTCATCGGACCGGAACTGCCGGACATCACCTCGGCTTTGGCCAGCCTGATTTCCCTGACTCTGTTCCTCAAGGTCTGGCAGCCCAAGCACAATGCTGAAATGGTCGGCGCCAGTGTCGGTGCAGCCGCGGTGAAAAGCACCGGTGGCTTTGGTGCACAGCGCACCACCCCGGCTTCGCCCTACAGCCTGGGCGAGATTTTCATAGCCTGGTCGCCGTTCCTGATCCTGACCGTACTGGTCACCATTTGGACTCTGAAGCCCTTCAAGGCGATGTTTGCCGCTGGCGGCTCCATGTACAGCTGGGTGTTCAACATTGCCATCCCGCATCTGGACCAGTTGGTGATCAAGACTGCACCGATCGTTGCCGCGCCAACGGCGATTCCAGCCGTCTTCAAGCTGGACCCGATTTCGGCTACCGGTACGGCAATTTTCTTCTCGGCAGTCATCTCGATGATTGTTCTGAAGATCAATCTCAAAACTGGTCTGACCACTTTAAAGGAAACCTTCTACGAGCTGCGCTGGCCGATTCTGTCGATTGGTATGGTGCTGGCCTTTGCCTTCGTCACCAACTATTCGGGCATGTCGTCGACCCTGGCGCTGGTCCTGGCAGGCACCGGCGCTGCCTTCCCGTTCTTCTCGCCGTTCCTCGGCTGGCTGGGCGTGTTCCTGACAGGCTCCGACACCTCGTCCAACGCCCTGTTCAGTTCGCTGCAAGCCACCACGGCACACCAGATCGGAGTTAACGACACCTTGCTGGTGGCGGCCAACACCAGCGGTGGTGTCACCGGCAAGATGATTTCCCCGCAATCGATCGCTGTGGCCTGTGCTGCAACCGGCCTGGTAGGCAAAGAATCGGACCTGTTCCGCTTCACCCTCAAGCACAGCCTGTTCTTTGCAACGATCGTCGGTTTGATCACCTTGATTCAGGCCTATTGGCTGACCGGCATGCTGGTGCACTGATAGCGCTGAATACACCCCGTAAAAAATCTGGCATCGGAACACGGATGCCAGCTGATCCAACCCCGGTCTGCAAGGCTGCTGAAAGTTTCACCAACTATCTTCAGCAGCCTCGTCGGACGAATAACCGGGCCCACCCGGAGAACTGCCTGATGAGCGAGCTCTTTTATAACGCTGTGCCAAACGCCACCCGCGTCGCACCGCCCTTGCGCGAACCGCGTCACTATCCTCGGCAGAAACCGGCACGGGTCTACCTGTTCGGCACCTGCGTGGTTGACCTGTTCTATCCCGAAGCGGGCATGGACGCGATTCATCTGCTTGAACGCGAAGGCATTCGCGTCGAGTACCCACAAGGGCAAAGCTGCTGCGGTCAACCGGCCTACACCAGCGGTTACACCGATCAGGCCCGGGATGTGGCCAGGGCCCAGCTGGCGCTGTTTGCCGAAGATTATCCGGTGGTCGTGCCTTCCGGTTCCTGTGCTGGCATGCTGCGCGAACACTATGCCGATTTGTTCAAGGACGAGCCTGCGGTGTTGGAAAAAGTCCAGGCACTGGCGGAGCGGACCTACGAGTTGGCGGAGTTTCTGCTCAACGTCTGCCACGTGCAGTTCAAGGACAGCGGCGAACCGGTCAAGGTGGCGCTGCACACCTCCTGCTCTGCACGTCGGGAGATGAACACCCACCTGCACGGCCGCGCCCTGCTGGCGCAGCTGGGCAATGTGGAGCGGGTCGAGCACAGCCATGAAAGTGAATGCTGTGGCTTTGGTGGGACATTCAGCGTTCGGATGCCAGACATTTCCGGAGCGATGGTCGCGGATAAAACCCGCGCCCTGAAAGAGTCCGGTGCGCACCAGGTGATCAGCGCCGATTGCGGCTGCCTGATGAACATCAACGGGGCCTTCGAGAAACAGCAGCAAGCGTTACGCGGTACCCACCTGGCGAGCTTTCTCTGGCAACGTACCGGAGGCGGCCAATGAGCGCGCAACCGCTGATACCAACAGTCCAGGTCGAAGAGGATTTCCGTACCCGGGCTCATCGTGCGCTGGGCGATGCGCAACTGCGAAACAACTTCCGCAGTGCCATGGACTCGCTGATGACCAAACGCGCCAACGCCTTCAGCGATGCGGGCGAACGGGAACAATTGCGCGCACTGGGTAATGCCATTCGCGCACGCGCTTTATCCAAGCTGCCCGACTTGCTCGAGCGACTGGAACAGAACCTGACCCGCAACGGTGTGCATGTGCACTGGGCGGAAACGGTGGACGAAGCCAATGGCATCGTCCTCTCGATCATCCGTGCTCACGAGGCGCGGCAAGTGATCAAAGGCAAATCGATGGTCAGCGAAGAGATGGAAATGAACCATGTCCTCGGGGCTCAGGGCATTGAGTGCCTGGAGTCGGACATGGGCGAGTTCATCGTCCAGCTGGATAACGAAAAGCCCTCTCACATTATTATGCCGGCGATCCACAAGAATGCCGGCCAGGTCGCATCCTTGTTCCACGACAAACTTGGCGTGGAGTACACCAAGGATGTCGACCACCTTATTCAGATCGGGCGCAGGGTACTGCGTCAGAAGTTCTTTGAAGCGGACATCGGCGTTTCCGGCGTCAACTTCGCCGTCGCCGAAACCGGCACCCTGCTGCTGGTGGAAAACGAGGGCAACGGCCGCATGTCCACGACCGTACCGCCAGTGCATATTGCGGTTACCGGCATAGAAAAAGTGGTCGAGAACCTGCGCGACACCGTGCCGCTGCTGTCGCTGCTGACCCGCTCGGCGCTTGGCATTCCGATCACCACCTACGTCAATATGATCTCCGGCCCGCGCAAGGCCCATGAGCTCGACGGCCCGCAAGAAGTGCACCTGGTGCTGCTCGACAACGGTCGCAGCCAGGCCTTTGCCGACAGCGAATTGCGCCAGACCCTCAATTGCATCCGCTGCGGCGCCTGCATGAACCACTGCCCGGTCTACACCCGGATTGGCGGGCACGCCTATGGCGAGGTCTACCCGGGCCCGATCGGCAAAATCATCACGCCTCACATGGTGGGCCTGGCCAAGGTGCCCGATCATCCGAGTGCCTCTTCGCTGTGCGGTGCCTGTGGCGAAGTGTGCCCGGTGAAGATCCCGATTCCGGCACTGCTGCGTCGCCTGCGCGAAGAGAACGTCAAGGCGCCGGACAATCCGCATCAGGTCATGCGCGGTCAGGGCAGCAAGTACTCGCGCAAGGAGCGATTGCTCTGGAACGCCTGGGCCAGGCTCAACCGCTCACCGATGCTTTATCGGCTGTTCGGCTTCTTCGCCACCCGCCTGCGAAACCTGACCCCCAGCAAGATCGGCCCCTGGACGCAAAACCACAGCGCACCGAAACCGGCCGCCCGCTCGTTGCATGAAATGGCCCGCGAACACCTGGCCAAGCAGGAGACCCGTCGATGAGCAGCAAACAGAACATCCTCGCCAAACTGCGCAAAAGCCTGGAAGGCACTACCCCGGTAGCAGACAACTTCGACGAAACGCTGGTGACCGCGCCGTGGAGCTACGCCCCCGAGCAACGCATCGCCCAGTTGCGCAAGCTGATGGAAGCGGTTCACACCGAGATCCATATGACCACGGCACAGGACTGGCCCGCCCTGCTCGCGCAATTGCTGATTGATCGCCAACTGCCTGACCTGTTGATTGCCCCGAGCACTGAGCATGGCCAGCGCGTCACCGACTTCTGGCAGCAACAGCCCAACCTGCCAACACTCAAAGCCTACGACCGGCCCGTGGAAGAATGGAAAGCCGAGCTGTTCAATGACACCTCGGCCAGCCTGACCACCACCCTGGGTGCGATTGCCGCCACCGGCAGTCTGATCGTCTGGCCAACCCGCGAAGAGCCGCGCCTGATGAGCCTGGTGCCACCGGTACACTTCGCCCTGCTCAAGGCCAGCCAGATTCATGACAACCTTTATCAGGTCCAGCAGCAGCAACACTGGGCGGCAGGCATGCCGACCAATGCCTTGCTGATTTCCGGCCCGTCCAAAACGGCCGATATCGAACAGGTACTGGCCTATGGCGCTCACGGCCCGAAAGATCTGGTGGTGTTGATCCTGGAGGACCAATGAGCCTGCCCGCTGCCTTTTTGCATGAAATTGAACGTCTGATTCCACCTGAGCGCCGCTTCGACGATCCAACCTCAACCCTGGCGTTCGGTACTGACGCCAGCTTCTACCGGCTGATTCCCAAGCTGGTGGTGCGGGTCGAGTCCGAGGACGAAGTCGTGGCACTGCTCAAGTACGCACAACGCGAACAGGTGCCCGTGACCTTCCGGGCGGCCGGTACCAGCCTGTCTGGCCAGGCCATCAGCGACTCCGTGCTGATCGTGCTCGGCGATAACTGGAATGGCCGGGAAATCCGTGGCCAGGGCACCCAGATCCGATTGCAACCGGGTGTGATTGGCGCCCAGGCCAACGCCTGGCTCGCGCCCTTTGGACGCAAGATCGGGCCGGACCCGGCATCGATCAACGCCTGCAAGATCGGCGGCATTGTCGCCAACAATGCCAGCGGCATGTGCTGCGGTACGGCTCAGAACACTTATCACACGCTGGCAGGCATGCGCCTGGTGCTGGCCGATGGCACGCGCCTGGACACCGAAGACGCCGCCAGTGTCGCCGCCTTTCGCGCCAGCCACAGAATGCTGCTGGAAGAATTGGCCAGGCTCGGCCGGCAGACCCGAGCCAATACCGAACTTGCCGACAAGATCCGCCACAAATACCGACTGAAGAACACCACCGGCCTTTCCCTCAATGCACTGGTCGACTACGACGAACCGCTGGAAATGCTCAGCCATCTGCTGGTCGGCTCTGAAGGCACGCTGGGTTTTATCAGCGCCGTCACCTACGACACCGTTATCGATCATCCGAACAAGGCTTCCGCGCTGATCGTATTCCCCGATGTCGAGACTTGCTGCAATGCTGTGACCGTGCTGAAAAGCCAACCGGTCTCCGCCGTTGAGCTGCTCGACCGCCGCAGCCTGCGCTCGGTCCAGAACAAGCCCGGCATGCCGGCGTTTGTGCAACAGCTGTCTGCCAATGCCTGCGCCTTGCTGATCGAATCCCGCGCAGCCTCGCAGTCGCTGTTGCATGAACAATTGGCGCGAATCATGACCTCACTGGCCGACTTCCCGGTCGAAAAACAGGTCGACTTCACTGAAGATCCGCAAGAAAACGCCCGCCTGTGGGCGATCCGTAAAGACACCTTTCCGGCCGTGGGCGCGGTGCGCAGAACCGGCACCACGGTCATCATCGAAGACGTCACCTTCCCCGTCGAGCGGCTGGCCGCTGGCGTCAACCGCCTGATTGCACTGTTCGACAAGCATCACTACGACGAAGCGATCCTGTTCGGCCATGCACTGGAAGGCAACCTGCACTTTGTTTTTACCCAAGGCTTCAACAGCGCTGAAGAAGTCAGCCGCTATCAGTCGTTCATGGACGACGTTGCGCAGCTGGTGGCCGTCGAGTTCGGTGGCTCGCTCAAGGCCGAGCATGGCACCGGCCGCAACATGGCGCCCTTTGTCGAGCTGGAATGGGGGGCTGATGCCTATCAGCTGATGTGGCAACTGAAACGCTTGCTTGATCCCGCTGGCATCCTTAACCCGGACGTGGTCTTGAGCGAAGACCCACAGATCCACCTCAAACACCTCAAGCCGTTGCCGGCGGCCGATGAAATCGTCGACAAATGCATCGAGTGCGGCTTTTGCGAGCCGGTCTGCCCCTCCAAGGGGCTGACCTTGAGCCCGCGCCAGCGCATTGTGATGTGGCGCGATATTCAGGCCAGAAAGCGCCGGGGTGAAGACACATCCAGGTTGGAGCGCGATTACCAGTACCAGGGCATCGACACCTGTGCGGCGACTGGCCTGTGCGCCCAACGTTGCCCGGTGGGCATCAACACCGGCGAGTTGGTGAAAAAGCTGCGTGCACGAAGTGCTGACCACACCCGATCCGCCAACTGGCTGGCCGAGCACTTCGGCACGGCACTGCAAGGTGCCCGCCTGACCCTGCATGTGGCCAATGGCGCTCGGATGCTGCTGGGTGCCCCGCGCCTGGCTCGTCTATCCGCCTCGCTCAGCAAAGCGTCAAAAGGGCGTGTGCCGCAATGGACCACAGCCATGCCGCAACCGCAGCGGCCTATCCGCTTCAGCCCACCGACCCAGGATGCGCGGCCAAGGGTGGTCTACCTGGCCGCCTGCGTATCGCGGGTCATGGGCCCGGCGGCGGGAGACCGCGAGCAAACCTCGCTGCTGGATAAAACCCGTGGCCTGCTGGAAAAAGCCGGCTACCAAGTGATCTTCCCGGACAACCAGGAAAGCCTCTGCTGCGGCCAACCGTTCGCCTCCAAAGGCTACGCCGAACAGGCCGAACACAAGCGCCAGGAACTGATCGGCGCCCTGCTGCATGCCAGCCGCGGCGGCCTCGATCCGATCTACTGTGACACCAGCCCCTGCACCTTGCGCCTGGTCCAGGACTTGGGCGATACCCGCCTGGACCTCTATGACCCGGTACGCTTTATCCGCACCCACCTGATGGACAAACTGGAGTTTACCCCGCAGGACGCGCCGATCGCCGTGCATGTCACCTGCAGCACCCAGCACCTGGGCGAAAGCCAGGCCTTGATTGATCTGGCCCGCCGTTGCAGCAACCAGGTGGTGATCCCCGAAGGCATTCATTGCTGCGGGTTTGCCGGTGACAAGGGCTTCACCACGCCAGAACTCAATGCTCACTCGCTGCGCAGCCTCAAGGATGCGGTGCAGTATTGCAGTGAAGGGATCTCCACCAGCCGCACCTGCGAGATCGGCCTGTCCAATCATGGCGGTATCGACTACCACGGCCTGGTCTATCTGGTGGACCGGGTGACACAGCCGCGGGCACTGTAGGAGCCGGGCTTGCCCGCGAGACGTCGTAATGGACACACTGCGGCGTCCCTATCGCTGGCAAGCCATGCTCCTACCCCCAGCGTGTCAAATTGCGAGCAGCCCGCAGAACCCTCGGACCACGGCGCAGTCCATGTAGATAAGTCCCGACACCTGGGGCCAGCCTGCCCCACCTGCCTCACCTGTGCAGGCGGGGTCACTTTCTGTAAAGGAGAGTCACATGATGCGTAGCGCGATTTCCGGCTTGTTCATTGCCTCTGTGTTGTTGGCTTCCCCGGTGTTTGCTGCCGACGACAACTGCGATGCCAAGTTGCAAACCCTCAAAGACGGTATCTCGCAAAATCCGCGGGTGGGCGAAGCGAAAACCGATGATTTGAAGGCTCACCAGATGGCAGCAAAAGCGGCCAGGGCCAAAGGTGATACGGCTACCTGCGTCACCGAATCCGAAAAGGGCATCCGGATTCTGCTCGACCAGCAAAAAAGCAAAGGATGAACCCCAGTAAGCGATTCGACTTCGTTTGCGAATCGGCATATACTCGAGGCCTGACTGCCAAAACGGTCGGGCTAGAGCAGAAAATGGGGCCGATTAGGATTCGACGCCGGTAACGAAACTCTAGGTGCATGCCGAGTTGGTAACAGAACTCGTAAATCCACTGTTGCAACTTTCTATAGTTGCCAATGACGAAACCTTCGAGGGTCACGCTCTCGCTGCGTAAGCAGCCGAGCCCGCCCTTCTGGTAGCTTCGGCTCCAGCAATCACCAGGGGATGCCTGTAAACCCAAAGTGATTGTCATACAGAACAGGATCGCCGTGCAGTACGTTGTGGACGAAGCGGCTAAAACTTACACAACTCGCCCAAAGCACCCTGCCCCTCGGGCGGCTGCGGGTTAACTTAATAGAGATGGCTACGCATGTAGTACCGACAGCGGAGTACTGGCGGACGGGGGTTCAAATCCCCCCGGCTCCACCACTTCATCATCTAAAGACGTCCACGGACGTCTTTTTTTGTGCCTTAAGTCCAGCAAAATCAAGGAAGAACCGAATCAACATGGCACTCGGCACCTATCCCGAGCTGTCTCTGGGCCAGTGCTCAACTTTATAGCCTGGTGGAAACAGCCAAAGCCAACGGCCAAGAGCCTTATGCGTGGCTGCGCCACGCACTTGAGCGCCTGCCGCTGGCCACTTCGGTAGAAGACTACGAAGCCCTGTTGCCCGTGGAACTGCACGCCAGAGATGCCACGGTAAACAGAAAGCCCATCTCATAGAAGGTGGGGTTTATGGATCGCATTGTTATGCTCGCTCTTTGCGCTGGCGTGGGTTGCTGTGACTGCCGGCGAGCACGGCTATCGCACAGAGCACAACCAGGGTTGCCGCGTTGGCCGGGATCTGCAGGTTGAAGTCGGTGCTGGAGTGGATCAGCAGGGCGATGATGCCCATGCCTGCGCCGAAGCCCACCCCGCTGCGGTACACCGATTCGCGCCGCCATTGCGCCCTGAGGGCATACCACAAGGCCAGCAGGATGAAGACCGCCAGCGGTAGGCTGCCCAATAGACCGAACTCGATAGCGAATTGAAGGTAGTCATTGTGCGCATGGTCAAAGTGCAGTCGGATGTCCTCGCCAGGGTATTTGGGGAATACCGCTTCGAAGCTGCCTGCGCCTTGCCCTACCAGTGGCCGCTCCTGCAGCAGCGGTATGGCGTAGCTGAAGACGTCATCGCGGATTTCGTTGGCCTGCTGGACAACTTCGCCATTGACTACCACGTCGTTCAGGCGGGTGTTGAGCACGCGGTCTTTGAGCTTTTCCAGGCCGAAGTACTGGCTGATCACCAATACATCGATAAGGATGATGCTGGCGATGATCAGGCTGTTGCGCAGACGGTGCTCCTTCTCCAGCAGTACAAACAAACCGCCCACTAGCAGCAGACTGGCGAAGAATGCGCTGTTGCCCATCCGCGAGTGGGTCATGACCAGCGCGATGACCATCACCACTAACGCCAGACGCAAGCGCGCCTTGGGGCCCATCAGCAGCTCCAGGAAGTTGACCCAACTGAAGGGGCGGCCATCACGCAAGGCAAGCAGCAGACCGATGCCGCAGGCCAGCGTCATTTCCAGGTAGCCCGCCAGGTGGTTACGGTTGACGAAGGTGCCCGTGGCATCTCCGACGTAACTGGTTTTAGGACCTGCCAGTAGCCATTCCACGCCGGACAGGGTCATGAACGCGCCAAAGAAAGCCTGCAGGGTGCCACTGACCACCAGTGTGCCAAGCAGCAGACTCAGACGTTTGCGGGTATGGAACAGGCTGACCACCAGCAGGAACAGCAGGCAGTAGGCCAGGCCGAGCACCAGGTACTGCAAGGTCGCCCCGTTATCCACGCTCAGCCCGGCTAGCCATTGCACTGCGACCCAGGCTTGGCTGAGCAGGAGCAGTGCAAGCAGGGGCAGGGCGGCTCTAAGTGTCTTGTTCCGGCTGCCTTGCGCTGCCCCGCCGCGCAGCTGGCCAATCGCCCAGACGCCGCCCAGGCCGCCCATCAGCAGGGCGAACAGTCCAACTGCCCATTCGCGATTACTGCCTAGCGGCAGCGGCAGCCATACCAAAACGAAGAGAATTGCGGCAAGCAGGAACCGTTCGAGGTGGTTGGCGAGTTGGGGCATGGGTAGGGCTGATCCGTTAGGTTTCTGGCAAGTAGACAAAGCGCACGAGGCGGATTCAAAGGCCGTGATTGTAGGGACTTCTGCCGCTGATAACCATGGTTTGGCGGGGTTGTCGCTTTGATGTAAGCGGCTGGCCAAGTCACCTACCTGAACAGCACGCTAAAACAAAGTCTGAGGGGTGTCGTTCCCTTGGCGTCAATCTACCAACGATGTATAGTCGCGCACGAAATGGATCGGGTGGCGGGTATAAGATAGCGCCCGAAAGGTTGCGTACAAGCCTGGGGCCTTGCCATTTACTCTTTAGCTCAACTTGCCTTCTTCACAGCGTGCTGCGCAGTGAAGGGGCGGTAGCGTTTCTGGAGCCTGGACCTTTACTCTGGCAAGGCGAAAGTTGTAGAAGTTACCCCAGGAGTCAGCAAGGCAAGATGCCGGGTAATAATGGATTAACCTGTCAAATTTCATGACCTCTCCCTCGATACCGCCCACTACGCCAGCCACTGCGGGCCTCAAGTCGTCAGGGTTACGTAGCGCTGTGCGCGCGGAATCCAGGGGGGCTTCTGCAGTTGCGCAGTGGATGCAGTCAGTGGCAGGGCATGAATAGCAACTTTTACAACACCCAAAACTGCCCACTACTCTCAGCAGAAGAGGAGCAGACTCCATGCAACATCTAACGAGGACGTTCGATATGCGTAAAACTCTTTTCAGCCTTTCCCTGGCGGTAGCATTGGCCTCTGGTCAGGCCTTCGCGGACCAAGCCACTCGGGACTCCAAGGTAGCCGGCAACGCCAATGCTCCGGCTGCTACCAACTCCGGCAAAGGGCATGGTGCCACTCCTGCCACTCCCGCCACTCCTGCCACTCCTGCCACTCCTGGCGGTCCTGGCGGTCCTGCCACTCCTGCCACTCCTGCCACTCCTGCCACTCCTGCCAGCCCTAACTAATCGGCTGACCTTCAGCTGAATCAACACCAATGCTGGTGCCCCGTGCGCCGGCATTTTTTTGCGTTTTCCACCGGCAAAATCAAGGAATACCGGGTTCTCGCATGAGCAAGAAATTCAACGCAACTTCACCGGCTGCCGCCGTTTCGGCTGTGCTCTGTATCAATGCCTGGGCCATTGAGCCGCAAAGCGTCAAGCTGTCCGATGGCCTGACCTTCACCCCCACCCTGAAAGTGAGTGAAAGGTACGACGACAACTTCCGGGCCGTGGAAGACAGCGAGGAATCCTCCTGGATTACCGGCATCACCCCGACCTTCGTACTCGGTGCCGAGGGCCGCAAGAGCGCGTACGCGCTGACCTACCTGGCCAACAGCGACATCTTTCATTCGAGCCACACAGACGACAACACCGATCACCATCTGACTGCAGATGCCGGGTTTGAATTCGATGCGCGCAACCGTCTGAAGCTGAACACCGGCTATCACAAGGTTGAAGAGACGACCTCGGAAGACCAGAACATCGAAAACGACAAGTACAGCACCAGCAACCTTGGTGGCGTGTACACCTATGGCGCCGAGAGCGCCCGTACCCAGGTCGATTTCGGCGCTAAATATCAGGAGTTGCGATACCAGAACGGCAACCACCTCAATGCCGACAAAGAGCGCGACACCACCGCGCTTAGCAGCACTTTCTACTACCGCGTGGCTCCCAAGACCCGCGCCCTGGTTGAAGCTCGGCACACCGAGTATGACTACGTCTCCAACGACCGCCTCAACAGCAACAACGTCGCCCTGCTCGGCGGTCTGACTTTGGATGCAACCGCCAAGACCAGCGGTACCGTCAAGATCGGTGGCGAGAAGAAGCGTTTCGACGACTCCAGTATCGACGACAAGAGCGGCGGCATGTGGGAAGTGGGTGTCAGCTGGAAGCCACGCACCTACTCGACCTTCAACCTGAAGACGCGCCGCGGGCTCGACGAAGGTCAGGATAACGCCTCCGCCATCGAGTCCCAGAGCACCACTCTGAGCTGGAAGCACGAGTGGCTCGACCGCCTGAGCTCCGACTTCAGCTACACCTACAGTGACAAGGAATACCAGGACATCAAGCGCGACGACAAGATCGATACTTTCGGCCTCGGTCTGACCTATGAAATGCGCCGCTGGCTGGATGTGGGTGTCGGTTACAAGTATTCCGAAAACGACTCCAGCGCACCTAACGAAAGCTTCGAACGCAACATCTACACGCTCAGCCTCACAGCCAGCCTGTAACCTTGCGTCTGTAGAAAATAGGGGGGCTTCGCCCTCTTGTTACCCCGAGATATTCAGGAGCAACCGAGCCACATGGTCATTCGCATTTTTTTCAACCTGATCCTTGGCATGCTGCTGATCAACAGCAGCGTCGTGCAGGCAGAGGGCAACTCCAAATACAAACTGGCTTCGGGTGATGTCATCCGCATCAATGTCTTCGGCGAACAGGATCTCAGCTTCGAAGCGCTCCGCCTTACCGATGCCGGCACCTTCTCCTACCCCTTCATCGGTGAAGTCCAGGCCAAAGGTAAAACCGCTGCCGAGATCGAACAGATGATCATCGACAAGCTCAAGGGCGACTATTTGGTCGACCCACGCGTATCGGTCAGCGTCCTGCAGTACCGCGAATTCTTCATCAGCGGCGAGGTGCAAAAACCTGGCGGCTTCCCGTTTCAGCCTGGCCTGACGCTGCGGCGTGCCGTTGCCCTGGCCGGCGGCCTTACCGAGCGCGCCTCGGAGGGCCAGATCACCATCATCCGCGACCACGATGACAGCCGTACCCCAGAGGCAGCCACCCTCGACACCCAGGTCATGCCCGGCGACACCATCACCATCGACCAGGGTTTCTTCTAAGCATCAAGCCGTCCTCCCGGCGAGCCTGGGCACAGGTCGCATGGCGCGGCCTGCCCCCATCCCTGAGCGCCCTCAACTTTTTCAGAGTTTTCCCAAGCATGGAAAGTAACACTCATATCATCGAGCGCAATCTGATCGCCCAGCGCCAGGATGAGGGCGACGACGAGATCGACCTGCTCAAGCTGTGGCAGACCATCTGGCTGCGCAAGTGGAGCATCCTCACCCTGGTGCTGGTCGTCAGCATGGTCGCGATTCTCGCGGTTTTCACCATCACGCCCATCTACCGCGCCGTAGCCACCCTGATGATCGAGGAGAAAGCCGCCAAGGTGGTGTCTATCGAGCAGGTCTACGGCCTCGAAGGGACGGGCAGCGAATACCTGCAAACCCAGTTCGGACTGCTGAAGTCGCGCTCCCTCGCCGAGCGCGTGGTGCGTCAGCTGAACCTGACCACCCACCCCGAGTTCGATCCGCGGCAGCAGCCCGAACCGCTGATCGACATCGGCGGCCTGCTGGCCAACTTCGACTTCAACAAGATCGTGCCGGCAACCCTGCCCGGTGACTTGGAGGAGGGGATCGACCTCACCGAAGCGGAAATCTTCGATACAGTCACCAAGGACTTGATGGAGCGCATCAGCATTGAGCCGCAAGGCAAGAGCCAGCTGGTCAAGGTGATGGTGGACATGGCCGATGCGCGCACGGCTGCGCTCGCCGCCAATGCCCTGGCCAACGGCTTCATCGAAAGCCAGCTGGAATCGACCATGAACATGTCCATGACCGCCACCCACTGGATGAATAGCCGCCTGGGCGAGCTGCGCACCAAATTGAAAGATGCAGAAGACCGCCTGCAGGCCTATCGCGAAACTGAAGGCCTGGTCGATGTGGATGGCGTAGGCACCATCAGCGCCGCCGAGCTGTCCCTCACCGGCGAGCGCATGATCGATGCGCGCCGCCAGCGCGCCGAAGCCGAAAGCCAGTACCGCCAGGTCCAGGCCATGCGCGGCGGTGGCTGGGAACGTCTGGCCAGCGTTCCGGCTGTGCTGGGTCATCCGCTGATCCAGCAGTTCAAGGCGGAAGAAGCCAAGGCCAAGGCCAAGTTCGAAGAGTTGTCGCGCCGCTATGGTGCGCACCACCCGGCCATGGATGCCGCCCGCTCCGATCTGAACGCCGCCTCTGCCAGCCTGCGCGGTCAGGTCGAGCAGGTGGTCGCCGGTATCGAGCGCAACTATCAGCTGGCCGCCGCCAACGAAAATTCCCTGCAGGCCTCGTTCAACGCCAACAAGTCGCAGATCCAAAACATCTCGCGCAAGGAGTTCAAGCTGCGTGAACTGCAGCGTGAGGTGGATGGCAATCGCGCGCTCTACGACACCTTCATGACCCGACTGAAGGAAACCGCCGCCACCTCCGACCTGGACAGCGCCAATGCCCGGGTGGTGGATCAGGCCGTAGTGCCGTCTGAACCAATCAAGCCGAAGAAATCGCTGATCGTCGCCATCGCCGCCCTGCTGGCCGGCTTCATCGGTGTGGGCCTGGCCCTGCTGCTGGACATGCTGAACAACACCTTCAAGAGCACCGAGCAGGTTGAAGGCCGCCTGAACATTCCGGTGCTTGGCATCCTGCCGTTGATGAAGAGCCAGGAGCGCAGCGACCTCGCGCGGCTGTTCACCACCGACAAGGACAAGCGCTTCTCCGAGTCGATCCGCACCATTCGCACGGGCGTTGTACTCTCCGGCATCGACCACCCGCACAAGGTCATGGTCATCACCTCCTCCATCCCCGGCGAAGGCAAGAGTACCGTCTCGGTCAACCTGGCCTTCGCCCTCGGCCAGATGGAAAAAGTGTTGCTGATCGATGCCGACCTGCGCCGCCCGACCCTGGCCAAGAGCTTCGAGTTCCCGGTTGGTACTCCCGGCCTGGCCAACCTGATCGCCGGCACCGCCACGCTGGAGGAATGCATCAAGCATGTCGACGGCATTGACATGATCAGCGCCGGCACCGTGCCGCCAAACCCGCTGGAACTGCTCTCGTCGCCACGCTTCGCCAAGGCCATCGAAGTGCTCAAGAGCCAATACCAGCGCATCATCATCGACTCGCCGCCGACCCAAGCGGTGAGCGACGCGGTAGTTCTGTCGACCTTTGCCAACTCGCTGATCTACGTGATCAAGTCAGACTCCACGCACATCCCGTTGGTGGAGAAGGGCGTCGGCCAGTTGCTGCAGAACAATGCGCCAATCAACGGCATCGTGCTCAACCAGGTCGATATCAAGAAAGCCAAGAAGTATGGCTATACCTACGGCGGTTATTACGACTACTACGGCTACAGCGACGCCAAGAAAGCCTGAGTGACAGCCTGCCCTGGGAAAACTCTGAATTAGTCGTCATCCCCGCGTAGGCGGGGATCCAGAAGCAGCGTGGCACCTGGGTTCCCGCTTTTGCGGGAACGACGAGGAAGGCGCCGGGCATGGGCATATTGGCAGCCCTTCGGCCTGCATGTTGGGCTTCGCAGGCTTAGCGCCAAACTACAGAACGGGCCGAAAGGCCCGCGCTACACAAGCAACCCGCACCACCCTATAGAAACGCCACCCTGGCGCGAGACAACCAAGGGTTTCAATAGCAACCATGATCGACTTGCACAACCACCTGCTCCCCGGCATCGATGACGGTGCGCCTGACCTCGACGCCTCGCTGGCACTGGCGCGCATGGCCGTTCAGGACGGCATCACCCACCTGGTCTGCACACCGCACATCCACCCCGGCCGCTACGACAACAGCCCCGCCAGTATCCAGGCGGCGTTGGCTTTGTTTGTCGCTGCCTTGCAAGGGGCAAACATCTCTCTGCAGGTTTCTGCTGCAGCGGAAGTGCGCTTTGGCGTGGAGTTGATGGTCGGCATTGGCCAGGGAGCTATTCCTTTCTTGGGCGAATGGCGGGGCAAGAAGGTGCTGCTGCTCGAGTTCCCCCATGGTGAAGTGCCCTTCGGCGCCGAACGTCTGATCGCCTGGCTGCTGCAACGCAACATCGTGCCGATGATCGCCCACCCGGAACGCAACAAGGGCATCATGCGCACGCCGTCCAGCCTCAAGCCGTTCCTGAAGCAGGGCTGCCTACTGCAAGTCACGGCCTCATCGGTGGCGGGCCACTTTGGCCCGGCCGCCCAAGCAGTTGCCCATGAGCTGCTGGCGCAAGGTGTAGTGACCATACTCGCCACCGATGCCCACAACCTGCAGCATCGCCCACCCATGCTCAGCGAGGGCATGCAACATGCCGCTCGCATCGTTGGCGATGCCAAAGCAGAAGCCCTGGTCAAACAGATCCCCTGGGAAATCGCCCAGAGTCATTTCGCATGAACCCCAGCCTATCCATCGACCGGCTCAGCCGCCGGAAACAGCACTCGCCCGCAGGCGAGCAAAGTGTGAGCGCCATCACACAAAAAGTGTCTGCCGTGCTGGTGTTGCCGTTGGCCCTGGTCCTGTTATTTGCAGGGGCCTGCATGATCGTGGCTGGTATCGCCAGCTACCAGGCTGAAGCCTTTATCAGTGACTGGGAAAAGGCCGGCAACGAGCCCGAAGCCCGTGCCTGGCAAATCGCCCATGATGCCGCCCAGCGAGCCACCAGTCTGTACCCGGTTGCCAATGGCGATTACCTCGACCGCCTCGGGCGTATCCACAGCTGGCAGCAATTCCGCCAGCCCTATGCGGCCCCTACCGCAGCAAGCTCGCGCCATGCCGCCCTCGATGCTTACCGCGCCGCGGTCGCCGCACGCCCCAGCTGGCCCTATACCTGGGCGCACTTGGCCCACAGCAAACTCTACCTGCAAGAGTTCGATGACGAGTTTGCCCACGCCCTGAGCCAGGCCTTTCAGCTTGGCCCCTGGCGCATCGGCGTCAATCGCGAGCTGGCGGAAATCGGCTTCAGCGCCTGGCCCCATCTGAGCGAAAGCCAGCGCCAGACCACTCTCGAATCGGCCCGGCGCAGCATTGCCTATGGGCACGCGGAAGCCCAACGCCTGCTCAAGATTGCCCAACACACCGACAAGCTGCCGCAGCTGTGCGGCAGCTTGAGCCGCGAACTGATCAACAACCGCAAGCTTTCGCCATGCCTGAATTAACGTTTGCAGAGCGGCTTCCAGCCCCGTCGTCCCTGTAGGAGCGGGGGGCGTGCCGAGTCCTTGCCCGCGATGCTTTTGCCACGTCGGCTCACGCATCCCAAATGCTAAGGCTATGTCCCAGTTACGTTTTGTGCGGGGTTGCGGCTCTTTTTGTCGAGCGCTTTACCGACGGATTTTCGCGGAAGAGCGTAGGGCGTTTTCGTCACAAGCTGATGATCTATAAAGGTTTTCTACTAAACCACTCTAGGTTTCACTGATGGATGGGTGCAGACCTCGACCTTTCCTCGCACGCCTGTCGCGTGGTCTCTGGAGTTTTCAATTCGGGTTTGGGGAGCAACCGACTTTTTCAACAGAATCGGCCGATTTCTGCCTGTCGCCACCGGCAGCTATGGGCAGTTCACTGCCAATCATGGTTACGAAGCGTGCTGCTCAGATCGAATGCAAACGGGTGGTCAAGTGGAGTGCAGTATTCCAATTGGTATTCCAACTAAAAATCAAATCCAATATTAATGTTATCAATCAATAAGTTACTGAACTGACTCAGATTACCCGGCCACCAAATTCGTTTCACAGCAGTACAAAGAAAACCGCAATGCCATGTTCTATGGCTTGCGGTTTTTTTTGCCCCTCGATTCATATCGTTTTCTACCGATGTATGCACCGACGGGCCTGCTGTCGCGAATGGCTTCAGCCGCGGCGTTTTCAAGTAACAGACCCGCCGTGCTTGAAAGGTAAGGTGGCGGGGCGTTTTTTTAGCTGTGCGTTCGTCGTGATGACTGATCGAAAAGAGCAACAGCGTGTGAAGTGTGCCGCTTTCAAGGTGTTCAACGGGAAGAAGTGATGTTCGCCTAACGATCAGTCAGTACGTCCCCCTGTCAAACACAAGAGAAAAAGCACAATGATCAGCCTGGGCTCCGAGGATTCGAGTCCAACCCAGACACCGGTTCGACCAGGCCATCGGCCCCTGGGCGGGCTTTACCATTGGCTGGCTGTACTGGTGGTTCTGGGTGCTGGTCATTCCCATTGAGGCGCTGGCCGCCGGCCATGTGTTGAACAATTGGTTCCCGCAGGTTGAGACCTGGTTATTTGCCTTGCTGTCGATCGTTGCGCTGGCCGCGACGAATCTGTTCAGCGTATCCAAGTACGGTGAGTTTGAGTTCTGGTTCGCCATGTTCAAGGTGGTGGCGATCATCGGCTTTATCACCCTGGGCGCGGCCGTGCTGGTGGGCTGGGTGCCCGACCGCGAAGTCAGCGGCTTGAGCCGACTGATGAGTGAACACGGCGGCTTTGCGCCCAATGGCGTGTCGGCAGTCGTGGGGGCGTTCATCACCATCATGTTCAGCTTTATCGGCACTGAGGCGGTGACCATCGCTGCAGCCGAATCCAGCAGCCCGGCGAAGAACATCGCCAAGGCCACGCGCTCGGTGATCTGGCGAATCGGCGTGTTTTACCTCTTGTCCATTGCCGTGATCATTTCCGTAGTGCCCTGGAACGACCCTTTGCTGGCTACGGTGGGCTCCTACCAGCGGGCCCTGGAACTGATGAACATCCCGCATGCCAAGTTCATGGTGGATGTGGTGGTGCTGGTCGCCGTGGCAAGCTGCATGAATTCGTCGATCTATATTTCCTCGCGCATGCTGTATTCGCTGGGTCGACGAGGTGAGGCTCCGATACAGGTGAAGGAGACTTCATCGGCAGGCGTCCCACGGGCTGCAGTTATCGCCAGCACCGTGATCGGTGCCGTCATCACCGTGGTCAGTCATTTCGCGCCAGCGGGCTTGTTCCAATTCCTGCTGGCCAGCTCCGGCGCCATTGCCTTGCTGGTGTACCTGGTCATCGCGATCTCTCAGCTGCGCATGCGCAAGATGCTGCTGCGACAGAAGGTAGAAATAACCCTGCGTATGTGGCTGTTTCCGTGGCTCACCTACGCAGTGATCGCCTTCATCGTCGCGGCGCTGGGCGTGATGTTGGTAACTCCCGAGCACCGCGCCGAAGTGACCTCGACCATTGGCCTTGCGCTCGTCATTTCCTTTATCGGCATTGTGATGGCGCGTAATCATCCGCAGCCGGCACGACTGAGTTCCGTGCGCTAATCGATACCCACAACGCCCCGAATGGTTGGGGCGTTGTGAGCAATGGCTGGCATCGCGCACTGGCCAATATTCTGGCTCCTGAGCCGATTGACATACCCCGTATTACGCCGCCCGATCAGCCAGACATCGGCACCGGCGTCAACACGGGCTTTCCGGCATAAAACGCCGCCAGATTGTCAGCGACCATTTGCACGGTTGCGCGGGTCGACTCCGGCGACAGACCGGCCACGTGGGGGGTCAGCACGACGTTACTCAGTGCCTTGAGTTCATCGGGGACAGAAGGCTCGTCATCGAACACATCCAGTGCAGCCCCGGCAATCTGCCGCTGCTGCAGCGCCTCGATCAGGTCTGCCGTCGCCACTACGCTGCCGCGGCCGATATTGACCAGAAAACCTTCGCAGCCAAGCGCTTGCAACACCGCCTTGTCGATCAGTTGCGCAGTGGCAGCACCGCCTGGAGTGGCTAGCACGAGAAAATCCGAAGCGCCCGCCAGCGCCAGTGCTGAAGCGCTATAGCTGTAGGACACATCGCTGCGTGGCTGGCGATTGTGGTAGCTGACGGTCATATCGAAACCGAGTGCCGCACGCTTGGCGATGGCCAGCCCGACCGCCCCCAGACCGAGGATGCCCAAACGCTTGCCGGCCAGCGACGGGCGCATGACCTTGCTCCACTCACCGCGACGTACGCCCGCATCGGCATTGGGGATATTGCGCACCAGCGCCAGCAACAAGGCCATGGCATGGTCGGCCACTGCCGATGCATTGACCCCGGCACCATTGGTCACGGTGATACCGCGCTTGCGGGCAGCCTGCAGATCAACATGCTCGTAGCCGGCGCCGATCACACAGATGATCTGCAGGTTCGGCAGAGCCTCAATTTCCTCGGCATACAGCCCCAGCGGGCCACGGGTCAGCACCGCACGAATACGTTCGCCGTGCAGCTGGATGGCCTCGGCGCGGCTGGCCGGGGTCGGCGCGACGATGCGCCCAAGCCCGCAGCCATCGAGAATGGGCAAGTAGTCATTGATGGTTTCGACCAGAACCAGCAGTGCATCAGTCATCGGGCGCTCCGAGCCTTTGAGGGAAGGCTGATGATCTGACAAAGCCTGCGTCGAAGCGAGCGCATTCCCGCACAATCTTTCAAAACAACTTCGCAGGACAATTTGCTGAAAAAGCGTTTCAGCTCTGCCCCGCGCCGCCGATATAGCGAATCTGAAACACCGCTGGCCTCCAAGAACAACAACCGTCACCAGCGCATCGATCAAGACACTCAAGGTTCCTGGAGGGATTGTATGAATGGCTGGTTTGGCAATATCAGCGTCAACCTTAAACTTGGCCTGGGCTTCGGCCTGGTCCTGCTGCTCACACTGCTGTTGGCGCTCACTGGCTGGACCAGCCTGGGCAGCCTGATCGACCGCAGTAACTGGATGAGCGATATCACCCAATTCAACTCGGCACTTACCAACCTGCGCATCAGCCGGCTTCAGTACATGCTCACCAATGGCGAAGACACTGCCGGCGCCAAGGTGCAGGAACAGCTCGACGCTTTCAGCCAGCAGCAACAGAAGCTGGTGGGCAGCTTCAAAAGCCCGGAAAACCTCAAGCTGCTCAAGGAAGAAGGCGAGCTGATCGAACAATACCGCCAGTCGCTGGAAAAGATGCGCAACGCCTACAAGAGCGCTGAGGTCGCGCACCTGGAGATGGGGCGCAACGCCGCCGACGCCTACGTCTTGGTCGATCAAATCAGCCAGGCCGTGCTGGCCCTGCCGGAAAGTGACAGCCGCCGCTTCGAGCAGTATCAGGCCATTACCCGGGCCAAGGAACAGCTGATGCTGGTGCGCTATGAGGTGCGCGGCTACACCGCCGATGTCAGCGCCCAGAGTGAACAGGCGGCCTTGCGCCAACTCGACGCGGCACTCAATGATGTTCGCGCGTTGAACAACCATGTGCCCGGCGAGCAGGCTCGGATCGATCGCTTCGAAGCCGCGTTGCTCAGCTACAGCCAGGCCGTGCGCACATTCAAGGACGCTAACCAACAGGCCGTGATCGCACGCCAGGAAATGACGGTGCAAGGCGCCGCGATCGTCAAGCGCAGCGACGCGCTGTATCAGATCCAGCTGACCCGCCGCGACAGCGAAAGCGCCCAGGCCCGCACCCTGCAGACCATCAGTACGTTGCTGGCACTGATCTTCGGCGTCCTTGCCGCCTGGATCATCACCCGCCAGATCACCGGCCCTCTGCGCGAAACACTGGAGGAGGTCGAGCGCATTGCCTCCGGCGATCTGTCCCGGGATATCCGGGTAACCCGTCGCGATGAGCTGGGCGTATTGCAGCAAGGCATCCAGCGCATGGGCGCGACCCTGCGCGACTTGATCGGCGGTATTCGCGATGGCGTAACCCAGATCGCCAGCGCCGCCGAAGAACTGTCGGCCGTCACCGAAGAAACCAGCGCCGGCGTCAACAGCCAGAAAGTCGAGACCGACCAGGTGGCCACGGCCATGCATGAGATGGCGGCCACCGTGCAGGAAGTCGCGCGCAATGCCGAACAGGCCTCTCAGGCTGCCACCGATGCCGACATCCAGGCTCGTGACGGCGACAAGGTCTTGGCCCAGGCCATCGGCCAGATTGAGCGCCTGGCTGATGAAGTCCGACGTTCAACCGATGCCATGAGCCGCCTGCAGCAGGAAAGCGTGAAGATCGGCAGCGTGATGGACGTGATCAAGTCAGTGGCCGAACAGACCAACCTGCTGGCGCTCAACGCCGCCATCGAAGCGGCGCGTGCCGGTGAAGCCGGGCGCGGGTTCGCCGTGGTTGCCGATGAAGTACGCGGCCTGGCCCAGCGCACGCAGAAATCCACAGAGGAAATCGAGGAACTGGTGGCGGGCCTGCAGAGCGGGACTCAACAGGTCGCCAATGTCATGCTCAGCAGCCGCAGCCTGACCGACAGCAGCGTGGAGTTGACCCGCCAGGCGGGTGACTCGCTGGAGAACATCACCCGCACGGTGTCGAACATCCAGTCCATGAACCAGCAGATTGCCGCAGCCGCCGAGCAACAGAGCGCGGTGGCCGAGCAAATCAGCCGTAGCATTCTCAATGTGCGCGACGTGTCCGAACAGACCGCGGCTGCCAGCGAAGAGACGGCGGCGTCCAGTGTCGAGCTGGCGCGGCTGGGGAATCAGTTGCAGATGATGGTCAGCCATTTCCGGATTTGAGGTATGGGGTGACTGCCGTCCCCTCACCCCAGCCCTCTCCCCAACGGGGAGAGGGCGCTAAGAGCTAAAAGCAGCTTGCCTGCCCTCAGACCGCGTAGGCAGCCAATTTCTGCTGGATAAAATCCAGGAAGCACTGGATGCGCAGCGCCAGCTGAGAGTTGCGGTAATACACCGCGTTGATCGGCTGGCGGTAACCGCTGTTGGCGTCGGCCAGCACCCGCTGCAGGCGGCCGGCCTGAATGTCGTGGGCGGTCATGAAGTCCGACAGGCAGACGATACCCTCGCCTTCAATCGCCAACTGGCGCAGGGTCTCGCCACTGGAGGCCGACAGCTGAGGGCGAATATGCCAGCGGTCGCCCTCAGCGTGCCGCAACGGCCAGTGGTTGAGGCTTTCGGTCTGGGTAAAACCCAGCAACACGTGGTCAGCCAACTCGTGAACCGTGCGAGGTGTGCCATGGCGCGCCAGGTAGTCGGGGCTGGCTAGAATATTCAGCGGGCTGCAGCCCAGCGAACGGGCATGCAGGGTCGAATCAGTCAGCACGCCAATACGGATTGCCACATCGGTGCTCTGTTCAAGCAGATCGATGATCAGGTCGTTGCTGTTGAGCTCCAGCAGGATGTCCGGGTACAGCTGCCGAAACTCGGCCACGTAAGGGACGATGGCGTGCAGCATAAACGGTGAGGCCGCGTTGATGCGCAAGCGCCCGGACGGGGTCTGGTGCCGCAGTGCCAGGCGCTCTTCCAGCTCGTCCATCTGTTCGAGAATCTGCTTGGCCCGGCCGAGGAAGAACTTGCCTTCCTCGGTCAGGTCCATCCGCCGGGTGGTGCGGTTGATCAACGTGGTATCCAGCTTGGCCTCAAGCCGCGACAACGTCCGACTGATCGCCGAGGGCGTCTGCCCGATCTGCTCGGCGGCAGCGCTGATCGAGCCGCACTCGATCACCGACACAAATACCTGCAATTCATCGGATCTGGCTTTCACGGCGCTCTCTTCCTGGCGATTCAGGCGTTGATAGTAGCGGCGCGGACTGTAATTGAAAGCCTTGCGATCACGCGTTGAGGCCGAACACTTCGGCCAGGTGCTGCTCGTAGCGGGCCACGTCAGCCTGAACGTCAGGTCGCTTCATCACATCAACGCTGAGAAAGGTCGGCAAAGCCGTCATACCCAGGAACTGGTTGGCCTTGTGGAACGGGAAATACACTGCATCCGCACCCTTGGCCTCAAAGAAGTCGGTCGGGTCGTCAAAGGCTTGCTGCGGGGCATTCCAGGTCGCCGAAATCATGTACTGTTTGCCGTGGGCCAGGCCGCCGCTGCCGTATTTCTGCGAGGCATCGGAACGGGTCCGGCCGTCGTTGGCGTAGAGGCTGCCGTGGCCTTCGGTGAAGACTTCGTCGATGTACTTTTTCACGGTCCAGGGCGCGCCCATCCACCAGCCGGGCATTTGATAGATGACCACGTCGGCCCAGAGATACTTCTGCACCTCTTCGCTGATGTCGTAGCCGCCATCGATAAAGGTGGCCTTCACGTCGAAACCGGCGCGGTCCAGAAAAGCCAGGGCGGTGTCGTGCAGTGTTTCATTGTAGCGGCCATCGGAGTGGGCGAACTGTTTGCCACCGTTAAGCAAAAGAACCTTTTTCATGCTGAGCCTCGTCATGTTCAGTCCGAGGGCTGCTGGCCGCTGGACTGGTTCAATGGGAATGGCGGCCAGCTTAATGATCGAGGCGCTGCGGAAAAATTGGCTCAGGGGCAAAATACATTTGCCTTGAGCGCACGAATACATCGCTGATTATTGCTTTAGAATCCAGGCATCCCTTCTCTGGAGTCTTGCAATGAGCGAGCACTACGGATTTATCCTGAAAGCCAAGACCCGGCCGGAAAAAGCCGAAGCCTTCGAAACCCTTTTCCGCAGCTACGTGGAACCGAGCCGCGCCGAGGCCGGATGCGTCGAATACCATATGTTGCGTGACAGGGAAGACCCAAGCCTGTTTGTGTTCTTCGAAATCTGGCGCAGCAAGGCCGACTTCGACTTGCATGTGGCCCTGCCGCACATGCAGCGATTCCATGAGCAGCGCATGGAATTCCTGGAACGTGACTTCGACGTTCAGCCGATTGAGATGCTCAGCGCTTCATCGACTAGCCGTTGATCAACAGATGCGCGCCCAGCAGCGCCAGCCCGACAAAGAACAGGCGCTTGAACAGTGGCGCGCTGATGCGCTGGCGCAGCCACTGGCCCAGGAACATGCCCAGCAGTGCCGGCAGTAGCGCCAGCACTGATGCCCCCAGCTCCACCTGGCCCAGGCCGCCCTGCCATAAAAGGCCAGCGCCCAGGGCCAGGGTCGAGACGGTGAAGGACACCCCCAGCGCCTGAACCAGCTCATCTCGATTCAATCCCAACGCTTGCAAGTACGGCACGGCCGGAATCACAAAAACGCCGGTCGCCGAGCTGATGACCCCTGTCACCAGGCCGCAGACCGGACCCAGCCATCGCTCCTCCCCAGCGTGCACACGAAACGACGGCAGGCACAGGCCACTGAACGCATACAGCAACAGCGCCGCTCCCAACGCTCGAACCACCCACGGCCCACCGGCAATGCCCAGCCACAGCGAACCGATGCCGGTACCGAGAAGGATCATCAGCAGCATGGGCCACAGGCGTCGGATCAAACGCTGCAGTTGTCCACCTGCCGCCAGTTGCCACAGGTTGGTCAAGGTAGAGGGAACAATCAGCAACGCCGCTGCCTGCGCCGGCGCGATAGCCAGGCCCAACAGGCCCATGGCAATCGTCGGCAACCCAAGGCCGATCACGCCCTTGACCATCCCGGCCAGCAGAAAGGTGCCCAGGACCAGCGCCGACAAGGCCCAGCCAATGTTCTGATACAGCTCGAATATTGAGTTCATGGGCCCATGCTGCGGCATCCGCTGCGGCTTGAAAATCTGCCATATACTGAGCCTGCCTACGGCATGGGCAGAGGCTGCAATGCATTTCGACCTGATCGACCTTCGGCTGTTCGTCAACACGGTGCACGCCGGCAATATCACCTCGGGCGCCCAGCGCAGTCATTTATCGCTGCCCTCGGCGAGCGCGCGTATCCGTGCGATGGAGGCCTCGCTCGGTATCCCGCTGCTGGAGCGCGGCCGCCGTGGCGTGCAGCCGACACCTGCGGGCAAGGCCCTGCTGCAGCATGCGGGGGTACTGATGCAACAGGTCGAGCGTCTGCAGTTCGACCTGAGTCAGTATGCCCAAGGTGTGCAGGGCCAGATCCGGTTACTGTGCAACACCGCAGCGCTGACTGAATACTTGCCCGAATTGCTCGCCAGCTTTCTTCAGCGCCATCCTTCTATCGATATTGATGTTCAGGAGATGACCAGCCTGCGCATCGTTCACGCGTTGCGCCAGGGTGCGGCGGATATCGGCATCGTCTCCACGGCCGTGGACAGCGAAGGCCTGCAATCTCTGGCATTTCGTGACGACCCATTGATGCTGGTCATGCCGCTGGAACACCCGCTGGCGCTTGCCCCAAGCCTGCGATTTATCGATGCCCTGGCTTATGGTTTTGTCGGGCTGAGCGCCAACAGCGCGCTGGCCCTGCACCTTGAGGAACAAGCGCTGCATGCGGGTCGGCGGATGCAGATCCGGGTGCGCGCCGAGGGCTTTGACGGAGTAATTCGCATGGTCGCCCACGGCGCTGGCCTGGGTATCGTACCCAGGGCCGCCGTCGAGCGCTGGCAGCCGCTGCTGTCATTCAAAAGCCTGGCCCTCAGCGAGGCCTGGGCTGATCGCAAGCTGCTGTTGTGCGCACAAGACTTCAAGGCCCTCCCCGGTTTTGCCCAGGGGTTGATTCAGACCCTGAGCGTGGATGGATAACGGAAGGTCGAGCGCAGACAATCCCTGAGGGTGTCAGACCGTTAGGGTTCAGGCTTCTTTGTTCATTGGCCTGGAGTTGTCATGTCGAAACCGATCGTTGTCCTTCGCGATACGCATCCGCTGCCGGTGCTGGACGCCTGCAAATGGGAAAAGCTCGAAGGCGACCCGCACACCGTCAACCTCAACGCCTACACCAGCGAAGACGGCAGCAAGATCATGGGTACCTGGATCTGCACGCCGGGCAAATGGCGGGTCAATTACGAGAAGTGGGAATACTGCCATTTTCAGGAAGGCTACTGTGTGATCACACCGGACGGGCAAGAGCCGATCCATTTGCGCGCAGGGGATATCTTCGTGGTTGAACCGGGGATGCGCGGCACCTGGGAAGTAGTGGAAACCGTGCGCAAGTATTTCGTCTTCGCCTGACCCAAAAGCTTCGCGGGCAAGCCGCAATGCCGGATTGCCCGCGAATAGGTCCAGCCGTATTCAGTTTGAAGGTTTGCGATAACCCTCGACAATCGCCGAGAAGTCCTTGCCACCGTCCCCGCGCAAGCTCATCGCCTGATACAACTGCTGCGCGACCGCACCCAGAATCACCGGTTGATGTGCCTGTTTGGCGGCCTCGGTGGCCAGTCCCAGGTCCTTGAGCATCAACTCCGCACCGAAACCGCCGGTATAGCCGCGTGACGCTGGCGCCGTCTCGATGATGCCAGGCCATGGGTTGTAGGTGTCGGAACTCCAGCAACGTCCGGTCGAACTGTTGATGACGCCGGCCAGCACTTTGGTGTCGATGCCCAGCGCGTCCCCGAGGGCCATGGCTTCGGACACGCCGATCATGGAAATCCCGAGGATCAGGTTATTGCAGATCTTGGCGATCTGCCCGGTCCCCACTTCCCCGCAGTGAACAATGTTGCGGCCCATTTGCGCCAGCACTGGCTGCAGGGTGGCGAACAGTTCGGCGCTGGCACCGACCATGAACGTCAGCGTACCGGCCTGTGCACCACCGGTGCCACCGGAGACCGGCGCGTCGGCCAGCGCGACACCCTGCCTGGCAGCTGCCTGGGATATGTCGCGAGCGGTCTGCGGGTCAATGGTGCTGCATTCCACTACCGGCGTTCCGGCACGAATACCCGCCAGCACCCCATCCTCGTTCAAATACACGCTGCGCACATGCGCCGCCGCCGGCAGCATGGTAATCACCAGCTCGCAATCCTGCGCCGCTTCGCGGGGGGAATGGCTGATGTTGCCACCCAGTTGCGCCAGCTCTGCCAGCACCGCCTGGTTCAGGTCGAACAGATTCAGCTGGTGCCCGGCCTTGATCAGGTTGCGCGCCATGGGCGCGCCCATATTGCCCAAACCGATGAATGCAATACGCATGATCATTCTCCTCAGCGCAGATGGATGGTGGTGTTAACGCCATCATTGACCGTGTCATCGTCAAACCAGCGACTGGTGACGGTTTTGGTCTGGGTGTAGAACTGCACCACTTGTTTGCCATACGGACCCAGATCGCCCAGCTTGGAGCCGCGCGAACCGGTGAAGCTGAAGAACGGGACCGGCACCGGAATTGGAATATTGATCCCGACCTGGCCGACATCGATTTCGTTCTGGAATTTGCGCGCCGCGGCGCCGCTCTGGGTGAACAGGCCCGTACCGTTGCCGAAGGGGTTGCGGTTGACCAGCGCGATGGCCTCGTCAAGGGTGTCGACTTCCAGTACCACCAGCACCGGGCCGAAGATTTCCTGGGTGTAGATCTGCATGTCGGTGGTGACCCCGGAAAACAGGGTCGGGCCGACGAAGTTGCCTTCCTCGAAACCCGGCACCTTGACGCCACGACCGTCCAGTTCCAGCTTGGCACCCTCTTTCACACCGTTCTCGATCAGGCCCAGGATGCGATCCTTGGCGCGCTTGGAAATGACCGGGCCAACATCGGTGCCTGGCTCGCTGCCGGCATTGACCGTGAGCTTCGACGCCAGCGCCTTGAGATCCGGCAGCCATTCGCGGGCTGCGCCGACCAGTACCACCACCGAGGTGGCCATGCAACGTTGCCCCGCGGCACCAAAACCAGCTCCCACGAGGGCGTTGAGCGCCTGGACGCGGTTGGCATCCGGCAGCACCACGGCGTGGTTCTTGGCGCCCATCATCGCCTGCACGCGCTTGCCGTGCTGGCCCGCCAGATTGTAGACGTGGGTCCCGACTTCAGTAGAGCCCACGAAGGAAATGGCCTTGATATCCGGATGAGTGCAGATTGCATCCACCACGTCCTTGCCGCCATGCACCACGTTCAGCACGCCCGCCGGAACACCGGCTTGCACTGCCAGCTCGACCAGCATCATGGTCGACAGCGGGTCTTGTTCAGAAGGCTTGAGCACGAAGGTGTTGCCGCAGGCGATGGCCATCGGGAACATCCACAGCGGAATCATCGCCGGGAAGTTGAATGGCGTGATACCGGCGCAAACACCGATGGGTTGGCGCAGGGTGTAGGTGTCGACGCCACCGGCGACGTTTTCGGCGTGTTCGCCCATCTGCAGGCTACCAATCGAGCAGGCATGCTCAACCACTTCCAGGCCACGGAAGATATCACCTTCGGCATCGGCGATGGTCTTGCCTTGTTCGGCACTCAGGGTCACTGCGATGCGTTGGGAATGTTCGCGGATCAGGGCCTGCAACTTGAGCATGATGCGCATGCGGGCGCCGATTGGCGTCTCACGCCAGGTCTTGAATGCACGCTGGGCAGCCGCCACTGCGGAATCGACTTCTTCTTTTGTCGCGAAGGGCACCTTGGCCAGCACTTGCTGGGTGGCCGGGTTGACGATATCGCGCCATTCGGTGGTGCTGGACTCCACCCATTGGCCGTCGATCAGTAACTTGACCTGCTCGACCTTGGTTTGGCCGGGGTTCATGGAAGCGTTCATGAAGAGTCTCCTGATTATTGTTGTGCAGAGGTCGACGCTGCCGCAGCGAGGTCAGCGCGCTTGGAGCTAGGGACTGATTTGGAGTATAGATGTGCAAAGATCCAATAAGAACGCACATAAAAACCGGTCCAACATGCAAAAAAACATCACCTCATTAGGCTCGTTGAATTGGGATGACCTGAAGTTTTTTCTTGAGGTCGCCCGTACCCGAAAAGCCAGCAGCGCCGCCAAGCGCCTGGGCGTGGACTACACCACGGTGTCGCGGCGGATCAGTTCGCTGGAACAAGCGCTGGGCACCTTGCTGTTTGAAAAATCCCGCACCAATGGCTTTGTGCTGACGGCCGAAGGCCAGCGCCTGCTGAGCTATGCCGAATCCATCGAAAGCACCCTGCACATGGCCTGCGAGCAAGTCTCGGGGTCCGGCGTGGCGCTGTCGGGGCACGTGCGGATGGGCTGCACCGAAGGCTTTGGCAGCTTTTTCATCACACCCCAGCTTAGCCACTTCGTCGACGCTTACCCGGCGATCTCGGTGGATATCCTGCCGCTGCCGCACTTCATCAGCCTTTCCAAGCGTGAAGCGGATATCGTGATCGCACTGGAACGGCCCGAGCACGGGCCCTACGTGTGCTGCAAACTCTGCGACTACCGCTTGCAGTTGTACGCGACCCAGGCGTACCTGGACCGCCACGAGCCAATTACCCGCCCCGTCGATCTGGCCCGTCATCAGTTCATCAGTTATGTGGATGACCTGGCGTTCAGCTCCGAACTGCTCTATCTGGCGAACCTCTTGCCTGCGGCGAATGCCAGCCTGCGCAGCACCAGCGTGATCGCGCAGTATGTGGCGGCGCAGCAAGGTCGTGGCCTGGCGATCCTGCCGTGCTTTCTCGCAGCCCAGGACCCCAACCTGCTGCCGGTGCTGCCTGAAGAAGTGGATATCACCCGGCAGTTCTGGATGTACTGCCGGGAGGACCTGCGCAAGCTCAAGCGGATTACCCTGTTATGGGATTACATTCGCGAGGTGACCGAGCGTAACCAGCCGCTGTTGATGGGCCAGTCGCGCTCGATGCTGTTTAACGACTAGTCAGTTGCAGGCTTGAGCAGGTCAGAGCTGTTCCAGCATCAAGCCACTGAGACGTTTGACCTTGCGCCGCACGGCTTCCTCGAACACACCGCTGCGTGGCTCGATCAAGCTGAACCAGTGTTTGGCACGGGTAATGCCGGTGTAGATCAACTCTTTGGTCAGCACCGGGTTCAAGGCATCGGGCAGGATCAATGCCGTGTGCGCAAATTCCGAGCCCTGGGATTTGTGCACCGTCATTGCAAAGACGGTCTCCACATCGCTCAGACGGCTGGGCAATACAAAGCGCACTCCGCCCTTGCCATCGTTACGCGGAAACGCCACCCGCAAGACGTGCCGCTCAGCACCCTCGCCGTCGGGGAGACGCAAGGCAATGCCAATATCACCGTTCATCAAACCCAGACTATAGTCGTTGCGGGTCATCAGCACCGGACGGCCTTCGTACCACTGCTGATCGCCATCGATCAGCCGCGCTGCGAAGAGCACCTGGGTCACACGCTGGTTCAAGCCCTCCACACCCCAAGGCCCCTTGCGCACGGCGCAGAGCAACTGAAAGGACTCGAAGGCCTGCAACACCGAGCGCGCCCAATCACTCCAGCGGCTGTCTTCATAATGAAGTTGAGCGGGCGGTCGACCTTCCTTCAGCACACTCAGGTAATGACGATAACCTTGCCCGCCTTCGGTGCCACGCCCTAACCCTTGCAGCAGCAAGCGATCCAGCGCGCGGTCCTTTTCACCGCGCAGTGACAGGTTGAACAGATCGGTGTGGCTGCCTTCGACGAGCAATGCCCGCGCCTCCCCGGCCGCTTGCTGGTTGACCAATCGGGCCAACTGGCCGATTCCGCTGCCCTGCCCGAAGCGGCGGGAGTGACGCAGCATGACAACCTGCTGGGCCAAGGGATGCTTGTCGTCACTTCCCTCCTCCAGACCGCTTTGCGCGAGGCTTTCGCCGCTCACCTGCTCCAGCCATGCACGAGTCTGCGGACTATAGCGGCCGACTTCTGCATCACGGCACAAATCACCCAGCACGGCGCCGGCCTCGACCGACGCCAGCTGGTCCTTGTCACCCAGCAGCACCAGGCGCGCATGGGCAGGTAAGGCGTCCAGCAGGTTGGCCATCATCTCAAGGTCGATCATCGAAGCTTCGTCGATCACCAGTACATCCAGCGGCAACGGGTTGGCCGCATGATGGCGAAAATGCCGGGTTCCCGGCCGGCTGCCGAGCAAGCGGTGCACGGTGGTGACTTCGGTGGGGATTTTGTCGCGGACGGCCGAGGCAACCGTCAGTCCCTGCACCTGCTGGCTGATGGATTCGGTCAGGCGCGCAGCGGCCTTGCCGGTCGGTGCGGCAAGGCGAATCCGCAGCGGTGTGCCGACCTCGACTGCCGGTCCTTGAAGCAGGGCCAGTAAGCGCACCACCGTGGTGGTTTTACCGGTACCGGGCCCGCCCGTAATGATGCTGAAGGCACGCCGGGTGGCCAAGGCACACGCAAGTTTCTGCCAGTCGACCTGCGTTTGCGCGGTGTCGAACAATGCATCCAGGCGTTCGGGCAACTCGGCTGGAGGGGCTTCGCTGCTGTTGAGCCGGGCCCGCAAGGCGCTGTCGATACGCCGTTCGAATGACCAGTAGCGGCGCAGGTACAAGCGTGTTTGTGCCAGCACCAGTGGGCGCTGACGTGCGGCAGGGCTGTCGTCACTGGAAAGCGCCACCAGCGAACTGCTGGCCAGGGTTCGACGCCAGGTTTCAGTATCCAGGCTTTCGAGTAGCTGAGAAGGCAGCAACAGTGGGCCGGCCAATGCATCGCCCTCGGGTGGAAGGGACAAGGCGAAGTCCGGCTCGGCGAGGGTTTCACCCAGGTCCAGGCAAACGTGGCCGTGACCCAGTTGATGGCTGGTCAGCGCGGCAGCCAGCAGCACCAGTGAATCGCCCGCCGGATCGCGCTCGGCAAGGAAGGCGACAAAGGCGCGGTCCAGCGCCCTGAGCCAACCACGCTCGACCCAACGGTCAAGCAGGCTCAGCAAGTCCTGCCCATTCGAGAGCGGTGACAAGGCACTCAGCGACTCGGCATCCAGTGGTATCGGCAACAAATCGGCAAACGTGCGGCTCATACCAGCTCCCCTCCAAACAGATCCAGTTGCGGCGCGCGAGCCCCTCCGCTGAAGAGCAGGTCCAGCTGTTCGATGAGCTCACGCGAAGGACGGGCGAAATAAACGCCGTGAGAGGCCGCACGAATGCCGCGCATAAAGACAAAGACCGCGCCGCCGACATGTTGGTCGTAGTCATAGCCCGGCAACCGGGCCTTGAGCTGGCGATGCAGCGCCAGAAGGTAGAGCACGTATTGCAAGTCGTAGCGGCTGTCCAGGATCACGGACTCCATGGCCAGCTCGCTGTAGGCTGATTCATCAGGACCTAGCCAGTTGGATTTGTAATCCAGCACGTAGTAACGACCGTTGTGCTCGAAGGCAAGGTCGATAAAGCCCTTGAACATACCGTTCAGCTGCATGCTTTCAGCCGCTGCTCGGGCAACACCCTGATGGGTGTGCTCGCGCACCAGCGCATCCAGACGAGAAACATCGACATGGTGGCTGGCAAACCAGAACTCCATTTCAATCTGGTACTGGCTCAATCGGCCGAGTGCTACAGGCTCGTCGTTGTCTGCCAGTTGCAGCGAGGTGCTGAGCACGTCACCCAGCCAAGCCGTCAGTGTCGGAATCCAACCTTGCCAGCCGCGCCGGTTGCAGCGGCGAGCGACTGCATCAGCAATGCTTTGAGGGTCCGCTGCGATACGCTCGAAGCCTTCCTGACCTGCCCACTCCAGCAGGCCGTGGAGGAAGGTCCCCGGATTCGGCCCACGCGGAAAGTGATGGATATCGCCCGCAGTGGGCGCGACCTCACGCAGCGCCTGTGGGTCGGGGCGCTCATCGTCGAAGAGCTTTTGCGCCAAAGCACTGTCCGGAGCCTGATCACTGCCGGGGGCGATGTCTTCGCCAATCCGCAGTGCACTATAGGAGGCGATCCACCAGTTTTCGGCCGCGCGGCGTTTCGGCTGACGCGCCGGTAGCAGCTGCGATTCGTTGCGTGGGGGGGTATAGGGTTGAGCATTGGCCGATGGCAGTGCCCGGTGCTCGATCGCCGGGCTGCCTTGCTCCAGTGCCTGCAACCATCCGGTCAACGCTGTGGAATCGCTCAGTGCGGTGCCCCCGCCAAGTAAATAACCCAGCGCCGATTGGTGCAAAACCGACGCCTTGTTGCTGCCGCGCTTGAGGTCGGCCACCCCCAGCCAGCAAGCATGCCGTGCACGGGTCAGGGCGACGTAGAGCAAGCGCAAGTCTTCGGCGAGGCGCTCATCGTCGGCCAGCTCGATCTGCTCGTGGGTGGGAGTCAGGGTCATCGACAACCGGCCCTGTTCGTCATGCCAGCTCAGTGGCAATCGCTTTCCATCCACCGGCTTGAACGAACAGATGAAGGGCAGGAACACCAAGGGATATTCCAGCCCCTTGGACTTGTGGATCGTCACGACCTTGACCAGCTGTTCATCACTTTCCAGGCGCAGGATCTGCTCTTCGCCCGCCTGCCCGGAGAGCGTCAGGTGCTCGCTCAAATGCCGAATCAAGGCCTGCTCGCCGTCCAGTTCGGTGGCAGCCTGTTGCAGGAGTTCGCAAAGGTGCAGCAGGTTGGTCAAGACGCGCTCGCCATCGCTGCGCTGCATCAACGCCTTGGGCAAGGCGAAGTCGTGCAGCAGGCGCCGCAACATCGGCAGCACGCCCTGGCTGCGCCAGATCAGCCTGTAGTTGCGAAACTGCATGACCCGTTGTTCCCAGACGCGCTCGTCCTGGTTCAAGCGCTCCAACTCAGTGAGGGGGAGGTCGAGGGTAATGCTGGCCAGTGCGCCCTTGAGCAAGCGTTCGGCATCCGGTTCTGCGCAAGCCTTGAGCCAGGCCAGCAGGTCATGGGCTTCCTGGGCCGAGAATACCGAGTCCTTGTCGGACAGGTAAACACTGCGCACACCGCGGGATGCCAGCTCTGCGCGCACGACCTGAGCCTCTTTGCCATCGCGTACCAGAATGGCGATATCCGATGGCAATACACCCGTGAATACTCCGTCTGGGCGTAAAAAGCCGGCGCGGCCCTGCTGCCCACCGTTCAGCAAACTCACAATCTCGCTGGCACAACTGGCAGCCACATGCTGACGGTAAATGGTGCCGGACAACGGGTCTTCGCTCGTCAGCTGCCAGAGGTTCAAAGCAG
This sequence comes from Pseudomonas sp. R5(2019), assembly GCF_009905435.1. Classification (GTDB taxonomy): domain Bacteria; phylum Pseudomonadota; class Gammaproteobacteria; order Pseudomonadales; family Pseudomonadaceae; genus Aquipseudomonas. The sequence continues at coordinate 74,007 of NZ_JAAAMT010000024.1, forward strand.
CCAGCGGTTGGCCATCGACCTCCAATACTTCCTTGCGGCCTTGTGCCTTGACTGACACAAAGGGCACCGGGTTGTCCGGCCCTTGTCGAAACAAGAATGCCCCCCGCCCTTGTTCGCGGATTTCCGCTTGTGCGAACACATGGTTCACGGCTTCGACCATGGCGTGACTGGAGCGGAAGTTGGTGCCGAGGGTATGCAAACGCCCATGCGTCGACTGACGTGCTTGCAGGTAGGTGTGGATATCGGCGCCACGGAACGCGTAGATCGCCTGCTTTGGGTCGCCAATCAGGAACAGGCCAGTGCCGGAGTCGTTGTCCTGAATATGATAGATACGCTCGAAAATCCGGTACTGCACGGGGTCGGTGTCCTGGAATTCGTCGATCAGGGCGACCGGGAATTGCTCACGGATAAGCGTCGCAAGCCGTTCGCCACCCTCACCCTGAAGCGCGAAGTCAAGACGCACCAACATGTCGTCAAACCCCATTTCGGCCCGGCGGCGTTTCTCTTCTTCGAAACGTGCACCTACCCAGCGTGCGGCATGCTCAAGTACCGCGGCATCCGGAGTCGGGAGGGCCTGCAAACGCTCGGGCAAGGTAAGCATGGCATCCAGTGCCGGGTGCCGGGGCGGTTCCCCTTTCCACGCCTCAGCCATGCCTTGCGGAGTCAAACGGGTGAAGCCGGTGCCCAGGTCCAGATCCTGCTCGACGGGATCCTGTGCCCAGGTGCTCAGCTTTTCGCACCACGGCTCGAAATAGCGCGCCTGCATCTTGCGACCATCCACCGACTTGCTGCGCAACCCTTCATGACAGAGCTCACGCAGTTCAATCGCCCATTGTGCCCATGGCGCCTTGAGCGCCTGCAATACCTCGGCACGATCCCGCAATGCAGCGGCAATCAATTCACCGGGTTCTTGCTCCAGGGCCACCGGTTGCTGTTTACCGAACAGCGCCCTGACCCGCGGCAACAGTGCTGCCGGGCTGACCCAATTGGCCCTTACCCAGTTCAGCGACTCGCCTTCGAGTCCGTAGCAAAAGCGCCGCCAGTAATCGCGCAGCACTTCACCGAGCAAATCGCTGTGGTCGGTTTCCAGTGTCTGGGTGAACAGGCTGCCGCTGTCGAAGGCGTGTTCGCGCAGCATGCGCTGGCACCAACTGTGAATGGTCGAGACGGCAGCCTCATCCATCCACTGTGCTGCGACATCCAGGCGGCTGGCACAGCCAGCGTGATGCTCGGGTGCGAATTCATCGCGCAACTCGGCGATCAGTGAATCAGGCGCATCTATCTCGTCACGAAAATAGCGCGCTGCTTCCGCCAGGCGGCTGCGAATACGCTCACGCAGTTCCTTGGTCGCGGCATCGGTGAATGTCACCACAAGAATCTGCGGCGGCAGCAACTCTCGGCCAAAGCCGTTGGCGCCGCCATGGCCCAGCACAAGGCGCAGGTAGAGCGCAGAAATGGTGAACGTCTTGCCGGTACCGGCACTGGCTTCAATCAACTGGCTGCCGTGGAGGGGGAATGCCAGGGCCAACGGTTTGTTGGTGGTTGACGTCATGAACGGGCCTCCTCGGCACTCAGAGATTGCCAGGGGGCCTGGAACAGCGGGCGGTACAGACTCTCACACCAGCCTTCGAATTCTTCGGTTTCAATCAGCGCGGCGAAATCCGGGAACTGGCGTAGCAGCGCGGTATTTTCGCTACGCTCGCCGGCAGTGTTCTGCCCGTCACCGTCATAGGCCTTACTGGCTGCGGCCAGCGCTTTGTTCGGATCAATCTGGCCTAACCAGGCAAATGCCGTCTTGACCGCAACGGGCAGCGGCGCGTTCATGCCTGCCTGGCGGGCCAGCAACAGGTTGCTCAGCGTTTCCCGGGCCTCGTTCGGTTCAAGCGGGTCCAATAACAAGGTGTCGTCGCTGGCCACCAATGCGCTGGTCAAGGGTAGCGCCATGGCGCAGGCTGCCAGGTGGATGACCCATGTGGAAGTGAGCCGGTGCCACTTGCGCGATCGAGCCGAGCCAATGGCATTGGGGACGGTGACCACGCTCAACAGACCACCATCCTCGCATTGGTGCAGGCCACCCAACCACCCTTCCAGGGCAAGCTCACCGTGCTGGAAACTGATTGCCAGGGCGCTGTCCACGCGGGTCGGCCAAAGGGTCAGCAGCTGTTGATAGCGAGCCAGTAGATCCGGCAATGGTTCGATCAGCTCCGCTTGCAGGCACTCGCCAAATCCGGCCATGGGCAACAGGCCGCTACCTTGCAGGTGCAATGCCTGGGCTTTCAATGCCCCCTCACTGTCCTGCGGTTGCGCCAAGGCAGCTCCCAGCAAGCGTTCGCTCAATCCGTAGCGTTGAAGTGCATCCAGTTCGAACGGTTCTTCATCGGCCAGGGGTGCCTCGACCGACTCAAAAAAAACTTTCAGTCGTTGACTGAAAAAATGCCGGACCGGATGCCGCAAAAAGTCCTGAAGCTGATTCAAGGACAGTGGCTCTTCAGCTTCGTAAGGTTCGAGGGGCGTCACAAGGGGCTGGGGAGATTGCTCAGCGTGCAGAACCTGCCATTCGCTGGCATAGCTGATCAGGCCGCTGTCCTGATGGAAATAACGGGCACTGAACGGTTGCAGGGGATGTTCGACCGTCAGCGCGCGAAGCAACTGTTCCCCGGCAGATTCCTTGGCTTCAGCTCGCGCATTTACCAACTGCCAACCACCGGCCAAATGATCGCGTAGCTGACCTACCAATACCGATGCAGGACGCTCACTGTTGTCGCGAATACTGCGGCCAACCCAACTGATGTACAGCTGGTCGCGTGCCGAAAGCAGGGCTTCGAGCAGCAAGTAGCGGTCATCCTCACGGCGAGAGCGGTCACCGGGGCGGTAGTCACTGCCCATCAGGTCGAAGTCCAGCGGCGGCTGCGCACGCGGGTAATCGCCATCGTTCATGCCGAGCAAGCAAACCACTTTGAACGGAATCGCACGCATCGGCATCAGTGTGCAGAAATTGACTGCTCCCGCCAGGAAGCGTTGCGACAGGCGTCCCTGGTCGAGGCCGGCTAGCCAGGCTTCGCGCACGACTGTCAGCGGTAACGGATCGTTCAGGCCCACCGCCTCACAGGTTTGCAGCCAGTCTTCACGCAGGTCTTCGAGCTGTAGCAACAAGTAGTCGTCATGCTCGCTGTCGGCGAGAAAGAACAATTGCATCAATGCCTGCAATCGTTGGCCCCAGTGAACAGGTGTTGCTGGCAGTTGAAGCTCGTGATGCGCCACTTCAAGCGCATCCATCAAGGACACCAGTGGGCCGATGAGGGCTGCATCGAGACCGCCAATTTCGTCATAGGGCTCAATGCTGTCGCAGCTTTCACCGGTACCTACTGCATAGCCGAGCAACATGCGGCGTAACCCGAAACGCCAGCTGTTCTGCTCAAGCCCCTGCGGCAGCCCCAGGCCTGCACGTTGTTCGGCATTCAATCCCCAGCGAATACCAGCGCCCTCTATCCAGCGATGCAGGGTGGGCAGGTCACGCTCGTGGATGCCGAAGCGGCTCCGAATGGCGGGGACGTCGAGTAGATCAAGAATTTCACTGACGGGAAAACGGCTGTCCGGCAGTTTCAGCAAGTGCTCCAGTGCAATCAACAATGGATCACGGCCACGCTGGCCCTGGTCGGTGAGGGTGAAAGGAATGAAGCGGCGATCGTCTCGTTCGATCTGCCCGAAGACAGCGCGGATATGCGGTGCGTAAGCGTCGATCTGAGGCACCATCACAATCACATCGCGTGGCCGTAGCGCTGGTTCCGCGTTGAAGCGTGCGAGCAGCTGATCGTGCAGGATCTCGACTTCCCGTTGAGCGCTATGGGCGATATGGAACCGTACCGAGCGGTCTTTCCTTGGGTCGACTGCCGGCCATAGTTCGCGGGTTTCGCCCAATGGGCGCAACTCAAGGATATCGTCCTGCAATTGGTTGAGCAGGTTATGCGGCTCGCTTTCACTGAAAAGATCGATCCGCCCGTCACGAAATGCAGAACGGTAGCTGCTGGGGTCGTCGTAGCTGTCCAACAGGTTGATGTAGTCCCGCCCTTGCTTGCCCCAGGCTGCCAATAAGGGATGGGCATGCTGATGAAGGGTCGTGGCGTCGATCAGTGCCGGCGTGCCTTGCTTACGGGACTGGCGTTTGTACTGGTGACGCAGCAAATCCTTGTCGGCAACGATATCGGCCCAGTGATGGCGGCAAGGATTATGCACACACAGTAGTACCTGACTGAATCGAGCCAGGCCCGCGAGTGCCTCCAGCGCTTGGGCGGGCAGTGACGAAATCCCGAATACGATGACTCTCGACGGCAAGCCGACAGGTGCCTCGGTCAGAGTATTGATACGCTCGATAAAGCGCTGGTGAACACCGGCTCGGCTCTGAGCCATGTCTTGAACGCCGACATCCAGCAACAGCGCACGCCACAGCTCGGCTTGCCAGATGTTGGCTGGAAGTAATGGCTTGGCTTGGCCACGCCCATTTTGCATTTGGTGGCGACCGGCTGCCCAGTCTTCCAACCAATCGGCCCGGTAGACCTGATATTGGTCGAACAGGTCAGCCAACCGTTCGGACAGCTGGTAACGCTTGCGCAGATCACTGTCGTTGGTGAGAAAACGCTGCAATGGCTCGAAATGCGGTTGCCCGATCACTTGAGGCAACAGGCGCATCAAACGCCAGGTCAGAGGTGCCTTGTCCAGGAGGGAAGTTTGCGGAATTTCATAGCGTCCCAACACCATGCGGTATAGCTGCCACATGAAACTGCCGGGGAGCTGAACATCAATTGCCGCTGCGATACCGCAGCCGCCCTGATCGTCATCCTCTGGGTCTTCAGCCAGTGCCAGCTTCAACCACTGGGCGATACCGTTGCTCTGCACCAACGCAATTTCGTTCTCCAGCACCCTCAGGGGGTATCGCCGCATCCAGCTCACCACCAGGCTGCGTAACTCATCCAGACGGTTGCCATGTACCACCATGAAACCCGGCGTGAGTGAGCGTGCTTGCGGCATAAAGAAGTCCCTGGATGCGAGTGCTGTAAGGGGGAACCTTAGCATTATCAGGAGCTGATACGGCCGATGGCCGCTAAGGGAAAGGTTACCGTAGGTGTGCCGTCCGAGTAATTCTCAGGCGAAAAAACAAAACCCCTACCTGCGTACGCAGATAGGGGTTTCGGAATTTAATCTTGACGATGACCTACTCTCACATGGGGAAACCCCACACTACCATCGGCGATGCATCGTTTCACTGCTGAGTTCGGGATGG
>NZ_JAAAMT010000025.1 GCF_009905435.1 Pseudomonas sp. R5(2019)
CCGCGATGGGCCGCGCAGCGGCCCCTGAGGCCATTGGCATCGGCGATTGAGCTAGTAAGTGCAGGTGATTTCAGAATCGCCGGGGCCGCTGCGCGGCCCATCGCGGCCAGGTCCGCTCCTACAAGGGTTGCGTCGTTCTATTCCTTAACTGACTGGCATTGGGGCAAGCCCGGTTCAGAAGGTTCGTCCGCACGGTCAGCGAACCCACTCAATCACCAACTGCTCTTCGGCGGACATCCGCTGCAGGTGCTCGGCCACTACCTCCTCCAATTCATTCAGTTCTGCTTCGTGCGGGGTCTGCAGGCGTACCTGCAGGCCACCTTCAACCTTGCTGAGCCAGCACTGCGCCGGGTCGAAAAAGATGTGGCCGGTGTCGCTCTCAAGCTCAACGGCAAACTTGTGCGCCCAGTGCCGGCACAGCCGGTTCAGGCAGCGTTGAGCGTTGTCGGTGGCAATGATCGAATGACTGGTGAACATGGCAACTCCTTCAAGTAAGGTCCTGTGTTTCGTCCGTCACGAAACCGGTAATTTCTTCACAAACGGTGTAAACCTCGCTACCCAGCACATGCCCCGAAGCCTCGATATGAGGCCGAGCCAGCTCCGACCAGCTCATGTCGTGGACCAGACGCGGGTTGTCGGTACGCACCACATAAATGACTTCCTGGCTGCCAATGACCGGCGCGCACAGCACGTCTTCAATCCCATGGGCGCGGCGGGCCGGCCCATGTGCGACAAACGCCTGATGCCAATGCGCAAATGGCTGGGTGATACGAATGCGGCCGAAGACCAAAGCCATGTCGATTCCTCTGAAGATGATAGAAAGCGCAACGCCCGCACGTCTTGGACCAGAGGTGCGGGCGTTGCGATGAATCAGGCGAAAGTACAGGCATCCTCGAACGAGAGCCTGGGCAATCGTGGGTAGAGCTTCTTGACGTCGCCATAGCCCAGATTGCAGAGGAAGTTGCTGCGAATGGTCGTGTCGGCAAAAAAGTTCCGGTCCAGGCGCTCGCTGTCAAAACCGGACATGGGCCCGCAATCGAGCCCCAGGGCACGGGCGGCCAGCATCAGCCAGGCGCCCTGCAGGCTGCTGTTTCGAAACGCCGTGACTTCGGCCAGTTCGGCATTTTCACTGAACAGGGCGCCGACATCGTCGGCATGTGGAAACAAGATCGGCAACAGCTCCCAGAACGCCGTGTCATAGCCGATGATCACCGTGACCGGAGCCGCCATGACCTTGTCCACATTACCCGGGCTCAAGCACGGCTTGAGCCGCTGCTTGCCCTCGCTGCTGGTCACGAAGACAAATCGCGCCGGCATCCCGTTCACCGCCGTGGGCGCAAAGCGTACCAGCTCCCACAGCTGCTCCAGGGTGGAGCGCTCGACGGCCCTTGGCTTCCAGCCATTGTGGGTACGCGCCTGACGAAACAATAAATCGAGCCCGGCGTCATCCAGCGCCTTGATCGCCAGGCGAATCCCGCCAGCCGTATCCCATATCGACTTCATCGCAGCTCCTTCAACCTTCATCTCGATTCGGGTGCAACGCCTTGCAAGCCGTTACCAGGGGTTGGCAATGAACGTGCGGTCGAGCACTTCGATCACTTCGTCAACGTTGTCTTTGGTAAAGGTCAATGGCGGCGAAATGATCAGCTTGTTGACGATGGTGCGCAGCATCACGCCGCTGTTGACGCAGCCCTCGGAGATGGCCAGCGGGTAGGCTTCATCGGGCCCGAACGGCTCTTTGGTCTGGCGATCCTTGACCAGTTCGATGGCGATCATCAGGCCCTTGCCCCGCACATCGCCGATGGCGCGGTGCTTGCCCTTGAGCTCCAGCAAGCGCTCGCGGAAGTACTCGCCCACCACCGCGGCGTTTTCGGCCAGGTTCTCGCGCAGGACGATGTCGATTGCGGCCAGGCCCGCGGCGCAGGAAACCGGGTGACCGGAATAGGTGTAGCCGTGCATGTATACGGAGGTAAAGCCGGCATCGCGCTCCCACGCACTGGCCACACGCTGGTTGATCAGGGTCGCGCTGAGCGGCACATAGCCGCTGGAGATGCCCTTGGCCAGACACATGATGTCGGGCTTGACGCCCCAGCCACGAGCGCCGAACAGCGAACCGCTGCGACCCAGCCCGGTGATGACTTCATCGGCGATCAACAGGATGTTGTACTTGTCGGCGATCTGGCGCAGCCGCGGCCAGTAGCTGGCCGGCGGCACAATCACACCGCCGGCCCCCTGAATCGGCTCGGCGATAATGGCGGCGATGGTATGGGCGCCCTGGATCTCGATCTGCCGCTCCATGAGTTGCGCACAGATTTCGACCAGCTCTTCAGGGTCCTGGGTGAAAGGGTTGCGGTACAGGTGCGGGCCTTCGACCTGAATGAAGCCGGGCATCAATGGCTCGTAGCTGCTGCGCCAGGCCACCCCGCCACAGGCGGACATGCCACCGAAGTTCAAGCCGTGGTAACCGTTGTAAAGCGAAATGAACTTGTACTTGTCCGACTGGCCTTCGAGCTTCCAGTATTGGCGCGCGATCTTCAGCGCACTTTCGACCGCGTCGGAGCCGCCCAGGCCGAACGAAACCTTGACCATGCCTTCAGGCGCGGTGATCTCGATCAGCTTCTGCGACAGCGCGATGGCCGCCGGGTTGGTACTGCCGGGAAACAGCGAGTAGTACGCCAGCTTCTGCATTTGCTCAGACACTGCATCGACGATTTCCTTGCGTCCGTAGCCCACGTTCACGCACCACAAGCCACCCTGCAGATCAAGAAAGCGGCGGCCGTCGACGTCGGTGATATGCACGCCCTCACCCGACTCGATAATGACCGGAAGGTTATCCTTCAGGCTCTTGGGGTCTTGCATGGGGTGCATCAGGTGCACTGTATTGTGTTCTTTGAGCCAGGCGTTGTTGCTGCTGTTCATGATCTACTCCAGATGGCATTTCGAATGCGAAGCGCTCTACAAAAGACGCCTCCTTGAACACCACTCTAAGAAAGACCCTGTGCGGCGTATCTACCCTCAACGGGTGAGCCATCGCGCGGGCAACCACGTCACCTCGCAGGGGTAGTGATTGGTGCCGCGATCCGGGCGACCATGACACCCAGGTACAGTGAGCGCTCAGCGCTTCTGAACGAATTTGCCACCGTCCACGCTCGGAGAAATGACATGCTTGAAGTTGAAGAGGACTGCGTCACTGAAGAGATGAGTCAATGGCCCATTTCAAAGGAAACAGTGCGTTGCCCCTTTGCGTTCATGGCTCAGGCCCGCAACAAGGACCCGGTGTTGCGTTTCGACAAGCCCAACGAACTGGGCCGGCCCATGTATCTGGTCACCGGGCAGCGGGAGTGTGCGTTCATTCTGTCCCATCAACGGGAATTCGGCTCGGATCTGGCCGGTGCGATGCCTGGCTTCGACAAGAGTGCCGTGCCCCTGCCATTTCCGGAAGTGCCGAGTTTCCATGAAAAGTCGGTGATCTTCTTCGCCGGTGGCGACGATCACCGGATCAAGCGCAAATGGTCGATGGAGTTGATCTCCCGCTCACGCGTCAACGCTTGGCGCCCGCTGATCGAGGCCAGAACGGACGAACTGCTCGATCAACTCGGCGAGCAGAACACCTGCGATTTCCGTCGTGAGTTCAGTGACATTCTTCCGGTCGATATCCTCAAGATCATTCTTGAATTGCCGGAAGAAGCCGTGCCCATTCTGCGGCGCGTTTCCCTCGCCATCGCCACGACCGATGTCGACCCGAATATCACCGACGAACAGAAAGCGGACAAAGCCCAGGCCTTCGCCGATCTGTTTGCGCTCAATCGCAGAATGCTGGAACAGCGCTTCGCCGAACCCGGCAACGACTACATCTCATCCCTGGCCCGCACTCAGGTGGAGCAGGATGGCGCACTGGACGTCAACGCCTTGTCGATCCATTTGCAGGGCATCATGTTCGGTGGCGATCATGCCGTGGGGGCTTTTCTCGCCTACCTGTTGACCGAGCTTGCACGTCGCCCCGAACTTCAACAGAAGCTGCGCGCCCAGCCTGAGCTCATCGAGCATTTCATCGACGAAACCCTGCGCCTCAACCCGCCGCTGCCGTGGCTGTTCCGCCACTGCGAGATCGAGACCCAAGTCGGCGATCATCTTATCCCCGCAGGTTCAATCATGATCGTCGCCATGGCGGCGGCCAATCGCGACCCGGCGCAATTCCCAAGCCCGGAATCGTTTTCCCTGGAGCGCAAGCACCCGGCGCACGAAATCCTTACCCTGGGCCGTGGAGTGCACCGCTGCGTGGGTGAGCCGTTGGCACGAGCGGTGGGTGCCATTGTGGTACAGCGCATGTTGTCGCGGTTCAGCGGCATTGCTCTGGATGAGCAAAAGTCTGTCATCACCCCCGAGCTGAGCTACCAGTTCCGCTGCCCGCAAGAAGTCCATTTACTGCTGGATCACTCGCGGGCAGGTATCAGCGGCTGATCGAGCGCCACCGGCAGATGGGTATTGTGGCTCGGACCATTGAACGCTTTGGGGGTACCCGACTAACGACGCCGGAACAGGGGGCGGGGCTCGATGGCCGAGCGGCCGTAAAGCACGCTCATGCCGGCCAGCCCCTTGAGCGCGTCCTCGGCAGATTTGTCTGCACGCACGGCGAAACTGTTGAAGCCGCATTGGCGCATATGGCTGAGTTGATCGCGCAACACATCGCCGATTGCTCGCAACTCGCCCCGCCATCCCAGGCGGGTGCGCAGCAGGTAAGCCTGACTGTAGGCACGCCCATCGCGAAAATCGGGAAAGTCCAAAGCGATCAGGGGTAAAACGTCCAGCCACGGCTCAAGGCTCTCCAGTTCATCGTCAGGGCCGAGCCACAGGCCATGCAGACTCATTTGCCCCGCGGCGCAGGCCTGTCCGTGTTGATGCCAGCGAGCCAGGGGCAGGATCAGCGGGCTGCTCGGCAGATCACCTTCAAGATCACGGATCAGCGTCCAGTGATCATCCGCCACATAAGCACCGCGACCCTCTGCGAGCTTTACGAGGTTGTTCATGCCGACACCTCTTCGTGCCTGGGATAGACCCGTTCCTTGAACGGCTCGATGCCAATTCGGGCGAACGTCTGTATGAAGTTCTCATCGGCCTCGCGGTAGTCGACGAAGGTATCGACGATCCGCTCGATCACCTGGGGAACCTGTTGCGCGCTGAACGACGGCCCGATGACCTTGCCCAGCGCCGCCGCCTTGCCCTGCGCGCCGCCCAGCGTGATCTGGTACCACTCCATGCCGTTCTTGTCGACGCCCAGGATGCCGATATTGCCGATGTGGTGATGGCCGCAGGCATTCATGCAGCCGGAAATGTTCAGGCTGAAGTCGCCCAGGTCGTGCAGGAAGTCCAGGTCATTGAACCGCGCCTGGATGGCGGCGGTGATGGGCAGCGAACGGGCATTGGCCAAGGCACAAAAGTCACCACCGGGGCAGGCAATGATGTCGGTCAGCAACCCGGCGTTGGCATGGCCCAGCCCCTGGTCTTCGGCCAGGCGCCACAGTGCAAACAGATCAGATTTGCGGATATCCGGCAGTATCAGATTCTGCTCATGGGCAATACGAATCTCGCCGAAGCCGAACCGCACAGCCCAATCGGCAACCGCCTCCATCTGCTCGCAGGTCAAATCCCCCGGTGGCGTTTCAGGGCCCGGTTTGGTCGACAGCACGACGCTGACATACCCCGCCCTCTTGTGCGCCTGGGTATTGCGCGCCACCCAGCGGGCGAAGGCGGGACTGGCCATCAACTGGCTCGATAGCTCCAGGTTCACAGTGCTCAGCGATTCATAGTCCGGGCGCACGAACGAGCGAGCGACCCGCTGGTATTCGGCCTCGGTCAACCGGGCCGGGCCATCCTTGATGTGCAGCCACTCCTGTTCGACCTCGGCGGCGAAGGCGTCGATCCCCAGGGCCTTGACCAGGATCTTGATGCGCGCCTTGTACTTGTTGTCGCGCCGGCCATGGCGGTTGTAGACCCGCAGCACCGCTTCGACATAAGACAGCAGGTGCTCCCACGGCAAGTCTTCACGAATCTGCTGCGACAGGATCGGCGTACGACCCAGGCCACCGCCGACCATCACCCGCAGGCGCTTGTTCCCCGCCTCGTCGAGGTACAGATACAGGCCGATGTCATGCATCATGATCGCCGCGCGATCCTGTTGCGCCGAACAGATGGCGATCTTGAACTTGCGCGGCAAGTACAGGAACTCGGGGTTGATGGTCGACCACTGGCGGAGAATCTCCGCCAACGGTCGCGCGTCCAGCACCTCATCGGCGGCAACACCGGCAAAGGCTTCGGTGGTGATATTGCGCACGCAGTTGCCGGAGGTCTGGATCGCATGCATATCCACGTCGGCCAAAAGCTGCAGGATCTGCGGCACCTGCGACAACTCGATCCAGTTGTACTGCAGGTTCTGCCGCGTGGTGAAATGACCGTAGCCGCGGTCGTAATCGCGAGCGATGCGCGCCAGCGTTTTCAACTGCCTGGCCGAGAGCGTGCCGTAGGGAATGGCGACACGCAACATATAGGCATGCTTTTGGAGGTACAGGCCATTTTGCAGGCGCAGCGGCAAAAATTCCTCGTCGCTCAGTTCCCCGGCCTGGAAGCGCTCGACCTGATCACGAAACTGCGCCACACGCTCCTGAACCAGCGCTCGGTCGTAATCATCATATTGGTACATCTGGGGTCCTCATCAGTACCTCGCCCTCTAAACGGGGCAAGTTCGATGCGGGCCACTATGCGTGGTCACGGGCACGGATAACAGATTCAGGTATTTGCTGGAAAACCGGATCAGATTCCAGGACAAGGCGTCGTGACGAGGGACCGCCGCGGCGGTACCGACCTGGTCTCAGAATGGGCCGCCAATAGCTGCGTCTACCCCGGCAAGTTTTTTGTCGCTTGTGCAGGCCTCATCGCTAGCAAGCTCTGCTCCCACACCGATCTCCTTTCCTGTCGCTCCAGCGCGGGGCGTTTTTGATTTTGTGGGGGCGCGCCCGCGATGGCATCACCGCGTTGCATATGATACACCGCAGTGCCTGCATCGCGAGCAAGCTCTGCTCCCACAGGCGTACAGTTCAGTTTCGGGGAATGCCTGCTCCCACGGACCTGAGTCACGACTGACAGCCCGCTCTCATAGAACAAACTCCTACAGGTTTCGCAGGCTAGCGAATTACAGATAAAAAAAGCCCGAAAAATCTCGCTGTCGAGTCGTCACTCACTGAAGGGGAAGCATCATCGTGATTGCGGACAGACAGGGACTGCGGATAAACCCAGCCTTCTCGTAAAACTGCGCCAGTTGCTCATTTAGCGGGTGGACGACAAGGGCCGTTGAACCGATTTCGTTTGAGGCATTAATCGAACGGACGATGGCATCTCTGAGTAAATCGCGCGACAAGCCAGTTCGCTGTGCCGTTTTGCATACTCCCATGCGCCCTAAAATCGTAATCGGGTGCTGGTCGGGCGAATTGCGCTGCGCCTTTCTGGGCACAACCCCTGCGCGCATAATCATGCCGCTTGAAAGCGTGTAATAACCGACGACAGTCTTACTGCCCCTGATGCATGTTACGAATACGGTCGCGTGCTTGGCACTCTGGGCCTTGGCGGCCCTTTTCGTCAGGTATTCGTTGATCGAGTCATCACCACAATCGAAGGCACTGAGATCATGGGACTCATTCAGCTTTTCGGGAGCCGTTAACTCCAGCGATTCGGCCTTTCTAACAGACGGCGTAGACATTCGTTATTCCCTATAGAGCTCGACTGTAAGGCTTGTTCGAAGGCGTCATAGTCATTGTCCGCGAGGACGAAAAGGCGTTGATCCAGGATGACTTCCTCTGCCTTTTTGCAAGCAGCATCCAAGATAAAACTGGTTCGATCGCTTCCCGACAGGGCTGCCGCCACATCGATCAAGTCACGTTTTTTGAAGTCGACCCGCATATTGATCGGGACGGCCTTGGATTTTTCTGGAGTCGCGCTAGCTGCTTCTCTGGTCATTTGATGGTCCTTGTTACTGTTTAGTGTTGTTGTGGGATTGCCTCCTTAGACTTGTCTTGCTGCGTAGGTGCACTGTTGGTTGTTCATGGTGGATTCCTTGTGGGTTGCGGACTCATGGATTTTTCCACCGAAGTGGCAGGGTCATGGTGCCCCGGACAAATCATAGACGAACCGTGTAGCTAACGCATACACGTAACGCTTTTAGCTACACGGCAACTGATAAGCGGTCCATTTCATCAAACTGGGGCCTCCGTCACGTGAATCAAGCGCCGTGCAGCCAGGCTCAGAGCCAATCGCGATCGGGAACAGCCGTTGGCAAAAAGCTCCGGACAAACCTCATCCGGAGCCGAGGCGAACCCTTCAATCCTGCTTGAAATACAAATGCGCTCCACACGCATCAGCAGGATCGACTCGCAGCGTCCCGTCGGCTACCGGTTCAAAGCGAATGCCATTGGCAGAAAACACCTTGGCCGTTTCATCGATATTCTTCACCAGCAAGGTGGCGGATGCCAGATAGGCGTCTCCCCGTGCTGGATTTGCATCACCGCGCTGTTCGGCTTCCACCGGGGTGATTAACTCGACGTCAGCACCCTCACCAAAATTGAGCCAGATCCGGTCGGTTTCGCGACGGACGTTCTCGGCACCGAGCAGGCTGTTATAGGCGTCTTCAGCAGCATCGAAGTCGCTCACCACGCCAACGAGACGGCCGAAGGCCTGCACACCGTTGGGATGATCGAGCCAACCAGGCTGGCGTAGCGTGTCAGCCGTCAGATGCTCGCAGAGGTTGGCATGAGTCAGGCCAGGAAAAAGGCTGTGGTCGAGCATCACGGTGCGAAAGTGCAGGTCCAGAACTTTGTCTTCAAGTACCAACTTGCGGTTCAAATGCTTTGGCGGTTCGATGCCTAGAGCGGATTCGATGCCCGCCTTGTAGCTCTCATCGGCGGACTTGGCATTGAAAGCTACGCTGTACAGCCCCTCGCCTTTGGCGAGGAACTTGTCGACACCCGCAAGAAACTTTTCCGGGTCACCGATACCGCGAATTTCCAGATAATCGTCAGCAAACATAATGCACAGGTTCTCGGTGCCCCACTCTTGATGCTTGCCGCTGGGTGGTACGACGAAGCCTAGTTTTTGATATTGGGCTCGAGTAGTTTTGAGGTCGTTAACCGCTACCACGGGATGGTCGACGCGTCCGACTTTTGCAGTCATGGTCTTTCCTTTCAAGTTTCGTTTTGCAAGTTTTTCAAGGGCGTTTGATGCCCAGGATTCAATAAGGGGCCACCTCCAGTAGCCCCCGCACGGTCAGTTCCCGCTCTGCGAACCGAACGCCTTGTTCAGCGCGCTGTAGTCCAGTGCCTTTTCCATCTTGGCCAACGTCAATGTGGCCACAGCGTTACCGATAATGTTGGTCACCGTACGCATGGCATCCATGAAACGGTCGATACCGAGCAAAAGCACAATGCCGGCCAGAGGTACTTCCGGGAACATCTGCAGGGTGGCTGCCAGCGTCACGAATCCGGCACCGGCTACACCAGCGATCCCTTTGGAGGTGACCATGAAGATCAGGATCATGCTCAGCTCTTGAGTCAGGGTCAGTGGAACATTGCAGGCTTGGGCGACGAACATGATCGCCATCACGAAGTACATGGACGAACCGTCCAGGTTGAATGAGAACCCCGCCGGTATCACGAAGCCTGCCACGTGTTTTTTAACACCGGCATCAACCAGCTTCTTCATGATATTCGGGAGTACGGCCTCGGAAGAGGCGGTACCGAACGCCAGCAAGATCTCCACTCGCAAGTATTTGATCAGCTGCCAAAGACTGACTCGCGTATACAGGCAAACGGCACCGAGCACGACGATGACAAACATGACGCAGCAGAGATAGAACAGCAGAAGGAACTTGGCCAATGGCACCATCGAGGACAGACCGTAGTTACCGATGGTGTAACCGATAGCACCGAACACTGCCAACGGCGCTAACTTCATGACCATGCCGACCATACCGAATACCGCTTCGGAAACCTTGTCCATCAAGTCGACAACCATGGCGGCGCGCTCGCCCATTCGCAGCAGCGCCACACCGAACATGACGGCCATCAACAGGATCGGCAACAAATTACCGTTGGTGAATGCCGACACGAAGGTGTCCGGAATGATCGATAGCAACCAGCTCACCGTGGTGCGGTGTTCTGCGGTGGAAACAAAGGATGAAATCGCACTGGCATTGAGCGAGTGGTAATCGATGTTCATGCCCGCGCCCGGAGTAAACACCTTCGATACGACCAGTCCCACAATCATTGCCAGAGTGGTCAGCACTTCAAAGTAGATGATTGCACGAAGACCGAGCCTGCCAACGTTTGAACCCTTGCCGATGTTAGCAATGCCTTGAACGATGGTCAGAAAGATAACCAGGCCGACCAGCGCCTTGATCATCTTCATGAACGCCGCCGAGAGTGGGCTGAGCTGGCTGGCGATCTCGGGATATATCACGCCAATCAAACCGCCAGCCACAAGGGCCAGCAGCATTTGGAATGCCATGTTGCGATACAGCGGCAACTTTCTGCGCGCAGGGGTTTGTGCGGGATTGCGCAGGCGATCAGCGTCGTGCGTCGTTATCATTTTGTACTCCTATTTGCCACTTAGAGAATGTCAGGGCAGTTGAGGATTGTTGTTTTTCGATCCGTTTTTATTGGGCGCCGTCCATTCGTTTGTGGCGACTCAGGTGCACGTTCAAGAGGGCTGCGATAGTTCAATTGAGCGATCACGGGCGGCTTGCGCAGCCTTCTTCACCAATTGGCGTAGTTTTTCTTCGGTTTCGAACTCGGCAATTGCAGCTGCTGTGGTGCCGTTCGGCGATGTCACTGTCTGACGAAGGGTAATGAAGTCCGCTTGCGGCTGGACTTGAAGTTCCGCCGCTCCGCGTGCGGTCTGGGCCGCGAGCTTACGGGCCAATTCAGCCGGCAAGCCCAGCGCGATACCTGCATCGGCAAGTGCCTCGCTGAAAAGATGGTAATAGGCGGGGCCACTACCACTGATGGCCGTGACCGCATCCAGTTGCGCTTCCCGCTCAAGCCAGACAGCGATACCCACTGCCTCGAACAGGGTCTGCAGACTCTTGCGACGGGCCGGGTCTTCGAGCGTGGCGCTGAAAAGCCCGGTGCAGCCCTGGTTCACCATCACGGGGGTATTGGGCATGGCGCGGACAACCGCCGCGCGAAGACCGGCGGCGGCACTCAACTCGGCACAGGTAACACCGGCCATGATCGAAACAACGATGGCACCGTCCAGAGAGGGCTGTGGCAGAGCGACAATAGCCTCGCGTGCCAAGGCTGGCTTGACGGCCACAACAATCAGATCGAACGCCGAAGTCTCATCCAGTTCAGCAGCGCTTCCAAGCACCTCGGCTTTCACGCCCTGGGGACGTCCCGGGTCGACCGCTACAAGACGCTTTACCAAGCCGTTGGACAACCAGGCCTCTCCCAGCGCACTGCCCATTTTCCCGTAGCCCAGAAACAATACATTCATCTCATCTACCTCTTGTTGTTGGTCAGCCGATGGACATCAGGCTGGCATTACCGCCGGCCGCAGCCCGCGGTATTAAAAATAGGGATTTGGTATACTTTTGAGCTTGTGCGAAACAACCGCCTGAGCGCAGGCGACCTATCAGGATTTCAAGGTATGCCACCTGCAAAAAAAACCGTGACCGCCGCCCAAAAGGCTTATGACGAAATCAAGCGGCGCATTACCGCCGGGGTTCTTGCGGAGGGGGCGCCTATCCGTCAGGACGAAATCGCGCAGGCGATCGGCGTGTCGAAGATTCCGGTCCGAGAAGCGCTCTCGCGCCTGGAGTCCGAAGGATTGGTCATCCTGACCCCCAACTCCGGTGCAACCGTCGCCACACTGACCATGGGGGACTACCTCGAAATGCTCGACATGCGTCTTGCCCTTGAATGTCGTGCCCTCGAGCTGGCGGTGCCGAACATGGCCTCTTCTGACATCAGCAAGGCCCGCCAGCTGCTTTCGGCTTATGATCAAGCGATGACGCAGGAAGACTGGAGCGACCTGAACATGAGCTTCCACGCCTGCCTTTACGCTCCCGCCAATCGTCCGCGCCTGGTGGCGATGATCCGCTCCGTGCAAGACCACATGGGGCGCATGCTGCGCTTGAGGGTATCGGGCGTTGCGGGGCACACACGATCTCATCAAGAACATATCCAGATCCTCGATGCCTGCGAGCAGGGAGACACCGCTCAGGCGGTCGCACTGCTGCGCAGGCACATTGAGCAAACTCAACGTGAAGTCCAGGGCTACTTCCGCCACTCGATTCGCGAAAGCGTTGCCTGACCCCTGGCTCATCCCAAGTAGTCCTGAAGCCGCTTGCAGACGGTCGCGGCCTTGACGCCAAGGCCACGAAACACATGGAACTTCACGGTGCCGATTGACGATACCGGCACTGGAAGCTCCGCCGCCGCCATCCCCAGGATCCGCTTGGCCAGCTGAATGCCCAATGAGGTCGAAACGGCAATGCCTCGGCCGTTGCAGCCCACCGAGATGTGCAGGTTTCGCTCAGGCTCATGCACGTGCGGCAAGTGATCCGTCGTCACGGCAAAATACCCGCTCCACTGGAAGTCCCACTCCAGTCGCCCAAGATGTCCGAATAATTCCTCACCGGCCTTGTGCAGGTAAGGCACGATCGCCGAATGATCGAGGCCGGCCGTCGCACCGGAGCCTCCCATCACCAGGCGGCCATCTGGCGATAGACGGAATGAAGTGAGCAGTTGCCGCGTATCGGACGAGACATGTCCCTTGGGAAGAATCACCTTGCGCATCGCATCAGGCAGAGGGCGGGTGGCGACCTGTGCAGTACGCACTGGCACGAACGAAGTCCTTAGCTTGGGCACCAGGCGCTCCGCGTAGGCTCCCGTCGCGACCAGCACATGCTTGCCGGTCACTCGCGCCTGGCCGGTTTCGGCGATCCATTGATCGTCTTTACTGCGCAGACTTTCAACCTTGGACGGGGCGTAGATCTTCACGCCAAGATTGATCGCCACCTGAGCCAGGCCACGGGCATAGCTGAGCGGCTGCACAGAGCCGCCTCGCGGATCCAGCCAACCGAGGCTGTACTGGTTGGTCCCGAGCAGTATGTGCAGCTCATTCCCCTCGAGCATACGGGTGTGAATGCCGCGTTGACGCCAAGCTTCACAGCGGGCCTTGACGGTGGCAAAACCGGTGCGAGTGAACGCCGGCTGAATCCATCCGCGATGATTGGCTGCACAGTCAATGCCATGGCGCTTGATGAGCTCCCACACTTGGGTGGGCGCCTCGCTGCCGAACTGCACCAGCTTTCTCCCCTGCTCGCCCGGATACAGCCGCTCGATGACTTCAGGGTCCTGCTTCAAACCCGCGATAACCTGCCCGTTATTGCGTCCAGAAGCCCCCCAACCAGGCTCGGCAGCATCGAGCACGACACAGGAGAGTCCGGCCTCGGCAAGGTGGATAGCAGCACTAAGGCCTGTATAGCCCGCGCCAACGATGATGACATCGGCCGTCTCGCTGCGCTCCAGCGGCTTCAGCGTTGGCCCGGCTATAGCCGTGGCAGACCAGAGGGACGATGGCATCCTCAGGGATTCACCCAGCAGCGATGCCTGGCGGCGACTACTCATGACTCAAACCTCAGCAAATCGAGGCTCCGCGAGCCCCGGCGCAATCCGAAAAAGTTGTGACGATTGCAACGCGTTACTGGTGCTGCCCAGTGGGGGGTTGCCCAAAAAATTTCCCTGCGCGAGCCCAGTCATGGGAGGGAATCTCGACGAACACTACGTCCACGCTCTCAACTGGACAGTGGAGCACCTCTGCAGTCAGTCGAGTAACCTGCTCAACGTAACTGATCTTCTGTTCATGACTGCGACCAGGGCTTAATTCGACGCGTACGGTAGGCATTACCAATCTCCTCGACCAGGGGTTACCAACAGCCACAATATCCAAATACTAGTTTTCGTATACCATTTTGATCGCACCTCAAGGACGCCACCTTAGCTCGGATCACGGGGTGGCTACCGATACGGACTCAGGGGTAGTCCCGAGGTTGCACCATCATACTGAGTATTACAAAAACATCAATCGTATACTTTATGTGGCCGAGTGTGGCGTCTCAGATTTTATGCAGGCAGGTCGCCGTCTCAGCCCTGAACAGGTATCAGGCAAGCTTCGCCCACTCGTCGCGCTGCATCACCTCGACGATGATCGGCACGGGGGTCATCAGGTGGGTGCGCATCATGGTTGTCGCTCGAACGGTATCGCGCGCAAGAATGGCTTCGACCAGCGCGGCATGTTCCTTGCGCTTGAGCTCCAGCGCTTCTTCAGAGAACACCGTTTGAGTCAGCCACAGATGGCGGTAGCGCTCGGCCTGGTCGAACAGGTAAGTACGCGCCTGGAGTAAATGCTTGGAGCCGCAGCCGAGCGCAATGGCACTGTGGAAAGCCTTGTGCCGCTCATCCCAGACGTCAAGCACCTTCTCGCGGGTTGTCACGTCCATCACCTTTGATAGCGTATGAGACTGCGCCAGGATCTGAGCCTCCCAGGCGTCGTCGCCACGCTCGATGGCCAGGCCCACAATCATCGCTTCAAGGTTGGCGCGAGCGTCATAGATGTCCTGCATTTCCTGCAAGGACATCGGAGCGACCCGGTAGCCTTTCTGACTGATGGCCACCACCAGGTGCTCTGCCACCAGTTGCGACAGTGCTTCGCGCAGCGGTCCGACGCCCAGGTCATAGCGCTCCTTGAGCCCGCTCATGAGGAGTTTTTCACCGGGCTTGAACACGCCACGGATGATGTCCCGCTTGAGCCGCTCATACCCACTGAATGCAGCGTTATGCCTGGGGGTGAGGCTATCCAAGGTGCTGCTCCTAAACTCGCCAAAGCCTAATCATACCCAAACATCTATCAGACGAAAAACTTTAGACCAAACGGTGTTTTGTCGCCTAAATATAAAAATGTAGACATTTTAATTTTATGGCGATATTTTGCCCCGTGCCTCCAGACCTCTGCTGGAAGGCGTTAATCACTACCTTCTGCCCAGGAATCGCCGCCATGAACGCCTTTACTCAGATTCAGGACCTTGTGATGCCGCTGCCATCGCAGAGCAAGGGCTTCACCCTCACCCCCTCCAGCCAGTCGCCGCGCCTGCTGGAACTGAAATTCGCCAGGGAAACCGTCGATGCGTTCGTCAAGGCGGTGGCCCAATGGCCGGTCCAGGCACTGGAGTACAAGTCGTTCCTGCGTTTTCGCGTTGGCCAGATCCTCGATGAACTGTGCGAAGGCACCCTGCGCCCGATCCTGGTCAACACCATCCTGGACCGCGCCACCGGCGGCCTGCTGATTACCCCTGAAGGTCTGGACGACGTGTCCCAGGCCGATGACATGGTCAAGTTCTCCTCGGCCGTGGCGCACCTGATCGGTCGTTCCAACTTCGACGCCATGAGCGGCCAGTTCTACGCCCGCTTCGTGGTGGTCAACACCGACAACTCCGACAGCTACCTGCGCCAGCCACACCGGGTCATGGAACTGCACAACGACGGCACCTTCGTCCAGGAACGCACCGACTACGTGCTGATGATGAAGATCGACGAGCAGAACATGGAAGGCGGCAACACCCTGCTGCTGCACCTGGACGACTGGGAAGACCTGCACCAGTACTACACTCACCCGCTGGCCCGTCGTGAAATGCGCTTCACCGCACCACCAAGCAAAAACGTGCGTGAAGACGTATTCCACGCGGTGTTCGACAACGACGCCGAAGGCCGCCCGACCATGCGCTACATCGACCAGTTCGTGCAGCCCAAGGACTTCGAGGAAGGCATCTGGCTGAACTCGATGAGCGAATCCCTGGAAGGCAGCGAGAACAAGGTATCGGTACCGGTACCGGTCGGCAGCTTCGTGCTGGTCAACAACATGTTCTGGCTGCACGGCCGTGACCGCTTCACCGCCCACGAGGGCCTGCGTCGCGAGCTGATGCGCCAGCGCGGCTACATCAGCTTCCAGAAAACCCTGTACCAGCGCGGCCAGTAATGCTCGCCATGCACTGAAATGACCAGGGCCACCGCGTGTGGCCCTCGTCGTTCCCAAATAAAAAACATCATTTCTGTGGGTGCAAGCTAATGGCTGTGTACGACTTCATCATCATCGGTGGTGGCATTGTGGGCATGTCCACGGCCATGCAACTGACCCAGGTTTACCCGGACGCCAAAATCCTCCTGCTGGAAAAAGAGTCCGGCCCGGCCAGGCACCAGACCGGCCACAACAGCGGCGTGATCCATGCCGGCGTCTACTACACCCCCGGCAGCCTGAAGGCGCGGTTCTGCCTGGAAGGCAACAAGGCCACCAAGGCCTTCTGCGACAAGCACAGCATCCGTTACGACGAGTGCGGCAAGCTGCTGGTCGCCACCAACGAACTGGAAATGCAGCGCATGAGCGCGCTGTGGGACCGCACCGAGGCCAATGGCATCAAGCGTGACTGGCTATCGGCCGCCGAATTGCGCGAGCGCGAGCCGAACATCGTTGGCCTGGGCGGTATCTTCGTGCCTTCAAGCGGCATCGTGAACTACGCCCAGGTCACCACGGCCATGGGCCGTGAATTCGAGGCCGCCGGTGGCGAGATCCGCTACAACAGCGAAGTGCTCGCCATCGACGAGCGCCCCGATGAAGTCGTGGTACGCACCGGCAACCAGGAGCACCACGGGCGCTTCCTGATCACCTGCTCGGGCCTGATGGCCGACCGCGTGGTGCGCATGCTCGGGATCCAGCCGAACTTCATCATCTGCCCGTTCCGCGGCGAGTACTACCTGCTGCCCAAGCAGCACAACCAGATCGTCAACCACCTGATCTACCCGATCCCGGATCCGTCCATGCCGTTTTTGGGCGTGCACCTGACCCGCATGATCGACGGCACCGTCACCGTAGGCCCCAACGCGGTGCTGGCGATGAAGCGCGAAGGCTATCGCAAGACCGATATCTCGCTGTCGGACATGTTCGAAACCCTGACCACCCCGGGCATTCTCAAGGTACTGATGAAGAACCTGCGCCCGGGCCTGATCGAGATGAAGAACTCGCTGTTCAAGGGCGGCTACCTCAAGCAGGTACAGAAGTACTGCCCGAGCATCAACAAGAGCGACCTCACCGCCTACCCGGCCGGTGTGCGCGCCCAGGCCGTGTCGCTGGACGGCAAGCTGATCGACGACTTCCTGTTCGTCAACACCGCCCGCAGCGTCAGCGTCTGCAACGCCCCGTCGCCTGCCGCCACCTCGGCCATCCCGATCGGTGCGCACATCGTCGACAAGGTCCGTGAGCAACTGGCCAAGTCCGGCGCCACTTTTGTGAAACCCGTCAACTCCGCTCGGCCCGCCCCTCTGGCGGCTTCCGTCGCAACTCGATAAGAAGGAATTTCGCGTGCAACTCAACGATCCGCAACTGTTCCGCCAACAAGCCTACATCGACGGTGCCTGGGTAGACGCCGACAACGGCCAGACCCTCAAGGTCAACAACCCGGCCACCGGCGAGATCATCGGCGGCGTGCCGAAAATGGGCGCAGCCGAGACCCGTCGCGCCATCGAAGCCGCCGATAAGGCGCTGCCGGCCTGGCGTGCCCTGACCGCCAAGGAGCGCGCCAACAAGCTGCGCAAGTGGTTCGAGCTGATGATGGACAACCAGGAAGACCTGGCCCGCCTGATGACCCTCGAACAAGGCAAGCCGCTGACCGAGTCCCGTGGCGAAATCGCTTACGCCGCCTCCTTCCTGGAGTGGTTCGGCGAAGAAGCCAAGCGCGTTTATGGCGACATGATCCCCGGTCACCAGGTCGATAAGCGCCTGATGGTGCTCAAGCAGCCGATCGGTGTGACCGCGGCCATCACCCCGTGGAACTTCCCTTCGGCGATGATCACCCGCAAGGCCGGCCCAGCCTTGGCCGCCGGTTGCACCATGGTCCTCAAGCCGGCCTCGCAAACGCCCTACTCGGCCCTGGCCCTGGCGGAACTGGCCGAGCGCGCCGGCATTCCCAAAGGCGTGTTCAGCGTGGTCACCGGCAGTGCCGGCGAAGTCGGCGCAGAGCTGACCGGCAACCCGATCGTGCGCAAGCTGACCTTCACCGGCTCCACCGAAATCGGCCGCCAGCTGATGGTCGAGTGCGCCAAGGACATCAAGAAGGTCTCGCTGGAGCTGGGCGGTAACGCACCCTTCATCGTGTTCGATGACGCCGACCTGGACGCCGCCGTCGATGGCGCACTGGTCTCCAAGTATCGCAACAACGGCCAGACCTGCGTCTGCGCCAACCGCCTGTACATCCAGGACGGCGTGTACGACGCCTTCGTCGAAAAACTCAAGGTCGCCGTGGCCAGGTTGAACATCGGCAACGGCCTGGAAAACGGCATCACCACCGGCCCCCTGATCGACGCCAAGGCCATGGCCAAGGTCCAGGAACACATCGACGACGCCGTGAGCAAAGGCGCTCGCGTGGTGGCCGGCGGCAAGCCGCACGCCCTGGGCGGGACCTTCTTCGAGCCGACCGTGCTGGTCGATGTACCGCGCAACGCCGCCGTCGCCAAGGAAGAAACCTTCGGCCCGCTGGCACCGCTGTTCCGCTTCAAGGATGAAGCCGATGTGATCGCCATGGCCAACGACACCGAATTCGGCCTGGCCTCCTACTTCTATGCCCGCGACCTGAGCCGAGTGTTCCGTGTGGGCGAAGCGCTGGAGTACGGCATCGTCGGCGTCAACACCGGGATCATCTCCAACGAAGTAGCGCCGTTCGGTGGCATCAAGGCCTCGGGCCTGGGCCGCGAAGGCTCCAAGTACGGCATCGAGGACTACCTGGAAATCAAATATCTGTGCATCGGCATTTGATATTTCGCGTTTGAAACACAGCTTTTTTTCATTAACAAGGCCGCTGCTGTTGCGGCCCATGAGGCAAGGCAAGCATGAGCGATACCAACCAATCCCTGCAGCAACGTCGTATGGACGCCATTCCTCGTGGCGTTGGCCAGATCCACCAGATCTTCGCCGACCGAGCTGAAAACGCCACCGTCTGGGATGTCGAAGGTCGCGAGTACCTCGATTTTGCCGGCGGCATTGCCGTGCTCAATACCGGCCACCTTCACCCTAAAGTCATGGCGGCCGTGCAAGCGCAACAAGCCAAGCTGACCCACACCTGCTTCCACGTCTTCGCCTACGCGCCGTACGTCGAGCTGTGCGAAAAGCTCAACAAACTGGTCCCCGGCGACTTCGCCAAGAAGACCCTGCTGGTCACCACCGGCGCCGAAGCCGTGGAAAACGCCATCAAGATCGCCCGCGCCCACACTGGCCGCACCGGCGTGATCGCGTTTACCGGTGCCTACCATGGCCGCACCCACTACACCCTGTCGCTGACTGGCAAAGTGGTGCCCTACTCCGCCGGCATGGGCCTGATGCCCGGCGGCATCTTCCGCGCCCTGTACCCTAATGCACTGCATGGCATCAGCACCGACGACGCCATCGCCAGCATCGAGCGCATCTTCAAGAACGACGCACAGGCCAGCGACATCGCCGCGATCATCCTTGAGCCGGTGCAAGGCGAAGGCGGCTTTACCGTCGCGCCGAAGGACTTCATGCAGCGCCTGCGCGCCCTGTGCGACGAGCACGGCATCGTCCTGATCGCCGACGAAGTGCAAACCGGTGCCGGCCGTACTGGCACCTTCTTCGCCATGGAACAGATGGGCATTGCTGCCGACCTGACCACCTTCGCCAAATCCATCGCCGGCGGCTTCCCGCTCGCAGGTGTGGCCGGCAAGGCCGAGATCATGGACGCCGTGGCCCCGGGTGGCCTGGGTGGCACATATGCCGGCAGCCCCGTTTCATGCGCCGCTGCCCTGGCGGTGATCGAAGCCTTCGAAGAAGAGCAGTTGCTCGATCGCGCCAAAACGGTTGGCGAAATCCTGAGCAGCGGCCTGCGCCAGATCGGCGAAAAACACAGCAACGTCCTGGAAGTGCGCAATCTCGGCGCCATGGTCGCCGTGGAACTGTGCGAAGGCGGCGATGCCAACAAACCGGCCGCCGAATTGACCGGCAAGATCGTCGCTCGCGCCCGCGACAAGGGCCTGATCCTGCTGTCGTGCGGTACCTACTACAACGTCCTGCGCATCCTCGTGCCGCTGACCGTCAGCGACGCCGATCTTCAGCGTGGCTTGCGCATCATCGGCGAGTGCTTCGACGAACTGGCGTAAGGCTCGCCGTCTGTCACTGCAATGAGCTGACCATGGTGGCCCCGCTATCCGCGTACCAGGGCCGCCCTGTTTTCGCTTCGGCAAGGACGCTGCTTGAGAAAGGTAAGACCATGAATAACAAGCACAATAACAACCTCAGTCACGGGCTCAAATCCCGTCACGTCACCATGCTCTCGATTGCCGGCGTCATCGGTGCAGGCCTGTTCGTCGGCTCCGGTCGCGCTATCGCAGAGGCGGGGCCCGCTGCCGTGCTGGCGTACATTTTCGCCGGCATCCTGGTGATTCTGGTCATGCGCATGCTGGCCGAAATGGCCGTGGCATCGCCCGACACCGGCTCCTTTTCCACGTACGCAGACCGTGCCATCGGCAAATGGGCCGGTTTCAGTATCGGCTGGATGTACTGGTGGTTCTGGGTCTTGATCATTCCGATCGAAGCCAACATCGCCGCCACCATCATCAACTCCTGGATTCCGCAACTGGAGATCTGGGTGCTGTCGCTGGTCATTACCCTGCTGCTGACGGCCACCAACCTGTTCAGCGTGAAGAACTACGGTGAGTTCGAGTTCTGGCTGGCCCTGGTCAAGGTACTGGCCATCGTCGGTTTCATCACCCTGGGTATTTGCGCCATCATGGGGCTGCTGCCCGACACCGGCGTCAGCGGCGTCTCGCGCCTGTGGGACAACGGCGGCTTCATGCCCAATGGCTTCGGTGCCGTGATCAGCGCCATGCTCATCACCATGTTCTCGTTTTTGGGCGCGGAAGTGGTGACCATCGCGGCGGCCGAATCGGACGCCGCCGAGAAGCAGATCTCCAGGGCCACCAACTCGGTGATCTGGCGTATCGCGCTGTTCTACATCCTCTCGATCTTTATCGTCGTTGCCCTGGTGCCCTGGAACGATCCACGCCTGGCCACCGAAGGCTCGTACGTGACCGTGCTGGAAATCCTCGGCGTGCCGAACGCCAAGATGCTGATCGACGTGGTGGTGCTGACCTCGGTCACCAGCTGCCTGAACTCGTCGCTGTATACCGCCTCGCGCATGCTCTTCTCCCTGAGCAAGCGCGGCGAAGCCCCGGCCTGTGCGAACTACACCACCAGCAGCGGTACACCGATCTATGCGGTGTTGCTGTCGACCGGTGCTGCGTTCCTGACCGTGATCGCCAACTACATGGTGCCGTCCAAGGTGTTCGGTTTCCTGATGGCCAGCTCCGGCACCATCGCTCTGTTGGTGTACCTGGTGATCGCCGTGTCCCAGCTGCGCTTGCGCAAGAAACTGATCGCCGAAGGCAAGCAATTGGGCTACCGCATGTGGTTGTTCCCGTGGTTGACCTGGGCGGTGATCCTGTTCATTTCCATGGTCCTGGTGGTGATGTTGTTCCGTCCCGACCATCAGCTGGAAGTGGTCGCCACCGCCGTGTTGAGCGTGCTGGTGGTGTTCTCCGGCCTGCTGGTGAGCCGTCGCCATGCCAAGGCCCGCGCCCGCATGACCGCCCAAGGCGGAATTCCGGTATCGACCGGACGTTGATGCCAATGAAGGGGCGCAAGCCCCTTCCCATTTAAAGCCCTTCCCTTTTTGAAGAGATCCTCATGATGAGCAAAGATCTGTCGCTGGCCGAAAAAGACAAGCAACACCAATTGCACCCCTACACCGACGCCCGCGTGCACGAAGAAGTCGGCCCACTGATCATCGAGCGGGGCGAGGGCATTCACGTCTATGACGACCAGGGCAAACAGTACATCGAGGCCATGTCGGGCCTGTGGAGTGCCGCGCTGGGCTTTTCCAACGAGCGCCTGATCAAGGCCGCCGAACAGCAACTGCGCCAGCTGCCCTTCTACCACCTGTTCAGCCACAAGGCCCATGCCCCGAGCATCGAGCTGGCGGACAAGCTGATTGCCATGGCACCGGTACCCATGAGCAAGGTGTTCTTCACCAACTCCGGCTCCGAAGCCAACGACACCGTGGTCAAGCTGATCTGGTATCGCAACAACGCCATCGGCAAGCCGGCCAAGAAGAAGTTCATCAGCCGCGTCAACGGCTACCATGGCATCACCATCGTCAGTGCCAGCCTGACCGGCATCCCGGCCAACCAGCGCGGCTTCGATGTACCACTGGCGGGCTTCCACCATGTCGGCAACCCGCACCACTACCGCCATGCCCTGCCCGGTGAAAGCGAAGAACAATTCGCCGACCGCCTGGCCGCCGAGCTGGAAAGCCTGATCCTCAAGGAAGGCGCCGAAACCGTCGCGGCCTTCTATGCCGAACCGCTGATGGGCGCCGGAGGCGTGATCGTGCCGCCACGCACCTACTGGGACAAAATCCAGGCCGTGTGCCGCAAGCACGACGTACTGGTCGTGGCCGACGAAGTGATCTGCGGCTTTGGCCGTACTGGCAATATGTTCGGCTGCCAGACCTTCGGCATCCGCCCGGACGTGATGGTGCTGTCCAAGCAGCTGTCGTCCTCCTACCAGCCGATCTCGGCCATCCTGATCAACGATGAGCTGTACCAGGGTATCGCCGACCACAGCCACAGCCTGGGCACCCTGGGCCATGGCTTCACCGGCAGCGGCCACCCGGTTGCCGCCGCCGTGGCCCTGGAAAACCTCAAGATCATTGAAGAAGACAAACTGGTGCAGCACGCCGCCGCCAAGGGCGAAATCCTCCAGGCCGGCCTGCGTGAATTCGCCAGCCATCCGCTGGTGGGTGAAGTGCGTGGCGTGGGCCTGATCGCCGCCGTCGAGCTGGTGGCCGACCGTGAGACCAAGGCGCCATTCGACGTAGTGGGCAAGCTCGGCCGCTACCTGGCCGGCCGCGCCCAGTTCCACGGCATGATTACCCGCAACATGGGCGATGCCATTGCCTTCTGCCCACCGCTGATCTCCAGTGAAGCCGAGATCCGTTTGATCCTCGAGCGTTTCGCCCGCTCCCTTGAGGATACCCAGCGCTGGTTCAACGCTAGCCGCTAGGAGCCTGTCGGACTTGACCACGGCAAGAGGGAGACTGCAGAACCGGAGCAAGGCATTTTTTGACGAGGCGCCGCGCCTTTCCCCACGAGTTGATTGGCGCGGTACTGGAGCGGCGTGTTTGCGCGCCTGAGCCTCTGGGGGGCTGCCGTCAGGGCGCACTTTTCGACGGCGTGCCGCTCAGCCGCGCGTTGCTCGATCCTGGCCTTGGCCTGGGCAATCGCACTGAGTCGATCTTCACGCCGGGCAATCTCGGCCGGCACATCCATGCCATCGGGCACGGTGGCACGGTCGCTGTTCTCGGCCAGCGCCAACAACTGCTGGACTTCCTGACGCAACTGCCCTTCGATCTTGTTGGCATGCGCCCAGGACAAGGCCCTATGTTTACTGGCGCTCCTAGACGGTTGAATATGCCCCCCTCGCTGCTGGCCAATGAGCACCGATCAATAGCCTAGCCTTGGGTCCCAAGGAAGCACCCCACCGCCTGGCGGTCCGGCGCACTGGCCAATCCCGCGTAAGGCATATACGTGCCAGGCACGGCGGCCTGGGGTTGGGCGATAAACGGGTCCAGATTATCGGCGTCCCATTTCACCGTGCGAGTTTTCATCGCCTGGGAATAGGTGAAACCTGCCACAGAGCCACTGGCTCGCCCATAGAGCTGATGCAGGTTTGGACCCACGAGGTTTTCACCGGCCTTGAGGCTATGGCAAACCCCACATTCACCGGCAAACACTTGTTGCCCCTTTTCCACTTGGGCCGGTGCACACTGCGCGGCGTGCAGTGCCGCGCTGCCGAGCAATGAGAACAAAGTGATACCGACAAGCGCAGGCGCGCGGTGGCAAACAATAGAGCTGAACATAGGGAACTACCCGATGATGACTGACGTCGGGATTTTCTCCGCAACACCCATATGGGTGTTTTTTGCTGCCTGCCAGATGCATTGTCCTGACTGCCAGTTGCACAGCAAGCGTTCGTCGGCTGGCGCAGCAGGCCGCGATGGCTGTGATATACCGAACTGATTCGAAGGAATCCTGGAACGCTTTGACGATCTGATTGAACCCTCAGGCCAGACAGAAGGCCACTCTCAACAGCGAGGTTTTTCCTCATGAACTCCCTTCACTGTGTCCACCGCAACTACACCATTACCGCCAACGTCGAAGAGCATCCCGGCATTCCAACGCCCTGGGCTGGCGGTTGCCTGATCACCAGCCCCGATGGCCATACCACCCGACGCCTGCCGTTGCCGTTGAAAGTGGCGTTTTTATCGGAACTGGAAAATGCCCAACGAGCGTCTATCGCCCACGGCAAGTGGCTGGTAGACCAACAGTTGGATCGGGGGCAAGCACTGTTCGAAACGCATCCCCCGACAGGGATCAGTGCAGCTGCAAGGTCGAATTGATCTGACTGATCGCATCGACCACATGGCGTGAGCCCTGCTGGATTTCCAGGATCACCTCGCCGGCTTCGTTCGCCAGTTCCACGCCAAGCCCGGTACGGCTGAGGCTTGACTGCATACTCGCGACCGCGCTGAGCGACAGGTCGTGGTTTTGCCGCACCACTTCGACAATCTCCAGGGTCGCCTGGCTGGTGCGCGCCGCCAGGCTGCGCACCTCATCGGCGACCACTGCAAAACCACGCCCATGCTCCCCTGCCCGCGCCGCCTCGATTGCGGCGTTGAGAGCCAGCAGGTTGGTCTGGTCGGCGATGCCACGGATGGTCTGAACGATTTTGCCAATCACCTGCGACTGCTGGCTGACCGCATCGATACTGCGCGCCGCCTCGTTCAGCTCCTGAGAAATTTCCTCGATCACATGCACCGTTTGCTGGACCACATGCGAGCCCCTCTGCGCACAGGCATCGTTCTGCACTGAGGTGGCGTGGGCGGCATCGGCGGCGCTCTGTTGGGTGATGACTTGAGTGGTGATGTCGGTGGCGAACTTGACCACTTTGTACAAGCGGCCCGTGGCATCGAAAATCGGGTTGTAGGAGGCTTCCAGAAACACCACTTGCCCTTGTTTGTTGACCCGCTCAAACCGGCGGGAGTGAAATTCCCCCCGGTTCAAGGACACCCAGAAGTCCTTGTACGCCGCACTCTCGGCTTCGCTGCGATGGCAGAACAGGCTGTGGTTACGGCCCACGACCTCATTGAGCGAATAGCCCATGGTATGGAGAAAGTTTTCGTTGGCGCTGATGACATTCCCTTGCGGAGTGAATTCCACGGTGGCCATGGAGCGGCTGATGGCGTCGATCAGGCTTTTACTTTCGTGCTCACGATTGACGCGTTCGGTGATGTTGCTGGCCACCTTGATCACGCTGACCACTCGCTGTTCGGCATTGAGCACCGGCATGTAACTGGCTTCGAGCCAGACGTGGCGGCCCTGCTTGTCGACCCGCGCGAAGGTGCCGCTGAGCGCCTCCCCTCGGGCAAGATTTTGCCAAAAGCGTGCATATTCAGGGGTCTTGCTGAATTTTTCTTCGCAGAACAGTCGATGGTGCTTGCCACGAACTTCATCGGCGGAATAGCCCATGGTCCGGCAAAAATTGTCGTTGGCATCCAGAATGATGCCGTCGGGGCTGAACTCGATCATGGCCATGGAGCGACCGATCGCGGCCAGCTTTGCTTCGGTGACGAGCAAAGCGGCCGTGCAACGGGCAATCTCTGCCCGGTCGGTTTTGCGGTGGGAGTTAAACATGGGCAGACCATCCTTGCGCGACTTTATTATTTAACGGAGGCATCAAGAAACTTGAACCACAAACCGCAAATTCCACGCACAGACAACTGTGTGGGGCTACCCCCTCATTAAGCAATTACAGAAATTGCAACGCTGATCATAGCCAGCCGCGCTGCGAGTGCAAGCACATTGATATCATCATGGCCTGGCTTCAAGTACTTTCGCGCACCATCAGTTCGAAACCCAGATCCTGGGTCAGGCCGTGGTCGGGCTTGCCGTCCATGCGCGCGAGAAGCATCTGTGCCGCACGCCGACCGATAGCCGCTCGCGGAGTACGGATTGACGTCAGGCGCGGCACCATATGCGCCGAAGCGGGCAAGTCGTTGAAGCCGATCATCGACACCTGCCCCGGCACCGCGATGCCCTGGCGCAAAGCTTCAAGAATCGCACCTTGGGCCAGGTCATCGTTGCAGAAGAAAATCCCGTCGACGTCCGGGTGGCGACGCATCAAATCACTGAACAGCTCGCCGCCCATGCCAATCGACGAGGGTGCCGGTGTCAGGCACTCCAGCGCCTCATCGTAAACGCCGGCCTCACGCAAGGTGCGACGAAAGCCTTCGCCGCGCTGCATCACCCGCGGGTCCAGTTGCGCGGCGACAAACGCCAGGCGCCGCCGCCCTCGCTCCAGCAGATGCTGGGCGGCCACGGCGCCCGCCTGGATCTGGGAGAAACCCACCGAGGTGACACCTGGCGTCGAATCCAGCTCCATCATGTGAACGCACGGCACACCGCTGGCCGCCAGCATGCGCCGCGAACCTTCGGTGCGGTCAAAGCCAGTCAGCAGAATGCCCCCCGGCTGGTAGGCCAGGTAGTTGCGGATGAGGTTTTCTTCAACGTCGACATCGTAATGAAAGTTGCCGATCAACACTTCCAGGCCACGCGGACGCATGACCTCATGGATGGCTTCGAGTGTGTCGATAAACAGCTGGTTGGACAGCGACGGGATCAATACGACAACCGACTGGCTTTTTGCCGACGCCAGCGCGCGAGCTGCAGGGTTGGCGACATAGCCCAGGGCCGAGGCGGCTTCCTGAACCTTTTTGACCAGCTCCGGCGCCACGGTGGCGACACCGCGCAGGGCCCGGGAGGCCGTGATGGGAGACACTCCGGAAAGTCGCGCAACTTCCGCCAGCGTGGGACGACCGGTAGTTCGAGAGCCAATGCGGGTCATGGATATGATTATTTTCGACTTGCCAAGAATGGGGAACCGGCACTAAGGTAGCGCTGTCTCGAGCTGGGAGCAATCGCCATTTGTTTCCAGGCCTTATGAGAGCGCTTCAAACTGCTCAGACAAGACCAATAACACGAGGGTGCAGCGCCTGCGGCGGTCGAATTCATTCGACTAAGATAGCGCTGTCTTTCCCGCAGGAGGTAACGATGAATTCCCCTCTCCCCGCCTTGGTCGTGATGGGTGTAGCCGGATGTGGCAAAAGCTGCATCGGCGAAGCCATTGCCAACCACAGTGGCGGCCGCCTGATAGAAGGCGACGCGTTTCACCCTGCTGCCAATATCGCCAAGATGAGCGCCGGTATCCCACTGGACGATGATGATCGCGCCGGCTGGCTGGTGCGCCTGGGCGAAGAACTCAGCGCTACCGTGGCCAACGGCGAGCGCCCGATTCTCACCTGCTCGGCCCTCAAGCGCCGTTACCGCGAAACGCTGCGCGCGGCGGTGCCGAACCTGGGTTTTGTCTTCCTCGAACTGTCCCCGCAAGAAGCCGAACGCCGGGTCACCGCCCGCCCCGGTCACTTCATGCCGGCCAGCCTGATCGAGAGCCAGTTCGCCGCGCTGGAATCGCCGGTGGGTGAAGTCCTGACCCTGGCGCTCGATGCCACACAGCCTGTTCTGACCCTGGCAGAACAGGTCGATGACTGGCTGCACAGCCAAGACATCAGCCTCTCTCGTACCGCGTGAACCTTCACTCGGCCCACTAAAGACAGCGCTACCTTTTACCGTACCGCACACAACAACAACTCGAGGCACTGAGCCCATGTTTGGTTTAGCCACTGATACCTACCTGCTTCTCGATGCACTGGTGACTATTGTCGGCCTCGTGCTGCTGATCACCCGGTTCAAAGTCCACCCCTTTGTCGCCCTGATCCTGGCAGCCGGTTTTCTCGGCCTGACTTCGGGCATGCCGGTAGTCAAGGTCATGAAATCCTTCCAGGACGGCTTCGGTAGCGTGCTTGGCTTTGTCGGTATTGTGCTGGCGCTGGGTACCATGCTTGGCAAGCTGATGGCCGACTCCGGGGGGGCCGACCAGATTGCCCAGACCCTGATTCGCTCGTTCGGTAAAAAGAACGTGCACTGGGCCATGATGTTTTCCGCCTTCCTGGTGGGCATTCCGCTGTTCTTCGAAATCGGCTTCGTGCTGCTGATCCCGCTGGTGTTTATCGTCGCCCGCCGCACCGGTGTGTCGCTGATCAAGATCGGTATCCCGTTGCTCGCCGGCCTTTCCGTGGTCCACGGCCTGGTGCCGCCGCACCCGGGGCCGCTGCTGGCCATTGGCGTGTTTGGTGCCGATATCGGCAAAACGATTTTCTACGGCCTGATCGTAGGCCTGCCGACCGCTGTCATTGCCGGCCCGCTGTTCGGTAACTTCATCTCCAAGTACATCCCCGGCAACCCGTCCCAAGAGTTGATGGACCAGATCGCCAAGGAGTCGGACAACCGCAATCTGCCGAGCTTCAGCATCACCCTGCTCACCGTGCTGCTGCCGGTGTTCCTGATGTTGCTCAAGACCTTTGCCGACGTGGCGTTCGCCCCCGAGCATATCTTCCGTCACTGGATGGACTTGATCGGCCACCCGATCAGCGCCCTGCTCGCCGCCCTCTTGCTGGCGTTCTACACCTTCGGTTCGGCGCGCGGCTTCAACCGTCAGCAGATCATGAAGATGCTCGACCAGAGCCTGGCGCCGACCGCCGCCATCGTACTGATCGTCGGTGCCGGCGGTGGTTTCAAGCAGATGCTGGTGGATACCGGTGTCGGTAACGTGATCGGCCAGATGGCCGTGCACGCCGAGGTTTCGCCAATCCTGCTGGCCTGGCTGGTCGCCGCGGTGATCCGGATTGCCACCGGCTCCGCCACCGTTGCCACCATCACCGGCGCCGGCATCGTCGCCCCGGTGATCGGCATGGTCCCTGGCGTCAACCGCGAGCTGCTGGTGCTGGCTACCGGTGCCGGTTCGCTGATCCTGTCCCACGTCAACGACGCCGGTTTCTGGCTGGTGAAGCAGTACTTCAACATGACCGTGGCCGAGACATTCAAGACCTGGTCGATGATGGAGACCATCCTCTCGATTGTCGCCCTCATCTTCATCATGTTGTTGTCGATATTCGTCTGACACTACCCTCCCTGTAGGAGCCGAGCTTGCTCGCGATAGCGGTGTACCTGATACACCGCAGCGCCTGCATCGCGAGCAAGCTCAGCTCCTACAGTCCCCGCTCAACGTCTGCAGCTGCGGCCTACACCTGTGTAGCAAAGCTTGCTTGCGATAGCGGTGTACCTGATACACCGCAGCGCCTGCATCGCGAGCAAGCTCAGCTCCTACGGTCCCCGCTCAACGTCTGCAGCTGCAGCCTACACCTGTGTAGGAGCAAAGCTTGCTTGCGATAGCGGTGTACCTGACATACCGCAGCGTCTGCATCGCGAGCAAGCTCAGCTCCTACCCGCCTTGAACGTACGCCAGGCCAGGCCGATGGCAATCACACTCAATGCCACCGCCAGCCAGCTCACTTGATTGATCGCCACACCGAAGGCCGTATGTGCAGCGGCGGTCAGCGCAGTGCCAAGCTCACCGAGACTGGTCGCGACTACGCCAGCACCGGCCAGAGTTTCACTGGCAAGCCATGCCTGTTCGCCGGTCAACTCAGCGGGCAACTCCAGCACGTTTCGGTAAACGGCCGCCAGCACCCCGCCCAACACCGTAGTACCGAACACCACCCC
The DNA here is from genome assembly GCF_009905435.1 of Pseudomonas sp. R5(2019). Taxonomy (GTDB): domain Bacteria; phylum Pseudomonadota; class Gammaproteobacteria; order Pseudomonadales; family Pseudomonadaceae; genus Aquipseudomonas. The sequence goes on from NZ_JAAAMT010000025.1 coordinate 29,895, forward strand.
CACCTCATAAGCCGTCTCGCTGATCGCCGAGGCCGCACCCGCCTTGCTCGGTGGCGCAGCCGACAACACCAGGTCGGTGGACACCGAAGCAATCGCACCGACGCCGATATTCAGCAGTGCGAAAGCGATCACCAGGGTCGCGATACCACCGCCTGCCAGTGCCACCAGCAGGAACGCTGCGCCAGCAAACCCCAACAATACCGGGATGAGCCGATGCGCCGACACACGCTGAGCAATCGGCACAATGGCCATGCCCACCACAATCGCCAGCACCTGCCCCGGCACCAGCGCCAGGCTCGCCGTCAGTGGCGCCAAGCCAAGCACGATCTGCAGCTGTTGGGTGGCAAAAAACACAAAGCCGACCAGCAGCGCCAGGCTCAGCAGGTTGACCAACACGGCGCCACTGAAGGTGCCGTTGCGCAGCAGCGCCAGGTCCAGCAGCGGAACTTCAAGACGCAATTGTCGACGTACAAAAACCGCCCCCGCCACCATCCCAATCAGCAACCCGATGGCGCTGATGGAGTCCACGCCAACAGCCGCCACATGCTTGATCGCAAAAACAATCCCTGTCAGCGCCAGCATCGACAACACGATGCTGTAGAGATCAATTCTTCCTGAAAGCGCCCTATCCGACTCCGGCAACAACACTGGCCCGAACAGCAACAACGGCACCAGCACCGGAACCGCCAGCCAAAAGATCGAAGGCCAGTTGAAGAACTGCAACAGCACCCCGCCAATCAGCGGCCCCAGCGCCGAGCCCACCGTCAGGCACGTCGCCCAGACCGCCACCGCCACGCGCCGCTGCTCGCGATCCTGAAACAGCGTCCCAAGCAAGGCCAGCGTCGAAGGCATCAGCATTGCCCCGAACACCCCCATCAACGCCCGCCCACCGATCAACTGCTCAGGCGTGGTCGCCATCGCCGTCAACACCGAAAACACCGCAAAACCCAACGCACCCATCAGCAACATGAAGCGATGACCCACCCGGTCACCGATGCCGCCCATGGTCACCAGCAAGGCCGCCAGCACCAGCGAATAGGCATCGATCATCCACAGTTGCTGACTGGCGCTGGGCGCCAGGGCTTCAGCGATTTTGGGCAAGGCGAAACCGAGGATGGTGTTGTCGATGGTGATCAGCAGGACTGGCAGCATGAGGAGGGAAAGGCCGAGCCAGTGGCGGGTATCGGCTTTGGCGGAGTCTGGGGGTTGCTTGATCGACTGCATCGTGAACTCCTTGTTCTTCGAGGCGGTCGATTGTGCCGTTGCGAGGGTGGGAAATGGGGCTTTTTGATGTAGCTCAATCGTTGCAATTCATATCAGATGCATTTGAACCCTTCGCGGGCAAGCCCGCGAAGAATACAAGTGGCATCCAGGAGGAACCGCAGTCGCGTCACCCCAAAAACAACCGATACGCCGGGTTCTGAGTCTCATCCCACCACCGATACCCCATGCTCTCCAGCACCGCCGGCACCAACCCACGCTCATCCGCAGGCACCTGCAGGGCAGCGAATACACGCCCGTCCGCCGCGCCATGGTTGCGGTAGTGGAACATGCTGATGTTCCAACGCTCACCCAACCGTTCAAGAAAGTTCAGCAACGCGCCCGGGCGCTCGGGAAACTCGAAGCGCAGCACCAGCTCTTCGGCAGCAGGCACCGCGTGCCCGCCCACGGTGTGGCGGATGTGCAACTTGGCCAGTTCGTTTTCGGTCAGGTCGAGCACCGCGTAGCCTTGATCGCTCAAGTTGGCCAGCAGCTGCTCGCGCGGGTCGGTCAGTGGGTGGGTTTGTACGCCGACGAACAGTTGCGCGTCCTTGCCCGGGTGCAGGCGGTAGTTGAATTCGGTGATCTGGCGCTTGCCCAGCGCCTGGCAGAAGGCCTTGAAGCTGCCAGGCTGCTCGGGGATGGTCACGGCGATGATCGCCTCGCGCTGCTCGCCCAGCTCTGCACGCTCGGCCACATGACGCAGGCGGTCGAAGTTGACGTTGGCGCCGGAGTCGATGGCCACCAGGGTCTGGCCCCGGGCACCGGTCTGGGCCACGTATTTCTTGATCCCGGCCACCGCCAGGGCACCCGACGGCTCGGTGATCGAGCGGGTGTCGTCGTAGATGTCCTTGATGGCCGCGCACAGTTCGTCGCTGCTGACGGTGATCACGGCGTCTACGTGATGACGGCAGATATCGAAGCAATGCGCGCCGATCTGCGCCACCGCCACGCCGTCGGCGAAGGTGCCGACTTGTGGTAACACCACGCGCTCACCGGCGGCCATCGCGGCTTGCAGGCAGTTGGAGTCGCGCGGCTCGACGCCGATCACTTTGACCTCCGGGCGCAGGTACTTCACGTAGGCGGCGATGCCGGCGATCAGGCCGCCGCCGCCGACGGGGACGAAGATGGCGTCAAGCTCACCCGGTTGTTGACGGAGGATCTCCATGGCCACAGTGCCCTGCCCCGCGATGACATCCGGATCGTCGTAGGGCGGCACGAAGGTCGCGCCCTGCTCATCGGCCAGGCGCAGTGCATGGGCCAGCGATTGCGGGAAGCTGTCACCGTGCAGCACCACGTTGCCGCCCCGCGAGCGTACGCCCGAGACTTTGAGCTCCGGCGTGGTGGTCGGCATCACGATGGTGGCGACCATGCCCAGTTTGGCTGCCGCCAAAGCCACGCCCTGGGCGTGGTTGCCGGCGGACGCGGTGATCACGCCACGGGCGCGCTGCTTGGCATCCAACGCCGCCAGGCGGGTGTAGGCACCGCGAATCTTGAAGGAGAAGGTCGGCTGCAGGTCTTCGCGCTTGAGCAGCACCTGATTGCCCAGCGCCGCCGACAAGGCATTGGCTGGCTGCAGCGGGGTTTGCAGGGCAACGTCATAGACGGGCGCGGCGAGAATCTTGCGAACGTAATGGGACAGCGACAGGGCCGGCGATGGTGCCGATGTGTCGGTAGGGGGGCAAGCCTGGAAGGTGGTCATGAAGCGCTCCTGGTCCTTTAGAAAAAATGCCCAGGAGAGAGAGAAGAAACCCGCCTCCAGGGCGGGTTCGGTGCAGCTGCCAGCTAGCCCGCCAATCGAATAATGGCGGTAATAATGCTGTGCTGTGGCAGGTGCGAGTATGTCGTCATGGCTAGGAAACTATCCCAGTGAGCCTGAGCAAGTCAAACACTAAATAGGGGCATTTTCTTCAATACCGCCCAGACGCAGCGCTCTAACGTGGGGCCTCACCTTCTCCGACATGAGGTCTCCATGAGTCTGATGCTATCGATGGCCGCTTTCGCGCTCGCCTCCTCCATTTCACCCGGCCCGGTCAATATTGTCGCCTTGAGCAGCGGTGCCCGGCATGGTTTGCCGGCCAGTCTTCGCCACGTCACCGGAGCGACGCTGGGGTTTACCTTGCTGCTGGTATTGATCGGCCTGGGGCTGCACGAAGTGCTGGTGTATTGGCCCTGGCTGACGCGGGCCATTCAATGGGCCGGCGTGCTGTTCCTGCTGTACATGGCCTGGAAGCTGGCCAGTGATGACGGTCGTTTGAATGCCGACGGCCAGGTCAAGCCGCCGTCGATGCTCTACGGCGCCACGATGCAATGGCTTAACCCCAAGGCCTGGCTGGCTTGCGTGGCGGGCATGGGTGCCTTTGCGAGTAACGGCGAAACCCTGCGGGTGTGGCAGTTCGCGTTGATTTATCTGGTGGTGTGCTGGCTGTCGATTGCCAGTTGGGCCTGGGCCGGGACCTTTATCCGACGCCTGATGGACAATGCCAAAGGCCTGCGCCTGCTCAACCGGAGCCTGGCCCTGCTGCTGGCTGCCTGCGCGTTTTACCTGCTTCTGGCCTGACCGCGATAATGGCCCGGGGTGGCTGCCAGGTGCTGCTTGAACGCCCGCTGCAAATGCGCCTGATCGGCAAACCCGGCTTGCAGGGCGACGTCAGCGATCAATTGGCCACGGCGCAGTTGCGCGCGAGCGAACTGGATGCGCTGGTCGATCAGATAACCGTGAGGCGTCAGCCCGTACTGCTGGCGAAAAGCGCGAATCAGGTAGGACGCCGACAGGTCGGCCGCGCGACAGATGTCTTCCAGCTTGAGCGTGTCGGTGCAGTGTTCACGAATGAATGCGGCCGCGCGTTCAAGTTTGTGATTGGCCTCGCTTGTTGCGGGTGCGAGCGTTTCCAGTCGCTGGTGCAGGTCGGTGAAGAACGCGATTGCAGCCTGGCTTTTTTGCTCGGCTGTTCGCCAGGCGTCGGTCAACACCGCGTACAACGACACAACGCCTTCGAAGATTTCAGCCTGGCGTGTATGCGTACAGGTAAATGGCTGGAACAGCGCTTGGGCGTTCTGTAATTGAGCCAGCCACGGCGTATCGACATAGAGCATGCAGTATGACCAGGGCTGATCGGCAATCGGATTGCAGGCATGGACCGCGCCCGGGTTCATCATCACCACGGTGCCGGCTTCGATCTGATGGCATCCCTCACCGTTGAGGTAAGTGCTGCGCCCGGCGGTGATTGCACCAATGGAAAAGCTTTGATGGGAATGCCGGGAATAGCAGACCTTGCGCCCATCCTCGACGCCACGGGCTTCGATGAAAGGCACTGCCGGGTCACGCCAGAATTGCGAGTGGGTAGACATGGGGGTTTAATACCTGCCTGCAGGCCTGAGCGCAAGTGTGGTAGGAGCAGGGCAAGCCCTGCTCCTACCAAAAGATCGCGTTGGACCTGGCAAAGATTAGTTGTGGTGATGGGCCCATGAACACTGACAAAGCATTTCTCTCCCCACCCTGCTCCATCCTGCTACTGGCCGGCGGCCGCGGCCAGCGCATGGGTGGCCGTGACAAGGGTCTGGTGCACTGGCGCGAACGCCCGCTGATCGCTTATGTGCATGAAGTGGTCCGCCCGCTGAGCGACGATCTGATCATTTCCTGCAACCGCAATCAGGACCACTATCGCCACTACGCCGACCACTTGGTGGAAGATCAGGAGCCTGGCTATCCCGGCCCTTTGGCTGGCGTGCTGGCTGGGTTGCGCCAGGCCCGACATAATGCGGTGCTGATACTGGCCTGCGATGCCCCCCGGATCGATCGGGCCTTGCTTGAAGCGCTGGTCGGGACTGCGGGCTCACCCGCCAAACCCGCCATGGTCCGCCAGGACGGCCAGTGGCAACCGATGTTCAGCCTGATTCCCAAAACCTTGCTGTCGGCCCTGGAAAACGCCTGGCAACAGGGCGAGCGCAGTCTGCTGCGAGCCTTGCTCAGCCAAGACTTGCAAGCGCTGGAATGCGACACCTGCGACCCACGCCTGAGCAATTTCAACAGTCCGGATTTACTGGGCTGCTAGGATCAAGAGTCAATCCCAAGCGAAGAAGGACCTGCCATGAACTCTGCCAAGCACTGCAACAGCATCGCCGAAGTGCGTGCGCACATTGATCAGATCGACAAGGAACTGGTGGCGTTGATCGCCAGCCGCGGCGGCTATGCCAAGCAAGCGGCACGCTTCAAGAAAACCGCTGAAGAGGTTCAGGCGCCCCAACGGGTCGAGCAGGTGATCAGCAAGGTCAAGGCCTTCTCGCTGGAGCTGGGCGCCAACCCCGGTGTGACCGAGCGGGTCTACCGGGCCATGATCGAGGCCTTCATTGAAATCGAACGCGCCGAACATGCGGCGCTTGGCGCGGCCTCGCAGCCGCGCTAAGCGCCATGGGTGCCAGGGCAACGAAACGGCCCCATCGCGACCCACACCGCTTCCCTGATCAGTGCGTGGCTGATCAGGGAAGCGGTGCAAGCCGCGATGAGGCCGAAAACTGTAGCGATCGTTAGAAGGTCATTTCCACGACATCGTCCGGCACGATCAGCTTGCCGGCGGTCTTGGCCACCACTTCCTCGATGCTCACGCCCGGTGCGGTTTCGCGCAGGATGAAAGCACCGTTTTCAATTTCCAGGTAAGCCAGGTCGGTCAGCACCTTGCGGATACATCCGGCACCGGTGAGCGGCAGGCTGCAGCGTGGCAGCAGCTTGGACTCGCCGTCCTTGGAGGCGTGGGTCATGGTGACGATGATGTTGTCGGCACCGGCCACCAGGTCCATCGCCCCGCCCATGCCCTTGACCAGCTTGCCAGGGATCATCCAGGAGGCGATGTTGCCCTCCACGTCCACTTCAAAGGCGCCCAGCACGGTCAGGTCGACATGGCCGCCACGGATCATGGCGAAGGAATCGGCCGAGTTGAAGATCGACGCGCCACGGCGGGCGGTCACGGTTTGTTTGCCGGCGTTGATCATGTCGGCGTCCAGTTCCGTTTCGGTCGGGAACTCGCCCATGCCGAGCAGGCCGTTTTCCGATTGCAGCATCACGTCGATGTCGGCCGGGACGTAGTTGGCGACCAGGGTCGGAATGCCGATGCCCAGGTTCACGTAGTAGCCGTCCTTGAGTTCACGGGCGACGCGCTGTGCCATTTGTTCGCGGGAAAGTGCCATAGTCAGGGTCTCTTGTTATTCGCGGGAAGGGTTCAGGCCTTGATCGTGCGTTTTTCGATGCGCTTCTCGAATTTCCCGACGATCACCCGGTCCACGTAGATGCCCGGCGTGTGAATCTCGCTCGGCAGCAGGACGCCCGGCTCGACGATTTCCTCGACCTCAACCACGGTGATCTTGCCGGCCGTGGCCGCCAGCGGGTTGAAGTTCTGGGCAGTGTTGCGATAGACCACGTTGCCGTAGTGGTCGGCCTTCCAGCCTTTGACGATGGCGAAGTCGCCAGTGATGGCCTCTTCAAGAATGTACTTGCGGCCGTGGAACTCGCGCACTTCCTTGCCTTCGGCCACTGGCGTGCCGTAGCCGGTGGCGGTGTAGAAGGCCGGGATGCCGGCGCCGCCGGCGCGCATTTTTTCGGCCAGGGTGCCTTGCGGGGTCAGCTCCACTTCCAGCTCGCCGCTGAGCAACTGGCGTTCGAACAGGGCGTTCTCGCCGACATAGGAGGCGATCATCTTGTGGATCTGCCGGTCTTCGAGCAGTACGCCCAGGCCGAAGCCGTCGACGCCACAGTTGTTCGAAACCACCGTCAGGCCTTTGACGCCACGGCGCTTGATTTCGGCAATGAGGTTTTCCGGGATGCCACACAGTCCAAAACCACCGGACAGTACGGTCATGTTGTCGGTGAGGCCCGCAAGGGCTTCTTCGTAGGTTGCAACTCGCTTGTCGAGTCCGGCCATGCTGATCCGCCTTTTGTAGTTGTAGGGGTCGACGCAGTGTCGTTGAGCGTTGAACGCATCTTCACCCCTGCGCAGTAATTTGTTAATTTTGTTTTTTTGATGGATTGATTGGATATTCCAATGAATGTCAAACAGCTGCGTGCCTTTGTAACCGTAGCCAAGTGCTTGAGTTTCGCCCAGGCCGGCGAACGCCTGCATGTCTCGCAACCGGCCTTGAGCCTGACCATCAAGGCGCTGGAGGAACACTTGGGCGGCCCCCTCCTCCATCGCACCACGCGCAGCGTCAGCCTTACTCCCGAGGGCGAAACACTGTTGCCGCTGGCCCGCCAGCTGCTCGCCGATTGGGACAACACCGAAGAATTGCTGCGCCAACGCTTCACCCTGCAACTGGGCAAAGTCGCAATCGCTGCGATGCCGGCCTTTGCCAGTAACCTGTTGCCGGCGGCGCTGAAGGTGTTTCGTGATCGCTACCCGCGGGTCAACGTGGCCGTGCATGACGTGATCAACGAGCAGGTGCTGGAACTGGTACGCCACCGGCGCGTTGAACTGGGCATCGGCTTTGAACCGGAAACCAGCGAGCCGCTGATCTTCAAGCCGCTGTACATGGACCGCTTTGTGGCCGTGGTGCCAGTCAACTCACCGTTGGCGGCGCAACAGGAAGTGACCTGGCATCAGCTGCTCGAAGAAGATTTCATCACCTTGCAACGTCCCTCGGCGGTACGGCTGCTGCTGGAGCAGCAGGTGCTGGCCGGGCATGGCGGGCTGGCGGTGGCCTTTGAAAGCCATCAGCTGTCAACGGTCGGGCGCATGGTTGCCAATGGCTTGGGGGTGAGTGCCGTGCCGTCGCTGTGTATCCGCCAGATGCAGGAGCTCGGCGCGCATTGCGTGCGATTGGTGGAGCCTACCGTGCAGCGGCGGATCGGCGTCACCCTGTTGGCCGACCACAAACTCTCGGCCGCGGCGCAAGCGTTGCTTGAAGTGCTGCTGGAATACGGCAAGGATTACCCGCAGCTGTAAGCCCGATCAAAACAAGAGGAGTCAGTATGCGTACTGTGCAAGTGGGCAACCGCCAGGTGCCGGTCATCGGCCAGGGTACCTGGTATATGGGCGAGCACCCTGACCAGGGCAAGCGCGAGGCCGATGCCCTGCGCCTGGGCATTGACCTTGGCCTGACACTGATCGACAGCGCCGAGATGTATGCCGAGGGTGGCGCAGAAACCGTGGTCGGCCAGGCCATCGCCGGCCGCCGTGATCAGGTCTATCTGGTGAGCAAGGTCTACCCCCACAACGCCAGCCGCAAGGGCATTGCGGCCGCCTGCGAGCGCAGTTTGCAGCGCCTGGGCACCGAGTCTATCGACCTGTATTTGCTGCATTGGCGCGGCCAGTATCCGCTGGAAGAAACCGTCGAAGCCTTCGAGCGTTTGCGTGAAGCCGGCAAGATCGGCCGCTGGGGCGTCTCCAACTTTGATGTGGACGATTTGATTGAGCTGGATGCGCCGGCCTGCGCGACCAATCAGGTGCTCTACAACCCGCAGGCCCGTGGCATCGAATTCGACCTGCTGCCCTGGTGCCAACGGCAGCAACTGCCGCTTATGGCGTACTGCCCGATCGCTCAGGCCGGGCGCTTGCTCAGGCACCCGGTGCTCAACGAAATTGCCGAGCGCCATGATGCCACCGCCGCCCAGGTCAGCCTGGCCTGGGTCACACGGCATCAAGGCGTGATCGCCATTCCCAAGGCGGTCGAGCCCAGCCATGTGCAGCTCAACGCGGCAGCCGCCGATCTGGTCTTGAGTGCCGACGACCTGCTGGCCATCGACCGAGCCTTTGCCCCACCCACCCACAAGCAGCCGCTGGCGATGGTCTGATCAGCGAAAATCCCGGCTGCGCACGTCCAGGCCGTCGAGCAGCGGGGTCAGGTCGTGCAGGCGGCGAGCGATCAGGTGTCGCACGCTGCCTTCGCACTCCAGCTTGCCGAACACCTGCAGCAATCGGGCGCCGACCAGCACCCGCCGTTGGCGTTCGGCAAGGTCGCGCCAGACCACCACATTGACCATACCGTGCTCGTCTTCGAGGGTGACGAAGGTCACTCCGCTGGCCGTCTGCGGACGCTGACGGCCAGTCACCAATCCCGCGACGCTGACCGTGTCGCCAGGCTCCGCCTCATCCAGCGCCCTTGAACTGCGACAGCCCAGCCCATCGAGTTTTCCCCGCAGTAACGCCAAAGGGTGCGGCCCAAGAGTGGTGCCCAGGGTCGCGTAATCCGCGTAAAGGTCTTCGCCAACGCTGGGCTGCGGCAATGGCACCGGGACTTGCGGCGGCTCATCGCAACCGGCAAACAAAGGCAACTGCGCTTGCACCGCCGCCACCTCCCAGCGCGCCTGAAAACGGTGCCCCACCAGGCCCTTCAACGCCCCGGCATCGGCGAGCAATTCGCGGGTGCGGCTGTCGAGGCCGGCACGCAGGCTCAGGTCCGCGACCTGGGTAAAGGCGCCCTGCTCGCGCGCCTGCTCGATACGCTGGCCATCGTCCTCACGAAAGCCACGAATCTGCCGCAACCCCAGGCGAATGGCGAACTGCCCGGCCGCGGGCTCGAGCGTGCAATCCCAATCGCTGTAACGCACATCAACCGGGCGAATGTCGATCTGGTGGCGCCGGGCGTCCTGCAGGATCTGGTCAGGGCTGTAAAAGCCCATTGGCCAGCTGTTGATCAGGGCACAGGCGTACGCGGCTGGTTCATGGCACTTGAGCCAGCAACTGGCGTAGGTCAGCAGGGCAAAACTGGCGGCGTGGGACTCGGGGAAGCCATAGCTGCCGAAGCCCTTGATCTGCTCGAAAATACGTGCGGCAAATTCAGCGCTGTAACCACGCGCGAGCATGCCTTCGGTCAACCGCTGCTGGTGAGACTCCAGGCCCCCGTGGCGTTTCCAGGCGGCCATGGCCCGGCGCAGTTGATCGGCTTCGCCGGGGGAATAACCCGCGGCGACAATGGCCAGCTCCATCACCTGCTCCTGGAACAGTGGCACACCCAGGGTGCGCTCGAAGACTTTCTTCAGCTCCGGCGAGGGGTAGACGATGGGTTCCTCATTGTTGCGCCGACGCAGATAAGGGTGAACCATGTCGCCTTGTATGGGACCGGGGCGCACGATCGCGACTTCGATCACCAGGTCATAGAACGTCTTCGGTTTGAGCCGGGGCAGCATCGCCATCTGCGCCCGCGACTCGATCTGGAATACCCCAACGGTGTCGGCCCGGCCGATCATGCGGTAGGTCTGCGGGTCTTCCAGGGGGATCGTGGCGATGGTCAAGTCGTGACCCCGGTAGCGGCGCAGCAGGTCGAAGCAACGGCGCAGGGCACTGAGCATGCCCAGGGCGAGGATATCGACCTTGAGCAAGCCGACCGTATCCAGGTCGTCCTTGTCCCACTGGATCACGGTGCGATCTTGCATCGCGGCATTTTCCACCGGCACCAGAGTGTCCAGCGGCTGCTCGGAAATCACGAAGCCGCCCGGGTGCTGGGACAGGTGACGCGGAAAGCCGATCAGCTCGGCGGTCAGGGCCAGCACCCGACGCAGGAGCGGGCTGGCCGGGTCGAAGCCGTTTTCGCGCAAGTAGTCGGCGCTGGGCACCCGGTCGCTCCAGCGCCCGCAGCAGTCGGCCAGGGCGTTGATCTGCTCCACCGGCAGGCCCAGCACCCGGGCAATATCGCGTACCGCACCAGCCGCATGGTAGGTGCTGGCCACTGCCGTGAGTGCCGCGCGGTGACGGCCGTAACGGCTGAAGATGTATTGCAGCACCTCTTCACGGCGCTCGTGCTCGAAGTCGACGTCGATATCGGGCGGCTCGTTGCGCTCGCGGGAAATAAAGCGCTCGAACAGCATGTTCATGCGTGCCGGGTCGATCTCGGTAATCCCTAAGGCGAAACACACGGCCGAGTTGGCCGCCGAGCCGCGCCCCTGGCACAGGATCCCGCGCTCGCGGGCGAAGCGGACGATGTCGTGGACGGTCAGAAAGTAGCTTTCATAGCCAAGCTCGGTAATCAGCGCCAGCTCGCGCTCGATCATCTGACGCGGGGCCGCTTCGATACCCTGCGGCCAGCGCCAGCGAATGCCCTGCTCGGTCATTTCACGCAGCCACGACGCCGCGCTGTGCCCGGCTGGCACCAGCTCGCGGGGATACTGGTAACGCAACTGGCCCAGGTCGAACTGGCAGCGCCGGGCAATCTGCAGCGATGCCTCGAGCAGCTCGGGCGGGTACAGCTGCGTTAACTGCGGCAAGGGCCGCAAGTGGCGCTCACCGTTGGCGAACAGGCGGTGGCCGGCCTCGGCCACGGTGGTGTGATGCCGAATCGCGGTCATGCTGTCTTGCAGTGCCCGCCGACCCCGGGCGTGCATGTGCACATCGCCGCAGGCCACCGCCGGAATGGCCAGCGCCGTCGCCAGCCCCAGCAGGCGTGCGAGCCGCTGGCGGTCATCCGGCCCGCAGTGCAACTGCACGGCCAGCCACAAGCGCTGGTCGAACACCTCGCGCAGCCACTGGCCGGCTGACGGGCTATCGTCATCGTCCGGGACCCACAGCGCCAGCAGCCCCTCCAGCGGGCCGCTGAAGTCTTCACGGCGCAGACTGTATTCACCCTTGGGCGCGCGACGCCGCCCCAGAGTGATAAGCCTGCACAGAGCCTGATACCCGGCAAGGCTTTCTGCCAGCAGGACGATTTTCGGCCCATCGTCCAGGCGCATTTCACTGCCTACGATCAGTGGCAACCCCACCTCCCTGGCCGCCTGCCAGGCCCGGACGATACCGGCCAGGGTGCACTCGTCGGTTATCGCCAGCGCTTCGTAGCCCTGCTGGCGAGCACGCTCGAACAATTCCCGGGCACTGGAGGCGCCGCGCTGGAAACTGAAGTTGGAGAGGCAGTGCAACTCGGCATAGCCCTGGCTCATGCAAACCACCCTTGCAGGATCAGCGGCCCGCCCTCACCCACCGCCCGGTACGCCCAGCCCCGTTGGCCCTGGACGGTTTCGATCAGATAATAATCGCGGCGCACGTCAGCGCCGTCCCACCAACCGGACTCGATACGCTCAGGCCCGGCCAAGACCCGCAGCACAGGGGTTTCCAACGCACAGGGCTCGGCCAGCAGCCAGCCGGGGCGCGGCACACCCGGCAGCGCAATGGCGACCGGGCTGAGTGTGCCGGCCTGCCAGGCACATTCGGGGCGGTGGTCGGCACGCGCCTGCAGGCCACGCACCGCCTCATCGCCCAGCCGGGCCCGCAAGCGCTCGCGCAACTGCTCCCAGGGTTGAGTCTGCTGGGGCCTGGCCGCGAACAACTCGCCCCGCAGCGGCACGAAGGCGGGCAGCTCATCGGCAACCAGCCGCACAGTGCGCACCGGCTCGGGGATGCGCACCTGTTCCAGCCGCCCACGGGCCAGCTCGAACAGCATCGCCGCCTCCCGCTCGACAGCCAACAGACCAACCACCACGCAGGTGTCCTGCGCCTGAGCATGCTCCAGGTGCAAGGTAAAACGCTGCACCCCGCCATCGCGACCGGCCAGAAAGGCTGACAAGTCAGCCGTCAAACGCCGCAAGGGAAACAGCAGGGCCTGATGGGATTCGACATCGAAATTCAGTTCAAGGCGCACGTCGAAGCGATCCGGCGGTGTGTAGCAGGCCAGCGCCACGGCGCGCAGCCCCAACAACCGGTCCAGGTGCAGTTGCACACTGGCCGAGAAGCGCCGGGCCAGGCTGTCGCGGGGCAAGGCCAACACTTCGCGCACGCTGCGCAAGCCCATGCGCGCCAGTGCGGTAGCGGCCTCCGGCGGCAGGCCGATGCGCTCCAGCGGCATCTGCCCGAGGGCCTGACGGGTCTGTTCGGCATCGGTCGCGGCCAGGCCATCGTGGACATTGGCGAGCATGCGCGCCGCGATGGGGTTGCTGGCCAGCACGATACGGTGGCTGAAGCCCAGCGCAGTCAGCTCCTGGCGCAAGCGCGCCTCGAATTGTGGCCAAGGGCCGAACAGGCTCAGGCTCGAGCCCACCTCCAGCAGTAACACGCGCGGATAGTGCAAGCTGACGTTCGAGCTGAAGCGATAGGCCCAGGCGGCAAGAAATTGCTGCAGCTGCTCGACCGCCGCCGAGTCTTCATCGACACAGGCAAAGTCGCCTGCCAGCGCCTGGGCGGTCGTCAGTGCCTGACCACGACGCAAGCCCAAAGCCCGCGCCGCCGGGTTGACGGCTTGCAGAATGCGGCGCTGGGGCGGCCCACTGAGAAGCACCAGTGGCGCCTGTGGATCGGTGCGATGGCGCAACACGCCTTCAAGTGCCAATTGCGGCAGCAGGATACAAGCCCACAACATGACCGCATCACCCTCGCCCGCTGAACGGGATCGGCATCGCGGGGGCCAGGCCACCTCGGCACTTGAGCACCCGCCACTGCGCAGGCTGAGCATCGATGGCCAGGCGCAAGGCCGCTGGAGAAGGGTTCAATGCTGCCTGCTGCGGGCGGCAGGCGAAGGCCAGGGTCTGCCCGGTTTGGGCCGCCACCTGCAAGCGCCGCAGCGCCCGGTCATCGGCCTTGGGCAGCCAGCACAGGACCGCGCCACAACTGCCTGAGCGCAGGCACTGCTCGGCCGCCCAGAGCGTGTCGCGCTCGCTGGCGTCGATCACGGATAACCAGCGCAGGTCGATACCGGCTCCCTGCCAGGCCGGTGGATAGGGAATATGCGGCGGCGCAATCAGCACCACCCGCTCGCTGCTGGCGGTCAGTCGGGCGAGGCTTGGCCACAACAGTTGCAGCTCGCCGCAGCCATCGGCGGCCAACAGCAGTTCGGTCAGGGCTGCCGCTGGCCAGCCACCGCTGGGCAAGACGGCATCCAGGGCCGCATGCCCGGTCGGGTGCACGCCCACAGGCCGGACCGGCGCACGGCCCTTCCAGACCCGGCGCTCATCCAGCAGGCCATCGAGGCTGACCACAGCGCCCATCAGTCGCGCCTCACCAGGCCGCAGTACACGCCTTCGATCACGAAGTCGCGGTCCGGGCCGACTTCAATCGGCGAGTACGCCGGGTTGCGCGGCAGCAGGCGGTAACCGCCCTTGATGCGCTCGAAGCGCTTGATGGTCACTTCACCGTCCAGGCGCGCGACGATGATTTGCCCCTCGCGGGCCTCGGGCTGGCGCAGGATGCCCACCAGGTCACCGTCGAAAATACCGTCTTCGATCATCGAGTCGCCGCGTACGCGCAGCAGGTAGTCGGGAGAGCGGTTGAACAGGTGCGGGTCCAGCAGCAGGCGTTCATGCACCTGGGCATCAGGCCCGATCGGTGCACCGGCGGCCACTTGCCCAAGCACCGGAATGTCCAGCGGCTCGGCGCGTTGCAACGAGCGCACCAGGCGAATGCCACGGGCCTGATTCGGTGTTACCTCGATAAAACCGGCCTCGATCAGGGCCTGGATGTGTTTGCGCGCGACGCTGCGCGAGGCATAGCCAAAGGCCTCGGCGATTTCAGCCAGGCTCGGCGGTTGGCCCTGTTGCGCGATGCGGTCGCGGATAAAGGTCAGGATGGCACTACGGCGGGGAGATAAGGTCGTCATGGAGTACATTTGTACTCTTCTGGAGAACATATGGCTAGCCCCCCCTGGTCAGACGACCATCCCGTAGGACCGACAGACTCATGCCCCATCGCAGCAGTCAGAAAAATTTCGCTATGATCGTCGTTTTTTCGCCCACATCACGGACTCCCTCATGCTCAATGCCTTGCTGTTCGACCTCGACGGCACCTTGACCGATACCGACAGGATCCACTTGCTGGCCATGCAACAGCTGTTGCTCGAAGAAGGCCGGGTATTCACTGAAGACGAGTTCGACCAGCATGTCAGCGGGCGCGCCAATGCCGAGCTGTGTCGCTATCTGTTTCCGGATCGCGACGTTGAACACCATCAGGCCTTTGCCGATCGCAAGGAAGCGCTGTTCCGCGCCCTGTCGCCGACCCTGCAGCCGGTCCAGGGTTTGCTGCGCTTGCTCGACTTCGCCGACAGCCGCCAACTGGGCATGGCCGTGGTCACCAACGCCCCGCGCGCCAATGCCAACCACATGCTTGCCGCCCTGGGCCTGACCGGTCGTTTCAAAAGCGTGCTGGTGGCCGAAGAACTGCCACGCGCCAAACCCGACCCGCTGCCTTATCTGACCGGCCTTGCACACCTTCAGGCGCAAGCCCATCAGGCATTGGCTTTCGAGGACTCGATCCCCGGTGTCCGGGCCGCCAGCGGCGCCGGGATTTTCACCGTCGGCATCGCTACCAGTCAGTCACACCCGGTGTTGATAGAGGCCGGTGCAAAGCTGGTAGTCGATGACTTCAACGATGAGCGCCTGTGGCAATTGATCGAGCGAATGGCGCCCCAGAGCAGCCACACTTTCTAAAAGCCCGTCAAGCGTGCCACACTGGAAAAAATGTCAGGGCTTGTTTGTGCTATTTGCATCGGCGGGAATTAAAAGTTTCAGGATGCGTCTTTAATGAAGAGAAAGACGGATGCTATCCGGAATCCAGGGACCTGCCAGGTTGATATCCGCAAGGAGCGACTGGCCAGGTTCGTCAAGCACTCAAGGAGTTATTCATGCTGATACTCACCCGCAAGGTTGGAGAAAGCATTGTCATCAACGATGACATCAAGATCACCATTCTGGGGGTCAAAGGGATGCAGGTGAGAATCGGCATCGACGCGCCAAAGGATGTTCAGGTCCATCGCGAGGAAATCTACAAACGTATTCAGGCCGGCAGCCCGCCCCCGGAAAAGGATCACAGCCAGCAATAATGAAAGACCGTAATGGCCTGCCAGCGGTAGGCCAGATCACGCTGCAGGTTGGATGAAACTGCGCACCGTGGCGATGATATCTTCAGTTCTGAAGGGTTTGTCGAACACAGCCGCAAAGAGCGGATCATCGCGGAACTGGTTGGCTTGAGCCCCGCTCATCAAAATGATCGGCACGCGCTGGTCACTTTGCCGAAGCTTTTGCGCGAACTCCAGACCGTTCATCACCGGCATCATGTAGTCAGTGATCACCAGATGCGGTTGCGCCTGCTCGATAAGCTCAAGACCTTTGGCCCCATTCGCCGCCTTGACCACCTCATAGCCCTCATCCTCCAACGCCATGCCGAGAATCTCTGCAATGAGGTATTCATCGTCGATTATCAGAATGGTGCTCATCTCAGGCGGCCCGGTCAAAAGCGTCAAGGCTTGCTGGCGGGATCGGGAGTGCCGGACAAAACGGCGGTTGCATGCTTGAACGCCTTCTTCAGATCAATTCCATGATCGTTGATGACGACCTCTACTAATGCTGGATCGTAAAGGCTGTCCCTTATCTTAAGGATGGACAGCAGGCGTTTAAGTTCAGATTCATATTCGACAAAGCGCATTAAAAACAAATTGTCGACAATGCTGGACAGGCCCGGTGCCGGCGCATTGATTTCCGAGCCGAAAATATCGCGCATCTCCCAGGTGGCAAATACAGTCACCCCACGGGCGCGAAGCTCACCGGTCAGGGCACTGAAAAACTCGTTCAGGCGCGCCGGACTGGTGGTAATGCGCGCCAGCGCACCCAAGCTGTCGATCATCACCCGCTTGATCCGGTGCTCGTCCACCCGCTTGAGCAGGCGAATCCCAAGGCCGTCGAGAAGTCCTTCAGTCGTCGGCTGCCAGGCAACGTGCAGCGCCCCACTTTTTTGCAGGCTTTCAAAGTCATGGCCCAAGGCCTTGGCCTTGATCTGCAGGCGAGTGGGTGATTCATAAAAGCCGAAATGCAGGCCAGGCTCCGCCACGGTCGAGGCAGCCAGAAAGCTGATGCCCAGCGATGTTTTGCCAATCCCTGATGGCCCCATCACCAATGACACCGACGAGCGTGCCAGGCCACCCCCGATCAGCAGATCCAGCGTGGCAATGCCGCTGGTGGTACGGCTCATATCCGAATTGTCGGGCCGCGAGGGATGGCTGAACAGACTCTCAAGACGCGGGTGCACGACCAGGCCATGATCCGTGATCTCGCACTCGTGCAGGCCCGACAAGGCTGCGCTGCCACGGGTCTTGCGCAGATGTATGCGGCGTATCGAACGGTTGCCGACCAACTCTTCGCCCAGTTCGATCACACCATCGACCATGGTGTGTTCCGGGCTGCCGTCCTCCAGCCGCGAACTGGTGAGAAACAGCACCGTGCAACCGGCAAAGGCGGCATGCCCCTGCAATTGGGCGATGAATTTCTTGGTATCGAGCGCAGATTCCGCCTTGGAGCGGGCGTTGAGCAGCCCATCGACAATCAGCACACTGGCCTTGTGCCGGCTGATCTCCCCGCGCAGCAGCTTGACCACCTCATCAAGGCCTTCCTGCTCCAGGGTATCGAAGGCGCTGACGAACTGGATTTCGTTACCGACGCACGAGGCATCGAAAAAGTTCAGCGTCGATAGAAACTGGAACAACCGCTCATGGGATTCGGCCAGCATGGTCGCAACCAGCACACGCCCGCCTTCCTTCACATGGTTGAATGCCAATTGGTTGGCCAGAATGGTTTTGCCCGACCCCGGGCGGCCTTGAATAATGTAGGAAGCGCCGACCACCAGCCCTCCCTTGAGCAGCGAATCGAGCCCTTCGATCCCGCTTCGAACACGCTTTAGCTGTTCCAAAGTTGGCCTGCCTTGATGAATGTGTTGATGGGTCTGGCAGTGATCGAACCCTTGTCCGCATCACGCCGCAAGTTAACCGCCGTCGCTCCATGCAGGAAGACACAAGGTCATGCGGGTTCCTTTCCCAGGTACCGTTTGAACATTGATGCAGCCATTGCTTTGCTTGGCAAAACCATATACCTGACTCAACCCCAGGCCCGTGCCCGTGCCCTTGCCAAAACTCTTGGTCGTGAAAACGGCTCGAAGATCCGCGGCAAGGTCGTGGCGTCGATGCCGCGGCCGTTATCGCTTCTGTGCCCGGTCTTCAGGGGTAAAGAACACTGAAAAGTGCTGACCGATGATTTCCTCGGCGCGGTAACCCTTGATGCGCTCGGCACCGGCATTCCAGGAGATCACTTCGCCCTTTGGATTGAGCATGTAAATGGCGTAGTCCACGACGGTCTGGACCAGCTGCTCATAAGGGCTTTCATGCAGCGAATCAAGCGGAGACCGGCTGGACTGTTCCATTGAAACTCCATCTGGAGCGAGCGCCGCGCGAGCTGATAAAAGCAAGCATAAGACTAAACCCGTGCCCTCTGTCAGCCAATCCAACTGAATTTTTTCTCCCCCGGCGACTCACTTGAAGACTACCGGGAGGGATGACCGATTCATGATTAACGCAAAACTCTATGTGATTGACTATCGGCTGCACGGTGCGCCCAAGTCATTCATCATCCGCGCCGAAGCCATGGACAACAACGAGGCCTGGCATTGGGCTGCTTGCGATGCGGGTATTGGCAGGATTGGCCGCTATGGCCGGGAGAAGGTCAAAAAGACCACGCGGCCGTGCGCAGAGAAGTTTGGCGTGGAGGACGTGCGTTGGCGTTTAAGCGACACCGATGAATTTGCAGCCATGGATTTAAGCGACAAACGGCAACCGTGAGCTTGCAGCCAGGCCCATCAACCCCACTCAAGGCCAATGGCCAGCTCTTGAGCGATCGCCTGTCTGCACGCCCCCGGCGTAATCCGGGCACGTGTTCCTTTTTGCGGGCACAGAAGCTCGGCATCGACCAGGGTCTGGGCGGCACCCAAGTCGTCATAGACAAAAAAGGCATCCTCAATACTGCTGCAATGCAGGGTTCTGAGTTGGCCCGAACGGATGAACTTGAGGATGACTTGCATGCGCGTGCCCTGTGTCTTTCAGCTGCGTTGGACTCAGATTTACCTCATCTTAGTCGGGGTTTCTGTAGTACAAATCCGAATTTGAATGACTGAGCGCCACCTTCGCCTGCACTACGACGATAAAAGGGGTGCAAATTGGGCAAGGCTTGCAGGTATGATCATGCTTTCTTGGCGAACAAGACGTCTGGAGCGCCAGGCGATGTCAATTGATCGAGGATGTCATGGGTAACGAAAGCATTAATTGGGACACGTTGGGATTCGACTACATCAAGACCGACAAACGCTACCTTGCCCACTGGCGCAACGGTGAGTGGGAAAAAGGTGCGCTCACCGATGACAATCAGCTGCACATCAGCGAAGGCTCGACCGCCCTGCACTACGGTCAGCAATGCTTCGAGGGCCTGAAGGCCTACCGCTGCAAGGACGGTTCGATCAACCTGTTCCGCCCGGACCAGAACGCCCTGCGCATGCAGCGCAGCTGCGACCGCCTGCTGATGCCGGGTGTGTCGATCGAGCAGTTCATCGAAGCCTGTAAAGAAGTGGTCAAGGCCAACGAGCGATTCATCCCGCCTTACGGCACTGGCGGCGCCCTGTACCTGCGCCCGTTCGTCATTGGCGTGGGTGACAACATCGGCGTGCGCACGGCACCCGAGTTCATCTTCTCGGTTTTCTGCATCCCGGTGGGCGCCTACTTCAAAGGCGGCATGAAACCGCACAAGTTCCTGATCTCCACCTACGACCGCGCCGCGCCGCAGGGCACCGGTGCCGCCAAGGTCGGTGGCAACTACGCCGCCAGCCTGCTGCCGGGCAAGAAAGCCAAGGAAAAAGGCTTCGCCGACTGCATCTACCTGGATCCGCTGACCCACACCAAGATCGAGGAAGTCGGTTCGGCCAACTTCTTCGCGATCACTAAAGACGACAAGTTCGTGACGCCGAAGTCTCCGTCGGTCCTGCCAGGCATTACCCGCCTGTCGCTGATCGAGCTGGCCAAATCGCGCCTGGGCCTGGAAGTGGTCGAAGGCGATGTGTATATCGATAAGCTGGGCGACTTCAAGGAAGCCGGCGCCTGCGGCACTGCCGCGGTCATCACCCCAATTGGCGGTATCGAGTACCAGGACAAGCTGAACGTGTTCTACAGCGAGACCGAAGTGGGCCCAGTCACCCAGCGGCTGTACAACGAACTGACCGGTATCCAGAAAGGCGATGTTGAAGCGCCAGAAGGCTGGATCGTCAAGGTCTGACCTGATGGGCCAGATGCTCTTCCAGGGCATTTGGCCAATCGACCGGCAATCGGCTCTCATCCCGATTGATAGAGGTTGCGGTTACAGTGATGGATCCGTCCATCACTGGAGCCCGCTGATGAGCTGGGATGATCCTGAGGATTCGGTCCACGAACCGCGCGACGAACTGGTCGATGAAGGGTTGCAGGAGGCAAACGCCCTCGGCGAACCGCTGTGTGAAGAACTGCTGCACGAATGCGTCAGTTCTCTCGGTAATCGCCAGCGAGCGCTGGATGATGAGCTCGCCTGGCCTGACAAGCCCACTCCCGACGATAAACCCTAAGGCAGCTGAGCCTTGAACTCCTTCAAATACTGACCCGCCAGCGTTGCCAGGCATTTTTGCGCTCGGGATTGTTGCCACTGGTCTGCACCAAAGCATCGGCATAGGAACGCTTCAGCAGTTCCACAAGCACATTGATAACCTGCTGCTACACTTTCCTCGCTAAACGGAGGAATTCCAAATGGCCGATAAAGAACTCACCACCCTGCTTTCACTGATCAATCACCGCCAGGATCGGCTGGCATCTGCCTGCAAGGAAATTGCCGACTGGATCGACCGACAGGGCGACGTGCCCGTGGCCGGCAAGATCCGTGACAGCCTCAAGGCGGTCGAGGCGGACGAAGTGCTGGTGAAAAAAACCCTGACTTCGCTGAATGTCGAGCGACCATTGCCCCGCTTCCGATAACGCGCTTGCCAGCCCTCGCAGGAGGAGAATGTCATGCCGACCAACGAGCTCATCCCCTCCTTGCTGTTCAAGCTCAACGAGAACCAGCTGGCCATTGCAGCGGCAGTCGAAGAACTGTCGCTGTGGGTCGAGCAGCGCGGCTCCGTTGACGTAGCGCAGAACGTGCGAGAAGCCCTGACCAAGATAGACGGCAATCTGGAGCACATCACGCGCGGTATTGCGGAGTTGATGAATGAATGACGGGGCCGCCATACGGCCGTTCGCGGCGCAAGCCGCTCCTGCAAACGGGTCTTGCCGTTATCGCCAAAATGAGCCACAGCGAGCCTTCAGGGGGAGCCCCCCTAAACCGGAGAGATTGTCGCCAAGGCACCAATCAGGATGGTTAACGAAATAAATCCAAACAGGAAAATCGCAAGCTTGGCCATTGGGCCTCCTACGTGATGATCACTTAACTGTGAGTCATTGTCGGAGGGTGGCTGTTCTGGAAACAGATTCAGATAACGAATAAAACTACAGATCAGAACAGCGAAACCGCTCACCCTTGGCGCTGCGTCACCCAATACGCATACAAGGCACGAGCCGCCGGCTCGATCGCCGCGACGCTCTGGCTATGCCGTGCCACATCCAGATCAGCCGGGAGTTCGAAGTTGTCTTGCTCGGCGCAACAAGCGATCGCTTCCAGTTCGGCGGCCTGGGGAGCCGGAAGCTCTGGCCAGTTGCCCACCGCGACACCACGCAGGTAACCGAAACACCACTCTTCAGCCAGGGCAAGCACCTGCCCCTGGTAATCGGTCTGCTCGAAAAACGCCTTGAAACCGCGCGCATCATCGGCCAACTGGATGGCAAGCGCGTTCATGTGACGAACCGTCAAGTCGATGAACTGTTCGCATTCTTCTGAGCTCTCCCACTCAGGATTCTGCCCACCCCAAATGCCTGGAAACCAATCCGCAATATCCACCGGCGCAGGGCCGGACACCAGCGCAGTGAAGTAACCATCAAGCTCGGAAGGATTGAGAACGGAGTGATCGTCGCCGTATCTGAGCAGCGTGTCTTCGATGATCTCAAAATCGTAGGCATCGAGCGGGGAGTTTTGCATGGAATGTTCCTTGGCTTGCTGGGCGCAGCGCGAAAGCTTGGAGTGCGCTTGAAAAAGGCGGGAAGGATGGCGCTTTTATCCAGTGGCGGCAATGACCAAGAGACGATGGACAGGCAAACGGCGCATGAGGGGCCCGACTTGGGCGCCCCAGCTATCTTTTGATTTTTCTCGCCTGAAATTAGAAAAGGAGAGCTACTCCGCGACGCGGGAGGCTGATGCCTGCTAAGTGCAACGATGGTGCAGGATTGCATTAAGTCTCCGATTGGATACACTCATGCATGATACCTACATCATCCAGCAAACAAGGATCTTTACCCAATGGCACGCATCAGTCCGTGACTTGCGAGCCAGGATTGCGATAGCTAGACGAATTGACAGAGCCTCGATCGGCAATCTGGGAGATATAAAGACCGTGGGTGGAGGCGTGTCTGAAATGCGCGTGGATGTGGGCGCTGGCTACCGCATCTATTTCACCATGCGCGACGGCTTGATCATCGTTTTGCTCGTCGGCGGTGACAAATCCACACAGTCTGCCGATATCCGGCAGGCGAAAACGATGGCGAAGGAAGTTTGAAATGCCTGATACCCTTATTCCGTTCGACATGGCGGCGCTACTCGATAACGACGAAGCCGTGAGCGAGTATCTATCCCAGGTTCTGGCTGATGGAGACACCGACGAGCTGATTCGTGCAGTTGGCCATGTAGCCAAAGCGCGTGGAATGGCGCAAATAGCCAAAGATTCTGGCTTGGGTCGGGCCAGCCTGTACAAAGCATTCGCACCTGGAGCCAAGCCTCGCTTCGATACGGTTGTCAAGGTGATGCGGGCGATGGGTATCGAATTGCACGCGGCCGTGGCGCACAGTTGAGCGGGTATCGAGGGCGCACCTGAGAAGCGCACTCTGCTCGATAAATTGCCCCAAAAACACAAAGGGCCTGCATGAGAAACCTCACGCAAGCCCTTGATATGTATGGTGCCCGAAGCCGGAATCGAACCGGCACGCCCTTACGAGCGGGGGATTTTAAGTCCCATGCGTCTACCAGTTTCGCCATTCGGGCGGTAGCGCTGTACAGCGGTCAGACGCATTCTGCGATGAATGTGGCGATCACTCCTAATAACGATTAGGAAGATCCGCCGTGCGCGTGACAAGCGCTCGAATATATACAGATGAACGCCATGAATCAAGCCCAAATCTGCTATCGCGCCTCCCCCAACCCCGCTCAGACATTGAAATAAATTCCTTGAAAATCAATCGCGTGTAGCTCAAGCCCGCAGGATCTGCGAGCCATGACACATCTACCTGAACTCTGCTCGACTAGCTCGAGTCCACTTCCCAACAGGCTTTTGTTTTCATCCTCCACGTTGGGAGCAGCACCATGACCGACTACCCCAAACCACCGCCCCCCTCCCGGGCCCAACGGGTACCGGGCATCCAGATTAAAATGGAGCTCTACCCCATACGGGTTAACAGCGTGGCGCCCGGGCCGATCTGGACGCCGCTGATCGTGTCGACCATGCCGGAAGAAACCGTGAAAAACTTTGGGGTCAACGCACCACTGGGTCGGCCAGGCCAACCAGTGGAGGTGGCGCCGATTTATGTGCTGCTGGGCTCGGACGAGTCCAGCTATATCTCGGGATCGCGTTACGCGGTTACCGGGGGTAGACCCATTTTGTGGGCACCAAGCCAAACGAGCGCATCCAGTGCTCTCGTTTGGCGCACAAGGGCTCAGTCATTGGGAAGCGGCATGTCCTCGTCATCCGGTATCCCGTCACCGGTCGCCGGGTCCCGGCCACTGTGAGGCTTTTCTCGGGTGACGACGTCAGGCCGGGCCAGAGGATCGGACTTGATGGACTTATCAAGCTTCTTTTCGGCATCCTCTGCTGCTTGCCCTGGCTTGGACGAGGCGCTTTGGTCCTCGAAACTCGAATCGGTCGACATAGGCACCTCTGTGTTGAGGCCTCAGTACTTGAGGTCACCCAGCGGGTCATAAGGTTTCGTGGGTTTCTTGTCTTTCTCTACATCGGGATCCAGGGGCGCCCTGGCCGGGCCGATCGGGTCGACCTGTGGATCGCCGACGTCCGGCGAGTCCGGGTCGAATCCCAAATCCTTGTCACCCGAACCGTGTTCTGAAGAATGAGGGCCCGTGGGAGTGTTGGCGCTCATGGTCGCCTCCTGGTCACACATTGAAGAGAGGTTTCACTTCATAAGAGGCTCGCACCGCAATTTCGTGCGGTGCGGCTGACCAGTGGCGTATGCCGCTTCGTAAATGCAAAGGGGAAGCACCGCAAAACCTGTAGAGACTCAGCGCTGCTTGCGGCCCGCCAGTTCGATCCACGCCGGCGCATGATCGCTCGCATGCGGCTCATTGCGCACCCGCGCGTCGACGCCTGCGTTTTTCAGATAAGGCGCCAGGGCGGTATTGAGCAGCAGGTGATCGATGCGTAGCCCTGAGTTTTTCTGCCAGTGCTGGCGGAAGTAGTCCCAGAAGATGTAGACCCGCTTCTCGGGGTATAGATGACGTATCGAGTCGACCCAGCCCTGCGCCAGCAGGCGCTGATAGCAGGCGCGACTCTCCGGTTGCAGCAAGGCATCCTTGAGCCATGAGCGAGTGTTGTAGATATCGAAATCGGTGGGCACCACGTTGAAGTCGCCGGCCAGCACCATTGGGTGCTCGCTGGCCTGCAATGGTTCGGCATACGCGATCAGATGCTCGAACCAGGCCAGCTTGTAGTCGAACTTCGACCCGGGCTGAGGGTTGCCGTTGGGCAAGTACAAGCAGCCCACCAACACTCCGTGCACCGCCGCCTCCAGGTAGGGGCTCTGCAAGTCGTCCTCGGCGCCCGGCAAGCCGCGCCGGGTTTCCAGCGGCTGCGTATCGCGAGCCAGAATCGCCACCCCATTCCACGACGCCTGCCCATGGTGCAGCGACCCGTAGCCGGCTGCCTCGAAGTCGGCTACGGGAAACTGCTTGTCCTGCGCCTTGAGCTCCTGCAGACAGACAATGTCGGGGCGCTCCCGCGCCAGCCACTGCAATAGGTTTGGTAAGCGGGCGCGCAGACCGTTGATGTTGAAGGTGGCGATTTTCAGCGCTTTCATCCTCGATCTCCTCGCAACACCGCTCACTCGATGGCCGGGCTGCTTTCATCTTCATGACCCGGAGCGGCCAGGCAAAGTCAGCTCAGGTGATGAGCGGTCTGTCGGAGCGCGAAAAACTTGAAACCCTCGGCACCGATACGTATCCATACCCTTATGAGTGAGAGTGGTTCACGCGCTGTGTATCAGGACTCCGCCATGAAACCGCACGTCATCGGACTGTTTAGCGAACCTACCGATGCCTGGCGGTGGACGCACTGCTGATCGCAAGTGCGTATTCCACCCATCTGCTGTTCGTCGGCCTACCCCACTTCATGCGCATCGTTCAGAACCGTGGAATGCTCTACTCCACCTGCGTTTGGGGCGTGGGACTGTTGGTTCTGGTGACCATACTGGCTGGCATGATTCTGTTCTGGTTCAACGTGCTGACGCCTGAATATATTCGGCCTGCGACGTTGCCATGAGGAGCTGATGCCTGCCGGAAAGGTTTAAGCGAAAACTGCGGAACTCATCCGTATTTCTGCGGAAACGATTCGAAAAATCGTAGGCATGAAAAAACCCCGTAGACGTTAATCTACGGGGTTTCCAATAGTGGAGGCCGAGGTCGTAATCGAACCGGCGTAGGCGGATTTGCAATCGATAGACAGATCCTTTGTGGCTGCGGCTTTGAGTCCGATCCGCGTCCCAAAACTTTTCCCAAGTTACCCGCCTACAGTTTGCAGAGTCTTCAACATGTCAGCACCGCTCTCAATGTGCTTGTAACAGTCCCCCTCTACGTAGTAGTTGAGGCGCAGCACGTTTAGACAGTCCTCAAGGAGACTATCAGTAAGAAAGCGCAGTTCCTGAAAACCAATCTCCGCGTCACCAGGGTTGTCCAGAGCGCAGCATGCCCCTCGGACCGCTACCCAAATAGCTCCTCTGTGAACTTCTGCGCCAGCGTCTCAATGACCTCGGCATGCGGTGCGCACACCAGCATGGTTCGAGATCAGCGGAATGAGATGGCGAGACAATTTCACGTTACAAATAATTACGGTACTCTCGCCGCTTTGCTTTACATCCTCCAATTTTGAGAGTGAGTTCTTAATCATGGACGACCAGTCGGGCCTCCCGCGTCGTGGTTTTCTTAAAACACTTGGCAGCTTGACTGTTGGTCTTGCAGCCTTCCCTGGTTTGGCATCAGCCCAGGTGGGAGCACCGTCTCGAGTAGCCGGTGCCAAATACATGGGCGGGTTCATTGCTCCGAAACTCGACAAGGTCAAAGTGGCCATCATCGGCGTCGGAGCTAGGGGGCCAACCCACGTTGAGCAAGTCGCAGCTTGTGAAGGCACCGAAATTGTGGCCATCTGCGACCTCTATGAAGACCTATGCAACACCTCGAAAAATATTGCACTGAGAGCTGATCCCGAGCGCCATAAGGATGTGAAACTTTATTTTGGCGACAAACACGAGTATCGGAAAATGCTCGCCGAAACAAAGCCAGATGCCGTCTGGATCGCCACCCCATGGGAATGGCATGCACCGATGGCTATTGATGCGATGAATGCCGGTGCCCACGCATTTGTAGAAGTGCCGATGGCAACCTCAATAGAGGAACTGTGGAAGATCATCGATACGTCCGAAAAAACCGGTCGCCATTGCATGATGCTGGAAAATGTCAATTACGGGCGCGAAGAGTTGATGTTCCTGAACATGAGCCGCCAGAACGTCTTCGGCGAAATTCTGCACGGCGAAGCAGCATATATTCACGAACTTCGTGACCAGATGAATCAGGTAGAAGCTGGCCGCGGCAGCGGGTTCTGGCGGGTCCATCACAGGGCTGGAACTGACGGCAACCTTTATCCAACTCACGGTTTGGGGCCAGTGGCTCAGTACATGAGCCTTGCTCGCGGTGATGATAACTTTCGCCGCCTGGTTTCGTTCTCATCCCCAGCGAAAAACAACCAGCTCTATGCCAGAGAAAAATTCAAGCCGGATTCTCCTCTCAACCAAATCGACTTCAGCACAGGTGCCGATATAAACACCTCGGTCATCAAGACTGCGCAAGGCCGCACGATCATGATTCAGTGGGACGAATCTACCCCGCGCCCTTACAGCCGTCTCAACCTCATCCAGGGCACTCACGGCGTCGGCGCTGGCTTCCCTAACCGATTAGCATTGAATTATTGCTGGAACAACGCGACACCCGCGCTTCGTAAGCTTCTCAATCTGCCTGAAGACAAACCGGATCAAGGTTCGGATTATCACTCCTGGATCGAGGGAGGCGGATTTAATGCGTTTTACGAGTACTTTGACCATCCCCTCTACAAGCGCATGGCGGCGATCGGCCTCAAATACGGGGGCCACGGAGGCATGGATGCCATCATGAATTTCCGAATTATCGAATGCCTTCGCGAAGGCATGACCCTCGATCAAAACGTCTATGAAGGTGCTTTCTGGTCTTCTGTTGCCCCACTGTCTCGTAAGTCAGTAAAAGAAGACGGGATGCCGCAGAACTTTCCGGACTTCACGCGCGGCAACTGGAAGACCACGAAGCGCCTGGAAGTCGTCATCTGATTTCATCAACGAATGGAGTCACCTCTGACCAGACACCGATGATCGCTCAGTACCGTGATGCCAGGTCGGCAAAGACAAGGGCGAACAGGGAGATCGCCCTGCTCTCTCACATCTTCAATACTGCGCGGGAGTGGGGCCTCATGCACAAGGAAAACCCGTGCTACGGAGAAGGTCTACCGACGTGTCGAGACGATCGCGAAGCCACCAACATGAGAGAGCTTTGGGACTCTGCCATTTTCGTGCGCACAAGAAAAAACCCCGTAGACGTTAATCTACGGGGTTTCTAATAGTGGAGGCCGAGGTCGGAATCGAACCGGCGTAGGCGGATTTGCAATCCGCAGCATAACCATTTTGCTACTCGGCCTCAAACACCTAAAGCACTAAACAACCGACTCTAGATGCATTAAACGCTGGAAATGAAAGAGATCTAAATCTCTATCTATCTCTTTGAAAGTATTGAAGTTTTTTACGCTTCCTGCCTTTCGATGGACGCAATTATGTACTCATTCGCAGAGGCTTGCAACCCCTTGATTTTAAAAAAATTGCCCCCTCCCTTCATGCATGAAAAGACGGCCCCGGTTGTGAATCCACACCTATCGAGTCAGCTTCACGTTGCAGTGCACTTAGGGTCAGTCGCTGAACCAAAGCAGCCTGCGCCACTTCCGTGCCCTACCGATGCTGTTCATCTGTTGCAGGTACTCTTGATCGTGCGTTGCCTCCACCACCTCGATCTGGTCATAAAACGGCTGATTCATCGCTGCAAATTCAGCCACGTGCTGCTGAAGAAAATCCACCCAAAAATCCCGCGCCGCAACCGACGTGACCAGGCGCGGGGTACTTTCGGCAGCACGGTGGCGATTGCGCGTTGAGACATCCAGCCCCCCCTTCGACCGCTTGCGCCTCATCAAAGTTATAAGGCTAAACACAATTACGATCGCCAATCCGCAGCAACCATCACAGATAGGATAAGATGACGGTTATAAGACTGAGCATGAGAAGTCCCCCCATGACAGACAACACCCCCCGTCTGATCAAGAAATATCCAAACCGCCGCCTATACGACACACACACAAGCAGCCATTTGACACTGGCGGACATACGTCAGTTGGTGGTCGACCGAGTTCCCTTTCAGGTGGTCGACGCCAAGACCGGCGAGGATCTGACTCGAAGTATCCTGCTGCAGGTCATTCTGGAAGCTGAAAGTGATGGAGTTCCCATCTTCTCCACTGAGATGCTCATGGGCGTCATCCAGTTTTATGGTCCCTACCAGGATGTGCTTGGCAGTTACCTGGATAAAAGCATCCAGGCGGTCCTCGACATCCAGAAGCAGACCGGCGCGCAATCTTCCGTGGCGTGGAGCGAATTCATGCACCAGCAAACGCCGGTCATGCAGGACTTGATGCGTCAATATGTCGACCAGTCAAAGGCGCTCTACCTGAACACGCAGAATCTCTTCGGCATTTTCGGCGGCACATCGCCAAGCCAGCCAGGTGCCGGACGCAAAAAAAATGGCGATGAGGAGTAACCTCATCGCCATCGGTACTGCTGCTGCGAATATAGCGCTACTTAGTTAGAGCCTGCTGCCTTGCCCGGTTTGCCAGCCGCTGCGTTGGTCGCTGCTTCAAAGCCGGTCTTGGCAAGCTCTGCGGCCTGTTTGGCGGCGTTCTGTGCGTTCTCGTAAACGCTACCGGCGTTGTCCAGCGTCGATTTGAATGCCGCAACCGCGGGCTGGGAACCTGCCGGGGCGTTCTTGCTGATCA
Source organism: Pseudomonas sp. R5(2019) (assembly GCF_009905435.1). GTDB lineage: Bacteria > Pseudomonadota > Gammaproteobacteria > Pseudomonadales > Pseudomonadaceae > Aquipseudomonas. Next base: position 59,360 of record NZ_JAAAMT010000025.1, read on the forward strand.
CGTCAACGAACTCTTTCACCTGATTGATGCCCGCTGCCACCTGAAGCTCGGCCAGTTTGGCAACGTCTGCCTGGGTGCCGGAAATCAGCTCTTGAACCTGACGGTTGTACTCGACCAGACGTTCGGCTTGTACATTAGGCTTCAGCAGCGAGGCTTGCAGTTCCGCAAAACCTTGCGCATCACGTACCGCCAACAGCTTGCGCAGGCTCTCGAACTGCTCTTCGCTGGTGGTGCGCAGCGCTTTGAATTGCAGTTGGCTGAACTGCTCAACGCTGGCGAAGACTTTGCCGCTGATTTGCTGCAGCAGGTCAAGGTTGGCTTTCTGAGCTTCTTGAAACTTTTCTGCGTTGAAAAAAGTCATGCGTGAGTCTCCCTGGATAGAAGGCCGATCAGGCCAGAAACGCGACAGCAGTTCTTTCGAGTCATCGCGATTGACTTTATAGTGCAACGCACAAATTCCTCTGGCAACCCTTTTTTGTGCGGCGCACAAAAAATCTTTGCTCATCACGCGACTATTCGCTATAAAACCCCCCAGCACTACTCTTCGAAGCCAAGCCAGCATCCTCAGGCAATGGCCATGGCAGTCAACCATTCCGGACGCGCCACCCCAGGAGATACTCATGGGCCAGAAAGACTCTGTTGCATCGCAAGATAACCATTTCGCCACACAGCAAAACCTGGCGAATCATCTGGGGCAGGTCCGGCATCTTAATACCCGCAACATCCTTGATGCCTTGCACAAGCGCCAGGAAAAAACGCTTGCCCCTCTGCGTCATGGACTGCTCGAGCAACCCAGCTTCAACGACTGGCTGGAATATTTCAACGACTTGAGCCAGCGAAGCGTGCTGTTCTGGGACACCTTGCGCCAACGTGGTGACAACACCCTGGCTCACCAACACGCCGGGTATCCACTGCTGCTCAAGTTCGACCATGAGACGCTGGTCAATGGCGCGGACCTGCCCCACCCGGTCAACTACTCACTACTGCGCATCCTTCCGGGGCCTGAACAAAAGGTCGACAGCACCAGCCGGCCGACCATCATCATTGACCCACGCGGTGGCCACGGCTCTGGCATCGGCGGCTTCAAGGAAGACTCGGAAATTGGCGAAAGCCTGAGAGCCGGACACCCCACCTATTTCATCGCCTTCAGTCATTCGCCAGAACCTGGGCAAACCCTGGACTACATTACCGAAGCCGAAGCCCACTTCATCGAGGTCGTCAGAGCGCTCCATCCTGCCAGCCCCAAGCCCGTCGTGATCGGCAACTGCCAGGCAGGCTGGGCGCTGATGAGCCTGGCTGCCGTGCGGCCAGAACTTCCGGGCTTGCTCATCATCAATGGCGCCCCTTTGTCGTACTGGGCCGGTGTGAATGGGCGCAATCCGATGCGTTATGCCGGTGGCCTGCTGGGTGGCGCTTGGGTAACTCGCCTGGGCAGCGACTTGGGCAATGACCGTTTCGATGGGGCCTGGCTGGTCAGCAATTTCGAAAACCTGGACCCGGCCAACAGCTATTGGGGCAAGTACTATCACCTGTTCCGAGACGTCGACGATGAGGCTGCACGTTTCCTCGACTTCGAACGCTGGTGGGGCAGTCCGACCCTGCTCAATGGGGACGAGATCGAGATGATTGTCGACGACCTGTTCATCGGCAACCAACTGTCCGGCGGTCCTGGTCGCAAGAGCACCGGCCTTGACCTGAAACGGATCGAAGTACCGGTGGTCGTGTTCTGTTCTTACGGCGATAACATTACCCCGCCACAGCAGGCGCTGGACTGGATCAGCGACGTCTATCCCAGCGATCTCGCCTTGCGCGCCGCCGGACGCACTATCGTCTATCTGCGACACGCCAGCGTTGGTCATCTGGGGATCTTCGTTTCCGGCAAGGTTGCCCGACGCGAGCACCGGGAATTACTGGGGGCTGTCGAAGCCATCAATGCGTTACCGGCAGGCCTGTATGAACTGCTGATCGACGACGTACCCGATCCAGCGGACAGTGACAGCCTGGAATACTCTGTGCGCTTCGAGCCGCGGCGAATCGCCGATATCCACGGCGATAGCAAGCCGACACGCGACAGCGAGCAAGAGTTCACCTTGGTAGACCGTGCCTCGGAGGTCAACAGCGCGCTCTACAGCTGGTTCGTACGCCCTTTCATGCGCCAGGTGATCAATGAGCCAACGGCTGAAGTGTTGCGCAAGGCGCATCCCTTTCATCAGCAACAGGTGGTCTGGAGCAGCCTGAATCCAGCACTGTGGTGGCTTGCCGGGACCGCCGACCTGGTCCGCAATGACCGTCGCACCATACGCCAGGACAATCCGTTGCTGGCCTGGCAGGATCTATTCTCCAATCTGGTGCACGATACCCTGAACGCTTTTCGTGATGTGCGCGATGCAGCCCAGGAGTTGTGTTTCTACAGCGTCTACAGTGCGATGGACGCCCTGACCAGCAGGCCGACTACAAGAAATCTCGAAGAGCCGACCAGCCTGCAGGACAAAGCACTGCTTGCACGCCTGCGCGAGGCGCTGCCCCACGGCGGCAGACTGGATGCGCTTGTTCGGATCCTGTTTCTGCTCGGACGCAACAGCGACAAAATCGGCAAGCGACGCATCGAACAATGGATTCAGCATGGCCATGCTCTGGCCTTGAAGCACGCCATCAACACCACTTCCCTGCGCGAAACCCTGCAACTGCAGAGTCTACTGGTCTTCGCTCACCCCGAGGAAAGCCTTCGCAGCCTGCCGTTGCTGCTCCCCCAAATCGAAGACCGACAGGAAGTATTGGCCACGGTGGCGCAGTGGGTGCCCGAGCTGCTGTCAGCTGAAGGAGCTACAGGGGGACTCTGGCGTGAGCTGCATACACTGCTCGAAGTGCCCCTGCCAGTCCCTGGCCTGAATGAACCGCCCGCCCACTCCACCGCTGAAACAGACATGCCGACCGCGGAGCCGGTAGAGCCTGTGCAACTGGCGGAGCCGGTAGAGCAGGTAGAGCCTGTGCAACTGGCGGAGCCGTTAGAGCCTCTGAAACTAGCGGAGCCGGTAGAGCCGGTAGAGCCTGTGAAACCGGTTGAGGAACCTGCACCTCAGGCATCGCAGCCGATTATCGAGACGGCATCCGTGAACGAGGAACAGCCAACGGCCCCCGCGACATCACCGATGCCCGCCCCCAAAGCCTCAGCCAATCCCTCGACGAGCAACACGAAGAAGACCAGCAGAGTCAGAAAACCAAAGACCCCAAGCAAGCCCAAGCAATAGCGGCATGCATCAGCCGGCCAGCCGGGGGGCATCCTCCTGCTGGCCCTTCAGAGAAGCTTCATCGAACCGATATCTGCCAGGCGACATGCCGAACCAGCGGCTACAGGCTTTATGAAAACTGCTGTGATCATGGAACCCGAGCAGATACGCCACATGCTTGATGTTGTAATGTGAGTGACACAGATAGAAGGCAGCCATTTTTCGACGCAGATCGTTCAAAACGTCCTTGTATTGCGTGCCGTCCTTCTCCAGTGCTCGTTGCAGCGTTCGCTTGCTGATATTGAGCGCTGCAGCTACCGACTCCATGTCATACGGCCCTTGTCCGAGACTCAAACGTTGATTGAGCAGCGAGCGAATCCTCCCAACAATCGTGAAGCCGCGCATTTGATCCAACTGCGCCTCGGCAAAACTGTCATGGAAGCTGGCCAACATCTCATTGGCCATCGTCAGCTGATGCAGCAGATCCCGCCCGTCGAACAAAATGCTGTCATACGCAGCGCCGAAAACCAGAGGGCAATCAAAAAGCCGTTGATGCTCGGATATATCCGCAGGCTGCGGGTAGGTGAACGCAACACTCAAGGCTCGCGGCACGAGCCCACCGGTAAGCCAGCGACAGATACCGAGCAACGAAGCCAGTCCGGCATCGGTGTACTGCCGGGGTTTGACGCAGTCCTCTTGCTGCAGATGCAGCGCGGCCAGGCGGTAATTCTGCTCTTCCTGGACAAAATAAAGACTGGATCCGGAACCGATCAATGGACTGAATCGAACCAGGCGCTCAAGGGCCTTCTTCAGATTCAGGCTGGACATCATGGTGTAGCCAACGATCTGAAAGCTGCCTGGATGGACATGACCGTAAGACTTGAAGCCGATATCCGGATCTTCGGACTCTCTCGCCGCCAGCTCCCAAAGGCGGTAAATGACGGACCTGTCATAAGAGGCTGTCGGCTGACACAGGAGCTCCCTATCCAACCCTGCCGCCTGACACAAATCAACCACATTCAATCCATGAGCTGAAAGCGTATTCAATAGCACACCGGCATAGCCTGCACTCACTTTATACATAGTTCCCTCAATGACTTACGGAGCCGAACAACCGTTGCAATTTCACCTAAAATTCACATTAAAACCTTAAGAGATGTAACTTTTATTACAGTTTGATGCAAGCCATCCGCACTCACTTTTCTGCCCACGACCCAGAAATCGTCGAGGTTGCAGCAAAAGTGCCCATGGCACCGATGGACACCAATCAGTCATCCCTGAACACTTCCGCCAGCCCCGCCGATACGGAACAATGAATCATCTTGCACCGCACAAAAGGGAAGTCGTTATGGGTTCTACTAGCCGTATTGCAGTGGTAACAGGCGGGATGGGTGGCATCGGTACGTCCATCAGCCAGCGCCTCCATAAAGAAGGGTTCAAGGTAGTCGTCACCTGCAGTCCGAATTCCAGCCGCAAGAATGATTGGCTGCCCATTCAACAAAAAGCAGGCTACGACTTCGAATGCGTCGAAATGGATGTCACTGACTGGGAATCAACCAAAAACGCACTCAAACAAGTACACGAAGAGTTCGGCCCAGTCGCCGTCCTCGTCAACAACGCCGGCATCACCCGTGACGCATCGTTTCGCAAGCTGACTCCAGAGGACTGGAACGCCGTAATCGGTACGAACCTGACCAGCTTGTTCAACACCTCCAAGCAAGTCCTTGACGGCATGCTGGCCAACGGTTGGGGGCGCATCATCAATATCTCCTCGATCAACGGCCAACGCGGCCAGTTTGGTCAAACCAACTATTCCGCGGCCAAAGCAGGTATCCATGGCTTCACCATGGCCCTGGCACGCGAAGTTTCCGGCAAGGGTGTAACGGTCAACACCGTATCCCCAGGCTACATCCAGACCGACATGACCGCGGCGATCCGCCAGGACATTCTCGACACCATGATCGCTGCCACGCCAGTGGGCCGCCTTGGCCGTCCTGAAGAAATCGCATCGATCGTGGCTTGGCTGGCCTCCGAGGAATCAGCCTACAGCACTGGCGCCGATTTCTCGATCAACGGCGGGATGAACATGCAGTAACCCGGCCCGGGGTAGAAATACCCCTCGTTCGACAATCTTTATCTTTCCCATGAGGTTTTGCATGAACGAAGTCGTAATCGTTGCAGCTACTCGTACCGCTATCGGCAGCTTCCAGGGTGCCTTGTCCGAGATTCCTGCAACCGAGCTTGGCGCCGCTGTGGTTCGCCATCTCCTGGAGCAGGCCGGTGTCGAGGCCAGCCAGGTCGATGAGGTTATCCTGGGCCAGGTTCTCACTGCAGGCGCCGGGCAAAACCCCGCTCGCCAGACCGCGATTAAAGCCGGTCTGCCGAATACCACCCCTGCTCTGACCTTGAACAAGGTCTGCGGGTCGGGTCTGAAAGCCGTGCACCTCGCCGTCCAGGCGATTCGTTGTGGTGACGCCGAACTGGTGATCGCCGGCGGTCAGGAAAACATGAGCCTGAGCCCCTATGTCCTGCCCAAGGCACGCACCGGCCTGCGCATGGGCCATGCGCAACTGGTCGACAGCATGATCCAGGACGGATTGTGGGACGCCTTCAACAACTTCCACATGGGCATCACCGCCGAAAATCTGGCGCAAAAGTACAGCATCACCCGTGAGCAACAAGATGCCTTCGCCGCCGCCTCGCAACAGAAGGCTGCCGCTGCCCTTGAGAGCGAGCGCTTCAAGAGCGAGATCACCCCGATTCTGATTCCGCAGCGCAAGGGCGACCCGCTGGTCTTCGACCGCGACGAGCAACCGCGCGGCGACAGCACCGCACAAGCATTGGCAAAACTCAAACCTGCCTTTCAGAAAGACGGCAGTGTGACCGCCGGTAACGCTTCAACCCTCAATGACGGCGCTGCGGTGCTGTTGCTGGCCAGCGCTGCCAAGGCCCAAGCCCTGGGCCTGCCGATTCTGGCGCGCATCAAAGCCTACGCCAGCGCAGGTGTGGATCCAACGATCATGGGTATCGGCCCTGTTCCGGCCACCCGCCTGACTCTGGAAAAAGCCGGTTGGAATCTGGAAGACCTGGATCTGATCGAAGCCAACGAAGCCTTTGCCGCCCAAGCGCTGGCAGTGGGCCAGGAACTGGGTTGGGACAGCAGCAAGGTCAACGTCAACGGTGGTGCGATTGCACTTGGCCACCCGATCGGCGCGTCAGGCGCTCGGATTCTGGTATCGCTGGTGCATGAACTCGTTCGCCGCGACGGCAAGAAAGGTCTGGCGACCTTGTGCATCGGCGGCGGTCAAGGCGTTGCTCTGGCAATCGAGCGCTAGCCAACACGGGCGGGCATCCCCCGCCCCCACCTTTCGACTGTCGTTGAGCCGCACTCGGCCTGAGTGCGGCTTTTTCCTGACTGCCACACCTTTCCAGGCAAGGTGCTCCATGGACAATCCTCATACATTCTCTACTTACTGGTCTGGCCAAGTCCCTTTTATTGCTTCTTGTGCGCTGCAACAACTGCGTCTTTGGGTCAGCAACAACCCCTGGTTTGCCGGGCACGAACACAGCGCCTGGTTCAACCTGCCTGCCAGCACGCTTGACCGTCTTCAATTCGAGTACCAGATTCAGTGGGCTCAGCTCGGTCAGAAATTGCTGACCGGACAACCGTTCAGCTTCGATGATCGGCGCTTCTCCAGCGCTAACTGGAACAATCCAGTGTACGGTTCGATGGCCGCTTTCTACCTGCTCAATGCAGGCTTTCTCCTCAAACTGCTCAACGAACTGGCCGTTGAAGAAGAGAAGCCGCGCCAACGTCTGCTTTATCTGGTGGAGCAAGCCATCGCCGCGGCCGCGCCGAGCAACTTTTTGGCCAGTAACCCTGATGCCCTTCAGCGTGCCGCAGAGACTCGAGGTGCCAGCCTGGTCACCGGCCTGCAACACTTGGCCAGCGATCTGCAGGAAGGGAAGATGCGCCAGTGCGATAGCGCCGCCTTCAAGGTTGGCGTCGATCTGGCCACCACACCCGGTGAGGTCGTTTTCGAAAACGATCTGTTCCAACTCATTCAGTACTATCCGCAAAGCGAAACCCAGTATCGGCGCCCGCTATTAATCGTTCCCCCGTCGATCAACAAGTACTACATCCTGGACCTGCGACCGGAAAACTCGATGGTTCGGCACCTGCTGGAACAAGGGCATCCGGTGTTCCTCATGTCCTGGCGCAATTTCGACCAGACAACTGCCGACAAAACCTGGGATGACCTGGTTCAACACGGCGTCATCACTGCCCTGCAGACGACTCGGGCGATCAGTGGCGAGCAGCAGCTCAACTGCATGGGCTTCTGCATCGGCGGCACTTTGCTGAGCAGCGCCCTGGCCGTACTCGCAGCACGCGGTGACAAGGAGATCAGCAGCGTCAGCCTGCTGACCACGTTCCTGGATTACCTCGATACCGGGCCGATCAGCGTATTCGTCGACGAAAAACTGGTGGCCTACCGTGAGCGCACCATCGGAGGCCTGGACGGCCCCATCGGGGTTTTCCGTGGCGAGGACATGGGCAATACCTTCTCCATGCTGCGCCCCAATGAGCTGTGGTGGAACTACAACGTAGACAAATACCTCAAGGGTCAGAAACCTATCCCACTCGACCTGTTGTTCTGGAACAACGACAGCACCAACCTGCCTGGCCCCATGTACTGCTGGTACTTGCGCCATACGTATCTGCAGAATGACCTCAAATCAGGGGAGTTGGACTGCTGTGGCGTGAAGCTCGACTTGCGCGCCATCGACGCCCCCGCCTACATTCTTGCCACCCATGATGACCATATCGTGCCGTGGCGCAGTGCCTACGCCAACACGGCAATACTCAGCGGCACCAAGCGCTTTGTGCTGGGGGCTTCCGGGCATATCGCCGGCGTCATCAATCCACCGGCCAAGCAGAAGCGTCACTATTGGACCAACGACGAAGTGTCGGAAAACCCCGACACCTGGTTCAGCAATACCCAGCAGCACCCTGGCAGCTGGTGGGATGACTGGTTCTCCTGGTTGGCGGAACGTGCGGGCGAACGCAGCCCGGCCGTGGCGGATCTGGGCAATGCCCAGTACCCTGTCGTGGAACCGGCACCAGGCCGATATGTAATGCAGTGACAGCGCGTCAGGCCTTCTTGAAATGGTAAAAACACGCCGGTAAGCAGAGCCTACCGGCTTGGAATTCAGAAAGGATAAGGCTGATCAGAAGGCTCTACCGTGCAGCTACCCATGGCGAACGCCGGTTTAGGGTGGGTAGTGCCTGGATTCGTTGTAGCGGTTTGCACGTACCTGACGGACGCTTGGTCAGGCCCTAGAATCGGGCGAATACTGAACCCAGACGACTCATCAAACGCCGGCAGGCTCGCCCGCCGGCTGCCAGCACAGACTACAGAGACGGTTCCTTGTCCAAAACCCGGAAGGCCTTGGCAGGATCGTCGTTCGCCGACACCTGTTTCGGGCGATGGAACTTCCAGCCAAACAGCGCCACCACGATATAGCAGGGTGTCAGCACCAAATAGGAGTAGTGGGTGGCGAATCCATCGGCAATCAGCCCCATGATCGGCGGGATGATCGCCCCCCCCGAAACTCCGAAGACCAGCGCTGCGGCACCTCGCTTGGCGTTAGCTCCCAGACCTCGCATCCCCAGGGCGAAGATGTAGGCATAAGTCCCGCCACAACCGAAGAAGCTGATGACCAAGGCTATGGTCGATACCCGTGGGATATCCAACGCAATCAACACGGTGAGCACGATGTTCAAGGTCGCAAACAACGTCAGAATTAGGTGAGACGGCATAAATCGCAACAGCAGCGTAGACACGATATGCCCAGCCAGGAGCATTGCCATGCCGACCGATAGCAGGTAGGCACCATTTGCCGAAGTGAGACCTGGCCAATTTTCCACAGCGAAGTTAATGAACAGCGCCCCCAAACCAATCTGCGCCCCCACGTTTAGCCACTGAGCAACGGCAGCCCAGAGGAAATGCCGCTGCTGGAGCAATGGAAGCGCTGACGCTTCTGGCATTACCGCACTTGACGCCACGGGCTTGGCCTCCGGCATCCAGATACGGCTGTAGATAAGGGCGAACAGCAGCACGCCGACGCCTACGGCGGCGTAGGTCAGTTCAACTGTGTGCAGGCCAGACCTGTCGCTGGGGTCGAGATCGAAAAACAGTGCTCCACCAATGATTGGCCCGATAAAGGCACCGGTGGCGAAAAAGCACTGGGCAACTTTAATACGGCGATCACCACCGTCGGGTGTGCCCAGAAGCGTGACATAGGGACTGGCCGTGGCCTCGATCATGCATAGGCCGCTTGCCAGAACGAACAAAGAGACCAAAAAAGCGATGAATGTTTGAGACACGGCAGAAGGAATAAACAAGAATGCGCCGAAGGCATACAAACCCAATCCGAACAGCACCGTTCGCTTGAACCCGTACCGTTCCATCAGTCGTCCTGCCGGCCAAGACATCACGGCATAAGCGCCAAAGTACGCAAACTGCAGTAAGGTGCTCTTGGCCTTGTCAATGTTCAGGGCTTCCTGAAAATGCTTGTTCAGCACATCCAGCAACCCGTAGGACAAGCCCCACAGCAGGAACAGCAAGGTTGTCATGACCAGCGGCCAGAACAATCTGCGCCCTTGGGTATCAAGTTTCACGCTCGACAATACGTCATTTGCTGAAGCCATTTTTGTTTACTCTCATCGAATCATGCCGTTCACCACCACACTCGATACATGCTGGTGGCGTGGTACGTAAGTGGAATCGTCTGTTGTTCTACAGGCTGGTTTCAAACTTCAGCCCGGCTACCCAGGCGTCGTTCACGGCACTGACACCCCCTGGCCGAGCAATGAACTGCAGGTTCGGCCGGACGGTCAGCCAGCGGGTGGCCGCAATGCCGTAATAGATTTCGACGTTTGTTTCCGAGCCTTGCGGGGGTAAAAACGCAGGGTCGTTGTAGTCAGAAAGGCCGTTGATCTCGTTGTCCAATTCCTGGCGAGCGCGATAACGGTCATTAACATGGATGTTTGCCAGCCCGAGGCCAATCTCATCGTCTGGACGCGAATCGAATGGGCTGGTGTAGAACGCTCCAACCTGGATATAACGGCTGATCTTGCTGGTTGCCTTGTCATGAACTGTGCCGTTGGCAAACAGCGTTAGCCCACGAGCCGGGTGCACGGGGTCCCGGTACATTTGTTGCTGAGCAACTATCCAGGCACCATACTTGCCGTCATGCGACTTTGCCTGCGCCGTGCTCGACGGCTGTGCTTGGCCATCCTCTGCCCGATAGACATCATCGGCAGTGGCGCTGCTGCGGTAGGCGCCGATGCGATACTCACCTGGTAAATTTTCCGCACCCAGCCTGATCTGATGCACCAACTCTATCGGAACCAGCACGCCTCGATTACCACTGCCGCTGAGCTTGAAACCATTGCCCGTTTCCAGGTAGGACGGATTCTGCTCATAGATACCTACTTGCAAGTCAGTTGAATCGCCAAGCGCCATCTTGACGCGACCACCCCACTGGCTGACTGGCCAAGTGTAAATAATGTCGCCTGCCCAGTTACCGATCTGCGCGCCGCAGAATGCCAGGTTTTGGAATTTACACGAGAAAGTGCCGAAGTCTTCGTTGACGGTTACCCGGCCAAACTTAAAATCCAAATCGCCATCAAAAAAGGCTTGCCGATACCACGCCTGAGTCAGCCGCCAAGTTTGCCCTCGTCCATAGATTTCCTGGACAGAACTCAAAGTCCCCGTGCGCGGGTCACCGATTCCCTCGCCACTCAGATTATGGCCAGTTCGTTCAGTAATAGTCAGCTGAAATTCGGCATCCGACCAGCCAAAGATCTTTTGCAGATCCAACGTCGTACCCAGCATCAACTGATCGGCATAGCGCGCAGTAGTTCGATCGCTGTAACCACCCGCGACATTAGAAGCCACTTCTCCGGTATATCCTATATTGAAGGTGTAGCCATCGTTCTGCAGCGTTTTTCGCAGCCCTCCCCAGTCGCCAAGCATCCATGCTGAATCGTGCTCGAAAGCAGCCTGGGCTGCCGCGTTGTAGGTCAAAAGACTGGTCAGAATGGGCAAAGCGAGTACGTATGGGCGCTTTCGAGAAGCGCCCGTGTCGAGGGTCATCATTTGAACTACCCATTATTGTTGTTGTAATGAAATGGCTGCTAATTGCAATGATCCAGACGTTTCCTTCGCCCAGCCTCTATCGCTTAAGGCCCGCGTTTTGCCGGCGGCAGCATAATTAACCCTGCCGCAAAGGCATCACGCCAACCTTGCCTTGTTACCAACTCCGTTGTTTATTCAAAAGTTATTGCGCAAACACCGGCCGCGGCGCATGAGCAGGAATGAGCCCAGCCTCCGCCAGCTCCTGCCACATCGCTGCAGGTGTTGGCTGCTGGATGGCGGCGCCATTCTGCTGTACTTCAGCAGTCGATTTACAACCTTGCAGGACACAGGAAACGGCCGGGTGGGCATAGACAAATTGCACGGCAGCCTGTGGCAGTGCCACATCGTAATGACGGCATATCGACTCGATTCTCATCACCCGTTCAATAATCTCAGGCGGCGCTTCCATGTATTCGAACGTTCGTGTCATACCCGTCGCGCCGCCCCCCAGGATCCCCGAGTTGAAGACGCCGGCAGCAATGACGGCGATGTGACGCTTTTGCATTTCGGGGAAGAAGTCCGTGAGGGCGCCATGATTGAGCAGCGAGTAGCGGCCAGCCAGAAGACAGCAATCAAGATTGAACTCGCCAGCCATCTCGAGCACTGCTGCGGTCTCGTTCACGCCGATACCTATTGCCTTTGCTGCACCGCTGCGACGAAGTTCATCCAGCGCCTTCAGGCCGCCCATACGCAACTGCTGCCAATAGCGAGAATTTGCCGATTCGTCGTGGGTTACACGGCCAATATCGTGAATGTACAAAATTTCGAAACTATCCAGTCCGAAACGCTGACAGCTGTCTTCAAACGAACGCATCACACCGTCATATGAATAGTCATATTCCTGGATCAGCGGGGGTGCACCCTTCCATTGAATCGCGACTTCGGGCTCCGCCAGTGCAGCATTCAGGCGTGACTTTGGCTTGAGTAATCGACCCACTTTAGTGGAAAGCGTTATGGAATCGCGCAACCGATTTTCGCGAACGATCTGACCAAGCCGTAACTCGGCCAAACCAGAGCCATACATAGGGGCGGCATCGAAGTAGCGGATTCCCGACTCATAGGCCGCCAGGACAACCTTCTCGGCTTGGTCATAGGTACAGTCGCCACCGAACCCGGCCAAAGGAACGGTGCCGAGTCCGAGAGAAGATAATGCGACGCCTGTATTTCCGATTGTTGTTGTTTTCATGAGATTCCCTCGGCGATCAGCGTTTGGCGAACTGGGCGGCAGTGCTTTGGTACACACGCCGGGCCATCTCATCCAACGGCAATTGACGATGCGAGCGAGAGAGAATTTCTACTCCGTAAGTACCCTGCCAACCGGCATTTTCGACGGCCCTGATAAACGCAGGCACATCAAGCCCGCCCTCGCCGCACAGCTCACGATGGTGGATGGTCTCTTCCCATAGATCCTCGACCTGAGGAACCGCAGGTGCGTCATCCAGTTCGACTGCACGGATGAAGCGCGAAGGAATGCGAGCAATGTCAGCGTACGGAATGCCGCAACGAGCAATATGCCAAATGTCCAGCAGCAGACCACCGTTTGGCTGATCCGCCTCTGCAACCACGGCCAATGCGTCGTCAATAGTCTTGATATTGGTGAACGGCATAATCTCTAGCACCACATCAGTGCCCGATCGGGCCGCTTGCTGGCAAAGCTGAGCGAACTCGTCGCGCAGGAGGGAAAGTTCAGGGGCCGGCTCGTCTAGCCCTCCAATCACCTTGATATTGCGAATTCCAAGCTCAGCACTGAGCATCAGCATGTCCTGACGCATCACATCGGATAGGGCACGCTTTTCACCTTGTGCAAACCAGTTGAGCAACAGCTCTATCTCAAGCGTCTTGATACCACTGCCAGCAATGATCCTTTTGAGTTCCGACATACCCAGTTGTTCGAGGGACCACATGATATCGCTGTGTTGCAGACCAAAGCCTGTAAAGCCGGCGCGCGCGGCGGCGTTAAGGCGATCCTCAAGTGGATACGGGCTAATTTCCGTTGGCCCTAAAGGATAGATATCACCCGACAAAGCGAAATAAGAGATCAGGAGATCGGCGGAGGCAGGCATGGCAATTCCTTATTCTAAGGTTCAATCGGCACGAACAAGTTCGTTGCGATACCCAATGGTATACAGACACCATCAGAAGAGAAGCTCGCCACAGGATCAACACTGTGGAGCTTGAGTCTACCCTCCTTAAAAGGCGATTCCGCGCATTGACATCATTAGGAACCCACATCAAAAATGCTCTCACAGCGCATCCGCTGTGAGGAGTAGTATCCTGATGCACAAAAACAACATACCGCCCCGCCAAGCGTACTCCGTCCTTTCGGCCCAACGAGGTCGCCATGCGTCATACTGACCAAGCCATGAACGGTATTGTTATTTTCGTGTCGGTCGCTCGCGCCGGAAGTTTCACACAAGCCGCAGCACAACTGGGAATTACTAAATCCGCAGTCGGAAAAAGCATTACACGACTGGAAGAACGACTGGGCTTGAAATTATTCCACCGTAGTACTCGGCAACTGACCCTGTCGGTAGACGGTGAGGAATACTTTGCTAGTTGCGCCAATGCGCTGGATGAAATTGCGGAAGCAGAAGAAACACTTTCATCAAAACAGCGCACGCCCAGCGGGCGTTTACGAATAGATATGCCGGCAGCCTATGGCAGGCAAGTGATCCTGCCCATCCTGTTCAACATGGCCAAGAAATATCCAAAATTACAGTTTGCAGCGACATTTACCGACTACTACATAGACCCTATCGAAGAAGGCGTGGATCTGCTAATTCGTTTTGGAGACTTGCGCGATTCCAATGGACTGATCGCTCGCCGCCTTACCACTCAACGGCAAATTATTTGTGCATCACCGCTGTATTTACAGAGCCAAGGTTGCCCGCAATCGCTCGACGATTTGGCCAAACACCATTGCATCGCGGTTTATCGACGCGGTCACCAACAGTTCTGGAGTGTCTGCGCCGATCAGGAAGACACCAGCAAGATACTGGTACCTGCCGCCTATTTGCTCAGCGATGGAGACTCCATAGTTGAAGCCGCCCGCCAAGGCCTTGGGCTCTGCCAAATGCCCGAATTCATGCTGCGATCCTACCTGGACTCTGGTGAACTTATAGAAGTGTTGTCAGCATTCGCTCCCAGGGATCTGGAAGTACACGCCGTTTGGCCCAAGGCTCGAAACTTACTGCCAAAGGTCAGGCACGTCGTCGACGAATTGATAAACGAGTTAAAGTGAACTACGGGCGTCCAGGTCTGTGGCTTTCGCACTCCCTGCATCATAGATTTTCAAGGGCGTAGAAGGGTCTTGGCGACCCTCCTCTGGACGCTGGACGGAATCGTCAGGCGTGCGCTCGCCAGCCCAACTGACCACGTGCCTGCTGCAGGTCGGCGTGCAGATCATGGTTCCAAAGCCAGTCGAAGCGCTCTTCGAGTGTCTTGCCCAGCAAGGGCTCGTTGTCGGTCACAGCGGGATCGCGCAACTCGTAAAGCTCCCCGGCTTCCCAGGATGTGCGTTGCACTCGGCAAGCACGCGGCCGGCGAATGGCGTCGTAAGCCTCAAGTACCGCCTTGGGCGAGCTGGCGAGTACCTGCGGATCAGCCAGCAGTCGGGCCAGCAGCCAGGCATCCTCCAGCCCCTGCCCTGCTCCCGCGCCTTGATGCGGTAACATGGCGTGCGCAGCGTCGCCGATCAGCCCTACTCGCCCATGCACGTAACCCGGCAACTCATCGAGTTCATGCAAAGCCCAAAGGGTTGGTGCGGGAATGCATTCAAGCAGTACACGTGCCGCATCGCCCCAGCCGGAGAACGCGGCGAGCATTTCTGCCTGGCTGGCATTTCGAACCCATGGCGCGTCGCTTGGCCAGGACGGATCGGGTCGGCTGCGATCGGAGATGAAGGCCACGACGTTGATCAGCCGGCCTTGCTTTACCGGGAAGGTGAGGATGTGGGCATCGAGCCCCAGGTACATCTGCGGCACATCAATCAGATGTTCGTCAACGCCGCGGGCACGATAGGCTTCGCGCAACTGTTGGCTATCGATCATCCCGCGGTAAGCGCAAGTCCCACTGAAGCGCGGTGCCACCAATGGTTGGCCGAGTCCTTGAAGAACGTGGTCACGAATCGAGGATTTGATCCCGTCGGCACCGATCAGCAAATCGCAGCTGTACTCACTGCCATCGGTGAAGAACACTCGTGCCTGGTCGGCATGCTGTTCGACACGCAGCGCACGCTTGCCAAATTGGGCGATGCCCTCCGGCAACTGGCTGGCCAGCGCATCGAGGAAGTCCGCGCGGTGCACGGAAGACTGCCCCACGCCGTCGGCCACGCTGGCACCGAGGTAACCGGCATCTTCGCCCCGGCGCCATTCAAACCAGATGTCCTGCCAGGGATCAGGCGTGCTATCGGCAATCTGCCGATAAGGTTCAGCAATACCCAAACCTGCGATGGCGCGTACCGCATTGGCGCCAAAAGACACACCCGCCCCGACTTCGCCGAAGGCGGGAGCCGCTTCAAACAATTGAACGTGAAGATGGGAGTGACGGCACAGGTCCAGTGCCAGTGCCACGCCAGCGATGCCGCCGCCGACGATACCAATGTGCAGAGCAGAGGGAGAAGAATGCATAGCAAGGTACCCATGAGGCTGTTTGTTGTTGGAGTACCCAGATCATCGCCACTCGCGCTCTATTGATAAATACTGCAACTCCCATAAGCAGTATTACGACTGTGAATGTAGTGTTGGCGTGACTACAAAGGCCGGGTGAGAAGAGCGCAAACTCGCGATGAGCAGGCACTCGTTACTGTGACAAAGCCTGCTTTGTTGTTTTGCCCCGTCGGCTCGAGCTGGTCTGTCGCAAGAACACCAGAATGGCAATGGCTCCAACCAGACCCGGCACTGCAAACACCAGAAAGCTCGTCTGCAGTGGCAATGATGACGCATGAAGCGCACCACCCAGTATGGGACCAATGATTGCACCGGTACGGCCGATGCCCATCGCCCAACCCAGCCCGGTTGCACGAACCTGAGACGGGTAATATTGAACGGTACAAGCGTTGGCCAGAATCTGTGTACCGATGGTGCAAGCTCCGGCAATGGCGATCAGCAAGTAGAGGATCGGCAGCGCAGATTTGAGTGCCAACAGACTCAACGCTACCGCACCGCAACTGAAGAAGGCGAACAAGACCCTGGTAATGCCGATCCGATCACCCAGCCAGCCACCCGCAACTGCTCCGACAATTGCGCCGACGTTCAAGACGAGCAAAAACGCCAGGCTCGAATTCAAACCATACCCTGCGCTGGTCATGAGTTTGGGTAACCAGGAACTCAAGGCGTAAACCATCAACAGGCAGCAGAAAAACGCTAACCACAGCATCAGCGTGTTCAGCGTACGTCCCTCGCGGAACAACTCGGCAATCGACACGTTCGCATTGCGAGTGACGCTGTGATGGAGTTGATCGCTTGCGTGGGCGATATAACTCGGCTCGGCCTGGGTCAACAATGCCTGGGCCCTGGCCGTCTGGCCGGTACGCAACAGGAAATCCATTGACTCAGGCAATTGGCGCACCAGCAGCGGCAGTGTCAGCAAGGGAATCAACGCCACAAAGAACACAGCCTGCCATCCCCATTGCGGGATCAACAGCATGCCGAGCCCGGCTGACAACATCCCGCCCAATGAATAGCCGCTGAACATGATCGCAACCAAAGTGCTGCGGGACTTCTTCGGCGCATATTCATTCATCAACGCGACCACGTTAGGCATGACACCGCCTATCCCGAGACCCGCGATAAACCGACACAGCGCAAAGGCCTCAGGACTCTGCGCCAGGCCGTTGATTGCCGTGACACCGCTGAACAGCGTCACACACATCATGATGGTTTTACGTCTGCCAATCCGATCCGACAATGATCCGAAGAACAGCGCTCCCAGCATCATGCCCACCAATGCACAACTGCCCAGCGCACCAGCCTGCAATGACGTCAGCCCCCATTCGGCCATCAATGAAGGCAAGACGACCCCATAGATGACCAGGTCATAACCGTCGAAAATGATGATGATCGCGCACCAGAACAGCACGCGCGCATGGAAGGTATTGAAACGTGCCCCGTCAACCAGGGCTGATACGTCGATCGTACGCATGGCATTGCTCTTTTTGTCATTGTTATTGAGCCGAAGGAGCGGATGCCTCCGGTATTGCGCAGCGCCCGGACGTGGTCGAACTGCCGGGGTGAGCGGTTGTATTGCTTGGCCAGACCGAATCCTGCTTTCGGCCAAATAGAGCCGTGAAGCGTTTTCTCAAACACACCGTCGACTGATGATGGCCAAGTCATGAGTCGGGAGAAATGCAGCGACTCGAATACCCAATATTTCGAACATGAATAAACGTCGTTTTCTTTAAAAGCCGCGAAAGCCTCGCGATGGACGCACTCGTGTCGCGCTTGTTAGTCTTGTGCGACTTGCAGCGACCCTTTCAGAGCGGTGCAGAGCCAACAGACGAATGTCGGTTTATCGTCTTGATACCTGCCCATCTGCACGAGGCGTTATGGAACTACGTGACCTGGATCTGAATCTGCTGCTTGTGTTCAATCAACTGCTCATCGACCGCAGGGTATCGACTGCCGCGGACAACCTGGAACTGACCCAGCCCGCCGTCAGCAACGCGTTGAAGCGATTACGCACCACGTTGAACGACGAACTTTTCGTTCGTACCTATCAGGGAATGGAGCCGACGCCTTATGCGCGACAACTGGCAGAGCCTGTTGCGCTGGCAATCCAGACCTTGCGCGACGCCTTGAGTCGGCAAGACACGTTCGACCCGCTCAGTAGCAACCGTCGATTCACGATGGCAATGACGGACATCGGCGAAATCTACTTCATGCCACGGCTGATGGATGCCCTTGCGGCCCAGGCGCCAGGCTGCTCGATCAGTACACTTCGCGACAATTCCGATAGCCTGGCCGAAGGATTGCAGAATGGTGCAGTCGATCTGGCCGTCGGCTTGCTGCCGCACCTTCAAGCTGGTTTTTTTCAGCGCCGGTTGTTCCATCATCGCTACGTCTGCCTCTGCCGCAAAGATCATCCCGCCACCCGAGAACCCTTGTCGCTGGACCGTTTTTGCAGCTATGACCATGTTCGCGTCGTCGCGGCCAATACCGGCCATGGTGAGGTGGATAGCGTTCTGGCACGGGCGGGCATCGAGCGAAAGATTCGACTGGAAGTACCACACTTCGTCGCGGTGGGTCACATCCTTCAACGCACGGATTTGCTCGCCACCGTACCCGAACGCTATGCCACCAGCTGTGCGCAGCCATTTGGGCTCGCCATTCTGGAGCCACCGCTGGAGTTACCCAAGATCGAGATCAATCTGTTCTGGCATGCCCGGTACAACAAGGACCCAGCCAACCGATGGTTGCGCCAGCTCATGTTTGAGCTTTTTTCGGATCAATCATAAAGCTTAGCCGGACTGGGACACCCAGCACTGGTGGAATCGACTGGCATGTCGAGGAAGGCTACTTGCCCATCGACAATAATGCCGCCGAAGTGCGACACGAAGTCGCTTACAGAAGTTGTTCCCACTTGGAGGGAACCACCCGTGTCACCGGGTGAATCTAGAAGGCTGAATCAAGAGCGCCTTTGACAATGTAACGAGGCACCGCAAGGTGCGGGG
>NZ_JAAAMT010000026.1 GCF_009905435.1 Pseudomonas sp. R5(2019)
CGCGATGGGCTGCGAAGCGGCCCCTTGGGCCTGTGACATCTGCCAATCAGCTGCGAGTGCCGGCGGTTTCAGAATCGCCGGGGCCGCTTCGCAGCCCATCGCGGCCGGGTCCGCTCCTACATGTTGGGGCTTGCCCGCGATGTTTTTGATCTTAGCGCTGGCTAAGGCGCAGGGTCGAATCCTGCTCAGCCGGCAACACCCGCTTGGCAACCACATAGTGGTTCTGCCAGTACGGCTTGTTCAGCGTGTCGATGGTCACCGACTTGCCCGTGCGCGGCGCGTGGATGAAGCGATCGTTGCCCAGGTAGATGGCAACATGATTGACGCGGCGGCTCTTGATATTGAAGAAAATCAAATCACCAGGCTTCAAGTCCTTGCGGTCGACCTTCTGGCCGTGGCCGCTGGCCATGGCGTTGGAGGTGCGAGGCAGGTCGACTTCTTCGATGCCGTTGAAGGCGTACTTGACCAGGCCGCTGCAATCAAAACCCTTGCTCGGGCTGCTGCCACCCCAGCGATACGGGGTGCCGAGCACGTTCACCGCGCGGCTCAGAACATTACTGCTCTGTCTGGCCGACGGTTGCACGGCAGCAGCGATACGGCCTGTACCGCGGTGAGGCGCGAGCTTGACGGCAGTGGATCCTTTTTTGGTGTAGGGTGCCGAAATGTGCTTGGAGGAATAACTGGGTAAACGTTGCTCACGGTTGGTGGCGTGGGCAGCCAGTGGCAATAACAGACAAATAGTCAGCCATGTCTTGAAAAAAGGACGCATAGGCAGGGCTCTTGGTTGGTTGGCGCGCAACTTTATAACAGCTTTTCGATCATTTTTTGTCCCGTTCATCGATTCGAACAAGCGGGGAAAAGTGAGCAAAATGCGTCTAACAGGCGGCTTTTCGGCGTTCGGACCAGACAGGACAAGCGTTTGCGGGATTTGTTCCCGAGAAAGCCACACGTCGGATTGCCATCAGGAAGTCACATTTTTCTTTAGAAAATTTCTTTATCAGCCGGCAGGGGTCTTGAATGAATGGTTATCAGCATGGGGCTCACACCCATGACACCCACAGCAAAGTGCTGGGGTATCTGCTCTGGATTTTTGGTTTTACCGGGGCGCACCGCTTCTATTACGGCAAGCCGGTGACGGGGACGATCTGGTTCTTCACCCTGGGCTTGCTGGGCATAGGCTGGTTGATCGACCTGTTCCTGATCCCGTCCATGGATCGCGAAGCCGACCTGCGCTTTAACACGGGCAGCACGGACTATAGCGTGGCGTGGATCCTGCTGACGTTCCTGGGGATATTCGGGGTGCATCGGATGTATCAGGGCAAATGGATCAGCGGGATCATCTACCTGCTCACTGGCGGTTTGTTCCTGATTGGGGTGCTGTACGACTTCTGGACGATGAACGACCAGATTTCACTGAAGAATGCCCAGCGGAGGTAGTAGGAGCGGCGGACCGCCGCTCCTGCAAGGGAGAGATCAGCTGTTATAGCTGATATGCCCATCCATCAGGGTGTAGCGCACCGCGCCCGGCAGGCAGTGGCCAATAAACGGGCAGTTCTCGCCTTTGGACAGCCACTGTTCACCGGCAACGGTCGAGGCTTTCGGGTCGAACAGCACGATGTCCGCCGGAGCGCCGACCTGCAGTTGCCCGGCAGGCAGGCGCAGGGCGGCGGCAGGGCCGCTGCTCAGGCGCGCCAGCAGGGTCGGCAGGTCGAGCACGCCGTCTTCCACCAGGGTCAGGGCCAGTGGCAGCAGCAATTCGACGTTGCTGATGCCAGGCTCGGTCGCGCCGAAGGGCGCCAGCTTGGCATCACGCTCATGGGGCTGATGATGGCTGGAAATCGCTTGAACCACCCCGGACTTGACCGCTTCGCGCAAGGCATCGCGGTCAGCGCGGGTGCGTAGCGGCGGCTGGACATGATAGAGGCTGGAGAAGTCGATCAGCGCTTCGTCCGTGAGGATCAGCTGATACAACGCCACATCCGCCGTCACCTTCAAACCACGGGCCTGGGCCTGTTCGATCAACTTGACGCCACGGGCGCTGGTCAGCTGGCTGAAGTGTGCGCGCACGCCGCTTTGCTCGACCAGCAGCAGGTCGCGGGCCAGAGCCACGGTTTCGGCGGTTTCCGGAATGCCGGCCAAACCGAGGAAGCTGGCGGTCGGGCCCTCGTGGGCCAGGCCGCCTTCGGCCAGGTCATGGTCCTGGGAGTGGAAGATCACCGTCAGGTCGAAGGTCGCGGCATATTCCAGCGCGCGGCACAGGGTGCGGTTGTTGCGAAAGCTGTTCAGGCCGTTGCCGAACGCGACGCAACCGGTGTCGCGCAGGGCAACCAGTTCGGCCAGTTGTTCACCGCCCAGGCCTTTGCTCAAGGCACCGATCGGGAAGACTTTGCAGTGACCGGCCTCGCGAGCGCGGTCGAGGATCAGTTCGGCCACTGCCGAGGTGTCCAGTACCGGCTTGGTCTGCGGTGGGCAGCACAGGCTGGTGACGCCACCGGCCGCCGCTGCGCGAGTCTCGCTGACAATGCTGCCCTTGCGGCTGTAGCCGGGCTCGCGCAGGGCCACGCTGAGGTCTACCAGGCCAGGGGCGGCGATCAGGCCGTTGGCGTCCAGGCTCTGGGTCGGCTTGAAGTCGGCCGGGGCCGCGCCCATGGCAATAACCTTGCCTTCGCTGATATGCAGATCGGTAATTTTATCCAGGCCGCTGGCCGGATCGATGACGCGGGCGCCGAGAATGCTGAGACTCACTGGGCGTTCTCCTGCTCGAATTGGCGTTGCGCGGTCTGCCCGCTCATGGCCATGGACAGCACCGCCATGCGCACGGCAATGCCGTAGGTAACTTGGTTGAGGATGACCGAGTGGGCGCCATCGGCGACTGCCGATTCGATTTCCACGCCGCGGTTGATCGGCCCCGGGTGCATGACGATGGCATCCGGCCTGGCGCCGGCCAGGCGCGTTGTGGTCAGGCCGAACAGGCGGTAGAACTCGCCTTCGCTCGGCAGCAGGCCACCCTGCATGCGTTCACGCTGCAGGCGCAGCATGATCACCACGTCGACATCCTTCAGACCTTGTTCCAGGTCGGTGTAAACCTTCACGCCATACTGCTCGATACCGATCGGCAGCAGGGTTTTCGGTGCGATCACGCGGATATCCGGGCAACCCAGGGTCTTGAGCGCGAGCATGTTCGAGCGCGCGACCCGCGAGTGCAGGATGTCGCCGACGATGGCCACTGAGAGGTTTTCAAAGCTGCCCTTGTGCCGACGAATGGTCAGCATGTCGAGCATGCCCTGGGTCGGGTGGGCGTGGCGGCCGTCGCCACCGTTGATGATCGCCACTTGCGGGCACACATGTTCGGCAATGAAGTGGGCAGCACCGGAGTCGGCGTGGCGGACCACGAACATGTCGGCGGCCATGGCTTCAAGGTTGCGCAAGGTGTCGAACAGGGTCTCGCCCTTGCTGGTCGAGGAGGTCGAGACGTTCAGCGTGATCACGTCGGCCGACAGCCGCTGGGCCGCCAGTTCGAAGGTGGTACGGGTGCGCGTGGAGTTCTCGAAAAACACGTTGCAGACGGTCTTGCCGCGCAGTAGCGGGACTTTCTTCACCGCCCGTGCGCCGACTTCGAGGAACGAGTCGGCGGTGTCGAGAATTTCGGTGAGCAGCTCACGGGGCAAACCGTCGAGCGAGAGGAAGTGGCGCAGCTGGCCCTGATCATTGAGCTGCAGCGGGCGCTTGGCGTCGATAGGCGTCATCGCGGGGGACTCTTAAAAGGCGGAAGAGCAGGCGTAGTCCTGGCGCTCAAGGGTGAGCGGTGCGGGGCCGGACAATTTTACCCGTTCGGTGGGTTGCAATGACAGCGTTGCGCCGACCACATTTGGCCGGATGGGCAGTTCGGCGGCGTCCAGGTCGAGCAGGCAGACCAGGGTGACGCTGGCCGGGCGGCCATAATCGAAGAGTTCGTTGAGCGCGGCGCGGATAGTCCGACCGCTCATCAGCACGTCATCGACCAGCACCAGGTGTTGGCCTTCGATTTCAAACGGCAGCTTGGAGGGCCGCACTTGCGGGTGCAGGCCGTTCTGGCTGAAGTCGTCGCGGTAGAAGGATACATCCAGGATGCCGAGCGCAGCGTCACTGCCCAGTTGCTCCAGCAAGGCCTGGGCAACCCATACGCCGCCGGTGCGAATGCCGATGTAGTGCGGCTCGGTGATGTTGCGGCGGGCCAGATGGGCCGTGAGGTCAGAGGCCATCCGAACGATCAGTTCGGCGGGGTTGGGTAGGCTCATGCTTGCTCCTCGAGACGCCGGGCATCAGGCGTGCCCGGCTTGAAAGCGGTTATCAGGATTGCAGTTGGCCGATATTGGCATCCAGCCAGCCTTGCAGCAGCAGGGCGGCGGCGATGGCGTCCACCGGGTTGTCGCGATAGCTGCCACGCTGCCCGCCTCGGGCCATGCGTTCGCCCTTGGCTTCGAAGGTAGTCAGGCGTTCATCGTGGGTGTGCACGGGCAGGTTGAAGCGGCCATTGAGCTGGCGCGAGAACTTCTCGGCCTTGGCGCTCATCTCGCTGGGAGTGCCGTCCATGTTCAGCGGCAGGCCGACGACCATTGCGTCTGGCTTCCATTCCTTGACCAGGGCTTCGATTTTGCTCCAGTCCGGCACGCCTTGTTGCGCCTTGAGGGTACACAACTCGCGGGCCTGACCGGTGATGACCTGGCCGACGGCGACGCCGATCTGCCGGCTGCCGTAGTCAAAACCCAGCAATAAACGAACCGCGGCCATCAGGCGTGCCCTGCCTGGTTGGTGAGCAGGCTCAAATCCACATGCAACAGTTTGGCGGCGGCATTGAGGCGCAAATCGCTGGCCGTGCCGAAGATGATCTCGGCATCGAACGGGCAGTTGAGCCAGACGTTATCGGCCAGCTCCGCTTCCAGTTGCCCGGCTTCCCAGCCGGCGTAGCCGAGGGTGATCAGGCTTTGCTTGGGGCCGATGTCATCGGCGATGGCGAAGAGGATGTCCTGGGAAGTGGACAACGACAGCCCGCCCAGGTCGACCGTGGCTTGATAGACATGGTTCGGGTCGGTGGGGTGCAGCACGAAGCCGCGATCGGTTTGCACCGGCCCGCCGATGTAGATCGGCACGCCCTGACAGCGTGCCGGCGGATCGACGTTCGGACGCAGCTGCTCGAGGATATCGGCCAGGTTCAGGTCCTGCGGTCGGTTGACCACCAGGCCCATGGCCCCGCGCTCGGTATGCTCGACGATGTAAGTCAAGGTGTGGGCAAAATTCGGATCGGCCATGTGCGGCATGGCGATCAGGAATTGATGCTTGAGGTAACTCGGGCTGACGTTCTTCATGAGTACTAGTGTGGCTTTGGCTTGGCAGCCTGACAAGCGTAGGTGAGGGCAATCTCCTCTCCTGCGATCACAAAGATGTGGGAGCGGATTTATCCGCGAATAGATACACCGCGCAATTCCTGAAAAACCGCGGTGTCTGGATTCGCGGATAAATCCGCTCCCACGAGGTCGCGCCGACACCGGCTTCCCTCAGCGGGGGCGTTTTGGAGTCAGTTACTGGACAAGCGATCGCCACGGGCGAAGCGCCAGGTACGGATGATTTCCAGCCGGTCGATATCGGCAAGGTCACCAGTAAACGGTGCAAATGGCGCCGCCAGGCGCACGATGCGCTGGGCAGCCTGGTCCAGCAGTGGCTGGCCGGACGATTCGAGCACCAGCACTTCGTACAGTGAGCCGTCGCGGTTGATCGACACCAGCAGTCGCAGGCTGCCGTAGATCTGCTGGCGGCGGGCTTCGTCGGGGTAATTGAGGTTGCCGATGCGTTCGACCTTCTTGCGCCATTCGTCCTTGTACCAGGCGCCCTTGTCTCGGCTGGTCGAGGCCGCGCTCAAGCGATGGATGCGCGGGCGCTTGGCGTACAGCTGTTGTTCGTTGGACAGTTCGGCCTCAAGGCTGGCGATCTGGTCCGACAGTTGCGAGCTGTCGAAATCCGGCGTCACGGCCTGTGGCTTGGGGGCCGGCTTGGTCGGTTGTGGCCTGGTTTCGACCTTTTGCGGCTTGGGTGCACGCGTGGTGACGGCGGCCTTGGGCGGCTGCGGCTCAGGCTTGACCTCGGGCTTGGGGGCCGGAGGCGGTGTCACCTTGTTGATCTTGTTGTCCTGGAACGGTGCCACTTCGGTGGTTTTCGGCACTGCCTTCTTGTCCAGCGTACCGCTGCCTTGCTGGTTTTCCTGGGCAGCGAAATCGGCCTTTTTCGGCGCCACTTCACTTTTGAACGTGGCCAGGGTGATTTCCATGCTGCGGCTGATCTGTTCCGGCTTGCTGAACGAGAAGCCCACCCCGAGGATCAGCGCCAGGTGCAGCAGGGCCGCCAAAAACAGGGTAAAGCCGAGCCTGTCCGCCGGGCGTACGCCAGAGTGGGAGAGTTCAGGTGGGATGTCGGCAAAAACGGTCATCGATTATCCAGCAGGCCTGCAACACGGGAAAACCCGGCAGTGAGCACGTCCCGAGTAAAAAGGGCGTGCATCATAACGCACTGCGCGATGTTTCCCCGTGTTCTGCGTCAGCGGGCCTTGAGCTTGCGATCAATGGCGTCCATCAGCTGGGCGCCGATTTGGGTGCCAAAGGCGTTGTCGATTTCACGGATGCAGGTCGGGCTGGTGACGTTGATCTCGGTCAGGTGCTCGCCGATCACGTCCAGGCCCACGAACAGCAGGCCCTTTTCACGCAGGGTCGGGCCGACCTGTTCGGCGATCCAGCGATCCCGGTCGGTCAGCGGGCGGGCTTCGCCACGGCCGCCGGCGGCCAGGTTGCCGCGGGTCTCGCCAGCGGCCGGAATCCGCGCCAGGCAATAGGGTACCGGCTCACCGTCGATCATCAGGATGCGCTTGTCGCCGTCCTTGATGGCCGGCAGATAGCCCTGGGCCATGGTCTGCTGGGTGCCATGCACGGTCAGGGCTTCGAGAATCACCGAAAGGTTCGGGTCATCGCGGCGATGACGGAAAATCGACGCGCCGCCCATGCCGTCCAGCGGCTTGAAGATCACGTCGTGGTGATGGTCGGCGAACTCGCGAAGGATGTCGGCGCGGCGGCTCACAACGGTCGGCGGAGTGCACTGCGGGAACAGCGTGGCAAACAGCTTTTCGTTGCAGTCGCGCAGGCTCTGGGGCTTGTTGACCACCAGTACGCCATCGCGCTCGGCTTGCTCGAGCAGGTAGGTCGAATACACGAACTCCATGTCGAAGGGCGGGTCCTTGCGCATCAGGATCACGTCCAGATCGCTCAGGGCGGTGTCGCTTTCGGCGTCGAGTTCAAACCAGCGTTTCGGGTCGGCGAAGACTTCCAGTGGGCGCATGCGCGCGCGGGCCTGGCCGTCTTTCTGGTAGAGGTCGTGCTGTTCCATGTAGAACAACGACCAGCCGCGCTCCTGGGCGGCGAGCAGCATGGCCAGCGAGCTGTCCTTTTTATAGGAGATGCGCGCGATGGGGTCCATGACAATCCCGAGGCGAATGCTCATGGGGGTCTATCCTCTGGGCGGCGAAATAAAGTGGCGTCAGGGTGGCGCCAGCACGCGATGCGGTCAAGAAAAAACACGCGTCGCAGGCGCCGCGCCGCAGCCCGGCAGTGGTTGATGGAACGCACTGCCAGAGTGTGCTACAAAGTCTCGGCACGGGCTTTGCGCCGCTGTCTTTAGCGCGCTGGCCGGCTCCGGCTCCCGAGACGATGATCGAGTGAACATGGAACAGCATTCCCCGGCATTGAAAGTCATGGTCATCGATGACTCGAAGACAATCCGCCGCACGGCACAAATGCTGTTGAAGGACGTCGGCTGCGAAGTGCTCACGGCCATCGACGGCTTTGACGCTCTGGCCAAGGTCGCCGATCACCACCCCAGCATCATCTTCATCGACATCATGATGCCGCGCCTGGATGGATACCAAACCTGCGCAATGATCAAGAACAACCCGGCCTTCAAGGCAACACCGGTGATCATGCTGTCATCGCGTGATGATCTGTTCGACAAGGCCAAGGGCCGGATCGTCGGCTCGGAACAGTTTTTGACCAAACCTTTCAGCAAGGAAGAGCTGCTGAGCGCCATTCGGGCGCACGTCCCGGGTTTCGCCGCAGAAGAACAATACGCACCCTGACGTGCGGGCCTTTGCCCGTGGCGTCTTTTTGAGAGTGGGGAAGAGCATGGCTCGAGTCTTGATCGTTGACGATTCGCAGACCGAAATTTATACCTTGACCCAGATGCTGAAAAAGCACGGTCATGAAGTCCTGACCGCAGAAAACGGCGCCGACGGCGTCGCGCTGGCCTGTCAGGAAAAGCCCGATGCGGTCTTGATGGATATCGTCATGCCCAATCTGAACGGTTTCCAGGCAACTCGCCAACTGACGAAGGACCCGCAAACCAGCCACATTCCGGTTATCGTCATTACGACCAAGGGTGAGGAGTCGGACAAGATCTGGGCCACCCGCCAGGGAGCCAAGGCTTTCCTCACCAAGCCGTTCGAAGAAGACAACCTGATCCAGGTCCTCAATTCGGTACTGGCAGGCTGACGGCCGAACTTTATGGAGGCGTCGCAAACCGCATTCGAACTGCTGCTGGAAATCGACCGACGCTGCCGCTTGCTGGCTGCCGATCTGCCTTCCCAGGAAAGCCGCCTGCAAAACTGGAGCGGGATCGGCTTTCGCATCGCCGAACACTGGTACGTGGCGCCCATGGGTGAAATTGCCGAGGTGCTGCACGAACCGCGCTTGAGCGCCATTCCCGGAGTCAAGCCGTGGGTCATGGGCGTGTCGAACCTGCGTGGTCGCTTGTTGCCGGTGTTCGACCTGTGCGGTTTTCTCGGCCATGAGCTGTCGAGCCAGCGCCGCCAGCGGCGGGTGCTGGTGCTGGATCACAATGACATTTTCGCCGGCTTGATGGTCGATGAAGTGCAGGGTTTGCAGCACTTCAAGCTCGACAGCCTGGTGATGACGCCGCCGCCCGGGCTGCCGGCGGCCATCGCCCCCTTCGTTCAGGGCTATTTCCAACGTGAACAGGTCTGGGGTGTGTTCAGCTCTTTCGCGCTGGCCCAGGCGCCGGATTTTCTCGATGTCGCGCGCCAGCATGACGGGCGCGGCCCCTTGGTGACGGGAACCGTTCAATGACCCAGGCAACTACCGGCACCTCGCTGCTCGGCTCACGCAGCAGCGCGCAAATCGCGGGGCTGTTTATCGCCCTGATCACCTCGATCATTCTGCTGTTTGCCAACTTCGCCTACCTCAACACCCAGTCCAATTACGACAAGCAGTACATTGGCCACGCCGGCGAGTTGCGCGTGTTATCCCAGCGCATTGCCAAGAACGCCACCGAGGCTGCTGCCGGCAAGCCTCAGGCCTTCAAGCTGTTGACCGATGCACGCAACGATTTCGAGCAGCGCTGGGGTTACCTGAAAAAGGGCGACCCGAGCACCGGGTTGCCACCGGCGCCGGCGGCGGTCAGCGACGAAATGCAGGCCGTGCAGCTCGACTGGGAAGACCTGCGCAAAAACGCCGATGCGATTCTGGCCAGCGAACAAACCGTGCTGTCATTGCATCAGGTGGCCGCTACGCTGGCCGAAACCGTGCCGCAGCTGCAAGTCGAATATGAAAAGGTCGTCGAGATTCTGCTGCAGCGCGCAGCGCCGGCCAGCCAGGTGGCCGTGGCCCAGCGCCAATCGTTGTTGGCGGAGCGGATTCTCGGTTCGGTGAATACGGTGTTGTCCGGGGATGAAGCCTCAGGGCAGGCGGCCGACGTGTTTGGCCGGGACGCCAACCGCTTCGGCCAGGTGCTCGCTGCCATGCTCGGCGGCAACCCGGCGATTCAGATCACCCAGGTGCAGGACCGCGATGCACGCGCCCGCCTGGCCGAAATCGCCGAGCTGTTCCAGTTCGTCTCGGGCTCGGTGGATGAAATCCTCGAAACCTCACCGGAACTGTTCCAGGTGCGGGCGGCGGCCGGGAGCATCTTCAACCAGTCGCAGAGCCTGCTGGACGAGGCCTCACACTTGGCCAACGGCTTCGAGAACCTGGCCAGCGGGCGCTGGCTGGATAACGTCGGTGGCTACGTGCTGGGCTTCGTGGCGCTGGCATCGATCATTCTGATTGGCCTGGTGATGGTCCGCGAAACCCACCGGCAGCTGCGTGAAACGGCGGAAAAGAACGAACGCAACCAGCACGCGATCATGCGCCTGCTGGATGAAATCGAAGACCTGGCCGATGGCGACCTGACGGTTAACGCCTCGGTGACCGAAGAGTTCACCGGTACCATCGCCGACTCGATCAATTATTCGGTCGACCAGCTGCGCGACCTGGTAGCGACCATCAATGCCAGCGCCGAGGCCGTGGCCACGGCGGTGCAGGACACCCAGGCCACGGCCCGGCAGCTTGAGCGTGCCTCCGAGCATCAGGCCCAGCAGATCAGCGAAGCGTCGGTGGCGATCAGTGACATGGCCACGTCGATCGACCAGGTGTCCGCCAACGCCTACACCTCGGCCAAGGTGGCGGAGCGCTCGGTGGCGATTGCCAACAAGGGCAATGAAGTGGTGCACAACACCATCCATGGCATGGACAACATCCGCGAACAGATCCAGGACACCGCCAAGCGCATCAAGCGCCTGGGCGAGTCGTCCCAGGAAATCGGCGACATCGTCAGCCTGATCGATGACATTGCCGACCAGACCAACATCCTCGCCCTCAACGCCGCCATCCAGGCGTCCATGGCCGGTGAAGCCGGCCGTGGCTTTGCCGTGGTCGCCGATGAAGTGCAGCGCCTGGCCGAACGCTCGTCGTCGGCCACCCGCCAGATCGAAACCCTGGTGCGGGCGATTCAGGCCGACACCAACGAAGCGGTCATCTCCATGGAACAGACCACCGCCGAAGTGGTGCGCGGCGCGCGGTTGGCGCAGGATGCAGGCGTGGCGCTGGAGGAAATCGAGGGCGTGTCGCAAAACCTTGCCGAGCTGATCCAGATCATCTCCAACGCCGCGCAGCAGCAAACCTCATCGGCCGGGCAGATCTCTCATACCATGACAGTGATTCAGCAGATCACTTCGCAAACCTCGTTCGGTTCGACCGCCACCGCCGAAAGCATTGGCAACCTGGCGCGCATGGCCAGCGAAATGCGTCGTTCGGTGTCGGGTTTTACCTTGCCGCAGCCGCCTGAGCCGCGCTGAATACCGGGATCAGCCCTACTGGAGTCGTTATGGCCGATCGGCACGATTATGTTGCCTTGGCCTGGGTCAAAGGCGAAATCGCCGACACCCTGGCACAGGTCCGACAAGACCTTGAAACCCTTCCCGCAGCGGCTTTCGAGCCGTGCCTTGAAGGCTTGCACCAGGTGCATGGCAGCTTGCAGATGGTCGAGTTCTACGGCGCCGCCCTGCTGGCCGAAGAGATGGAACAACTGGCCCTGGCGCTGCAGCAGGCGCGGGTCGGCGAGCCCGCCGAGGCCCTGAAGTGGTTGCTGGCTGCGGTTGAGCAACTGCCGCTTTACCTGGACCGGGTACATGCCGCCCGCCGTGACCTGCCGTTGGTCGTATTGCCGCTGCTCAACGAGCTGCGCAGTGCGCGCGGCGAGCGTTTGCTCAGTGAAACCAGCCTGTTCGACCCACCCTTGCAGCTGCCGCCGGCGCTGGACGTCAACGCGCTGGTCGAACTGGACTCTGCCGAGTTGCCCGGGCTGTTGCGAAGCCTGCGGCAAACCTGGCACGCGGCCTTGGCCGGGTTGCTCCGCGAGCAGGACGAACCCACCAACCTGACCCATCTGGGCAAAGTCTTCGAGCGCTTGGAACAGCTGTGCCGCAATGCGCCCATCAGCCCGCTCTGGCAAGTGGCGGGCGCGCTGGTCGAAGGCATGGCCACCGGTATCATCGCCAACAGCCCGGCGCTGCGCAGCCTGTTCAAGGAAGCCGACAAGGAGCTCAAGCGCCTGATCGAGCAAGGCGTGGCCGGGGTCAATCAGCCCGCACCGAATGGCCTGCTCAAAAGCCTGCTGTTTTATATCGCCAAGGCTGAAGGCGACTGCGCAAAGATGCGGGTGATTCGCGAGCGCTATGAACTGGGCGACGTGCTGAATGAGCGCAGCCTGGCCGAGGAGGAACGTAACC
The DNA here is from genome assembly GCF_009905435.1 of Pseudomonas sp. R5(2019). Lineage (GTDB taxonomy): Bacteria > Pseudomonadota > Gammaproteobacteria > Pseudomonadales > Pseudomonadaceae > Aquipseudomonas. The sequence continues at coordinate 12,137 of NZ_JAAAMT010000026.1, forward strand.
GCCTGGTGGGCCCCGATCGCGATGCCCTGCATTCGGTAATGACCGCCGTGTGTGACGAGCTGGTGCGGGTCAAGGCGCGGCTGGACCTGTTTGTTCATGGCGACCGCTCGCGGGTGGATGAGCTGGGGTCGCTGTTGCCACCGCTGCGGCGCATTGCCGACACCCTGGCGGTGCTCGGCTTTGGCCAGCCGCGCAAGGTCATCAACAATCAGCAAACGCTGGTGCAAAGCCTGGCCCAGGGCCTGCGCGCGCCGAGCGATGCGGTACTGATGGATATCGCCGGCGCTCTGTTGTATGTCGAGTCGAGCCTGGCGGGCATGGCCGGGCCGCCGGAACCGGCGGGTGTTGATCTTAATCGCGGTGCGCCGACCGACCTGAGCCAGATTCACCAGCTGGTCATCAAGGAAGCCCGCTTCAGCTTGCAGCAAGTCAAGGACTATATCCTCGACTGCATCGATGTCGGCTGGGACCCACAGCGCCTGCGGCCGCTGCCTGAATTGCTGACTCAAATCCGCGGGGCCTTGTCGATGATCCCGCTGGACCGCGCGGCGAGCCTGCTGCAGGCCTGCAATGAATGCATCCAGGCGCAGCTGCTGCCGGCCCAGACGCGACCGGCCTGGGAGCAGCTCGACCATCTGGCCGATGCGCTGACGGCCATTGATTACTTCCTCGAGCGGCTGAACAAGGACCCGCAATCCCCCGGCGAGCGCTTCCTCGACCTGGCCGCCCGGAGCCTCGCTGCGCTGGGCTACCCCGGCGAGATGGCGCAGGTGCCCATGCTCGACGACGTGCTCAGTGCCACTGAGCTGCTGGTGCTGCAAGACATGCAGGCGCTGGATGACCCGCAGGTGGTGCACTCCCTCGCCCAGGTGCTGGCCGATCCGGTCGCGGCGCCGGCACCCGATGAAGCGGCAATCGAATCGCAACTGCTGGAGATCTTCCGCAACGAGGCGCTGACCCACCTGGCCAGTGTCGACCGTTACCTGGAGCAGGCCGAGCAGCATTTGCCGCTGGCGGTGAGTGACGAACTGCAGCGCGCACTGCACACCCTCAAAGGCAGCGCGTCCATGGCCGGGGTCATGCCTATCGCTTCGCTGGCCACCGCCCTTGACCGCCTGGCGCGTGAATTCAAGGCCCATTTGCTGGACTTTGACCTGGACGAAATTTACCTCCTGCAGGCCGGCGAAACCCTGCTGCGCCGTGGCTTGCAGCAACTGGCAGAACACCCGCTGGCCCCGATCAGCGGCGCCCAGGCGCTGATCGCCCAGGTCGATCAGGTGGTCTCGGCCCGTCTGGTCGCGGCGCTGAGTGCTGCCAACAGTCGGCGGCTCAAGCGCGACCCGCAGTTGATCATGACCTTCCTGGCCCAGGGCATGGATATCCTGCTCGATGCCGAATCACTGCTCAAACGCTGGCAGCAATACCCGGCGCAGCGCGATGAGCTGTCGTCGCTGCTCGATGAGCTGACACGCCTGGGCGAGGCCGCGCACTTGGCCGATCTGGTCGCGATCGATGATCTGTGCGAAGCCTTGCTCGATCTCTATGGCGCCGTCGAAGAAAGCAGCCTGGTGGTCAGTGCGCGCTTCTTCGCGGTGGTTGAAGGCGCCCATGAGGCCTTGATCGACATGCTCGACCAGCTGGCCGCAGGCCAGGAAATCGATGCCCGCCCTGATCAGCTCAAGGCTTTGCGTGCCTTGCTCGACGAAGGCCTGCCGCCCTCGGCGACCGGCTTGATCCGCCGCGATGCGGACCAGTCGCTGAGTATCCGGGAACTGTCAGCGGCCACTGCCCAGGCCGACGAGCTCGACGATGAACTGGTGAACCTGTTTCTCGAAGAGGCGGTGGATATCCTCGACAGCGCGGGCCAGGCGCTGGAGCGCTGGCTGGCGGACCCGGACAACGGCGTGCCGCTGTCCGCGCTGCAACGCGACCTGCACACCCTCAAGGGCGGCGCGCGGTTGGCGCAGATCGGTCCGCTGGGCGATCTGGGCCATGAACTGGAACACTTGTACGAAGGGCTGGTCGATCGCCGCTACAGTTTTTCGCCAGACCTGGCGCGGCTGTTGCGCCAGAGCCACGACCGTTTGGCGCAGATGCTCGACCAATTGCGCAATCGCCAATCCCTCAGCGCGCCAGCGGCCCTGATCGATGCCATTCGCGCGTTCCGCCAGGGCAACGGCTTGGTGAGCGCCGTTGAAGCAACGTCGGATTCGGCGCCTGCAGAGGCGCAAGGCAACAACGAGTTGCTGGACATCTTCCTCGAAGAAGGCTTCGACATCGTCGAAAGCTCGGGTGCGGCGCTGGCGCGCTGGCAGGCCGAGCCGCGCAATATCCTCGAAGTCGAGAACCTGCTGCGTGACCTGCACACCCTCAAGGGTGGCGCGCGGATGGTCGAGATTGCCGTCATTGGCGACCTCGCCCACGAGTTGGAGTTTCTCTACGAAAACCTCTCGGCCGGCTTGCTGCAGCCGGGGCCGGAGTTGTTCAGCCTGTTGCAGAACTGCCATGACCGTCTGGCGCATATGCTCGATGCGGTGCGCCTGCGTCAGCCGGTCAAGCCGGCGACGGCCTTGATCGACGCCATTCGCAGTTTCAATCTGCCGCCCGGCGGGCAGGACGAGCAGGCACCGCGCAACGAGCCGACGACCGAGGCGCAAGCCAACGCGCAAGCCTCGGAGCGGGCACCGGCCGACCTGGTCAAGGTGGCGGCAGAACTGCTCGACGACCTCGGCAACCTGGCCGGCGAGACCTCGATCTTTCGCGGGCGCATCGAGCAGCAGGTCAATGACGCGCAGATCGCCCTGAATGAAATGGAAACCACCATCGAGCGCATGCGCGATCAGTTGCGCCGGCTCGACACCGAGACCCAGGGGCGAATTCTCAGTCGCCAGCAGGTTGATGGTGAGCGGGCCGGCTACGAAGAATTCGATCCGCTGGAGATGGACCGCCATTCGCAGCTGCAGCAGTTGTCGCGGGCGCTGTTCGAATCGGCCTCCGACTTGCTGGACCTGAAGGAGACGTTGTCGGCCCGCAACCACGAAGCGCAGTTGCTGTTGCAGCAACAGGCGCGGGTCAACACCGACTTGCAGGAAGGCTTGATGCGGACCCGCATGGTGCCTTTCGAGCGGCTGGTGCCGCGCTTGCAGCGGGTGGTGCGGCAAGTGGCGAGCGAGTTGGACAAACAAGTGGAGTTCGTGGTCGGCAACGCCGAAGGCGAGATGGACCGCAGCGTGCTTGAACGCATGGTCGCACCGCTTGAGCACATGCTGCGCAATGCCGTCGACCATGGCCTGGAACCGCGTGAGGTGCGCCTGGCCGCGGGCAAGCCGGCCGAAGGGCGAATCACCCTGAACCTGTTGCACGAAGGCAGCGAAATCATCATCGAACTGGCCGACGACGGTGCGGGGGTTCCCTTGGAGGCGGTGCGCAAGAAGGCGATCAAGCGCGGGTTGCTGGACCCTGCCAGCGACCTGAGCGATCACGAGGTGATGCAGTTCATCCTCCAGCCCGGGTTTTCCACCGCACAGAAAATCACCCAGATATCCGGGCGTGGGCTGGGGATGGATGTGGTCCACGAAGAGGTCAAGCAACTGGGCGGCGAGATGATCATCGACTCGCGGCCAGGACTGGGCGCGCGCTTTTTGATTCGCTTGCCGTTTACCGTTTCGGTTAACCGGGCCTTGATGGTACAAGGCGGCGCCGAGCAATACGCAATCCCGATCAACAGCATCGAAGGTATCGTGCGGGTATTGCCCAACGAGCTGGAAGCGTATTACCAGCTCGACCCGCCGACCTATCACTACGCGGGGCAGCGTTACGAGCTGCTGTACCTGGGCGAGTTGCTGCAGAACAGTCCCCCCCCGAAACTTTTGGGCCAAAGCCTGCCACTGCCGGTCATGCTGATGCATTCCCACGACCAGCGCTTTGCGGTGCAGGTCGATGCGGTAGCGGGCTCGCGCGAGATCGTGGTCAAGAGCCTGGGTCCGCAGTTCGCGGCAGTGCCGGGGCTTTCCGGGGCGACCATCCTGGGCGATGGGCGGGTGGTGCTGATTCTGGACTTGCACGCGCAGCTGCGGCTGCTGCAGACGCGTCGCCCACAGCAGCCTCAGGCGCAGGCATTGGCGCCGCTGCAGCGTGCCACGCCGCTACAGGGCAGGCCGCTGCTGGTGATGGTGGTGGACGATTCGGTGACGGTGCGCAAGGTCACCGGGCGGCTGCTTGAGCGCAACGGTATGACGGTGCTGACCGCCAAGGACGGTGTCGATGCCATGACGCTGTTGCAGGAGCACTTGCCCGACGTGCTCTTGCTCGACATCGAAATGCCGCGCATGGACGGCTTTGAAGTGGCGACCCAGATTCGCCAGGATCCGCGGTTGAAACATTTGCCGATCATCATGATCACATCACGCACGGGGCAAAAACACCGAGACCGGGCCATGGCCATCGGTGTCAACGATTACTTGGGCAAGCCGTATCAGGAGTCGGTCTTGCTGGAAAGCATTGCGCAATGGAGCAAAACCCATGCTTGAGCATACCCCTCGTGCTGCACCGGGGCGGCGTAACAGCTTGACCGGGCTGCTGTTGCCGCTGGGCGATCGCAGCCTGTTGCTGCCCAATGTCGCGGTCGCCGAGCTGATCGGCTATCAGGCGGGTGTCACCCGGGAAGACGAACCGGCCTGGAGCCTGGGGCGCATCATCTGGCGCGACCTGAGCATTCCGCTGGTCAGCTTCGAGGCGGCCAGTGGTGGTTCAACCCATGTCGGGGAACGGGCGCGCATCGTCGTGCTCAATGCCTTGGGCGACAGTGGCATCGGATTTATCGCGTTGCTGGTCCAGGGCATTCCGCGCTCCTGCAAAATCGATAACCAGCTCAACTACGTCGATGTGCCGCTCGGGCCGCTGGAACTGGCGGCGGTGCAGGTGGGCGAGCAGGTGCCACGGGTGCCGGACCTGATCGCGCTGGAGCAGTTGCTGCTGGATGAGCAGCTGATTTAAGGAAGTGAGTGTATGTACCAGGGGGAGCGTTTCAACGCCTGGACGCATCTGGTCGGTGCCATTGCGGCCTGTGTCGGGGCGATCTGGCTACTGGTGGCGGCCAGCGTTCAGGGCGATCCATGGAAGATCGTCAGCATGGCCATCTACGGCTTGACCCTGTTGGCGCTCTACAGCGTCTCGACGGTCTATCACAGCGTGCGTGGTCGGGCGAAGGTGGTCATGCGCAAGGTCGATCACTTGTCGATTTATCTGTTGATCGCCGGCAGCTACACGCCGTTCTGTCTGGTGACCCTGCGTGGGCCCTGGGGCTGGAGCCTGTTCGGGGTGGTCTGGGGGCTGGCAGTGATTGGCATGCTGCAAGAGATCAAGCCGCGCTCGGAAGCGCGGGTACTGTCGGTCATCATTTATGCGCTGATGGGCTGGATCGTGCTGGTGGCGGTCAAGCCATTGCTGGCGGCGCTGGGCCAGGCCGGGTTTACCTGGCTGGCCGCAGGCGGAGTGCTCTACACCGTGGGCATCATTTTCTTTGCCTACGACAGCCGTTTTCGTCACTGGCACGGCATCTGGCACCTGTTTGTGATCGCCGGCAGCCTGCTGCACTTCGTCGCCATCTGCCGCTACGTGCTTTAGCCTTTTCTGGCTTAGAAATCGCCCCAGAGTTGCTGGGCCACCGCCAGCCCCACCACGGGCGCGGTTTCGGTGCGCAACACCCGCGGACCGAGGCGCGCCGGGTGGAAGCCGGCAGCGTTGGCCTGCTGCACTTCGGGCTCCGACAAACCGCCTTCAGGGCCAATCAGAAACGCCAGACTGGCAGGGACCGGGTGGCTGGTCAGCGGCTCGGCCACCGGGTGCAGCACCAGCTTCAGATCGCTGTCGCAGGCCTTGAGCCACTCGTCCAGCAGCTGCGGTGGATGAATCACCGGCACCTGTGACCGACCGCATTGCTCGCAGGCGCTGATCGCCACCTGGCGCCAGTGGGCCAGCCGCTTGTCGGCACGTTCATCCTTGAGCCGCACTTCGCAGCGCTCGCTGACGATCGGGGTGATTTCGTTGGCACCCAATTCGGTGGCCTTCTGGATTGCCCAATCCATACGCTCGCCACGGGACAGCCCCTGGCCCAGGTGGATCCGCAGTCTGGACTCGGCCTGGCCGGCGAACTGTTCGTTGAGCTGCACGCGCACGCGCTTCTTGCCGACTTCCAGCAGTTGGCCGAGAAACTCCTGGCCGCTGCCATCGAACAGCTGCACCGCATCGCCTTCGGCCATGCGCAGCACCCGGCCGATGTAATGGGCCTGGGCCTCGGGCAGTTCGTGTTCGCCGAGGGTCAGCGGCGCATCAATGAAAAAGCGGGACAGTCTCATGGTTTGACTCGGGTAAATAGGAATGTGGTGTCTGGGTGGGCCTCTCGCAGGCAAGCCTGGCTCCTACATCTCTGGCATTGAGCAGGGAATGTGGGAGCGAGGCTTGCCCGCGAAGCTTTTTAGCCCGGGTCGCGGAAACCGGGATGAAAGTCGGCCTGGACCTGCACGGTTGGCCCGCTGCGGGTCGCCAGGTCGATGCCTTCGCTGGCGACTTCGGCGAGGAAATCGATCTGCTCCGGGGTAATCACGTACGGCGGCAGGAAATACACCACGCTGCCCAATGGCCGCAGCAAGGCGCCGCGCGTCAGCGCGTGCTCGAATACCTTCAGGCCACGGCGTTCCTGCCATGGGTAGGCGGCCTTGGTGGTCTTGTCCTGGACCATCTCGATGGCTAGCACCATACCGGTCTGGCGTACTTCCGATACATGCGGGTGATCGACCAGGTACGCCGTGGCACTGGCCATGCGCGCCGCCAGCGCCTTGTTGTTCTCGATGACGTTGTCCTGTTCGAAGATGTCCAGGGTCGCCAGCGCGGCCGCACACGCCAGCGGGTTGCCGGTGTAGCTGTGCGAGTGGAGAAAGGCGCGCAGGGTCGGATAGTCGTCGTAGAAAGCGCTGTAGACCTCGTCGGTGGTCAGGCAGGCGGCCAGCGGCAGGTAGCCGCCGGTCAGGGCCTTGGACAGGCAGAGGAAGTCCGGGCGGATACCGGCCTGTTCGCAGGCGAACATCGTCCCGGTGCGGCCGAAGCCTACGGCGATTTCGTCATGGATCAGGTGCACGCCGTAACGATCGCAGGCTTCGCGCAGCAGCTTGAGGTACACCGGGTGGTACATGCGCATGCCGCCCGCGCCCTGGATCAACGGCTCGATGATCACCGCCGCGAGGGTTTCATGGTGCTCGGCCAGGGTCTGCTCCATGTGCGCGAACATGTTGCGCGAATGCTCCTCCCAGCCCATGCCTTCAGGGCGCAGGTAGCAGTCCGGGCTCGGCACTTTGAGAGTGTCGAGCAGCAAGGCCTTGTAGGTTTCGGTGAACAACGGTACGTCGCCGACCGACATCGCCGCAATGGTTTCGCCGTGGTAACTGTTGGTCAGGGTGACAAAGCGCTTCTTGGCCGGCTGGCCGCGGTTGAGCCAGTAGTGAAAGCTCATTTTCAGCGCCACTTCGATGCATGAAGAGCCGTTATCGGCGTAGAAGCACCGGTTCAGGCCCGCAGGCGTCATCTGTACCAGGCGCTCGGACAGCTCGATCACCGGCTGATGGCTGAAGCCGGCCAGGATCACATGTTCCAGCTGATCGACCTGATCCTTGATGCGCTGGTTGATGCGCGGGTTGGCATGGCCGAACACGTTCACCCACCAGGAGCTGACAGCGTCGAGGTAGCGCTTGCCCTCGAAGTCCTCAAGCCAGACGCCTTCGCCACGCTTGATCGGGATCAACGGCAGTTGTTCGTGGTCTTTCATCTGCGTGCAGGGGTGCCACAGGACCGCGAGGTCGCGTTGCATCCACTGATTATTGAGGCCCATTTTCTTTCTCCTGACGCCAATGCGTGCGACGTGCCCGGCAAACAATCGCGCAAGCCTATGCAATGCGCCTTCATGGGACAACCCATGGGCGGTGATTGGTGCTGCAAAACATCATGGTTGTTTACTGGCAGGCCCCGCAGGCGTGGCGTATCCTTCATGTCAGTCCCGGCTTTGGGACGACTTCCATTTTCTGCCTTTGATCCGGAGTTCTCTAGAATGTCTGCTGGATGGCTGCGCGCGTCTGCGCTGGTAATGATAGGACTGTTCAGCGTGTCGGCGCTGGCCAAGGACAAGCCACCGACGGCGATCGTCGTCGGTGGCGGCCTGGCCGGCCTGACGGCTGCCTATGAACTGCAGAACAAGGGCTGGCAGGTCACGCTGCTCGAGGCCAAGCCCGGCATGGGCGGGCGTTCGGGCATGGCCACCAGCGAGTGGATCGGCAACAGCAAGACCCAGCCGGTGCTCAACCGTTACCTGGACACCTTCAAGCTGACCACACTGCCCGCGCCGGAATTCGTCCGCACGCACAGCTACCTGATCGACGGCGAGCACTTCACCGTCGCGGACCTGGCGACCAAGCAGCCGACCACGGCCGAAGCGATCAAGCGCTACGAAAAAACCCTGGACGACTTGGCTCGCTCCATCGAGGACCCGCTGAACCCGCAGGCCAACAGCACCCTGTTCGCCCTTGACCAGATCAACGTGTCGACCTGGCTGGACAAACTGCAGCTGCCTACGACCGCGCGTCAGCTGATCAACCAGCAGATTCGCACCCGTTATGACGAACCGTCGCGTCTGTCGCTGCTCTACTTCGCCCAGCAGACTCGCGTTTATCGCGGCGTTAACGACCGTGACCTGCGCGCCGCCCGTCTGCCAGGCGGCAGCCCGGTACTGGCCCAGGCATTCGTCAAGCAACTGAAGACCATCAAGACCAGCTCGCCGGTATCCAGCATCAGCCAGGACAAGGACGGCGTGAGCGTGAAGGTTGGCACCGCAGACTACAAGGCCGATTACGTGGTGGTGGCGGTGCCGCTGCGTGCCCTGAGCCGGATCCAGTTGACGCCGGGCCTTGATGCGCAGCACATGAATGCCATCAAGGGCACCAACTACGGCTGGCGTGACCAGATGATGCTCAAGTTCAAGAACCCGGTATGGGAAAGCCGTGCGCGGATGTCCGGCGAGATCTATAGCAACGCCGGCCTTGGCATGCTCTGGATCGAGCCAGCGCTCAAGGGCGGCGCCAACGTGGTGATCAACCTGTCGGGTGACAACGCTCGACTGCTGCAAGCCTTTGGCGACAAGCAGATGGTTGACCAAGTGTTGATCCGTCTGCACGCGTTTTACCCGCAAGCTCGCGGTGCGTTCACCGGTTACGAGGTGCGTCGTTACAGCACCGATGCCGGCACCGGCGGCGCCTACCTGGCTTACGGCCCGGGCCAGATCAGCAAATACTGGCGCCTGTGGGAGCGTCCGGTGCAACGCATCACCTTTGCCGGTGAGCATACCGACGCCCTGCATCCAGGCACGCTGGAAGGCGCTCTGCGCAGCGGTCAGCGTGCTGCCAGCCAGGTTCAGGACCTGGCCGCCGGCAAGTCGTTTGACGTGGCCAAGGCGGCCCCGGTCGCAGCGGCGGCGGCAGCCGGTGCAGCGGTAGCGGGTGCGGCGGTAGCCGCCAAAGACAGCAAACCTGGCTTCTTCGCGCGGCTGTTTGGTTGGGGTGGCGATGCAGACGCGGCCAAGCCTGTGGCGAAAACGCAAGCACCTGTTGTGGCTCCGGTGATCCCGACGGCTGCTGTAGTCGCGCCGGTGGTGGCACCGGCTGTTGCACCCGCCCCGGCTCCCGCCAAGCCAGAGCCTGTGAAAAAAGCTTCGGTGAAAGCGCCGCCGGTCAAACAGCCAGCAGCCAAGACTGAAGCGGCGAAGAAAGCGGCAGCTCATCCGGCTCCAGCCCAGAAGGCCACCGCCAAGGCAGAGCCTGTGAAGAAAAAGACCACGACTGCTCAATAAATCCATGCGTTGGCGGCCTTGTGTAGGAGCAAGGCTTGCCTGCGATGGCATCACCGCTAGGTGTCAGGTACACCGCAGCGCCTGCATCGCGAGCAAGCTTCGCTCCCACAAGTGTGCGGCTCAGCTTCTCGGGTTTGCCCCCAAATATAGAATCTCCGGCCATTGGGACGCGCTAGCCCCGATGCTGCGTTAATGTTTCCTTAACGACCGTGTGAAAAAACTACTGTTCGTATTTCTCGATATTTCAAAGCGAAATTTTCCGCTTTAATTCGATATTTAAAAAGTTAGTCTTGAACACAGTTCTTACAGGAAATGATGCTCATGCAACTGCGCAACTCTGCTTCTCGTTACGGTCTGGTCAGCATTGTCCTGCACTGGGGCGTGGCGCTTGTGGTGTTCGGTTTGTTCGGGCTTGGGTGGTGGATGGTCGGGCTCGACTACTACAGCTCATGGCGCCATACCGCACCCGACTTGCACAAGGGCATTGGCCTGATTCTGCTGGCGGTCATGGTATTGCGCGTGATCTGGCGCTTCATCAGCCCACCGCCGCCATCCCCTCCCAATCATGGTCCGCTGACCCGCATGGCCGCCAAGATCGGCCATGGGCTGCTGTACGTTGGCCTGTTCGCGGTGATGATCGCCGGTTACCTGATCTCCACTGCCGAGGGCGACCCGATCTCGGTCTTTGGCCTGTTCGATGTTCCAGCACTGATCAGTGACCTGCCTGATCAGGCCGATGTGGCCGGCGAGATTCATCTGTATCTGGCCTGGGGCCTGGTGATCTTTGCCTTGCTGCACGCCCTGGCCGCCTTGAAACACCACTTTATCGACCGTGACGCGACCCTGACGCGAATGCTGGGCCGCAAAGCTTGATGTTTATCCTCAACTCCCAAGGAATATAAAGCATGTTGAAAAAGACTCTTGCCGCTCTGGCGCTCGGAACGGCGTTGCTGTCGGCTGGCCAGGCGATGGCTGCCGACTACACCATCGACAAGGAAGGCCACCACGCATTCTTCAACTTCAAGATCAATCACCTGGGCTTCAGCTTCATCACCGGTACCTTTGCGGACTTCGACGGCACCTTCAGTTTCGACGCCAAAGCCCCTGAGGCCAGCAAAGTTGCAGTGATCATCAAGACCAAGAGTCTGACCACCCAGCACGCCGAGCGCGACAAGCACATCAAGAGCAAGGACTTCATCGACGCCGGCAAATTCCCGGAAGCCAAATTTGTGTCGACTTCGGTTAAATCCACCGGCGAGAAAACTGCTGACGTGACCGGCGACCTGACCTTGCACGGCGTCACCAAGCCAATCGTGGTCAAGGCCACCTTCAATGGCGAAGGTGATGATCCATGGGGCGGCTACCGTGCTGGCTTCAACGGCACCTCGACCATCAAACTGGCCGACTTCGGCATCAAGGCCCCAGGCTCGGCTTCGCAAACCCTGGACCTGGACATCTCGTTCGAAGGCGTCCAGAACAAGTAAGCGATACGCACCCACAAAAACGCCGCCCCGAGGGGCGGCGTTTTTGTTATGCCGAGGAAAAATCAGCGATTGCGAGTCAGCAAGGCCGGCTTTTCACCACGCGGACGACTTGGCAGTTGGTCCAGTTGCTCGGGCGTCGGGAAACGATCGACTTTCGATTCCTTGTGCACGATCTTTGGCTGCTTCTGGCCGGATCGCGGGTTGGCGACTGCAGGCTCCTGACGCGGCTGATCGTCACGCGCCGGGCGCCGGTTGCGTGCACCGCCACCACCACCGCCGTCGCGACGTGGCTGACTGCTGCCGCCACCGCTGCGTGGGCCGCTGCGCTTGGCACCTTCGCCAGTACCTGCGCCTTCCTTGCGCGGGCCGGTGCTACGGCCTTGCGGGCGGGCACCTGGAGCAGCAGCGCCACCTGCCGCGGCAGGCGCGCCCGGACGACGGTTGCGGTTGCCCTGGCCCGGTTTGTTCTGGTACGGGCTTACGTAGTCAGCGCGGTTACCAAAGTTGTCGACTTCATCATCCAGAAACTCTTCCGGATCACGGTTTTGCGGCGTAGCGGGTGCGCTGGCTTGTGCGGTCCTGGCTGGACGAGGCTTTTTTTCTCGACCCTGGCGCTCCGGGCGAGCGGCTGCGGCTGGTTTCTCCTTGCCTTTGTCTTTCCCTTTGTCCTTGCGACCGCCAGCATTGGCAGCGGCGCCTTCACCCCGAGGGGTGCGGCTGTTACGCGGGTTGGCGGCAGGGCGCTCGCGCACTTCGGGCTTTTCAGCCTCGACGGCAGAAGCGTCGAAGCCCATCCAGTCGCCATCCGCAATTTTTTGCCGGGTGACGCGCTCGATGCTCTTGAGCAGTTTATCTTCGTCCGGGGCCACCAGCGAGATCGCCTCGCCGCTGCGACCGGCACGGCCGGTACGGCCAATGCGGTGCACATAGTCTTCTTCGACGTTCGGCAGTTCGAAGTTGACCACGTGCGGCAGCTGATCGATGTCCAGGCCGCGGGCAGCAATGTCGGTGGCGACCATGATGCGCACGTTATTGGCCTTGAAGTCGGCCAGGGCTTTGGTCCGCGCGTTCTGGCTCTTGTTGCCGTGAATGGCGGCGGCGGTCAGGCCGTGCTTTTCAAGGTACTCGGCCAGGCGGTTGGCGCCGTGCTTGGTGCGGGTGAACACCAGCACCTGTTCCCAGGCACCCTGGGTGATCAGGTGCGCCAGCAGGGCACGCTTGTGGCTGGCTTGCAGACGATAAACGCGTTGCTCGATACGCTCGACCGTGGTGTTCGGCGGCGTGACTTCGATGCGCTCGGGGTTGTGCAGCAGCTTGTCGGCAAGGTCGGTGATGTCTTTGGAGAAAGTTGCCGAAAACAGCAGGTTCTGACGCTTGCTCGGGAGGCGCGCGAGGACTTTTTTCACGTCGTGAATAAAGCCCATGTCGAGCATGCGGTCGGCTTCGTCGAGCACCAGGATTTCAACGTGGGCCAGATCGACGCTGCCCTGGCCGGCCAGGTCCAGCAGACGCCCCGGGCAGGCGACCAGCACGTCGACGCCGCGGGACATGGCCTGTACCTGCGGGTTCATGCCGACACCGCCGAAAATGCAGGCGCTGACGAAGTTCAGGTCGCGGGCGTAGACCTTGAAGCTGTCATGCACCTGGGCGGCCAGTTCGCGGGTTGGGGTCAGTACCAGCACGCGTGGTTGACGCGGGCCGTGACGCTGGGATTTGTCCGGATGGCCGTTGGGGAACAGACGTTCGAGGATCGGAAGCGCGAAACCGCCTGTTTTGCCGGTACCTGTCTGCGCCGCGACCATCAAGTCGCGACCTTGCAACACGGCGGGAATCGCCCGCTGTTGCACTGGAGTGGGCTGGGTGTAGCCCGCTGCCTCGATAGCGCGGACTAGAGCCTCGGAGAGACCGAGGGAAGCAAAGGACATGGGAAATCCTGTTCTAGTTAGGGCTTTGCCCGATGGGATGATCGTGCCTGGCGCGACGAACGCATGGGTATGCTGTCGCGTCCGGTCCAGCCGGGTCTTCAATGCGCAACCGAGGCGGCTGAATGGGCGAAGGCCTACGTTTCAGCGGGTCGGGATGCCTTTTGCAAGACGGGGCGTCCGGGCGTAAGCCTGGCGGGAAGGCTGGAGTATAACAGAGCAATCAACGTGCGCTGCTTTCCCGCTGCTCAACGGTTTTGCCGAGGGTTTCAGCCTCGTGCGCTGGAGCAGGGGCTTGTGCGTCGAGGTCGCTGAGTTCGCCACCAAAATAACGGGCATTGAGCGTGGCGTAGGCCGGCTCGCGCTTGAACCGCTTGAGCTCGGCGGCGAAGCGCTGGGCCAGCAGGTCCATGCCGACATTACGGCGCACGGCCAGGTATTGTTTTTCCCGGCTCATGACGATGGGCAGTTCGCTGATCCGGCCTTCAAGCCCCAGGGTCTTGATTGCCAGGCGGCCGACGCGGCGGTCGGTAATCAACAGATCGATCCGGCCGCGTTCGAGCTTGCCGAAGTTGGCTTCGTGGGTGGGCGCCGGCTCGCGCTTGAACAGGGTCGACTCTCGAAAGGCCTGGCTGTAGGTGTACCCCGGCGAGGTGCCGACGGTGAGCCCGCGCAAGTCCTCCAGGCGGTCGACGCGGTGAGGGCGATCATTGGCCTGAAACAGGGCGAACTCCACGTCCGAGAGCGGCTCGCTGGGGTAGTAGAGCTGATCTTCGCGCTGGGCGGTACGGAAAATATCGAGCACGCCGTCCGCCTGGCCGGTTTCGAGCATGGCCAGGCAACGTCGCCACGGCAGGAACTGCCATTCGACTTCGATCCCCAGGCGTTCGAACACCAGGGCGGTCACCTCATAGTCGATGCCTTTGGGCTTGCCGTCCTCCAGGTAGACATAGGGCGCCCAGGGTTCGGTGACAATGCGCAGTTTTTCGGCCTGAGCAGTAGCGCTCAGACACACGAAGAGCAACGCTGTCAGAAACCGGAAGAGAACAGGCATGAGTCTGAGAGTACGCCGAGCCGCCGGTAAAAAACCAGTGGTGAAACGTAAAGGATGAGATAGAAGCGTTAACTGCCGGAGGGGGCTCACAAAAAAGCCCCGGCAAAATGCCGGGGCTTCAGGTGGCTGACGACCCCCAAATCTACCTGCTGAATTCGACTGTAGGAGCAAGGCTTGCCTGCGATGGGGCCGACGCAGAAACCAGGGCCGCTGCGCGCCCCATCGCAGGCGAGCCTTGCTCCTACCTACAGCAGGTCAGCGCGGCAGCTTGAGGTTGTTCCAGATCGCCAGGCTCGGTTCCGCCTGGTTCAAGGTGTAGAAATGCAGCCCCGGTGCGCCGCCTTGCAGCAGTTGCTCGCACATTTCGGTAATGACGTGCTCACCAAAGGCCTGGATGCTCTTCACGTCATCGCCGTAGGCTTCCAGCTGCTTGCGGATCCAGCGCGGGATTTCCGCACCGCAGGCATCGGAGAAGCGGGCCAGCTTGCTGTAGTTGGTGATCGGCATGATCCCCGGTACAACCGGAATATCAATACCCAGCTTCTGCACGCGCTCCAGGAAGTAGAAATAGCTGTCGGCGTTGAAGAAGTACTGGGTGATCGCGCTGTTGGCGCCAGCCTGGGCCTTGCGGACGAAATTGTTGATGTCGTCTTCGAAGTTGCGGGCCTGGGGGTGCATTTCCGGGTAGGCAGCCACTTCGATATGGAAGTGATCGCCGGTCTCTTCACGAATGAAGCTGACCAGGTCGTTGGCGTGGCGCAGCTCGCCGCTGGCTATGCCCATGCCCGACGGCAAGTCGCCGCGCAGGGCAACGATGCGGCGGATGCCGGCAGCCTTGTACTCGGCCAGCAGGGCGCGCAGGTCGGCCTTGCTGTCACCCACGCACGACAAGTGCGGAGCAGCCGGGATTTTCACTTCGCTCTCCAGCTGCAGCACGGTGTTGAGCGTGCGGTCGCGGGTCGAACCACCGGCACCGTAGGTGCAGGAGAAGAAGTCGGGGTTGTAGCTGGCCAGCTGGCGGGCAGTGGCGAGCAGTTTTTCGTGGCCAGCGTCGGTCTTGGTTGGGAAGAACTCGAAGCTGTAGCGACGTTCTTGAGACATGGTCGTATCCTTGGAAGCTCAAAGGCCGAATGCTTGCTTTTGTGTGTAGGAAGCACGGCTTGCCGGCGATGGGGTCGACGCAGACCCTGGGGCCGCTGCGCGCCCCATCGCGGGCAAGCCCCAATGCCGGTCAGTTAAGCACAGACTCTGTGGGAGCGGATTTATCCGCGAATCCATTCACCGCGGTTTTTCTGGCATTGCGCGGTGCCTTCATTCGCGGATAAATCCGCTCCCACATGGATCTCGCCTTAACTGACCGGCATTGGGGCAAGCCTTGCTCCTACACAGAAAGCAACCGATCAGTAGCGGTAGGCGTTCGGCTTGAACGGGCCTTCCACGGTCACGCCGATGTACTCGGCCTGTTTCGGGGTCAGCTGAGTGACCACGCCGCCGAAGCCGCGGACCATTTCCAGGGCCACTTCTTCGTCCAGCTTCTTGGGCAGCACTTCTACGGTCAGGCGCTCGGCCTTGTCGGCAGCCGACAGGTCGGCGTACTTCTGGGCGAACAGGTGGATCTGCGCCAGCACCTGGTTGGCGAAGGAGCCGTCCATGATCCGGCTCGGGTGGCCAGTGGCGTTGCCCAGGTTGACCAGACGGCCTTCGGCCAGCAGGATCAGGTAGTCGTCGTTGTGCGGGTCGAAATCGCCAGCGCCGGTGCGGTGGATCTTGTGGACCTGCGGCTTGACCTCTTCCCATGCCCAGTTCTTGCGCATGAAAGCGGTGTCGATTTCGTTGTCGAAGTGGCCGATGTTGCAGACAACGGCACGCTTCTTCAGCGCTTTGAGCATGTTGGCGTCGCAGACGTTGACGTTACCGGTGGTGGTGACGATCAGGTCGATCTTGCCCAGCAGGGCCGCGTCGATGCTGGCTTCGGTGCCGTCGTTGATGCCGCCCTTGAAAGGCGAAACCACTTCGAAACCGTCCATGCAAGCCTGCATGGCGCAGATCGGGTCAACTTCGGTGACCTTGACGATCATGCCTTCCTGGCGCAGGGACTGGGCCGAGCCCTTGCCCACGTCACCGTAGCCGATAACCAGCGCTTGCTTGCCGGACAGCAGGTGGTCGGTACCACGCTTGATGGCATCGTTCAGGCTGTGACGGCAACCGTACTTGTTGTCGTTCTTGCTCTTGGTCACCGAGTCGTTGACGTTGATGGCCGGGATTTTCAGCTCACCCTTGGCCAGCATGTCCAGCAGGCGGTGCACGCCAGTGGTGGTTTCTTCGGTCACGCCGTGGATCTTTTCCAGCATGGCCGGGTATTTCTTGTGCAGGATTTCGGTCAGGTCACCGCCGTCGTCCAGCACCATGTTGGCGTCCCATGGCTGACCGTCCTTGAGGATGGTCTGCTCGATGCACCACTCGTACTCTTCTTCGGTCTCGCCTTTCCAGGCAAACACAGGGATGCCGGCAGCAGCGATGGCGGCAGCGGCCTGGTCCTGGGTGGAGAAAATGTTGCAGGACGACCAGCGCACTTCGGCACCCAGGGCAACCAGGGTTTCGATCAGCACGGCGGTCTGAATGGTCATGTGGATGCAGCCAAGGATCTTCGCGCCCTTGAGCGGTTGCTCACCTGCGTATTTGCGGCGCAGGCCCATCAGCGCAGGCATTTCCGATTCGGCGATGATGGTTTCGCGACGGCCCCAGGCGGCCAGGGACATGTCGGCGACTTTGTAATCGGTAAAACCTGCAGGCGTGTTTACAGCGCTCATGAAGAGCCTCCATTCGTAGTGTGCGAATGGGCGCCGTTGTGCGTTTGAGGCCCGCCAGGCAAGCCTGAGCGGACAACGCCCCATCCGAGCCTGACAGGTCTGACCTGCTGCAGCGCCCCTCGGACAGGTGGCGGGAACGGTATCAAGTGGTGATGACCGTTTTGAAACGGTGCCGATTATAGCCGCGCCTGCGTTTTCAGACCATAGTCGATGACCAATGGAGCGATAGCCCAACGTCTGCCATTATTCAGGGCATCAATGGTAAAGCTGGTCAGGAGTGAACATGAATTTTCATACCCGAAAATGGGTCAAGCCTGAAGACCTTAACCCCAACGGCACGCTGTTCGGCGGCAGCCTGCTGCGCTGGATCGATGAAGAAGCGGCCATCTATGCCATTGTTCAGTTGGGCAACCAGCGGGTGGTGACCAAGTACATCTCGGAAATCAACTTCGTCAGCGCCTCGCGCCAGGGTGACATCATCGAGCTGGGCATCACCGCCACCGAATTCGGCCGCACATCGATCACTCTGATGTGCGAAGTGCGCAACAAGATCACCCGCAAGAGCATCCTTACCGTCGACAAAATGGTGTTTGTGAACCTCGGTGAGGATGGCTTGCCGGCCCCTCATGGTCGAACTGAAATCAAGTACATCAAGGACCAGTTCGACATCGAAGCTTGATGTCAGGCGGGTTCTGAAACACCGCGCACCCGTCGGCCAATGCGATGCGCCCAAGTCCACGTCGTTGCAGCCAGCAGCAAAAAAGATCGGTAGAGTTCGAAACCCCTTGATGGCTTTTGACCGATTTCACTAAGGATTGTGGCGTGGAAGCAACCGGGCTTGTGCTGGTCGCGGCACTTTTGCATGCGACCTGGAATACCCTGATCAAATTCAGCGCCGAGCGCCTGCTGGTGATCGCCAGCATGGACGCGGTGGCGCTGCTGTTTGCGGTCTGCATGGTGGCCTTTGTTCAGGTGCCACCGCAGGAAATCTGGCCGTGGATGCTGGCCTCGACGGCGTTCGAATTACTGTATCGCTACTTGCTGATCCAGGCGTATCGGGTCGGTGACCTTGGGCTGGTCTATCCCTTGATGCGCGGGCTGTCGCCGTTGGTGGTGCTGGCGCTGACGCTGATTTTTGCCGGCGAAGTGCTCACCACTACGCAGATCATCGGCATTCTGTTGATCCCGTTCGGCATGCTTTGCCTGCTCTGGCAGGGCGGAGGCGGTGATCGCTTGCCCTGGTCGATGCTACCGGTGGTGGCGCTGATCGGCCTGTGCATCGGCTGTTACACCTGGCTCGATGGCCAGGCCATCCGGCGCTGGTCGCAGCCGCTGGATTACCTGGTCTGGCTGACCCTGATCAGCGCCTGGCCTTACCCGCTGCTGGCGGTGGTCGCGCGGCGCAATCCGTTCGTTTTGTTCTGGAAAACCCAGTGGCGTCTGGGGCTCGGC
Organism: Pseudomonas sp. R5(2019); assembly: GCF_009905435.1. Classification (GTDB taxonomy): domain Bacteria; phylum Pseudomonadota; class Gammaproteobacteria; order Pseudomonadales; family Pseudomonadaceae; genus Aquipseudomonas. Next base: position 30,748 of record NZ_JAAAMT010000026.1, read on the forward strand.
GTCGGCTTTTGCGTGCTGTTCAGCTATGCGCTGGTGCTGTGGGCCATGCAGCTGGGCTCGGTCGCAGAAGCGGCGGCATTGCGCGAGGTCAGCGTGATTCTGGTGGTGCTGATGGGCATGCGCTACCTCAAAGAACCCTTTGGCCGGCCACGGCTCCTGGCGTGTGGTTTGGTGCTGGTCGGCATGCTGATCATGAAGCTTTAACCCCCCAATCGAAAAAGGAATCTTCTGATGACCGTTGCCTTCTGGTGTGTGCTGATCGCTCTGTTTCTGCCCTATGTGTGCGCCCTGACCGCCAAGCTTGGCGGTGGGTTCGGCCTGCGCCAGAACCACGACCCGCGCACCTTTCTGGAAGGACTACAGGGTTTTCCCAAGCGTGCCCACGCGGCGCAGCTGAACAGCTTCGAAATCCTCCCGGCGTTCATCGCGGCGGTGATCATTGCCGATATCCTCGGCAATGCCGAACAGGTGACTCAGGATGTGCTGGCGGTAATGTTTATCACCAGCCGCCTGCTGTACATCATCTGCTACCTGGCTGATTGGGCGACGTTGCGCTCGTTGGTGTGGTTTGTGGGGTTGGGGTTGATTGTCAGTTTTTTCGTCGTCTCGATCTGACGGCCGCGCATTCAACCCCGATACACCACAAACCAGTCCCCTCTCCCTGAGGGAAAGGGTTAGGGTGAGGGCAGGTCGCAGCGGCTCACTCAGGGATTGGCCGCCACCTGCGCCACCTGCGGCAACGCTGCACCTTTGGGCCACAGCATCCAGATCTGCCCCTGCTGCTTCATGTTGCCCGCCAATTCGCCAGCGGCGTGGCCGGTGCCCCAGAACAGGTCCGCACGCACTTCGCCGGTGATGGCGCCGCCGGTGTCCTGAGCCGCCACCGGGCGAACCAGGCTGCTGCCGTCAGGCCGGGTGGTGGATAGCCACAACAGGCTGCCCAGTGGGATCACCTTGCGATCGATCGCCACGCTGTAACCGGCGGTCAGCGGCACGTTCAACGAACCGCGCGGGCCTTCGTTGCTGTCCGGGCGGGTGCTGAAAAATACGTAGCTCGGGTTGCTGGCCAGCAGCTCCGGAACCCGGCTCGGGTTGGCGGTCGCCCAGTCATGGATCTTGCCCATGGTCACTTCTTCTTTCTTCAACTGCCCTTGCTCCACCAGCCAGCGGCCGATCGGGCGGTAGGGGTGGCCGTTCTGGTCGGCATAGCCGATGCGCAACTGGCGGCCGCTGTCGAGCTGGATGCGGCCCGAGCCCTGGATTTGCAGGAATTGCAGGTCCATCGGGTCGGTCAACCAGGCCAGTACCGGCGCCTTCACACCGTTGCTGTTGATGGCGGCTGCGTCGTCGTAAGGCTTGAGCGTGCGGCCTTCGAGCCGACCACGCAGGCGCTTGCCCTTGAGTTCCGGATAAACGCTGTCGAGGGCGACCACCACCAGGTCGTCCGGCACGCCGTAGACCGGCACCGACGCCTCGGTTGTGGCGCTCAAACTGCCCTTGTAGACCGGCTCGTAGTAACCCGTGATCAAGCCGTTGGCGTTGCCTTCGGCCGATTGCAGGCCGTAGACCTGAAGTTGCGATTTGAGGAAGTCGCGAATCGCCGCCGGTGTTTCCGGCACGCCCGCCGCCGCGCTGCAGGGCGCGGCCCAGATCGGGTCGCTCTTCAAGCGGGCACAGGCACTGCGCCAGGCGCCGAAGCCGGCCATCAGGTCGTTGTCGGCAACGGCTGGCAAATCTGCCCAGGCCCCTTGCTTGTAGGTGGCGATGGCGTGGGTGGCAGGTTTGTCATCGCCGCCATTGCAGCCAGCGAGCAAGGCGATGATCGGGGCAGCCCAGAGCAGGCGGCGCATCGGGGTATTCATGGGCGTGGTTCCTCGCCGGGCTGGCGGCTGTCTACCGCGTGCAGCCCTTGATATTAATAAGGCTATTGGTCTTTAGGGGTGACACGGGGATACTGGCGGCCGATTCATGAAACAGACGCCATCATGACCTTGAAAAGACTTTCCATCCTTTTGCTGGCCTGCCTGACCCTCACCGCCTGCGGCGGAGTCGATCCCAATTCGCCGCTGGGGCAACGCAAGGCCATCTTCAAGCAGATGCTCAAGACCAGCGAAGACCTGGGTGGCATGCTGCGTGGGCGGCTGGCCTTCGACGGGCAGACATTCGCCGATGGCGCGGTCAAGCTGGACAGTTTGTCTCGCGAGCCGTGGAAGCATTTCCCGCAGGTGCAAGAGGCCGATCATACCAGTGCCAAGGCCGACGTCTGGCAGAAGCAGGCGCGCTTTCAAGCACTGGCCCAGGCGCTGGAGTCGACCACCGGTGAGTTGGTGATTGCGTCCCGCGGCCAGCCGCTCAAGGCCAGCGCGCTGGCGGCGCCCATGCAGAAGGTCGAAGACAGCTGCAAGGCCTGCCACCAGGAGTTTCGCGACCATTGAGCCAGCTACGGCTTACTTGTCCAGCTCGTCCAGTGCCTGTTGCAGCTCCTTGCGCGACTCGGCGAGTTTGTCCTTGCGCTTGTTGATCCTCTCGGCGTCGCCTTTTTTCATCGCCTTGTCCAGGTCCGCCTGACGCTTGCCGACTTCGTGGCGAGCCTCGAGCACCTTGTTTTCACGCTCCTTTTTCAGGGAGGCGTCAGTGCAGTTGGCGGTGACTTCGCTGAGGGCCTTCTCCAGGCCAGCCTGCTGTTCGCTGTTGCCGTGGGCACGCGCTTGCTCGAGTTGCGTGCTGATGGCCTGGCGCTTGGCGGCGCACCCGGTCAGGCCGGGTTGTTCTTCGGCGGCAGACACATGCATGGCCAGCAGCCCACAGGCGGCAATCAAGGCAAGGCGGGGAAACAGGGTCATGGTGGCTCCATACTGACAAGGCCACGCTCATGGGGGGGCGTGGCACTTGCGGTTGTTCATTCGGCCGCTCCTGCTGGATTGGCGTCTCTGGTGGAGATGGTGCCGGGATAACGCAAAATTAGAAACCCTCGATTTGGGCACGGCGTAATTGTTCGCTAAGCCGAATAACTTGAGGGTCGCGAAAAAATGCCACCAATTGTGTGGCGCGCCCCGGGCCTATACCTGGTTCAGCCTGCCACTGCAGCGGCGTACGCGCAGCCAGTGTAGACCACGAGTTACCGAGATCGAGCCCCCGTGGGGCCGGCACACCCAGCGCGGTCAGCCAACGCTGGAAAGGTTGTTGCCGAGTATTGCGAAACCCGTCTGCCAGCGTCGTACGGGTCAGCGCACCGATGCCGGGAATGTCTATCAGGTCATCGACTTCGAGCCTGACCCAATCAGCCAACCCTTTGATCCGGCCGCTGTCGATCAGGGTTTGCCAGGTGCCCGGCCCGACGTGGGGGATCGCCAGGCCCTGTTTGCCGCCCAGCCAGTTCAGGCGGGCGAGGAACTGGCCTTCGCACCCGGCGCTCGGTTCCCAGCAGCTCAAGGCATGGTAAGTGCCAGCCTGGGGCGGCTTGATCTCGGGCCGGGGTTCGCGGCGCTCGAGCACCGTATCCAGCCGTGGGATGGTGGCGCCGGCCAGGCTGATGCTGACTTGATCGCCCGGGCGGATATCCAGCTGTTGCCAGCGTTTAAGCGAACCGAGGCTGATCTGGCGAACCTGGCGGTCATCCAACTGTACCGGCTCCACGGTCAGCATCGGCGTGATCCGACCGGTACGCCCGACATTGAACTGAACCTCGCGGACCCGTGTTTGCGCCTGCGCGAACGGGTACTTCCAGGCCGCGATCCAGTACGGCGCAGCGGCCCGCCAGCGCTCGGCGGGCGGACGACGGCTTTCGCGCAACACCACGCCGTCGGTGGCAAAGGGCAGGGGTGAGCGGTACCAGCGATCGCGCCACCTTGCCGCTTCAAACAGATCGTCGACCTTGATGCTGAACAGTACGGGTTCGACGAAGCCCAATTGCTCCATTCGTTGCAGGCGCTCGAGCTGGGTTTCAGGGCCCTGCGGCCAACCCCAGATGAACAGGCCCAGCGTCGCACCCTCGTCATTTGTCAGCTGTTTGCGCGCCATCAGTCCGGCTACTTTGCTGCGTGCATTGAGCCCGCCAGCCTCGGCCTGGACATGACTGTCCAGCTGCAAGTACAGCTCACCCTGCAGGACCAGATCGAGCGCTTGCGGCAGCTCTCGATTAACGCCTGAGAGGGTGGGGATGTGAGTGCTCCAGTCATGGCCGTGGCGACCATTGCCGCGGCTGATGAGTTGCGTCAGCCGGCCACTGCGATAAATCGCGGTGACGGCCACGCCATCGACCTTGGGCTGAATCCAGACCTCGCTACGATGACGCAGCCAGTCTTCGACGGCCTTGGCGTTTTCAAGCTTTTTCAAACCGGTGTGGGCGAAGGGGTGCGGGATAGGGCCAGCCGCTGTCTTCAGGGGTTCGGGCGGCACCTGGCCGGTATCCGGAAAGCAACGCAGCCAGGTGGTGAGTCGTGTGCGGTTCTGGTCGTAGAGCTCGTCGGGGATCAGCGAAATGCCAAGGCGATGGTAATGGTCGTCCCATTCGCTCAGGCGCTCGCTGAGCCGGGTGATTTCCTGCCGGGCCTGGGGTGCTGACCAGTTTGGGCAGTGAGCGGCCTGGGCGGTGAGTATCCAGCAGAGCAACAGCAGACCGATCCAGGGTCTTGGCATGGCGAGTGTCCTTACTCGACGAAGAGGGAACTCGTAGCCTAGAAATGGAAGCGCGATGGTGCGCTGGAACTTGGTGAGCAGATATGTATGCACACCCTCTCCCTCCGGTAGGAGCCGGCTTTAGCCGCGATGGGGCGCGCAGCGGCCCCTGCACCACCGCGATCTCACGCCCTACAAGCAAGACTGACAACCCCAGTCTCACAGGCCATGGCACGTTGCAACAAATGTAGGAGCGGATTTATCCGCGATGCGCCGCGCGGGCGGCGCTCGATCTCAAGAACAATGGAAAAACCAAGGTAGGCACCTCCCACGGCTCTTGCGATCTGCTGGCAGGCCCCCTCGCCTCCTCCATCAGAATGAAGAGGGTTGCCTGAGGACCGTATCAAGGCTTCCAAGCGCTTGCCTGGGGTTTTCCGGCGCTGCCGAAATCGAGCGCCGCCCGCGCGGCGCTTCGCGGATAAATCCGCTCCCACATTTGTTGCAACGTGCCATGGCCTGTGAGATTGGGGTTGTCAGCCTTGCTTGTAGGGCGGGAGATCGCGGTGGCGCACGCAAAAAAAGCCCCGCCTAGGCGGGGTTGAGGTACGAGCGTGGCAGCTCGAAAACGGTGTGGCGTGGCTCCCCGCAGGGCAGGGAGCCAGCACAGCATTACAGCAGCATGGTGCGGATATCGTAGGACAGCGACAGCGACAGGGGCAGCATCAGCTTCGGCTGGAAGGCTTTGCCGTCCCAGACCGGCTGGATGGTTGCCTTGGAGACACCCAGGATCGCCAGCGCCGCCAATGTGGCCGAGGCTGGAAATGGTGAAGCAAGCGCCTTGCATGTCGTCAGCCGACAGCTTTTTGGTCCGGGCTTTTTCAGCCAGGGCCGCCGCTTCGCCAGCCAGTTGCAGCAGGCTCTTCTGGTCGACGTTCTTGATGACCGGTACCAGCAGGCCATCCCGCCGACACAGCGTTTTCGGATATTTCTTCGTTTCTTGCAGATCGGTCTGCTTTCGCCCCCAGTCGGATTAGCCGTCCCATGCTCCCTTCCATTGTGAGAAGGAGGTCGGCATGGCTACGTGTTATTTCGTTATCCAGGGTGATACCACCACGACCGGCGGCAAAGTGCTGAGCGGGTCGCCGCTGTACATCATCGAGAATGTTCCCGTGGCGGTACTCGGCACGCCGGTCTTCTGCCCGGCGTGTGGGCTTGAAGGGCAAATCATCGAAGGCAACCCCTATTGGATCATCGACGGTCAGCCTGCCGCGCATGACGGGCATGAAGTCGCTTGCGGCTGTGCACCGGGTAGCCATCGTCTGGTCTCCAGCCAGCGTATTTCTTCTATCGAGGGTGCGACGGTGCGGGCTGCGGGGCATTCGTCAGGCGAGGATCGGGCATTGAGTCCACCTGCGGTGCTCCGACCTGGCAGGACTTATCGCGATTCGATGCAAACAGAGGAATACGAGGAGGAAGAGGAAGAAGTCGAGATGGAAGATGAGGCGGTGGTAGCGGTTACCCTGCGCATTGGGGTGTTCTTCGATGGGACGGGGAATAACGCCACTAACTCGATGTTGGGAGCGCAGTGCAACTCGGAGATGGCGGTGTCGGCTGATGAGGCGGCTGTTGTGTGCAAGCCCTATATGAGCGATCCGGACAGCAGTTATGGGAATGATGTGACGAATATCAAGAAGTTGAGTGACCTGTACTACGCACTAGATAAGGTTGAAGAGGGTGGGGCGCAGGGCTTCCTATCCATTTATGTTGGTGGCATTGGTACTGTGGCAGGCGAAAAGGACAGTCTGCTGGGAGCCGCTATGGGGCGCGGTAAGACTGGCGTTGCGGGCCGTGTGGAGCATGCCATTGCGCGAGTTAGCACTGAAGTTAAAACGTTTAAGGGGAAAAATCCGTCATGCAAAATTAGTCATCTGATTTTTGATATCTTTGGGTTCAGCCGAGGTGCTGCTGCCGCTCGCCACTTCGCCAATGAAATCGCCCTCGGCGGAAATGGGCCGCTGCAAGCGGTATTGAAAAATAATAAGATGGCGTTCACTCAATCATTCGAAGTTGATTACCAGCGCGATCTTGAAGTCGGTTTCATTGGCCTGTTCGACACCGTTGCTTCGGTTGGCGGCTGGACCAATTTCGGTTATGTCCGCAGTCCTCATGCGCCAGGGATAAATCTTCACCTGCCGCGTAATCGGTTCCCGAATGTGGTGCATCTGGTCGCTCGTGATGAAGTTCGCGTGAACTTCGCACTGAATCGGGTCGGCCCCGACCATGAGGAACTTGTGTTTCCTGGCGTGCATTCGGATATAGGCGGCGGTTACCACGCGAGCGCAGAGGAGCGGGTGCTGATATCGCCGATGTTGGCAGAGTCAGTAAGCGTTGATACGCCGCTGGAACATACCAGCATCTACAAATTCGCCCTTCGGGCTTATGACGAATATCGCGCCGCAGGTTGGCCCGCCGAGATGCTTGAGATAGTCACGCCGGCTTCGAAGCTTTTGCCAGTTGATTCGCAGGACCGGCTGGGCATTCGCCAAAAGCAGGTATTTGTCGGTCTTGAACTCAGGCGCCAAGTCCAAGGCGAGCTGTCGAGGGTGTATTTGAGGGTGATGCATGCGTTGGCGAAACAGAAAGGGGTACCCTTCGTGGACATATCCGAAGATCCAGATCTCATCATTCCAGACGAGCTTCGCCCCTACTGCGAGCGCCTTGTGCGAGGTGAATATCGTATGACCTCGCAAGAAGCGCACCTGCTCAAGCTCCGCTACATTCACGCCTCTGCTCATTGGAACCCACCCACTGCTTTACAGGGGAGTAAACCTCGCACAGGGCTGCTGCTCTACGTTAATGCCCCCAGCAAGAACTCCAAACGCGTACTTCATCCGCATGCACCCGTGGGAGGGTACTGGTGATGCGAGCACTACTTATATTGGTGAGTATTCTACTGAGTACTGGCTGTCGGGTATTGGACCCATTATCGGCAGAGCGAGATCCCCATTCACCTTGGTGGGATCTGAAATTTACCGCGCCTTTCTACATGCACGCTTATGTGGAGCACAGTGCGGTCGTTGATACCTCGAACAGGGTGTTTCATCGTCGCGGCGGTGGCTTACATGGAGGCGAGCCGAAAAGAGAGGGGGTGTCTGCAACGGACTGGTCCGGGTTCGGGGCTAAGAGCCACCTCGTAACTGGAGCGGAGCTCCCACAGCGTATTTATGTGCGCTGGCAGTCCTTGGCCGAACCGCAAACTTACGATGCCTGGGTCGAAATCCCGGACGAAGCACGGCAAATCATGAAAAAAACCACATCCAGACGATGTCCCAACTATCCAGATAGAGAGTCGCCGTATTACGCCAGTCTGACGCTGGGGCTTGCCCCCGGCGGTATTGTCCAGGCCTGGACTTTTGATGAGTGCTATAAGCCGATCAAAATCGCGCGTGCGGAAGGCGATGTGGTACCGCTGGGCCCCTTCCTGGGCAAGAACGAAGGCCGCTACGCCTACCCGGTCAGCGAAAGATCCAGGCGCTATATCGAGCGCTTCGGCATTCCCTACGGCAGTTGGTAGTCCTTTTCTCCAAACCAAAAATAAAGCCCCGACCAGTCACCCGGTCGGGGCTTTTTCAGCAGCAGCAGCCTGTTACAGGCCAGCCGATGCGCGCAGTGCTTCGACGCGGTCGGTGCGTTCCCAGGTGAAGGTGGTGAAGGTGTCGTCGCCAACAGTCACTTCAACCGGGGTACGACCGAAGTGGCCGTAGGCAGCGGTCGCCTGGTACATCGGGTGCAGCAGGTCGAGCATGGTGGTGATCGCGTACGGGCGCAGGTCAAAGTGCTCGCGCACCAGCTGGATGATCTTGTCATCGGACAGCTTGCCGGTGCCGAAGGTGTTCAACGAGATCGACGTCGGCTGAGCAACACCGATGGCGTAGGAAACCTGGATCTCGCAACGCTCGGCCAGGCCCGCGGCAACGATGTTCTTGGCCACGTAGCGGCCGGCGTAGGCCGCCGAACGGTCAACCTTCGACGGGTCTTTACCGGAGAAGGCACCGCCACCGTGACGGGCCATGCCGCCGTAGGTGTCGACAATGATCTTGCGACCGGTCAGGCCGCAGTCGCCCACCGGGCCACCGATGATGAAGTTACCGGTCGGGTTGATGTGGAACTGGGTGTCCTTGTGCAGCAGTTCGGCAGGCAGGGTGTGCTTGACGATCAGCTCCATGACGGCTTCACGCAGGTCTTTCTGGGACACTTCCGGGTTGTGCTGGGTCGACAGAACAACGGCGTCGATCCCGACAACGCGGCCATTCTCGTAACGGCAGGTGACCTGGGACTTGGCATCCGGGCGCAGCCATGGCAGCAGGCCGGACTTGCGCGCTTCGGCCTGACGCTCGACCAGGCGGTGCGAGAAGCAGATCGGCGCTGGCATCAGCACGTCGGTTTCGTTGCTGGCGTAGCCGAACATCAGGCCCTGGTCGCCGGCGCCCTGATCTTCAGGCTTGCTGCGGTCCACGCCCTGGGCGATGTCGACCGACTGCTTGCCGATGATGTTCATCACCGCGCAAGTCGCGCCGTCGAAGCCGACGTCGGAGCTGTTGTAGCCGATGTCGACGATGACTTTACGAACGATTTCTTCCAGATCGACCCAAGCCGATGTGGTGACTTCGCCAGCGATGATCGCGACACCGGTTTTCACCAGGGTTTCGCAGGCGACGCGGGCGAATTTGTCTTGCGCGATGATGGCGTCCAGCACCGCATCAGAAATCTGGTCGGCGATTTTGTCTGGATGCCCTTCGGACACGGACTCGGAGGTGAAAAGGGAATATTCGCTCATCTCGACGGGTTCCTAAATTTACCGATGGTGAGTGTCGCCAGCCGTCCGCCGGAAATGGCGAACCTGTATCTGGAAACCGTTACGCAAGCCCACATAAAGGCTGTCACCGGGAATCAGTCCGGCGGCTGTGGCCCAACGGGCCAGATCTTCCTGTTCAAACCCCAGCCAGAGATCTCCACAGGCCTGTCGGGCCCAGCTCTGGTCGTGGCTGCACAACTCGGTGACCAGCAGGCTGCCGCCGGGTTTGACCCGGTTGGCCAGCTGGCGCAGGGCCTGGTCCGGTGCGCTGAAATGGTGCAGGACCATGTTCAACACCACGCAATCGGCCTGCAATTGCAACTCGCCCAGTGCGTCGGCCAGTTGCAGGGTGACGTTTGTCAATGCTTCGCGCTGGCAGACCTGCCGGGCCAGTTCAAGCATCTCCGGGCTGTTGTCCATGGCCCAGACCTGATTGAAGCGGCGCGCCAGCTCCGGCAGAAAGCCGCCGTCACCGGGGCCGACTTCCAGGGCGCAAGCCTCAGGGCCGAAGCTCAGCTTGTCGAGCAGCGCCAGCAGGCTTTCGCGGTACTGCGGCAATCCGGCGATCAGGTCTTGCTGAGCACGGAATTTTTCCTCGACCCGCGAGAAGAAATCCTGGCTGGCCGCGGCGCGTTGCTGCTGGACCTGGCCGATGCGGGCCAGCACGTCCAGTGGCAGGTGCAGGCCGTCGACTTCTTCGAGCAACGCCGTGTGCAGCTTGCCGCCCAGATTGACGGTGTCGGGCAGCGCACGGCGGTAGAAAATCGCATTGCCTTCACGGCGCGTTGCCACCAGCTCGGCCTGGGCCAGGACCTTGAGGTGGTGGCTCATGCCGGACTGACCAATGGCAAAAATCTGCGCCAACTCCAGTACGCCATACGAATCGCTGGCCAGTACGCGCAGCACATTGAGCCGCAGCGGGTCGCCGCCGGCCTTGCACAGGGCAGCCAGCTGATCGCTGTGTTCGTGGCCAATCGAGGGTACGCGCAGGTTCATGGGGCGGCAGTCTAGTGAGGGGGCGCCTGACCCGCAAGGGCAATATCAAAACTTTTTGATATTGCACGATGGACGGAGCCGAATCTGCTGTCGGACGGTCCAAATCACAGACAATTTGGTGATTCGCGCCATCGGTGCAGGAAAATAGTGCGCCTGCGACTATCCGTCATTGCCCAGAGGGCTCGGAGTGGGCGAAAATGCGCGTCTTTTTTCTGTCGTACTACTTTTAAGCCCCAGGAGATAAGCGATGCCCAGCCGTCGTGAGCGTGCCAACGCCATTCGTGCCCTCAGCATGGATGCCGTGCAAAAAGCCAACAGCGGCCATCCGGGTGCCCCGATGGGCATGGCGGATATCGCCGAAGTACTTTGGCGTGACTACCTCAAGCACAACCCAGGCAACCCGGCGTTCGCCGACCGTGACCGTTTCATCATGTCCAACGGTCACGGCTCGATGTTGATCTATTCGTTGCTGCATCTGACCGGTTACGACCTGTCGATCGACGACCTGAAAAACTTCCGTCAGCTGCACAGCCGTACCCCGGGCCACCCGGAATACGGCTATACCCCGGGTGTCGAGACCACCACAGGTCCCCTGGGTCAGGGTCTGGCCAACGCCGTGGGCTTCGCCCTTGCGGAAAAGGTGCTGGCGGCCCAGTTCAACCGCGAAGGCCACAACATCGTCGATCACCACACCTATGTGTTCCTGGGTGATGGTTGCATGATGGAAGGCATTTCCCACGAAGTCAGTTCCCTGGCCGGTACCCTGGGTCTGGGCAAGCTGATCGCCTTCTATGATGACAACGGCATCTCCATCGATGGCGAAGTCGAAGGCTGGTTCACCGATGACACGCCAAAGCGTTTCGAAGCCTACAACTGGCAGGTGATCCGCAATGTCGACGGCCATGACGCCGACGAAATCAAGACCGCCATCGAAACCGCGCGCAAGAGCGATCGGCCGACGCTGATCTGCTGCAAGACCATCATCGGCTTCGGCTCGCCCAACAAGCAGGGCAAGGAAGACTGCCACGGTGCGCCGCTGGGTGACGCGGAAATCGCCCTGGCCCGTGAAGCGTTGAATTGGCACCACGGCCCGTTCGAAGTCCCGGCCGATATCTATGCCGAGTGGAACGCCAAGGAAGCCGGCGCTGCCGCCGAGGCCGAGTGGGACCAGCGTTTTGCGGCCTACTCCGCGGCCTTCCCTGAGCTGGCCAACGAGCTGGTTCGTCGCCTGAGCGGCGACCTGCCGGCCGACTTCTCGGAAAAAGCCGACGCTTACATCGCTGAAGTCGCGGCCAAGGGCGAAAACATCGCCAGCCGCAAAGCCAGCCAGAATGCCCTGAACGCATTCGGCCCGCTGCTGCCGGAATTCCTCGGCGGTTCGGCTGACCTGGCCGGTTCCAACCTGACCCTGTGGAAAGGTTGCAAGGGCGTCAGCGCTACAGACGCCAGCGGCAACTACATGTTCTACGGCGTGCGCGAGTTCGGCATGAGCGCGATCATGAACGGCGTGGCCCTGCACGGTGGTTTCGTACCGTACGGCGCAACCTTCCTGATCTTCATGGAGTACGCCAGCAACGCCGTGCGCATGTCCGCATTGATCAAGAAGCGCGTGCTCTATGTGTTCACCCACGACTCCATCGGTCTGGGCGAAGACGGCCCGACTCACCAGCCAATCGAGCAACTGGCCAGCCTGCGCTGCACGCCGAATCTCGACACCTGGCGTCCATGCGACGCGGTCGAATCGGCCGTGGCCTGGAAGTACGCTATCGAACGTGACGACGGTCCGTCGGCATTGGTGTTCTCCCGCCAGAACCTGACGCACCAGAGCCGTAACGCGCTGCAGCTGGGCGACATCGCCCGCGGCGGCTACGTACTCAAGGACTGTGCTGGCGAGCCGGAGCTGATCCTGATCGCAACCGGTTCGGAAGTCGGTCTGGCCGTTCAGGCCTTTGACAAACTGACCGAGCAAGGCCGCAAGGTGCGCGTGGTTTCCATGCCCTGCACTTCGGTGTTCGATGCCCAGGACGCGGGCTACAAGCAGTCGGTCCTGCCGCTGCAGGTCAGTGCGCGGATTGCCATCGAAGCAGCCCACGCCGACTACTGGTACAAGTACGTGGGCCTGGAAGGCCGCGTCATCGGCATGACCACCTTTGGCGAGTCGGCACCTGCTTCGGCGCTGTTCGAAGAGTTCGGTTTCACCCTGGAGAACATCCTGGGTCAGGCTGAAGAACTGCTGGAAGACTAAGTCCGGACCTTGTGTCGTCTGGTCCATTGTCATCGCGGGCAAGCCTTGCTCCCACAAAAGCCACCCCACAGATGTGGAGCGGGGAATGTGGGAGCAAGGCTTGCCCGCGATGGCGATATCACAGACACCACAATCCTGAAGTGTTACACCGGTAATCGAGACCCCCAATGCCCCAACCGCGTCCCTACAAAGTTGCTCTGAACGGCTACGGCCGCATCGGTCGTTGTGTCTTGCGTGCGTTGGTCGAGCGCGGGGCGAAGGCCGGGTTTGAAATTGTCGCGCTCAATGATCTGGCCGATCAGGCCAGCCTCGAATACCTGACACGCTTCGACTCCACCCATGGCCGGTTCCCCGGCGAGGTGCGAATCGAGGGTGACTGCCTGCATATCAATGGCGACTCCATCAAAGTCTTGCGCAGCGCCACCCCCGAAGGCATCGACTGGGCCGCCCTGGGTGTTGACCTGGTGCTGGAATGCTCCGGCGCCTACCACACCCGCGAAGATGGCCAGCGTTTTCTTGATGCCGGTGCTCCACGGGTGCTGTTCTCGCAGCCCATGGCCAGCGAGGCCGACGTGGATGCCACCATCGTCTACGGCATTAACCAGGATTGCCTGACTGGCCAGGAGCGGCTGGTCTCCAACGCATCCTGCACCACCAACTGCGGCGTACCGCTGTTGCGCGTGCTCGACCGGGCCTTTGGCCTGGAGTACGTGTCGATCACCACCATCCACTCGGCGATGAACGATCAACCGGTGATCGATGCCTATCACCACGAGGACCTGCGCCGCACGCGTTCGGCCTTCCAGTCGGTGATTCCGGTGTCCACTGGTCTGGCGCGTGGCATCGAACGACTGCTTCCGGAACTTGCCGGGCGAATTCAGGCCAAAGCGGTACGTGTGCCGACCGTGAACGTCTCGTGCCTGGACATCACCCTGCAGACCGCCCGCGACACTGACGCGGTCGAAGTCAACCGGGTGCTCCGCGAGGCGGCCGCCAGTGGCCCGCTAAAGGGCTTGCTGGCCTACACTGAGTTGCCACACGCCAGTTGTGACTTTAATCATGACCCACATTCGGCAATCGTCGATGCGAGCCAAACACTGGTCTCCGGCCCTCGGCTGGTGAACCTGCTGGCCTGGTTCGACAACGAATGGGGTTTCGCCAACCGCATGCTCGACGTAGCAGAGCACTATCTGCACGTCATTCATCAACCCAGCTTGCAAAAACCGTAACGGCCCCGAAGGACTGCATTATGACCGTGTTGAAGATGACCGACCTCGATCTGCAAGGTAAGCGCGTATTGATTCGCGAAGACCTCAACGTGCCTGTGAAGGACGGTGTGGTGACCAGCGATGCGCGGATTCTTGCTTCGCTGCCGACCATCAAGCTGGCGCTGGAAAAAGGCGCGGCGGTAATGGTGTGCTCGCACCTGGGCCGTCCTGTTGAAGGCGAGTTCAGTGCCGAGAACAGCCTCAAGCCCGTCGCTGACTACCTGAGCAAGGCCCTGGGCCGTGACGTTCCACTGGTGGCCGACTACCTGAACGGTGTCGAGGTCAAGGCAGGTGACATCGTTCTGTTCGAGAACGTGCGCTTCAACAAGGGCGAGAAAAAGAACGCCGACGAACTGGCCCGGCAATACGCTGCGCTGTGCGACGTGTTCGTGATGGATGCCTTCGGCACCGCTCACCGCGCCGAAGGTTCGACCCACGGCGTGGCCAAGTTCGCCAAGGTTGCTGCCGCAGGCCCGCTGCTGGCCGCCGAGCTGGATGCACTGGGCAAGGCCCTGGGTGCCCCGGCCAAGCCAATGGCCGCGATCGTTGCCGGCTCCAAGGTGTCGACCAAGCTGGATGTGCTCAACAGCCTGAGCCAGATCTGCGATCTGCTGATCGTCGGCGGCGGCATCGCCAACACCTTCCTGGCCGCTGCCGGTCATAAAGTCGGCAAGTCCCTGTACGAGCCGGATCTGGTCGAAACCGCCAAGGCCATTGCTGCCAAGGTCAACGTGCCGCTGCCGGTTGACGTGGTGGTTGCCAAGGAATTCGCTGAAAGCGCTGCGGCGACCGTCAAGCTGGTCGCTGATGTGGCCGATGACGACATGATCCTGGACATCGGCCCGCAAACCGCAGAGCAGTTCGCCGAACTGTTGAAGTCGTCCAAGACTATCCTGTGGAACGGCCCGGTCGGCGTGTTCGAATTCGACCAGTTCGGCAACGGCACCAAGACCTTGGCCAAGGCCATTGCCGATAGTTCCGCGTTCTCCATTGCTGGCGGTGGCGACACCCTGGCGGCCATCGACAAATACGGCGTGTCGTCCGACATTTCCTATATTTCCACCGGTGGTGGTGCGTTCCTCGAGTTCGTCGAAGGCAAGGTGCTGCCGGCTGTTGAAGTTCTGGAACAACGGGCCAAGGCCTGATTCGATCGACCCACGGCAAAGGGAGCGTCCTGATGTTCAAGGCATTGCCGCTGTTAATCGTTATCGGCTTGCTGGGCGGCTGCGGGTCTTCGCAGCCGGCGCCACAGAAGGACGATGGGCGGCCGCAAGGTGGTTGCTACCAGTCCGAATGGCAGGCGGAAACCGCGCCAGTCATCAACAAGCGGGCGGGGCCCGAGAGCCTTGATAAATACGATGCCGAGCATCAACAGCAGGCGCGCGGTTGTCCGTGAGCCGAGGTGGCTACACAGAAATTCACAGACAGGCGTTAGCCTGTCTACTGACTTGAATAGCGGCCGCCGCTGCGGCAGGCTTGCAAATTAACGACCTTCGTTCGGGAGAGACACAAAAAATGGCACTCATTAGCATGCGCCAGATGCTGGACCACGCCGCTGAATTTGGCTACGGCGTTCCAGCTTTCAACGTCAACAACCTTGAGCAGATGCGCGCCATCATGGAAGCGGCTGACAAGACGGACTCCCCGGTCATCGTCCAGGCTTCGGCCGGTGCGCGCAAATACGCCGGTGCCCCCTTCCTGCGCCACCTGATCCTGGCCGCCATCGAAGAATTCCCGCATATCCCGGTGTGCATGCACCAGGACCACGGCACCAGCCCTGACGTCTGCCAGCGCTCCATCCAACTGGGCTTCAGCTCGGTAATGATGGACGGCTCGCTGGGCGAAGACGGCAAGACCCCGACCGACTACGAATACAACGTCCGTGTGACCCAGCAGACCGTCGCCATGGCGCACGCCTGCGGCGTTTCGGTTGAAGGCGAGCTGGGCTGCCTGGGTTCGCTGGAAACCGGCATGGCTGGCGAAGAAGACGGTATCGGCGCCGAAGGCGTTCTGGATCACAGCCAGATGCTGACCGACCCGGAAGAAGCAGCCGACTTCGTCAAAAAGACCCAGGTCGACGCCCTGGCCATCGCCATCGGCACCAGCCACGGCGCCTACAAGTTCACCAAGCCGCCTACCGGTGACGTGCTGGCCATCGACCGCATCAAGGAAATCCACAAGCGCATCCCTAACACCCACCTGGTGATGCACGGTTCTTCTTCGGTTCCGCAAGAGTGGCTGGCGATCATCAACCAGTACGGCGGCGACATCAAAGAAACCTACGGTGTGCCGGTTGAAGAAATCGTTGAAGGCATCAAGTACGGCGTGCGCAAGGTCAATATCGACACCGACCTGCGTCTGGCATCCACCGGTGCCATGCGTCGCCTGATGGCTACCAACCCGAGTGAATTCGACCCACGTAAATTCTTCGGCGCCACCGTGACTGCCATGCGTGATGTCTGCATCGCCCGTTACGAAGCCTTCGGCACCGCTGGCAACGCCTCGAAGCTCAAGCCGATCTCGCTGGAAGGCATGTACCAGCGTTACTTGAAAGGTGATCTGAACGCCAAGGTCAACTAAGGCCTGGTGGATGTGAAAAACCCGCAGAGATGCGGGTTTTTTTATCGGCGGCCTACACCGATCTCAGATCTTGTCGTGATCGATATCCAGCTTCGAAAACGTCGCCTTCCCACCTTCGCTGGTGTACCCGGTATTGTCCTGGGTATACACCCCCGCCTTGAAATACAGCAGCTTAGTGCGCCAGGTCTTGCTGATCGCGCTGTCCCAGTGCCCGTTAGCCGCCGAAACCCCCAAGGCGCCTCCGGGGCTCAAGTGGATGATGTATTTGAACGCCTGATTCAGCGGCACCCCTTCGGCCACGATAATCACGCGGCTATCATCATCGTCCGGGCGGATCCGGACCTTGGCGACGATATTGCCGGTCTTCTTGGTGGCCTTGTATTGGTACTCGACCTTGAGCAACGGCTTGGTGCTTTTATAAGCGTGGATCTGGCCGATCACGATCTTGCCGCTGGAGGGCACCTGGTTGACCGCCAGGGTGGCGCGCAGGAAGTTGTCGGCGCTGGGGTAGGTCCAGTTGTGCAGCTTGCCGTTGGAGTAGGTTTCCCGCAGCTCGGTGCGCGGGTAGATCGCGTTTTCGGTTTTCGAACCGGTCACCGGCGCCCAGAAAAACAGCGTGCCGGTGTCGGAGTGGAAATACTTGTCCTTGTACCCGTTGACCAGGCGAGGGGTGTCGATGGTGGCGGGCGGGTTGCCCGTGGGAATGCTCAGGTTCCAGGTGGCGAGGTCGATCATTTCAGCTTCCAGGCAAGCGGCCCCCAGGGCCGGACATCAGACGCGAGCAATAAGGCTCGGACCGTTTCGGGACTCTTTATAGCGCCTGGCCCTGCGCCTGTTAACGGCATTTCGTCGAAAGGTTGACGCCAACATACTGGCTAATTAGTGCACGCCAAGGGATTGGCATGCTGCTGCGGGCCCACCGTTAGTCGGGGAGGGGAGATGTTTGTTCAGTGATGGCAACGTGCCTTGCTCTTGTTTCATATTTCCCGTCTAGAGTTACGCTTCAGATTTCACTTCGATGCACGGTGTGCGCGATATAGACGAGAAGCAGCATGGAACGTGCTTACCCTCAGCCGTCTGACAGCGGCTCGGTTCTATTGGTGGTCGACGATTACCCGGAAAACCTGCTGAGCATGCGCGCTCTCCTGGAGCGCCATGATTGGCGGGTGCTGACGGCGAGCTCGGGGCTGGAGGCCCTGGGTACGTTGCTCGAGCATGATGTGGATCTGGTCCTGCTGGATGTGCAGATGCCCGGCATGGATGGCTTCGAAGTGGCGAAGCTGATGCGCGGCAGCCAGCGCACGCGCCTGACCCCGATCATCTTTCTCACCGCCAACGAGCAGTCTCAGGCTGCCGTGCTCAAGGGCTACGCCAGTGGCGCGGTGGACTACCTGTTCAAGCCCTTTGACCCGGACATTCTGCGGCCCAAGGTGCGAACTCTGCTGGAGCAGCAGCGCAACCGCCGGGCCCTGCAGCAGCTGACCCATGAGCTCGAAGCGGCCCGGGCGTTCAATGCTTCGGTGCTGGAGAGCGCCGCCGAAGGCATTCTGGTGGTCGACGAGAGCGGCCGCATCAACTTCGCCAACGCGGCCATCTCGCGGCTGCTCAGTGCGCCGGTCGAGCAACTGCAAGGCGCCAACCTGCTGAGTTTCGTTCACACGCCAGCGGTGCCTGATTGGCGTGAGTCTGATTTCTATCGTGCCTTCAGCCAACAGAGCATTTTGCGTCTTCACGATGCGATCCTTCGCACTGGCGCTGGCCAGCAGGTTCCGGTGGCGCTCTCGTGTGCACCGTTGCCCGGCGAGCAGCGGGCGATGGTGGTCACCGTGCTGGATATGTCGGTGGTACGCAACCGCCACGAGCAGCTGGAGGTTCAGGCGGTCACCGATCCCTTGACCGGCCTGTTGAACCGTCGCGGATTCACTCAGGCCGTCGAAAGCGTGCTGGTGCGCACCGAGCGTCAGGACACTGCGCAGGCGCTGTTGTACCTGGACCTGGACGGTTTCAAGCGTGTCAACGACTCCCTCGGTCATGCCGCCGGTGACCGGGTGCTGTGTTGGGTGGCCGAACAGCTCAAGGACTGCCTGCGCCCCTACGACGTTATCGGGCGGCTGGGCGGGGACGAATTCACCGCTTTGCTGGAAAACCTCGAGTACCCCGAGCAAGCCGCCAAGGTGGCGGAAAAGCTGATCGAGCGCATGTCGATCTGTCAGCAGATCGATGGCCTTGAAGTGGTGTTGGGCGTCAGCATCGGCATCGCCACTTACCCTGACTGCGGGGCCAACCTGGAAGGCTTGCTGCGCGCTGCGGACGCAGCGATGTACGCGGCCAAGAAAGCCGGCCGCCAGCAATACCGTTTCTATGACAAAGACCTGGACGGCCGCGCGCGCTCGCGCATGATGCTTGAGAGCAGCTTGCGAACCGCCATTGAGCACAAGGATTTCACCTTGCTGTTCAAGCCCCAGGTGGCCTTGAGTGATGGCCGCCTGCGCGGCTTCGAAGCGCTCCTGCGTTGGCAGCACCCGAGCGTCGGGGACGTGCCGCCATCGCTGTTTATTCCGCTGCTCGAAGAGAACCGTCTGATTACCCGCCTGGCCAGCTGGATCTATCACCAGAGCGCCATGCATCGCCACGCCTGGCAGGCCAGCGTCGACAGTGACGTGCGGCTCAGCCTGAGCCTGAGCAACGTGCAGTTCTCCATGCCCAACCTGGTCGAGCAACTGCGTGAGGTGATGACCCGCCATCAGTTGCTGGCCCGACAGCTGGAAGTCGACGTGTGCGAAAGCTCGTTGCTCTACAACCTCGCTGACGCCCGCAAGCAGATGCACTTGGTGCGCGAGCTGGGGGTGACCGTGGCACTGGATGATTTCGGCGTCGGTAACTGCTCCCTGACCCTGTTGCGCGATCTGCCGCTGGACACGGTCAAGCTCAACCGGCAGTTGATTGCGCGGTTGCCCGACTCGTCGCAGGATGCGGTGTTGGCCCGCTGCATCATCGAGCTGTGCCGCGCCTACGGCATCACGGTCATCGCCAAAGGGGTAAAAAATCGGGCCCAGGCCCAATGGCTGCGGGCCAATGGCTGCCAGTTTGCGCAGGGGCCACTGGTGTCGCAGCCGTTGGCGCCGCAGGAGGTCAGCTCGTTTTCGGCGCAGTTTGACTGGGCGACGCGGTAGTTTGGCGGAACCAGGTTCGGTAGACTGACGGCTTTACCGAACCGACACTTGTCCATGACTGCGCTGAAGTACCTGCAAGCCTACCCGCCCACCTTGCAAGATCAGGTGCGACAGCTGATCGCGCAAAAGCGTCTGGGCGACTACCTGCAAGAGCGCTATCCGGAGCGCCATGCGGTACAGAGCGACAAGGCGCTCTACAGTTATGTGCAAGCACTCAAGCAGCAGCACCTGCGCAACGCGCCAAACCTCGACAAGGTCCTTTTCGACAACCGCCTGGACTTGACTCACCGCGCGCTCGGCCTGCACACGGCGGTGTCACGCGTGCAAGGCGGCAAGCTCAAGGCCAAGAAGGAAATCCGCATCGCGTCGCTGTTCAAGGACGCCGCGCCGCAGTTTCTGAGCATGATCGTGGTGCACGAACTGGCGCACCTGAAGGAGGCCGAGCACAATAAGGCCTTCTACCAACTCTGCGAACACATGCAGCCGGGCTACCATCAGCTTGAATTCGACCTGCGCGTCTACCTGACCTGGCGTGACCTGCCCATCGACTGACAAGGAATGCCTCATGGAAGTCAGCAAGACCAAAAGCAGCTTCTACCGTCGCCTTTATGTGGCCTGGCTGATCGACAGCCAGACCGCCACCAGCGTGCCGGCGATCACCGAGCACACCGGCATGCCCCGGCGCACGGCCCAGGACACCATCGCGGCGCTGGCTGATCTGGATGTGCACTGCGAATTCGAGCAAGAGCAAGGCCTGCGCAACCATGCGGGCAGCTATCGCATTCGCGACTGGGGCGCGATCGACAAGCAGTGGATCGCCAGCCACCTGGGCCAGATCAAGCAGGTCTTGGGTTACCCCTGATCGGCTTCGCGACGCATGCCAATGTGCGGGATGCCGTCTTCCAGGTATTCCTCGCCCGCCACCTTGAATCCGTAGCGACCGTAGTAACGTTGCAGGTGCTCCTGGGCGGACAGGTAGATTGGCACGCCCGGCCAGCGCTTCTCGGCTTGCTCCAGCGCTTTGACCATCAGACCGTGGCCAAGCCCCTGGCCTCGTACATCCTCGGTGATGACCACACGGCCGATCACCACATCGCCGCCCTGTGATTCGGGGTCGAGCAGGCGAACATAAGCCACCAGCTTGTCGTCTTTCCAGGCCATCAGGTGATGGGTGTCGCCTTCAAGATCAAGCCCATCGACTTCCAGGTAGGGACATTTCTGCTCGACCACGAACACTTGTGTGCGCAGCCGCAGGATTTCGTAGAGCTGTTCCTTGCCAAGGTCCGTGTGATGTTTGCATAACCAGCTGATAGGCATGTGTCTTCCTGATTGGGCATGAGTGGATCAGGCAATTATGGACCCGGGTTCGTGCGACAAAAAATAATGGCATGTTGCAGCATGTGAATCAGCTCGCCGGTTCCTTGATCAGGTGCGCGGCCAGGGTCCGCAACGGGCCGAGCTGACGGCAGATCAGCGCGAGCTGGGTCTGTACCAGCCGCTGGCCTTCGTCGATCTCGTCGTGCATCTGTTCCAGCGCATTGGCCAGCGCCTCCTCCTCGTCACTGTGGATCGCCACCGGTTGCTTGCTGGCCAGGCTGCTGGCGATTTCGTCGATGCTGCGCGCCAGGCGCTCGCCGGCACCGTCGAGCAACTGTTCGCGTACCGGTTCCGGCAGCGACGTGTCGCGGTGCGCGCCCAGTCCTGACAGGTAGCTGAGCAAGGTGTGTGACAGCACCAGGAAGCGGAAGCCCACATCGGCCTCCTTACGGAAGTGGCCGGGCTCCATCAGCATGTTCGACAGTGTGGTGGACAGTGCCGCATCGGCGTTGTGGGCGTTGCGCCGGGCGAGGCGATAGGCCAGGTCGTCGCTTTTGCCCTTGGCGTACTGCTGCATGATCTGGCGCAGGTAGGTGCTGTTGCAGCTCAAGGTGTTGGCCAGCACCTTGTTCAACTTGCGGCCCTGCCAGTCGGGCAGGAACAGGAACACCGCCAGGCCCGCGATCAGGCTGCCGATCAGGGTATCGAACAGGCGCGGCAGGAACAGCCCGTAACCGTCGCCGATCTGGTTGAAGCAGAACAGTACCATCAAGGTGATCGCGGCGGTGGCCAGGGTGTAGCGGGTGGTGCGGTTGACGAAGAACACCACCCCGGCGGTCACGGCGAACAACGCCTGGACGGTGGTGTTGGGGAACAGGTCG
This sequence comes from Pseudomonas sp. R5(2019), assembly GCF_009905435.1. GTDB lineage: Bacteria > Pseudomonadota > Gammaproteobacteria > Pseudomonadales > Pseudomonadaceae > Aquipseudomonas. The sequence goes on from NZ_JAAAMT010000026.1 coordinate 52,680, forward strand.
AACAGTGCCCAGCCCATGGTCAGGCCGATCACGGTGCCGATAATCCGTTGCACCAGCTTCAGGCGGGTGGCGCCGTAGTTGGGTTGGCAGACAAACAGGGTGGTGAGCATGATCCAGTAGCCCTGGGTCGGGTGGATCAGGTGCACCATGCCGTAGCCGATCGCCAGCGCCAGCGGCAGGCGCAAGGCGTGGCGAAACAGCAGCGAGGTCGGTGTCAGTTGCAGCCGCAAGCGGCTCCAGACATCGGCCAGGCTGCGTGGCGAGCGGTCCAGCAGGCTGCTGTCGGACGCATCGGCGAGCGCGTCGGGGTTGCTGGCATCGCTCAGCAGCCGGTCGAGGGTCCCCAGGTTCGCGGCCAGTGCCCGCAAGGAACGCAGCAAGCCTCTCCAGGCCGGATTGCTCTGGTTGCGCAGGTGTTCGAGAGAGGCATGCAAGTCATTGAGCGCCTCGCCGACGTTGGCGTCATGGACGAAGGGTTGGCGCAGCTGGATCGACACGGACAACTGCTGGCACAGGCGGCCTTGCTGGCGCAGCAGGCGCTGGCAGCGGAACAGCACATCACTGTGGTAAAACGCCTCGGCCAGGGCGTTGTAGGGGTAGTGTGAGGAACTGGCGCGTTCGTGGATGTCCTGGGCCAGAAAGTACAGCTTCAGGTAGCGGCTGACCTTGGCGCCAGGGCGACCGTCGCCGACCCGGTGCAGGATGATTTCCTTGGCGCTGTTGAGGGCCGCCACCACCCGGCCATTCTGCCGCGCCAGCTCCAGGCGCCGGGCCTCCACATCCAGTTGGCGGATCGGCTCGAACAACATGGCCTTGAGCTTGAGGTAGCGGCCCAGTTCGCGAAACAGCCGGGCCAGGCTCTGCTGCACCGGCTGGTTGGAGAACATCGCCTGCCAGAGCACCGACAGCAGCCCGTACCAGGCCGCGCCGGCCACCAGCAGCAGTGGCTCATGCCAGAAATCGGTGACCTGGCCGCCGCGCTGGTCCACACCGATCATGGTGTACACCGACAGGATCAAGGTGGCCGAGGCAATCGCACCGTAGCGCTCGCCGAGCGCGCCGAGCATGGTCAGGCCGAAACTGGCCAGCGCCAGAGCGCAGACAAAAATGACCGGGTAGGGGAACAGCAACTCCACCGACAGCGCGGCGACGGTAAAGCACACCAGCGTCACTGCCAGCGCGTTGAGCCGGCCTTGCCAGCTGTCGTCGGTTTCGGCGAGGGCGCAGGCGATGATGCCCAGGAACAAGGGAATCAGCAGCGTCATCTGGTCCTGGAACCAGCACAGCGCCATGGCGCCGGTCAGGGCGACAAAGACCCGTACGCTGTAGCTGAATTTATCCAGCGCCCACAAGCGCCGCAGAGAGTGACGAAACGAGGTCGATGCCATGAAAGGGTGCAGGCCTGCTGGGCGATGGGTCGAATTTAGCGGGTTATGGTGGCCGCGCCAAGGCTGTAGGAGCCGAGCTCGCTCGCGATGAACGATGACGCGCAATCCCTGAAAAACCGCGGCGTCCTTATCGCGGGCAAGCCCGGCTCCTACAAAAGCCCAGCAAATTCTGTACCCAACAGCGGCTTAGACGAACTGCGCCGCCGCGTGCCCCGATGCCCAGGCCCACTGGAAGTTGAAGCCGCCCAGATGGCCGCTGACATCCAGCACCTCACCGACGAAATACAGCCCCGGGCTTTTCAGCGATTCCATGGTCTTGGATGACACTTCGCGAGTGTCGACGCCGCCCAGGGTCACTTCCGCGGTGCGGTAGCCTTCGGTGCCGGCCGGGATGAGCTGCCAGCGCGACAGCTTGTCGGCCACCTCGGCCAGTTCTGCCGGGGTGTATTGCTTCATCGGTTTGGAAACGAACCACTGCTCGGCCAGCAAGGTCGCCATCTTCTTGGTGAACAACTCGCCCAGCAGGGTTTTCAGCTCGCTGTTGGGGCGCTCGGCCTGTTGCTGTTGCAGCCAGGCGAGGGCGTCATGGTCGGGCAAGAGGTTGATCTCGACCGTGTCACCCGCTTCCCAGAACGAGGAAATCTGCAGGATCGCCGGCCCGCTCAGGCCGCGATGGGTGAACAGGATGTTCTCGCGAAAGCTCTGGTCGTTGCAGCTGACCAGGGCATCGGCGGACGTCCCGGACAGCTCGGTGCACAGGGCCTTGAGCTGGTCGGTGATGGTAAAGGGCACCAGCCCCGCGCGGGTCGGCAACACGCTGTGGCCAAACTGGCGGGCGATCTGGTAACCGAAGCCGGTGGCGCCCAGGGTCGGGATCGACAGGCCGCCGGTGGCGATCACCAGCGAGCTGCATTGCAGTTGGCCAGCGCTGGTCTGCAACAGGTAACCCTGCTCCAGTTTCTCGATGTGTTGCACCGAGGTGTCCATGCGCAGATCGACGTCGGCCTGCTCGCACTCGCTGAGCAGCATGCCGAGGATGTCGCTGGACTTGTTGTCGCAGAACAGCTGGCCGAGCTTCTTCTCGTGGTACGGCACGCCGTGCTTGCCGACCCTCTCGATAAAATCCCACTGGGTGTAGCGCGCCAGTGCCGATTTGCAGAAATGCGGGTTTTGCGAGAGGAAATTGCCAGGCTCGGTGTACATATTGGTGAAATTGCAGCGTCCACCACCGGACATCAGGATCTTCTTGCCGGGCTTGTTCGCGTGGTCGATCAGCATCACCCGACGGCCGCGGTTGGCGGCCGTGAACGCGCACAGCAGGCCGGCCGCGCCGGCGCCAATGATGATTACGTCGGTGGAGCGCATCAGATAATCCGTACCCGCAGCGAACGACCCTTGATCTTGCCATTGCTCAGGCGTTGCAGGGCCTGTTGGGCAATGCTGCGCTCGACCGCGACATAGGCCTGGAAGTCGAAAATCGCGATCTTGCCGACCTGGGTACCGGGGATGCCGGCTTCACCGGTCAGGGCGCCAAGAATGTCGCCCGGGCGAACCTTGTCCTTGCGCCCGGCACCGATGCACAGAGTGACCATCGGCGGCCACAGCGGGGTGCCGTTCTTGGGAGTCAGGTTGTCCAGTTGCTTCCAGTTCAGCGGGGCTTTCTGCTGCACTTCGATGGCTTGGGCGCGGTGGCCCTCGGCGGGCGCTACAAAGCTGACCGCAAGACCGTTTTCACCGGCACGACCGGTACGGCCTACGCGGTGAATGTGGATTTCCGAATCACGGGCCAGTTCGACGTTGATCACCATGTCCAGCGAGTCGATGTCCAGGCCGCGGGCGGCAACATCAGTGGCCACCAGCACCGAGGTACTGCGGTTGGCAAACATCGCCAGGACCTGGTCACGGTCACGCTGTTCCAGGTCACCGTGCAGGGCGACGGCCGAGATGCCTTTGGAGCTCAAGTGATCGACCACTTCCTGGCACTGCTGCTTGGTGAAGCAGAAAGCCACGCACGACTGCGGACGGAAATGGTTCAGTGCCTTGACCACGGCACTCAGGCGTTGCTCCGGGTCGATCTCGTAGAAGTGCTGCTCGATCTGGCTGTCGGCGTGCAGGGTCTCGACCTTGACCTGTTGCGGGTTGCGCATGAAGGCCGAGGCCAGTTGCTTGATGCCGGTCGGGTAGGTGGCCGAGAACAGCAAGGTCTGGCGGCGCTCCGGGGTTTGCCCGAGGATGTCGGCGATGGCGTCGTAGAAGCCCATGTCGAGCATGCGGTCGGCTTCGTCCAGCACCAGGGTGTTCAGGCCATCAAGGACCAGCGTGCCCTTGCGCAGGTGCTGCTGAACGCGGCCCGGGGTGCCGACGATGATGTGCGCGCCGTGCTCCAGCGAGGCGATCTGCGGGCCCAGGGCCACGCCGCCGCACAGGGTCAGCACCTTGATGTTGTCTTCGGCGCGGGCCAGGCGACGGATTTCCTTGGCCACCTGGTCGGCCAGCTCACGGGTCGGGCACAGCACCAGCGCCTGGCAACCGAAGTAGCGCGGGTTGATCGGGTTCAGCAGGCCGATGCCGAAGGCGGCGGTCTTGCCGCTGCCGGTCTTGGCCTGGGCGATCAAGTCCATCCCCTTGATGATCACCGGCAAGCTTTGCGCCTGGATCGGCGTCATTTGGGCATAACCGAGGGAGTCCAGGTTAGCCAGCATGGCGGCGGACAGAGGCAAGGTGTTGAAAGCGGTGGCGATGGTGGTCACGAGGCGGGCCTGCAAAACAAAATGTCGCGCAGTGTACCAGCCTCATGGCCATTCGCCCTAAGCCTCGATCTCCGGTTCCGGACGAGAAGCACGCCTTCCGTCTGTCGAGCCGCCCAGCAGCGTCAGCTGGAACTGTAGGAGTACGGCTTGCCGGCGATGATGGCCGCGCGGTCTGGCTGATTTACCGCGTCGAAGCTATCGCAAGCAAGCTTGGCTCCTGCAGAGAGTGAGGCAGATGTCAGAGGGTCAAGGTCAACCGACTCAGCAACGCCCCCGGCAGATGAGTCGAGGATGTCTGGCGCTCGCCATAGGTGCTGGTCGACAAAATCAACTCGCGCTCCACGGTCAGGGCTTCCAGCTGCGTGCCCAGCAAACTGTAGACGCTGTCGTCGAAACGCATGGTATTGACCGGGGCGTTGATCTCGCCGTCTTCGACCCAGAACGTCGCAAAGCGGGTCATTCCGGTCATGCGCGCGGCGGGTTGGTCCGAGTAGTTCAGGTACCACAGGTTGCTGATGTACAAGCCGGTGCCCAGGCGTTGCAGCACCTGCGCCAAGGGCAGGTCGCCGCCGGCCATGCTCAGGGCGCTGGGTGATTCATAGGCGTCGGCGCCGTTGCCCGCCCGTTGATACTCGGCGGCGCTGCGCGAGCTGACCAGTCGATCCCGGGCCTTGCCGGCGTCGATCAGGGTCAGGTCGGCGCGCACGAATCCTTCGCTGGAGAAGGCCGGGCTCAGGGAGCCCGTCACCTGTTCGGCCATGCTCACCTGCGGGCTCAGCGCGTTGTCGCCCGCATAGAGGCGCTGCAGCGGGCTGCTCTTGGTGGCGATGGACTGCGCCGAGAAGCCGCCCCAGCCGAGCATGCCGATGATCTCATCCAGCGCCGCTGGCGCCAGGTAGGCGCGGTAGTGCCCCGGTTCCAGGGCCTTGAGCGGGCGGCCGAGGAAGGCCAGTTGCTCATGGGTTTGCAGCAGGCGCTGCTCAAAGCGCGCGTCATCCCACTCAAGGCCGGCGTAGTTGGCCTTGATCGCCTGGCCGTTGGCATGGAACAGGCTCCAGTCCAGGTTGAAGCTGTTGGCCTGATGCCAGCCGAAGGCCCCGCAAGAGCTGGCAAAACCACGACTGACCGGGCCGGCGGCGTAAATACCGACCAGATCCGTGTCGCCGGCTATGGCGGCGATGCGCTCGACCACCGCCGCGCTCTCGGGTAATGGATGATCTTGTACGGTACTGCGCTGCCAGGGCTCGGTATTGAGCTGCAGATAAGGGTCGGCCGGTACCAGCGGCAGGATCTCGCGCAGTTGCGCCAGCGCGTCCACAAGGCGTTGTTGATCGACCTGCGGTTCGCCGCTCAAGGTCAGCTGCAGGTCAGCCTGGCGACCATCATTGATCAGCTTGAGCACCGCCACGGCCTGGCAGACCTGACCGGCCTGACGCACGCGGGCGTGGTTGAAGCGAATGAAGGTCGAGTCTTCGGCGTTGTAGCTGAAGGTGAATTGCTCAGGCGCGCGAATGGCGATGCGCAGCCCGTCCACCAGCGCCTGAAAGGTTTCGATGCGATTGACCGGATGGCTCATCAGTCTTCTCCCCCGAAGACATCAATCTGGCTGAAGACACAGGCCGGCGAAGCATGGCCGACGCGAATGACCTGGTTCGGCTCGCCCTTGCCGCAGTTCGGCGTGCCGAGCACGGCCACGGTCGAGGCATCACCGACGGCGCTGAGGTTGCGCCAGAACTGCGCCGAGATGCCCCGGTAGTTGGGGTTCTTGACCACGCCCTTGAGCTCGCCGTTTTCGATCAGCTGGCCCCATTCACAGCCGAACTGGAATTTGTTGCGGGCATCATCGATGGACCATGAACGATTGGTCGACATCAGAACGCCGCGCTCGATGCCGCCGATCAGCTCGCTCAGGTGGCTGCTGCCCGGCTCGATATTGAGGTTGGCCATACGGTCGATCGGGGCGCGGTTCCAGCCGCAGGCGCGGCTGTTGGCGACCCCGGCCAGGCCGGCGCGAAACTGCGACAGCGCGCCGCCGAGCGGGCGCTCCAGCAGGCCGTTGCGGATCAGGAACTGCTTGCTGGCGGGCGTGCCGTCATCGTCGTGACCGTAGCTGGCCAGTTCTTCAGGGATGTCCGGGTCGAAGGTGACGTTCAGCAGCGCCGAGCCATATTGCAGGTGGCCGAAGTCTTCGGCTTTGACAAAGCTGGTGCCGGCGTAATTGCGCTCATCGCCGAGGATGCGGTCCAGTTCCAGCGGGTGACCGATGGACTCGTGAATCTGCAGCATCATCTGGTCCGGCATCAGCAGCAGGTCGCGCGGGCCTTCGGGAGTATTCGGGGCCAGCAGCAGTTGCAGCGCCTGGTCGGCCACCTTGGCCCCGGCACCGATGATGCCGCACTGGCTGAGCACTTCATCGCCGCCTTGCTGGCCAAAGTTGTCGCGGCCAAGGCTGCGGGTCTGGCTGTCCTGCCCGTCGTAGGCGGTGACGCTCATGCCCGGGTAGACAAAGCGCTGGGCCTGGCGGATTTCGGCGCCGGCGCTGTTCAGGTAAATCTGTTCGACCGTGCTGGTGCCCAGGCTGACCTGCCAGTTCACCAGGCGCTCGTCACTGGGAACGCTGGCCGATTCGCTGGCGAGCAAGGCATAGCAGTCGCTCAGTGTGGGAAACGGCCGCTCCAGATTGGGCGAAAAGTAATCGGCCCGGGCCGTGGGCACCGGCTGCTCGCGCAGGTCGAGCAAGGCGTGGGCGGCAATCCGCCGGGCCTGGTCTTCAGCCTGCTGCAGGGCGTGTTGCAGGCCACGCAAGGACAGGTCACCGGTGGCAGCGTAGGTTTCCACGCCAGCCACCCGCACGGTCAGCATCGCGCCTTCGTCGCGGCTCAGGCTGGGCGGTTCGGCGACGTTCTTGCGCACCGACAGGTGCTGGCTGGTCTGGCGAACATAGCGAAGGGAGAAGAATTCGGCGCGGCTCTGCAGGGCGGCGAAGCGCTGCTTGAGCTGAGCGTGAAAATCGAACATGAGCAAAGCCTCGCGGCTGGCGGGAGAGGCTGTAGCTTAGGCGTGTGGGGCGGGGAGGGGCAACCGGGCTTTGAGTCGGTGTTGCCGACCGGGGCCATGTGTGGGAGCGGATTTATCCGCGAATGGTTACGCCGCGGTGTACCTGATACACCGCAGCGCGACTATTCGCGGATAAATCCGCTCCCACAATGTGGGCTGTAAGCAGCCCCAGAAAGCAATCAGGCCTGCGCGACTTCCCGCAGTGCCTTGCCTTTGACCGGCGCGCCATTGGCGACGTAGTACTTGGCAGTGCTGCGCGGCAGCGGCTGGCGACCACGGATCTTGTCGGCGATTTTCTCGGCCATCATGATCGTCGGCGCGTTCAGGTTGCCGGTGGTGATGATCGGCATGATCGAGGCATCAACCACGCGCAGGCCCTGCATGCCATGCACACGACCCTGGTTGTCGACCACGGCCATCTCGTCGGTGCCCATCTTGCACGAGCAGGACGGGTGGAACGCGGTTTCGGCGTGTTCGCGGATGAACGTGTCCAGCTGCTCATCGGTTTGCACGTCCACACCAGGGCTGATTTCGTGGCCACGGTAAGCGTCCAGCGCCGGCTGGGCCATGATCTCGCGGGTCAGGCGGATGCCGTCGCGGAATTCCTGCCAGTCCTGTTCGGTCGCCATGTAGTTGAACAGGATGCTCGGGTGCTGGCGCGGGTCCTTGGACTTGAGCTGGATGCGCCCGCGGCTCGGCGAGCGCATGGAGCCCATGTGCGCCTGGAAGCCGTGTTCCTTGACGCCGTTACTGCCGTTGTAATTGATCGCAACGGGCAGGAAGTGGTACTGGATATTCGGCCATTCGAACTCTGGGCGGCTGCGGATAAAGCCGCCGGCTTCGAACTGGTTGCTGGCGCCGATACCGCTGCCATTGAACATCCACTCGGCACCGATGGCCGGCTGGTTCCACCACAGCAGGGACGGGTACAGCGAAACCGGCTTGGTGCAGGCGTATTGCAGGTACAGCTCCAGGTGGTCCTGCAGGTTCTCACCTACGCCCGGCAGGTCATGGACCACCGGAATGTCCAGGCTTTCAAGCAACTTGGCCGGGCCGACGCCGGAGCGTTGCAGGATTTGCGGCGAGGCGATGGCGCCACTGCACAGCAGCACTTCCTTGCGGGCACGAGCCTCGACGGGCTCTTGCGCGTCGCCCAGCAGGTAACGCACGCCCACGGCACGCTTGCCTTCGAAGAGAATCTTGTCGGTCAGCGCGTGGGTGATGATGGTCAGGGTCGAACGCTTTTTCGCCTGGTCCAGGTAACCGCGCGCGGTGCTGGCACGACGGCCTTTGGGCGTGACGGTACGGTCCATCGGGCCGAAGCCTTCCTGCTGGTAACCGTTCAGGTCTTCGGTACGCGGGTAACCGGCTTGCACGCCGGCTTCGACCATGGCGTGGAACAGTGGGTTGTTGCCGGCTTTGGGTGTCGTCACGCTGACCGGGCCTTCGCCACCGTGGTAGTCGTTCGGGCCGATGTCACGGGTTTCCGCCTTGCGGAAATACGGCAGGCAGTCCAGATAGGACCAGTCTTCCAGCCCCGGCAGTTTCGCCCAGCCGTCGTAATCCATGGCGTTGCCGCGGATGTAGCACATGCCGTTGATCAGCGAGGAGCCGCCCAGGCCCTTGCCACGGCCGCATTCCATCCGGCGGTTATCCATGTGTGGCTCTGGGTCGGTCTCGTACGCCCAGTTGTAGCGGCGGCCTTGCAGCGGGAACGCCAGCGCGGCGGGCATCTGGGTACGGAAGTCCATGCGGTAGTCAGGGCCGCCGGCTTCGAGCAGCAGAACGGTGACGCCTTCGTCTTCGGTCAGACGGGTCGCCAGGGTGTTACCGGCAGACCCGGCACCAATAATGATGTAGTCGAATTCTTGGGACATTGAATGCACCCTCTTTGAAGTTGGTCAGGTCGGGCCATGGCGAGTGCTGCGCACTCGATCGCGGGCGAGCCCTGCTCCTACAGGTTTGGCGCCGTGCGCAAAATCTGCGGCAACCCCCAGATCCTGTAGGAGCATGGCTTGCCCGCGATAATGGCCTCGCAGGCAACACATAGCTGGCGTCTTAGAACACCGAGGCGTAATCGCCCAGCTCGACCTGTACCGATTTGATGCGGGTGAAGTTGTTCAGCGAGCTGATGCCGTTCTCACGGCCAACACCCGACTGCTTGTAGCCGCCAACCGGCATCTTGGCGTCGGACTCGCCCCAGGCGTTGATCCAGCAGATACCGGCTTCCAGTTGATGAATCACGCGGTGGGCGCGGTTCAGGTCCTTGGTGACGATACCGGCGGCCAGGCCGAATTCGGTGTCGTTGGCGCGACGGATGACTTCTTCTTCGGTTTCGTAGCTGAGGATGCTCATCACCGGGCCGAAGATCTCTTCACGGACGATGGTCATGTCATCGGTGCAGTCGGTGAAGATGGTCGGTGCCACGAAGGCGCCCTTGGCGAATTCGCCGTCGGTCAGGCGTTCGCCGCCGCACAGGACGCGTGCGCCTTCTTCCTTGCCCTTGGCGATGTAGCCGAGCACGTTTTCCATGTGGGCGAAGCTGACCAGCGGGCCGAAGTTGGTGTTTTCGTCTTGCGGGTTGCCGACCCGAATGCGTGCAACACGCTCCACCAGCTTGGCTTCCAGCGCCGCTTTCAGATGGCCAGGGACGAACACGCGAGTGCCGTTGGTGCAGACCTGGCCGGAGCTGTAGAAGTTGGCCATCATGGCGATGTCGGCGGCTTTATCCAGGTCTGCGTCGTCGCAAATGATCAGCGGCGACTTGCCGCCCAGTTCCATGGTCACTTCCTTGAGCGAGGAGCTCGAGGCGCTGGCCATGACCTTCTTGCCGGTGTCGGTGCCGCCGGTGAAGGAGATTTTTTCGATGCGCGGGTGCTCGGTCAGCCAGCCGCCGACTTCGCGACCGCTGCCGGTCAGCACGTTGAAGACACCGTCCGGCAGGCCGGCTTCGGTGTAGATCTCGGCCAGTTTCAGAGTGGTCAGCGAGGTGACTTCACTTGGCTTGAAGATCATCGCGTTGCCAGCGGCCAGGGCCGGGGCGGATTTCCACAGGGCGATCTGGATCGGGTAGTTCCAGGCGCCGATACCGACGGTCACGCCCAGCGGCTCGCGGCGGGTGTAGACGAAGGAGGTGTCGCGCAACGGGATCTGCTCGCCTTCGATGGCGGGCACCAGGCCTGCATAGTATTCCAGCACGTCGGCACCGGTGACGATGTCGACATAGCGGGTTTCGGAGTACGACTTGCCGGTGTCCAGGGTTTCCAGCGCGGCCAGTTCATCATTGCGCTCGCGCAGGATGTCGACGGCACGGCGCAGGATGCGCGAACGCTGCATGGCGGTCATGGCGGCCCAGACTTTCTGGCCCTTTTCGGCGCTGGCTACGGCGCGGTCAACGTCGTCCTTGCCGGCGCGTTGCACCCGTGCGAGGACTTCGCCGTTGGCCGGGTTGATGGCTTCGAACGTAGTGCCGGTGCTGGCGTCCACGTATCCACCGTCAATGTAGAGTTTTTGCGTTTCGAAACGGGCCATAGTGTCCTCGCAAGTGCATTGTGTGGGGCATTCGCCGCCGCATCGATGCCCAGGAAAGTCCTGCGGCTTATGCGGTCGACGGGGCAGGGGCCTGGGTCTGTATCGTCGGGCTCGCCTGCTTTGCCAGTTGTAGATCCATGTATTCGTAAGCAATCTGCTGCGCCTGCACCGTGTCGAACGCATCTCCAGACAACGCGCCGCGCAACCACAAACCGTCAATCAGTGCCGCCAGGCCGCGGGCGGCACTGCGGGCTTCGTCAATAGGCAGAACCCGACGGAACTGGCAGCACAGGTTGGAATACAAGCGGTGATCGTTGATCCGCTGCAACCGGTGCAAAGACGGCTGGTGCATGCTGGTGGCCCAGAAGGCCAGCCAGGTTTTCATTGCCGGACCGTTCACCTGACTCGCATCGAAGTTGCCTTCGATGATCACCTGAAGGTGCGCCCGTGGGCTGTCCTCCTTCAGCGCCAGGCGGCTGGCCGCGACGTTTTCGTTCAGTACGCTCATCAAATAGCGCATGGTCGCTGCGATCAGGCCGTTCTTGTCCTGAAAGTAGTGACTGATGATGCCGTTTGACACCCCCGCGAGGCGGGCGATCAACGCAATGCTGGCATCCCCCATTCCGACCTGATCTACAGCCTGCAATGTGGCTTCGATCAACTGCTGGCGGCGTATGGGTTGCATACCGACCTTGGGCATCTTGCAAATCTCCTTGGGCCTGGAAGTGATCGACGGGCGATCGCTTCGGCGAGGCCAGTCTATTTTGTTTTGATTGAACGTTCAATCAACAAAGAATAAGCTCTGCGACAATCTGTGCCATTGACAGGCTTTCGGGCGAGTCAAAACGGCACAAATTGGCACCCCATGATGGCTCGGAACCCGCGCAGGACATGGCGTGGAAGGGCACAGACAGAAAATTCGGACAGGCATGAAGCTTCAGATCCTGGCGCGCGACAAAGCGCAGTCGGTGATTTGTCGAACCGGTTTTCGACGCGGTCTATGCGGGTTCACGGTTATCAAGAGTGCTTTTATAACACTCGCGGCAGTAGGGCTATTGCACCAATTGCGCGGGACATTGCGTCGCCTTGTGTTTTCTCTCGCACTGCCTGGAGCATCTGTGCAATGAGTACCGCTTCTCTTATCAAGACCCCTACCGAGAGGGTCCGGCTTAACGGGGTGGTGTTTTTCACCTCGACCCTGTTGATCCTGCTGCTGACCGCGGTGTTGATCGCCGCCCCCGAAACCGCCGGCCGCGTGCTCGGTCAGGCCCAGGCCTGGCTGTCGCGCAGCTTTGGCTGGTACTACATGCTGGTGATCGGCGGTTACCTGCTGTTCGTCATCGCCCTGGCGTTTTCGTCGTACGGCAAGCTCAAGCTGGGCTCCAAAGACGACAAGCCGGACTTCAGCTACGGCGCCTGGGCCGGCATGCTGTTTTCTTCGGGCATCGGCATTTCGCTGCTCTACTTCGGCGCTTCCGAGCCGCTGGATCACTATTTCAACTCGCCTGAAGGCGCTTCGGCCACAAACCACGCCGCGCGTCAGGGCCTGCAGTTGACGTTCCTGCACTGGGGCCTGCATGGCTGGGCGATCTATGCGCTGGTCGGCCTGGCCGTGGCGTACTTTGCCTACCGTCATAACCAGCCGCTGGCCTTGCGTTCGGCGCTCTACCCACTGGTTGGTGAGCGCTGGGTCAAGGGCGCGGGCGGCCATGCGGTCGACGTGTTCGGCATGTTCGTGACCCTGCTGGGGCTGGTGACCAACCTCGGTATCGGTGCGATGCAGGTGTCGTCGGGCCTGGAATACCTGTTCGGTATGGAGCACAACAACACCAACCTGTTGATCGTCATCCTGGTCATGAGCACGGTGGCGACCATCGCTGCGGTGTCGGGGGTCGAGAACGGTATTCGTCGCCTGTCCAACCTGAACATCCTGCTGTTCAGCGGCCTGCTGTTGTTCGTGCTGTTGAACGGCCCGACCCTGCACCTGCTCAATGCCTTTGTGCAGAACATCGGCGATTACCTCAACGGCGTGGTGCTCAAGACCTTCGACCTCTACGTGTATGAGGGCGACAACGCCAGGTCCGAGCGCTGGCTGGGCCTGTGGACCGTGTTCTACTGGGCCTGGTGGATTTCCTGGGCACCATTCGTGGGCATGTTCATCGCGCGGATTTCCCGTGGCCGTACCGTGCGCGAACTGGTCGCCGGCGTGTTGCTGATTCCTCTGGGCTTTACCCTGGCGTGGCTGTCGATTTTCGGCAACACCGCGCTGGACCTGGTGATGAATCACGGCGCGGTGGAGCTTGGGCGAACGGCACTGGAACAGCCGTCGATGTCGATCTACCAGCTGCTCGAGCATTACCCGGCGGCGAAAATTGTGGTCGGCGTGGCGATTTTCGTCGGTTTCGTGCTGTTCCTGACCCCGGCTGACTCCGGTGCCGTGATGATGGCCAACCTGTCCTGCAAGGGCGGTGAGGTCGACGAAGACGCCCCGCACTGGCTACGGATCCTGTGGTCGGCCATCATCACCGTGGTGACCGTTGGCCTGTTGTTCGCCGGTAACTTCGAAGCCATGCAAACCATGGTGGTACTGGCCGGCCTGCCGTTCTCGGTGGTACTGGTGGTGTTCATGTTCGGCCTGTACAAGGCCATGAAACAGGACACCTTGATCGAGCAGGAGCAAGCGGATCTGGATCGTCGCGGGTTTAGCGAGTACCTGGCCGAACGCGACCGGCAGCAGGCCGAGGCGGTCGTGCAGCGGTTGATGGACAAGCCGATCACCCCGGCGCACACCAGGACACCTGCCTAGATTTACAACGTTGGACCGAGGGCTCTATCCGAAAGGACAGGGCCCTTTTTCATGGGCGGCGTTTGGGCAGGAAGGGTGGCAGATAAAGCCCAAGATAGGCATCGAACACGCGCATGCCTTCCTCGGCCATGCGCGGGGTGATCTGCTCGTGCAGCTGCATGGAGCGCGCATAGACCCGGTCACCCAGCTCCATCGCCAGGGCGAACACATCCACATCGTCAGGCAGGCTGGGCAGCTGGAAGTGTTGATCGAACAGGGTGTGCATCAGTGCGCCCAGTTCGATGTCGTGCTGGCGGTCGGCCTGGGTGACTTCGGCCAGGCCGTGCTGGGCCAGGATCAGTTGGCGGGCGGCGGCGTCCTGATTGTAGATGGTCAGCATGCGCTGCTCGACCAGGCGCGACAGGTCATGCCAGGTATCAAGGCTGTCCGGATCGATGGGGGCTTGCAGGCAGGCACGAAAGGCGCCGTGGACATCGGCGGTCAGCGCTTCGAGCAGGGCCGGGACACTGGCAAAGAAGTGATAGACCGAAGAGGGCGGAATCTGCGCACGCTCGGCCACGCTGTAGATCGACAGGCTGGCGACACCCTCACTGGCCAGCAACGTCCGGGCGGCATCGAGGATCGAATCGATCCGCGCCTGGCTGCGGGCACGTGGTTTGCGGGGTGCGGCGGTGCGCGTCATGGCTGTCTCCTGAGCGGGTCGGGAGGCATTGTACGTGATGTCGGTTATTTCGGTGGGGCGGCCATTCGCGGATGAATCCGCTCCCACAAAAGCCCTTACACATAAAGTGAGTGGGGAATGTGGGAGCGGATTTATCCGCGAAGCTTTTGAGGCCATCAGACCGTATGCAGGTACCAGTTGTACTCAAGGTCGGAGATCGAGTGTTCGAACTCTTCCAGCTCGCTCTCTTTGCACGCGACGAAGATATCGATGTATTTCGGATCGATGTACTTGGCCAGGATCTCGCTGTCGTCCAGTTCGCGCAGGGCATCGCGCAGGTTGTTGGGCAGGCTCTGCTCGTTTTGCTCGTAGGAGTTGCCTTCCACCGGTGCGTTTGGCTCGACCTGGTTGGTCAGGCCGTGGTGAACGCCGGCGAGCACGGCCGCCATCAGCAGGTACGGGTTGGCATCGGCGCCAGCAACGCGGTGTTCGATGCGCACGGCGTCTGGCGTGCCGGTCGGTACGCGCAAGGCCACGGTACGGTTGTCCAGGCCCCAGCACGGCGAGTTCGGCACGTAGAACTGGGCGCCGAAACGGCGATACGAGTTGACGTTCGGGCACAGGAACGCCATCGAAGCCGGTAGGGTCTCGAGCACACCGCCGATCGCATGACGTAGTGCGGCGTTCTGCTCGGGATCCTCACTGGTGAAGATGTTCTTGCCGTCACGGTCCAGAATCGAGATGTGGACGTGAAGGCCATTGCCTGCCTGACCTGGGTAAGGCTTGGCCATGAAGGTGGTGTCCATCTCATGGTCGTAGGCGATGTTCTTGATCAGTCGCTTGAGCAGTACCGCGTAATCGCAGGCCTTCATCGGGTCGGCGACGTGATGCAGGTTCACTTCGAATTGTGCCGGGGCACTTTCCTTGACGATGGCGTCGGCAGGGATGCCTTGTTCTTTCGCGCCTTCGAGGATGTCTTGCAGGCAGTCGACGTACTCGTCCAGGTCATCGATCAGGTAAACCTGGGTCGAATGCGGGCGTTTGCCGGAGATCGGTGAGCGCGGCGGCTGTGGGCGGCCGTTCACGTTTTCCTGGTCGATCAGGTAGAACTCGAGTTCGAAGGCCGCGCAAATGGTCAGGCCCATTTCGTCGAACTTGCTCACGACCTGGCGCAGCACTTCACGCGGGTCGGCAAAGAACGGCTCGCCTTCGAGTTCGTGCATGGTCATTAACAGCTGCGCGGTCGGGCGCTTCTGCCAGGGCTCGTTGCACAGGGTGTCCGGGATGGGGTAGCAGATACGATCGGCATCGCCGATGTCCAGGCCAAGGCCCGTGCTTTCTACCGTCGAACCGTTGATATCCAGGGCGAAGAGGGAGGCCGGCAGGTTGATGCCTTTCTCGTAAACCTTGTGCAGGCTTGTGCGTTCGATGCGCTTGCCACGCACCACACCATTCATATCTGCAATCAGAAGGTCAACGTACAGAACCTCAGGATGTTCCTTAAGGAACGCGTTCGCTTCGTTAAGCTGAACGGCACGCGGGGGTACCGACATGATGCAACACCTTTGTTGTTAAAAATATCAATCAATGGGCTCTTGTTGGTTCAGTCAATCCGAAAGCCATCCTGAAGTCAAGCGAGCCCGGTTTTGCCCTGAAAAAGCGCTGAAGCGCCATTTTTGTTGCAATTTAGGGCATTGAAACGTGCTTTGAGCTATAGCCAGTCACAGGCTAAAGCAGGCCGTGTTCTATTTTTTACGGGGGTGTTGTGTAAAAAAATGAACAAGGCTAAGCTCGAATGCAACCCAGAACAGCAATAATACCGGGGGTTACATGTCTCTCTTGCCGATAATCGGCGTCACCGCCTGTACCAAGCAGATCGGTTTGCATGCTTACCACATCAGTGGCGACAAGTACGTCCGCGCAGTGGCTCAAGCCGCGTGTGGGCTGCCAGTGATCCTGCCTTCCCTCGGTGAACTGTTCAAACCGGCCGATATACTTGACGCCGTGGATGGGCTGCTCTTTACCGGCTCTCCTTCCAATATAGAACCCTTTCACTATAACGGGCCAGCCAGTGCTGAAGGCACTGCCCATGACCCTGCCCGCGACGCCACGACCCTGCCCCTGATGCGTGCAGCCATTGCCGCCGGCGTGCCGGTGCTCGGCATTTGCCGAGGGTTTCAGGAGATGAATGTGGCGCTCGGCGGCAGCCTGCACCAGAAGGTTCATGAAACCGGAACCTTCATGGACCATCGTGAGCCGGAAAACGAATCGCTCGAGGTCCAGTACGGTCCCAGGCATTCGATGCAGGTGCAGCCTGGCGGCGTGCTCGCCTCGCTGGGCTTGCCCGCTACTATTGAGGTCAACTCCATACACGGCCAGGGTATCGAATACCTGGCGCCCGGCCTTAGAGTAGAGGCGCTGGCGTCCGACGGCCTGATCGAGGCAGTGTCGATTGAACAGGGTGCGGGCTTTGCCCTGGCTGTTCAGTGGCACCCGGAGTGGCAAGTGCGTGACAACCCACACTACCTGGCGATTTTCCAGGCCTTTGGCCAGGCCTGCCGGCAACGAGCAGCACAACGTGGCGCATCCGCGTCAAAAAACGCCTGACTCCTGACGAGTCGGGTATGACCTCCTGAGGTATTTATGAGTACCAGCCTCGACCAGCTCACCGATTGGTTGAAAGAACACAAGATCACCGAAGTGGAATGCCTGATCGCAGATCTCACCGGGATCACCCGCGGCAAGATATCCCCGACCAACAAGTTCATTGCCGAAAAAGGCATGCGCCTGCCCGAGAGCGTGCTGTTACAGACGGTCACCGGAGACTACGTCGAGGATGACATCTATTACGAGCTGCTCGACCCTGCAGACATCGACATGATCTGCCGACCCGACGAGAACGCGGTGTTTCTCGTGCCCTGGGCCATCGAGCCGACCGCGCAGGTCATCCACGATACCTACGACAAGCAAGGCAACCCGATCGAGTTGTCGCCCCGCAACGTGCTCAAGAAAGTCTTGAAGCTCTATGCCGACCGCGGCTGGCAACCCATCGTCGCGCCGGAAATGGAGTTTTACCTGACCAAGCGCTGCGAAGACCCGGACTTCCCGCTGCAGCCGCCGGTGGGTCGTTCCGGTCGCCCGGAAACCGGTCGCCAGTCGTTCTCCATCGAAGCCGCCAACGAATTCGATCCGCTGTTCGAAGATGTCTATGACTGGTGCGAACTGCAGAACCTGGACCTGGATACGCTGATCCACGAAGACGGCACGGCGCAGATGGAAATCAACTTCCGTCACGGCAATGCCTTGTCGCTGGCCGACCAGATCCTGGTGTTCAAGCGCACCATGCGCGAGGCCGCGCTCAAGCACAACGTGGCCGCAACCTTCATGGCCAAGCCCATGACCGGCGAGCCGGGCAGCGCGATGCACCTGCACCAGAGCGTCGTCGACGCGCACACCGGCAAGAACATCTTCTCCAATGAAGACGGGAGCATGAGCGAGCTGTTTATGCATCACGTCGGTGGCCTGCAGAAGTACATCCCCGAGCTGTTGCCGCTGTTTGCTCCCAACGTGAACTCGTTCCGCCGATTCCTGCCCGATACCTCGGCACCAGTGAACGTCGAGTGGGGCGAAGAAAACCGCACCGTCGGCCTGCGCGTACCGGACGCCGGCCCGCAGAACCGCCGGGTGGAAAACCGCCTGCCGGGCGCCGATGCCAACCCCTACCTGGCCATCGCTGCCAGCCTGTTGTGCGGCTATATCGGCATGGTCGAAGGCCTTGTTCCCAGCGCGCAGGTGCAGGGCCGGGGCTACGAGCGGCGCAACCTGCGCCTGCCATTGACCATCGAAGATGCGCTTGAGCGCATGGAAAACTGCCGGTCACTGGAGAAATACCTGGGTAAAAAATTCATCGTCGGTTACGTCGCCACCAAGCGTGCCGAGCATGAAAACTTCAAGCGCGTCATCAGCTCCTGGGAACGGGAATTCCTGCTGTTCGCGGTCTGATCGATACGGGGCCGCAGCCCACTGCGGCCTCTTGTTAACGGAGAAGCACATGAGCGTCAAAAACCCGCAAACCCGCGACTGGCAAGACTTGAGCCGTGATCATCACCTGGCCCCGTTCAGCGACTTCAAGCAGCTGGCGGAAAAAGGCCCGCGGATCATCACCAGGGCCCAGGGCGTGCACCTGTGGGACAGCGAAGGCAACAAGATCCTCGACGGCATGGCCGGCCTGTGGTGCGTGGCGGTCGGCTACGGCCGTGACGAACTGGTCGAGGCGGCCAGCAAACAAATGCGCGAGCTGCCGTACTACAACCTGTTCTTCCAGACCGCTCACCCACCGGCGCTGGAACTGGCCAAGGTCATCTCCGACGTTGCCCCGGCCGGCATGAGCCACGTGTTCTTCACCGGCTCCGGCTCCGAAGGCAACGACACCGTGCTGCGCATGGTTCGCCATTACTGGGCACTGAAAGGCAAGCGCGAGAAGAAAGTCATCATCGGTCGCATCAACGGCTACCACGGCTCCACCGTGGCCGGCGCGAGCCTGGGCGGCATGGTCGGTATGCACGAGCAGGGCGACCTGCCAATCCCGGGTATCGTCCATATCCCGCAGCCGTACTGGTTCGGCGAAGGCGGCGACATGAGCCCGGACGAGTTTGGCATCTGGGCCGCCGAGCAACTGGAGAAGAAGATTCTCGAAGTCGGCGAAGACAAGGTCGCGGCCTTTATTGCCGAGCCGATCCAGGGCGCGGGCGGCGTGATCATTCCGCCAGACACCTACTGGCCGAAGGTCAAAGAGATTCTCGCCAAGTACGACATTCTGTTTGTCGCTGACGAAGTGATCTGCGGCTTTGGCCGTACCGGCGAATGGTTCGGCAGCGATTACTACGACCTCAAGCCGGACCTGATGACCATCGCCAAAGGCATGACCAGCGGCTACATCCCCATGGGCGGTGTGATCGTTCGTGACGAGATCGTCAAGGTCCTCAACGAAGGCGGCGACTTCAACCACGGCTTCACCTATTCCGGCCACCCGGTCGCGGCCGCCGTGGGCCTGGAAAATATCCGCATCCTGCGTGACGAAAAAATTATCGAGCGGGTCAAAGCCGAAACGGCACCGTATTTGCAGAAACGTCTGCGCGAACTCAGCGATCATCCGCTGGTGGGTGAAGTGCGGGGTCTGGGCCTGCTGGGGGCCATTGAACTGGTCAAGGACAAGGCCACTCGGGCTCGTTATACCGACAAGGGCGTCGGAATGATCTGCCGGCAGTTCTGTTTCGACAACGGCCTGATCATGCGCGCAGTCGGCGACACCATGATCATCGCCCCGTCGCTGGTGATCACCAGGGAAGAGATCGATGAGTTGGTAACAAAAGCACGTAAATGCCTGGACCTCACGCTCAATGCACTTAATAGCTAAGTGCTAGTGTGTAGGAGCAGACCTTGGTCGCGATCAAGACGCCGCGGTGCTTGAAAGACACCGCGACGAATCCATCGCGGGCAAGCCTCGCTCCTACCAGGATGTTGATAGAGCGCCCTGGATCTTGCCAGACTAGCAGCTGTTGCGGCTGGCCAGCATTTGCGTACCAGGGCTTGGCGGTCGGGCAGCAGGCTTGATAAAAAAATACTGGAGCATGACGCATGAAGAAATTTGGCAAGACGCTTCTGGCCATGTCCCTGATGGGGCTGGTGGCTGGCACTGTTCAGGCGGACGATAAAGTACTGCACGTGTACAACTGGTCGGATTACATCGCACCGGATACCGTGAAGAAGTTCGAGGCCGAGTCGGGCATCAAAGTGGTCTACGATGTCTTCGACAGCAACGAAACCCTGGAGGCCAAGTTGCTGGCGGGCAAGTCCGGGTACGACGTCGTCGTGCCGTCGAACAACTTCCTGGCCAAGCAGATCAAGGCCGGTGTCTACCAGGAACTGGATCGCTCCAAGTTGCCGAACTGGGACAACCTGAACAAAGACTTGCTCAAGGCCGTTGGCGATGCCAGCGACAAGGACAACAAATAC
Organism: Pseudomonas sp. R5(2019); assembly: GCF_009905435.1. GTDB lineage: Bacteria > Pseudomonadota > Gammaproteobacteria > Pseudomonadales > Pseudomonadaceae > Aquipseudomonas. Next base: position 72,888 of record NZ_JAAAMT010000026.1, read on the forward strand.
GCTTTCCCGTATATGTGGGGCACCATCGGCATCGGTTACAACCCGGAGAAGGTCAAGGCCGCGCTGGGTACCGACAAGATCGATTCCTGGGACACGCTGCTCAAGCCTGAAAACATCGCCAAGCTCAAGGGTTGCGGTGTGAGCTTCCTGGACTCGCCAACCGAAATGATCCCGGTCGCGCTGCACTACCTGGGCTACCCGACCGACTCCGAGGACAAGAAACAACTGGCTGAAGCCGAAGCCCTGTTCCTCAAGATCCGTCCTTCGATCGGTTACTTCCACTCCTCCAAGTACATCTCTGACCTGGCCAACGGCAACATCTGCGTCGCCGTGGGCTACTCGGGTGATATCCAGCAGGCCAAGTCCCGTGCGGAAGAAGCCGGCGGCAAGGTCAAAGTTTCCTACGCCATTCCGAAAGAAGGTGCTGGCAGCTTCTATGACATGGTCGCCATCCCTAAAGATGCCGAGAACGTCGAAGGCGCCTACAAGTGGATGAACTTCCTGATGAAGCCGGAAATCATGGCTGAAATCACCAATACCGTGCAGTTCCCGAACGGTAATGCCAAGGCGACCGAGTTTGTGGAAGACGCCATCAAGAACGACCCGGGTATTTACCCAGCCGCTGATGTACAGGCCAAGTTGTATGCGATCGCCGACTTGCCCGCCGCAACCCAGCGGATCCTGACCCGCAGCTGGACCAAGATCAAATCGGGTAAATAAGCCCGGTTTGCGCCGCGAACACGGCCTGTCATTCGGCGGGCGGTGTTCGCGGTGGCTTGAAGATGCAAATTTTTTTTGCTGGATGGGTTTATCGAAGGTAAGTTGCGCGCCGGTTTTGTTATCCGGCAGGTCACTGCCGTTTGCCACGGGCACTATTGAGAGGACCTCCCACTTGTCTACTTCTTTGTTTCGCAAGGCCATGTTGGCGGGCGCGGGTCTGACGCTGGCGCTCAGCGTGCAAGCGGCGCCCACTGTGCATATTTATAACTGGTCAGATTACATCGGCGAGACCACCCTCGCGGACTTCGAAAAGGCCACCGCCATTAAGCCGGTGTACGACGTTTTTGACTCTAACGAAACACTGGAAGGCAAGTTGCTGGCGGGCCGTACCGGCTATGACGTGGTCGTGCCGTCAAACCACTTCCTGGGCAAGCAGATCAAGGCCGGTGCGTTCCAGAAGCTCGACAAGTCGCAACTGCCGAACTGGCAGAACCTGGACCCTGCGCTGCTCAAGCGCCTGGAGAAGAACGACTTGGGCAACCAATACGCCGTGCCTTACCTGTGGGGCACCAACGGCATTGGTTACAACGTCGAGAAGGTCAAGGCTGCGCTGGGTGTCGAGAAGATCGATTCCTGGGCTGTGTTGTTCGAACCGGAAAATATCAAGAAGCTCTCCAAGTGCGGTGTCGCGTTCCTCGACTCCGCTGATGAGATGCTGCCGGCGGTCCTGAATTATATGGGGCTGGACCCCAACAGCACCGATCCCGAGGATTACGAGAAAGCCGAGAAAAAGTTGCTGGCGGTGCGCCCTTACGTGACGTACTTCCACTCCTCCAAATACATCAGCGATCTGGCCAACGGCGATATCTGCGTGGCGGCCGGGTTCTCGGGCGATATCTTCCAGGCCAAGGCTCGCGCCGAAGAAGCGGGCAAGGGCGTGGACATCGCCTATTCGATTCCCAAGGAAGGCGGCAACCTCTGGTTCGACATGCTGGCAATCCCCAGGGATGCCACCAACGTCAAGCAAGCCCACGCCTTCATCAACTATCTGCTTGAGCCTCAAGTCATCGCGAAGGTCAGCGATTACGTCGGCTATGCCAACCCCAACCCGAAGGCTGGGGAACTGATGGAACAAAGCGTGCGCACTGATGAGTCGGTGTATCCACCGCAAGCGGTGGTCGACAAGCTTTACGTCAACTCCGAGTTGCCCCCCAAGGTGCAACGTTTGATGACCCGCAGCTGGACCAAGGTCAAGTCGGGCAAATAATTATCCAAGGTCCGCCCCGTGTTTGAGGGTGGGCTGTAAACCAGGTTGGGAGTTTCGTTAATGGCAGTTGCCTCCGGCGCCTATAAGAAAGCCCTCGAGGGCGACCAGCAACCCAAGCAGGTGCTGGTCAAGATCGACCGGGTCACGAAAAAGTTCGACGAGACGATCGCGGTGGACGACGTGTCTTTGCAGATCAACAAGGGCGAGATCTTTGCCCTGCTCGGCGGCTCCGGTTCGGGTAAATCCACCTTGCTGCGCATGCTGGCCGGTTTCGAACGGCCGACGGAGGGGCGAATTTTCCTCGATGGCGTGGACATCACCGATATGCCGCCCTACGAGCGGCCGATCAACATGATGTTCCAGTCCTACGCGCTGTTCCCGCACATGACCGTGGCGCAGAACATCGCCTTCGGCCTGCAGCAGGACAAGATCCCCAAGGCCGAGATCGACGCCCGTGTGGCCGAAATGCTCAAGCTGGTGCAGATGAGCCAGTATGCCAAGCGCAAGCCGCACCAGCTGTCCGGCGGCCAGCGCCAGCGCGTGGCCCTGGCCCGTTCGCTGGCCAAGCGCCCGAAGCTGTTGCTGCTCGATGAGCCGATGGGCGCACTGGACAAGAAGCTGCGCTCGCAAATGCAGCTGGAGCTGGTAGAAATCATCGAGCGGGTCGGCGTGACTTGCGTGATGGTGACCCACGACCAGGAAGAGGCCATGACCATGGCCCAGCGCATCGCGATCATGCACCTGGGTTGGATCGCTCAGATCGGCAGCCCGATCGACATCTATGAAACCCCGACCAGCCGCCTGGTCTGCGAGTTCATCGGTAATGTCAACCTGTTCGAAGGCGAAGTCGTCGACGATGCCGAAGGCCATGCCCTGATCGCCAGCCCCGAGCTTGAGCGCAATATTTATGTTGGTCACGGCGTCAGCACTTCGGTGCAGGACAAGCGCGTGACCTACGCCATCCGCCCGGAAAAACTGCTGGTGACCACCGAGCAGCCGGACAGCCAATACAACTGGTCGCGCGGCAAGGTCCTCGACATTGCCTACCTGGGCGGCCATTCGGTGTTCTACGTCGAATTGCCCTGCGGCAAGCTGGTGCAGTCGTTCGTGGCCAACGCTGAGCGTCGGGGCGCGCGTCCGACCTGGGATGACCAGGTGTTCGTGTGGTGGGAAGACGATAGCGGCGTGGTACTGCGGTCATGAACATTCGAAAACTCAAACGCGCCCTCGACCGAGTAACGCCCGGCGGTCGCCATCTGGTGATCGGCGTTCCGTTTATCTGGCTGTTCCTGTTCTTCATGCTGCCGTTCTTCATCGTCCTGAAGATCAGCTTTGCTGAAGCCGACGTGGCGATTCCGCCGTACACCGAAATCTATACCTACGTCGAACAAAAGATCGAGCTGGTGCTCAACCTGGCCAACTACGGCTTGCTCGGCGAGGACGAACTCTATATCTCGGCGTACCTCGGCTCGCTGAAGATGGCGTTTTTCAGCACCTTGCTGTGCCTGTTCATCGGCTTCCCGATGGCCTATGCCATCTCCAAGGCGCGCAAGGAGATGCAGACGGTGCTGTTGCTGCTGATCATGATGCCGACCTGGACGGCGATCCTGATCCGCGTGTATGCCTGGATGGGCATCCTCAGCAATAATGGCCTGCTCAACGCCTTCCTGATGTGGCTGGGCCTTATCGACCAGCCGCTGCAGATCCTCAATACCAACCTGGCGGTTTATATCGGCGTGGTTTATTCCTACCTGCCGTTCATGATCCTGCCGCTCTACGCCAACCTGGTGAAGCACGACCAAAGCCTGCTGGAAGCGGCATCGGACCTGGGTTCGAGCACGTTCAACAGCTTCTGGAAAATCACCGTGCCGCTGGCCAAGAACGGCATCGTCGCTGGCTGCATGCTGGTGTTCATCCCGGTGGTGGGCGAGTTCGTGATCCCTGAGCTGTTGGGCGGCCCGGAAACCCTGATGATCGGTAAAGTGTTGTGGCAAGAATTCTTCAACAACCGTGACTGGCCGGTGGCGTCTGCCCTGGCGGTGGTGATGCTGGCGATCCTGATCGTGCCGATCCTGCTGTTCAACCGCAGTCAGGCCAAAGAGATGGAGGGCAGGGCATGAAGCGTTTCAGTTTCTCGAACCTGATGCTGGTGCTGGGGTTGCTGTTCATCTACCTGCCGATGCTGATTCTGGTGATCTACTCGTTCAACGCCTCCAAGCTGGTGACGGTCTGGGGCGGCTGGTCGGTGAAGTGGTACGTGGGCCTGCTGGACAATACTCAGCTGATGGGCTCGGTGGTCCGCTCGCTGGAAATCGCCTGCTACACGGCGGTGGCCGCGGTTGCGCTGGGCACCCTGGCAGCGTTCGTGCTGACCCGCGTCACCCGCTTCAAGGGCCGCACCCTGTTCGGCGGCCTGGTGACCGCG